>NZ_JBIARE010000002.1:814942-963356 GCF_042889645.1 Streptomyces sp. NPDC002564 | reverse complement strand
TTTCTCCGGGGGTGTTGGGGGGGGGGGGGGGGGGGGGGGGTGGGGGGGGGGGGGCCCCGGCGGGGGGGGCGGGGGGGGGGGGGGGGGGGGGGGGGGGGGGCGGGGCCCCCCCCCCCCCCCACCGCCGTATGCGTGGGCGCACCGGTTCTCACATATTCCTTGACAAGAATATTCTCCACGAAGAATACTCGTCCTCATGGACGCACTCCTCGCCGCGCTCGCCGACCCGGCCCGCTGGCGGCTCGTCACCCTGTTGGCCGAACGGCCCCGCTCGGTCGGCGTGCTGGCCCAGCTCGCCGAGGCGCGCCAGCCGCAGACGACCAAGCACCTGCAGACCCTGGAGCGGGCCGGTGTCGTCACCTCCCGCCGCACCGGACAGCGGCGCATCTACGCGCTCAGGTCCGCTCCCCTGCGCGACCTCGCGACCGCCCTCGGCGGGCTGGCGGACACCGCGGACCGGAACGACGGCCCGCGCTCGGCGTACGACCACTACGGGCAGAGCATGGACGTGGAGCGGCTCTCCGCACGGGACACCGGGTGGGCCGACGGCCGCGCCTTCGACTTCCGGCGGTCGCTGGCGGGCCACCCGGACCTGGTCTGGCGGCACCTCACCGAGGCATCCCTGCTGGCCCGCTGGTGGACGCCCGACGACCTGCGCGTGGCGGAGCTCGTCTTCGAGGCGCGCCCCGGCGGGCGGATCGTCCACGCGTACCGCGACGCGGAGGACACGGACGGATCCGACGCGGTCGCCGGATACGCCGAGGGCGTGGTCGAGAACGTACGTCCCGGCGAGCGCCTCGCCTACCGGCTCTCGCCGTTGCTTCCGGACGGCACCCCGGCCTTCACCGCCCGCGTCCGTCTCGACCTGGCGCCCGCCGGCACCGGCACGGACCTCGCGGTCCACTGGCGCATCACCGACAGCACCGTGGATGCCGCGGACTTCGTCGCGGGCATCGAGATCGGCTTCGGCCAGAGCCTCGACAAGCTCGCCGCGGCCGTACGCCCCACCGGACCGGCGGACACCGCCCCCGGCCACACTCCCCGCACGTCCCTCGCCCCGCACGCGGATCACGTAGATCACACAGATCACACAGATCGCACCGCTCACACCGATGGAAAGGGCGTACAGCCATGACCAGTTCGACAGGACACGGTTCCGCAGGAACCGGTGCGACGGGCCGCCGGGTCACCGCGAACATCGGCCTCACCCTCGACGGGCGCTACTGCGGTCCCGGCGGGCCGGGCGACCTGGGCGCGATCGTCCGCTACGCGACCACCGATGTCGCACGGGACCACCTCGGCCGCATCTGGGAGAGCGCCACCACGGCGCTGCTCGGCCGCGTCAACGCCGAGGGATTCCTGGGCTTCTGGCCGACCGTCGCCGGGGACGACGCCGCCGATCCGCGGGACCGCGGATACGCGAAGTGGCTGGCCGAAGCGGAGAAGGTGGTCCTGTCGACCACCGTGACCGAAGCCCCCTGGGAACGCACCCGCATGGTGAACGCCCCGGCCCCCGAGGTCGTCGCCGGGCTCAAGGCCGAGAGCGGGGGTGACATCCTCGCCAACAGCAGCCCGAGCGTCATCAAGGCGCTCCTGGCGGCAGATCTGGTCGACCGGCTGTACCTGCTGGTCTGCCCCGAGATCGCCGGGGGCGGCCCGCGCCTGTTCGAGGACGGCCTGCCCGGTACCCGGTGGACGCCGACGCGCCAGGACACCGGCGAGCTCGGCGAGACGGCACTGATCTACGACCGCGTGCGCTGAGTACGGACACCGGTCACGGGCGGACGGGCCTGCCCGTCCGGGCCGCCGTGCGTGGTGCCGAAGCGTCTGCGGTACTCGCTCGGCGTGGTCCCCAGGTGGCGGGCGAAGGCGCGTCGCAGGGTCTCGTCGCTTCCGAGGCCGCAGAGCCGTGCCGCCGAGGTGACGTCGTGCCCCTCCAGGAGCAGTCGCTGGGCGTGGTCGAGGCGGACCCGTTCCACCCAGCGGGCGGGGGTGGTGTTCAGCTCGGTCCGGAACAGCCGGGTCAGGTGCCGGGTGCTGACGGCGGCCGACGCGGCCATGGCGGGCAGGCCGTGGTCACCGGCGGGGTCGGCCGACACGGCGTCGAGCACCGGGCGGAGCACGTCGCCGCGGGGCGCGGGGGTGGCGACCGCGGTGGAGAACTGCGACTGGCCGCCCGGGCGCTGCATGAAGACGACCAGTTCGCGGGCGACCTCCCGCGCGAGGTCCGCGCCGTGGTCGTCCTCCACGAGCCCGAGCGCCAGGTCGATGCCCGCGCTGATCCCGGCGGAGGTGACGTACCGCCCGTCGCGCAGGTGGAGGGCGTCCGGCTCGACGTGCACGCGCGGGTGGCGGCGGGCGAGGGTCGCGGCGTGCCGCCAGTGCGTGGTGGCCCGGCGGCCGTCCAGCAGGCCGAGAGCGGCGAGGACGAACGCGCCGCTGCACACCGAGGCGACGCGCGCGGCCCGCCCGGCGAGCGTGCGGGCGGCCGCGAGGAGGTCGTCCTCCAGGGGGTGCGTGGCCAGCCGGTCGGCGCCGGCCACGACGACGGTGTCGAAGGGGCCCGCGTCGGCGACCGCCGTCGCCCCGCCGAGCACCAGCCCCGAGGACGTCGTCACGTCGCCCCCGCCGGGCGAGACCAGCCGCAGCTCGTACCGCGCGCCGAGCCTGCCCGCCTGGTGGAACACCTCGCCAGGACCGCTGACGTCCAGCAGGGTCACCCCGTCGAAGACCAGGAAGGCCACCCGCTGCGTCATGTCTGGATCCGTGGTTCACCTGACCGAATGGACATGGCACGAGGCTACGTCATCGCGCGACGGTGGAGACATCCACCGGACGGCAGCGTGGAGCCATCCACCGGCAGCAAGGAAAGGCACACATCATGAGCGAGACGATCGCGGGCGTACGGATCCCGGACAGTGCCCTGGCGCGCGAGGCGACGGAGCTGGTGCGCGAGGCCGCGTCCCCGCTGGTCTTCGACCACTCCCGCCGCGTGTACCTCTTCGGGGCGCTGCGGGGGCAGGAGCAGGGGCTGTCCTTCGACGCCGAGCTGCTCTACGTCGGGGCGATGTTCCACGACCTGGGGCTCACCGAGCGCTTCCGCCGCACGGACCAGCGGTTCGAGATCGACGGTGCCGACGAGGCCCGCCGCTTCCTGCGGGCGCACGGCGTCGACGAGGAGCGGGCCGGCCGCGCGTGGACGGCGATCGCCCTGCACACGACGCCCGAGATCCCGCTGCACATGGCGCCCGAGGTCGCGCTGGTCACCCGCGGTGTGGAGCTCGACGTGCTGGGCATCGGCTACGACGCCGTCCCCGCGGCGCGGCGGGAGGCGGTGGTCTCGGCCCATCCGCGCCCCGACTTCAAGAACCGGATCCTCGCCGCGTTCACCGACGGCATCAAGGACCGGCCCGACACCACCTTCGGCAACGTGAAGGCGGACGTCCTGGCCCACTTCGTCCCGGGCTTCCGGCGCGGCGACTTCGTGGAGGTCATCCGGGACTCCGACTGGTCCGAGTGACCGCGGAAGGGCGGCCGTCGCGCACACCGCCGCCCCGGGGGGTCAGCGGTCGAGGACGGCCAGGACGCGGTCCGGGGTGATCGGCAGTTCCCGCTGCCTGACCCCGGTGGCGTGGTGCACGGCGTTCCCGATCGCGGCGGCCGTCCCGACGATGCCGATCTCGCCGATCCCCTTGCTGCCCATGGGGTTGAGGCGGGTGTCGTCCTCCTCGATCCAGTGCGCCTCGATCTCGGGGACGTCCGCGTGCGCGGGCACGTGGTAGGAGGCGAGGTCGCTCTCCGCGAAGTCGCCGAAGGCCGCGTCCATGGTGCTGCCCTCCGTCAGGGCCATGCCGAGGCCCATCGTCATCGCGCCGATGAACTGCGACCGTGCGGTGCGGGAGTTGAGGATCCGCCCGGCCGCGAATACCCCGAGCAGCCGGCGCACCCGGACCTCCCCGGTGACCGTGTCGACGCCGACCTCGGCGAAGTGGGCGCCGAACGAGTGGCGGGCGTAGTCGTCGTCCGCGTCGGCGACGCCCGCCGTGTCCGCCGTCGCGCTCACGCCCTCCGCGGGCAGCTGCCCGTCCGTGTGCGCGGCCAGCCGCCCGGCCAGCCGGGTGCACGCCTCGTGCACGGCCCAGCCCCAGGACGCGGTCCCCGAGGAGCCGCCGGCGAGCGGCGCGGGCGGCAGGTCGCTGTTGCCGATCTCGGTCCGTACGCGCTCCACCGGCACGCCGAGCGCGTCGGCCGCGACCTGTGCGAGGACCGTGCGCGCGCCCGTGCCGATGTCGGTGGCGTTGACCCGGACCAGGAAGGTGCCGTCGGGGTGGGCGTGGGCGCTCGCCCGGGACGGCGCGACGAGCGCCGGATAGGTGGCGGCGGCCACTCCGCTGCCGATCAGGCGGGGGCCGTCGGCGGTGGAGCGGGGGCGCGGGTTCCGGTCGGCCCAGCCGAACCGGCGGGCGCCTTCGCGCAGGCACTCGGCGAGGTGGCGGCTGGTGAACGGTTTGCCGCTGTCGGGTTCGGTGGCGGTGTCG
The DNA here is from genome assembly GCF_042889645.1 of Streptomyces sp. NPDC002564. Taxonomy (NCBI): domain Bacteria; kingdom Bacillati; phylum Actinomycetota; class Actinomycetes; order Kitasatosporales; family Streptomycetaceae; genus Streptomyces; species Streptomyces sp. NPDC002564. The sequence continues at coordinate 958,818 of NZ_JBIARE010000002.1, read as the reverse complement.
TTGCGCAGGCGCAGCTCGACGGGGTCGAGGTCGAGGGCCTGGGCGAGTTCGTCCATCGCGGATTCCAGGGCGTACATGCCGGGCGCCTCGCCCGGGGCCCGCATCCAGGAGGGGCTGGGGACGTCGAGCGGCACGGCACGGTGGGTGGTGCGGGCGTGCGGCGATGCGTACATGACGCGGGTGGCCGCGGCGCCCGTCTCGACGAACTCCTTGATGCGGGAGGTGTGTGCGGTGACCTCGTGGATGACGGAGGTGAGGGTGCCGTCCCCGGTGGCGCCGAGCCGCACCCGGTGCAGCGTCGGCGAGCGGTGGCCGACCACGGCGGCCAACTGCCGCCTGGGGAGGACGAGTTTGACCGGCCGCCCGGTCACGCGTGCGGCCATCGCGGCGAGCACGACGTGCGGGCGAGGCGTTCCCTTGGATCCGAAGCCGCCGCCGACGTGCTCGGAGACGACGGTGACCCGGTCCTCGGGCAGTTCGAAGAGCCCGGCGAGGACGTCGCGGACCGTGGTGGCGCCCTGGCTGGCGTCGTACACGGTCAGCCGGCCGTCCTGCCAGCGCGCGGTGGCCGCGTGCGGTTCCATCGGGTGGTTGTGCAGCGGGGGCACCCGGTACTGCGCGTCGACGGCGACGGGCGCGGCGGCGAAGGCGTCCTCGGGGCCGCCTCGCACGTGCTCGCCGGAGGTGCCGTCGGTGTCCTCCGGTACGTAGGCGTCGGGGTGGTCGGCGCGCAGGGTGACGTCGTGGGGCTCCTCGTCGTAGCTGACGGGGAGCGCGGCGGCGCCCTCGCGTGCCGCCTCGAGGGTGTCGGCGACCACGACGGCCACGTACCAGCCCCGGTGGGGGACGCGGGGATTCTGCAGGAGGGAGAGCGTCGCGTCGTCCGGTTCGGTCAGACGGGGTGCGTCGAAGGGGGTGAGGACGTGGACGACGCCCGGGACGGCGAGGGCCGCGTCCACCTCGATGCCGGTGACCGTGCCGCGCGCCACCGTGGCCGGGACGGGCCAGGCGTAGGCGCAGCCCTCGGGGGTGTGTTCGGCGGCGTAGCGGGCGGTCCCGGTCACCTTGTCGGGGCCTTCCCTGCGCTCCACGGGGGAACCGAGTGAGGCGGCGTGGTGCGGCATGGCGTTCGTTCTCCCTGGGTGCGGCGGCGGGCGGGTCGGGCGGACGGGGCGCGGAGGTCACGCGGGTGGCTGCGGGCCTGCCAGGCGCCGCAGGACGTCGCACGCGAGGTTGTGGGCGAGGCGCACCTTGTACTTGTTGTCCCGCAGCGGTTCGGCGGCGGACAGTTCGGCGTCTACGGCGGCGGTGAACGCGGCGTCCGTGGACGGGCCGCCCTCCAGCGCCCGCTCGGCCCGCAGGGCGCGCCAGGGGCGGGGCGCGATGCCGCCGAAGGCGATCCGGGCATGGCGTACGACGGAGTCCTCGACGTCCACGACCACGGCCACGGAGGCGAGGGCGAAGGCGTAGGAGGCGCGGTCGCGTGCCTTGCGGTAGGCGGAGCGCCGTCCGGCGGCGTGCGGCGGGAGCAGCACGGCGGTGATGAGTTCGCCGGGGCGGATCTCGGTGTCGAGGTCCGGCCGGTCGCCCGGCAGGCGGTGGAAGCCGGCGACGGGCACGGTGCGCCGCCCGTCCGCGCCGCTGAGCTCCACCTGCGCGTCGAGGGCGGCGAGCGCGACCGCCATGTCGGAGGGGTGGGTGGCGATGCAATGCGCCGAGTGGCCGAGGACGGCGTGGTCGCGGTGGACGCCGTCCCGGGCGGCACAGCCGGTGCCCGGCTCCCGTTTGTTGCAGGGCTTGTCCGGGTCCTGGAAGTAGGTGCAGCGGGTGCGCTGGAGGAGGTTGCCGCCCGTCGTGGCCACGTTGCGCAGTTGGCCGGAGGCCCCCGCGAGCAGGGCCTCGGACAGGACGGGGTGGCGGTCCCGTACGAGAGGGTGGGCGGCCAGGTCGCTGTTGCGTACCGTCGCGCCGACGCGGAGGGATCCGTCGGGGCTCTCCTCGACGGTGTCCAGGGGCAGTGCGCTGACGTCGATGAGGGCCGCGGGGCGGGACACCCCGAGCTTCATCAGGTCGACGAGGTTGGTGCCGCCGCCGAGGTAGCTGGAGCCGGGCCGTTCGGCGTGCGCGGCGAGCGCCTCCTCGACGGTGCGGGCACGGAGGTAGGTGAACGGCTTCACGAGATCACGTCCTCGACGGCCTCGACGATGTGCGGGTAGGCGCCGCAGCGGCACAGGTTGCCGCTGAGCCGTTCGCGGATCTCGTCCCTGGTCAGTTCCACCGGTTCGCCCGGTGGTGTGACGTGGGAGGCGCGTCCCGCGGCGGCCTCGGCGAGGGCGCCGACGGCGGAGCAGAGCTGGCCCGGGGTGCAGTAGCCGCACTGGAAGGCGTCGCGCTCCAGGAAGGCGCGCTGCAGGGGGTGCGGGGCTTCGCCGTCGGCGGCGCGCAGGCCTTCCACGGTGGTGACGTCCGCGCCCTCCTGGGCGACGGCGAGGAGCAGGCAGCTGTTCACCCGGCGGCCCTCGACCAGCACGGTGCAGGCCCCGCACTGGCCGTGGTCGCAGCCCTTCTTCGCCCCGGTGAGGCCGAGTGCTTCGCGCAGTACGTCCAGCAGTGTCGTCCGGTGGTCGACGGTGAGGCGGTGGTCGGTGCCGTTCACCGTCAGGGACAGCTCGGAACGGAACGGGTCGGCTCTCATGGCGGTGGGCTCCCTCGGTGTGACGTGGGCACGGGACCTGCGCACGGGTGTGCCGCGTCGTCGCCGCTCGACCAGCCTGAGTCAGGTCACGCGTTCCGGCATGTGGGAGCGGCCGTCGGTGCGGGAAGTTCCACGGTGGTGACGACGCGGGTGAGGGACGGGCGGCGGGGCACGGAGCCGAAGCCGAACCGGACCGGTGGCGCGACCGGGCGCAGCTCCCCCAGGTCCGCTCCGTCCCAGGTCGCGCGGGCCGCCGTGAGGGGGCGCAGGTCGCGGGCGGCGTACCACTCGCGGCGCCCGCCGCCCGCGCTGCCGCGGGTGCGTACGCCCGGCATCAGCAGGCGGGCCGGCACGTCGCAGAGTGCCGCCCAGGCGGGACTGCCGCCGATCCGGTCCGGGACGGTCCGCAGCAGCCGTCCCAGCGCGGTGGGCCTGCCGGGGACGAACGTGAGCCGCAGCGGTCCGCCCGCCACGGTCCACCTTTCCCGCGCGGGCCGGACGGTGACGGGACACAGGACGACCTCGTCGAACCGGTAGGTGGCGGACACGAACTCCGCGACCCGCTGGGACGGCGCGAGCAGGACGCGGTGGCCGTCGGCCCGCTCCACCATGACGTCGGCGAACGGACCGAACGGGGAGCGCGGCCAGAATCCGACGACGAGGCGCGTGCCGGTGGCGGTGCCGATCCCGGCGATCCACCCGTCGAACCGCTGCTTGGTGACGTGGATGTCGTCATCCCCTCCGTGGGTGGGCCCCGTCCGCCGGGACCGACTCTGCCACAGCGGGCGCCGCGCGGGCCCCCGCCCTCCGCGAGCGGCGGAGCGGCAGGGGCCCGTGCGGTGTGATCCGGTCCGGCAGGACCGTCCGGCGGCGGTCAGCTCTGCGGAGGGTCCTGCTGGGACTTGTCGGAGCCGAACTGCTCCTTGAGCTTGTCCTGGGCGGTGTCGACCTGGCCCGCGTACTTGCCCTGCGTCTTGTCGTCGACGAAGTCGCCTGCCTTGTCGATTCCCTGGCCAGCCTTGTCCTCGTGCCCCTTGAGCATCTGCTTGAGCTTGTCCATGACCGTCATGGGCGCACCTGCCTCTCTGCGTTCCTCCCCCTCTCCAGATTCAGGGCGCGGCGCGCGATCCGCATCCGGTGGCACCACCCGTCCTCGCACTCACGTACGAACGCGTGCGATGAGGCGACCCTCCATGAGCAAGGGGCCCACTGCGAGCCGTCGGCAATTCGCCGCGCGTTCAGGCCCGTTACCCGTGCGCGTGACCCATTGATGGTGTGGGCATGACACACCTGTCTTGTCGTGCCCATGATTCCCCCTTACGTCTGCCGACGTGCCCCCCATGTGACGCAGGAGAAGCCAGTGAAGCCGAGCAGTGCGATCCCCGGGAAGTCAGCGATCAGGAGAGCGTCCTTGTCCGTCGGCGGGGCCCTCGTCCTGGTCGTGGCGTTCGCGGGCTCCGCGGTGGCCGCCCCGCCGCCGGCCCTGCCCGCGAACGCCGACGGCACCGAGCAGACCTTCCAGCCCGCCTACGACTACGACGGCGACGGCTGCTACCCGACCGCGGCCATCGGCCCCGACGGAACCGTGAACGGCGGCCTCAAGCCGAGCGGCGCCGTCAACGGCCAGTGCCACGACGCGAGCGACCTCGGCAACACCAACGGCTACTCCCGCAGCAAGTGCAACAACGGCTGGTGCGCCATCCTCTACGGCCTCTACTTCGAGAAGGACCAGGCCGTGGCCGGCAGCGGGCTCGGCGGGCACCGGCACGACTGGGAGCACGTGGTGGTGTGGGTGAAGGACGGGCGGGCCGAGTACGTCGCCACGTCCGCCCACGGCCGCTTCACCGTCCACCCCCGCGACCGGATCCGCTGGGACGGCACCCACCCGAAGGTCGTCTACCACAAGGACGGCATCGGCACCCACTGCTTCCGGCTCGCGACGGCGGGCGACGAGCCGCCCGAGAACCACCGTGGCACCTGGCAGTTCCCGGCCCTCGTCGGCTGGAACGGCTACCCGGCGGGCCTGCGCGACAAGTTGAGCGCGTACGACTTCGGCAGCGCCAACTTCGGCCTCAAGGACTCCAGTTTCCCGAGCCACCTGTCCGGCGCGCTGCCCGCGGGCGTCCCCTTCGACGTCAACGGCTGAGCGGCGCACCTCGCGGCCCGCTCCTCACGGCCCGCCGTCCCCGGGCGCCAGGTCGGGCCGCAGCCGGTGCCACACCGGGTGGCGCAGGCGGCCCGCCCGCGTCCGGGTGGTGTAGCCGACCTCGGCGACGAGCCGGGGCAGCACCCACCGGGCGCCGGCGACGTCCGGCCGGACCGTGAACGGACACGCGTCCTCCGCGGCGATGTCCAGCAGCCGGGCCAGATCGGTGCGCTCCCGCTCGCTCCACCCCGTGCCCACACTGCCCAGGTACTCCAGGCCGCCGCCCTCGAACGCACCTACGAGGACCGCGCCCGGCGGCCCTCCCGGACGCCCACGGACCGGCACCCACCCACCGATGACGACGTCCACCGTCCGCACGTGCCTGACCTTGATCCAGGAGCGGGAACGCACCCCTGGCTCGTACACCGAGTCCAGGCGCTTCAGGACGATGCCCTCCAGGCCCTGGGCACGGGTGAAGTCACGTGCCTCGCGGGCGTGGCCGGGCAGCGAGGCCGGGGCGGACCAACGAGGACCGGGCGCCACCAGTTCCTCGAGCGCGTGACGGCGCTCGGTGTAGGGGCGGCCGGTCAGCAGCCGTCCGTCCAGGAACATGACGTCGAACAGGACCAGGTGGACGGGATCGTGGGCGGCGTGCCGGGCCGCGCGGACCGGTGCGCCCGCGAGGCCCATCCGCGGCTGGAGGCGCGCGAAGTCCGGCCGGCCCCGTTCGTCGAGGACGACGATCTCGCCGTCCAGCACGGCGGGCCCCTCGACCTGCTCGGCGAGCGCGTGGAGCTCGGGGTAGGCGGCGGTGATGTCGTGGCCCGCGCGGGAGCGCAGCACTACCGATCCGTCGCCGGGCAGGTGGACGACCGCGCGCTGTCCGTCGTACTTGGCTTCCACACCCCAGTGCGGCTCGTCCCGCGCGGGCGGCAGCGAACCCGCCGTGGCGAGCATGGGTGCGATGTGCGGCAAGGCGGCCATGAACCAGCCCTCACCTGCCGCGCACGCCCCCATGCCTGGTCAACCGTCCTGCCGCCCGGACAGCCCAACGACGGACCGGGCCGGGCGGTAGGGCGGCACCGGCGCACGCCCGTCACGACGTGCCCCGCGTCACCCCGAGAGCACCCCTCGGCAGAGCATTGCTAACCGGCCAGGGGGCAGCAAGAGTGAGGGGCATCGAATCATCGCGGGAGGCGCTGTTGACCCACGACGGCCGGCAACACGCAGAGGAAGCCACCGACTCGGAGAGCACCGTCGCCGACCTCAAGGAAGAGGTCGCCCAGCTGAAGCAGGCGATGCACTCGCACGCGACCGTGGACCAGGCGATGGGGATCCTCGTCGGCATCGGGCAGATCACCCCCGACGAGGCCTGGGAAGTCCTGCGCGAAGTCTCCATGAACACCAACACCAAGCTGCGCGACGTCGCCGAGACACTGATCGACTGGGGCTGCACGAGGGCCCTGCCCGCCGAGATCGGCCAAGAGCTCGAACGCCGCTTGGTGGAGCACCGCGGCAGGAGCCAGTGCGCGGAGCCCGAGGCACCGTCCGTCTGACTCCGCCGGGAGGGCCGGGCCCGGGAAAAAGAGGTGGCGTCGTGCGACGGGCGCTCTGTAGCGTTGTCCGCGGTCTTGTCGTCGCCGATCGAGGTGGATCTTGCGCATCTGAGGTACGTGCCCCAACTGCCGGCACGGCGTTCGCCGTGCCGCCCCGCCGCGGTCGGCCATGCCGACGGTGGTGGCGTGCACGCGACCTCTGCGCTTCTCCCCGGCCCTGGGCCCTCTCGATCTCAATGCCGGGTGGGGCCACCCGAGTCCGCGCCGACGTCCGCTCCCGGACGCGTTGCACTCCCGCCTGCCGTCGCGATGCCGAGCGCGTGCCTCCCCCGCACCCCAGTCACCGCAGGTGACCGACCTCATTCGGCAGGCGACCCCATGACCGCAACCCTCACAGCCAAAAATCTCGCCGCGGGCCACGGCGACCTCCCCCTGTTCACCGGCCTCGACCTGGCCGTCCCGCCCGGCGAGGTGATCGGCCTCGTCGGACCCAACGGGGCGGGCAAGTCCACCCTGCTCCGGGTCCTCGCCGGACTGGACCGGCCGGAGGAAGGCCGCGTCCAGATCTCCCCCGCCGGCGCGACCGTCGGGTATCTGCCCCAGGAACCGGACCGGCTCCCGGGGGAGAGCGTCCACGCCTTCCTGGCCCGCCGTACCGGTGTCGCGACGGCGCAGCGCGCCCTGGACACCGCGTCCCGGGCCCTGGCCGACGGCGTCGCCGGGGCCGACGAGGCGTACGACACGAGCCTGACCCGCTGGCTGAACCTGGGCGGTGCCGACCTGGAGGAGCGTGCCGAGCACGTCGCCGCCACGCTCGGCCTGGGCGTCCGGCTGGAACAGGCCATGACGTCGCTGTCCGGCGGGCAGGCCGCACGCGCGCAACTGGCCTCGCTGCTGCTGTCGCGCTACGACGTCTTCCTCCTGGACGAGCCCACCAACGACCTCGACCTGCCCGGTCTGGAGCAGTTGGAACAGTTCGTGCACGGTCTGCGGGCGGGCGCCGTCGTGGTCAGCCACGACCGCGAGTTCCTCGCCCGTGCCGTCACGCAGGTCCTCGAACTGGACCGCGCCCAGCAGCAGGTGCGGCATTTCGGCGGCGGCTACACCGCCTATCTGGAGGAGGCGGAACGCGCCCGGCACCGGGCCCGCGAGCAGTACGAGGAGTACGCCGAGCGCAAGGCCGCCCTCCAGGAGCGGGCGACCCTGCACCGGTCCTGGTCGGACAAGGGGGTCCGCACCGCCCAGCGGCGCGGCCGGGACAACGACAAGCTCGCCCGCAACGGTCGGATCGAGAGCAGCGAGAACCTGGCCGCCAAGGCGAAGCAGGCCGAACGGCTCATCGAGCGTCTGGAGGAGGTGGAGGAGCCGCGCAAGGAGTGGCAGCTGCGCCTGCGGATCGCGGCGGCGCCCCGTTCCGGCACGGTCGTCGCCACGCTGAGGGACGCCACCGTGCGGCGCGGCGGGTTCACGCTGGGGCCCGTCACGCTGCAGATCGACTGGGCGGACCGTGTCGCGATCACCGGCGCGAACGGCACGGGCAAAACGACGCTGCTGGACGCCCTCCTCGGCCGTGTCCCACTCGCCGTCGGCCACCAGGCGCTCGGCTCGAGGGTGGTGGTCGGCGAGATCGACCAGGCACGCGCCCTCTTCCACGGGGCCGCGTCACTCCTCGACGCGTACCGGTCCGCGGTCCCCGGGACGGAACCCGCCGAAGTCCGTACCCTGCTCGCGAAGTTCGGCCTGGGCGCCGACCACGTGCTGCGGCCGGCGAGCACCCTCTCCCCCGGCGAACGGACCCGGGCCGCGCTCGCCCTGCTGCAGGGCCGCGGGGTGAACCTCCTGGTCCTCGACGAGCCCACCAACCATCTCGACCTGCCGGCCATCGAACAACTCGAATCCGCCCTGGACTCCTACACCGGCACCCTGCTGCTGGTCTCGCACGACCGCCGCCTCCTGGAGACCGTCCGGATCAACCGCCGGTTGGAGCTGGCGGACGGGACCGTCACCGACACCGGGGTGTGACGGCGCGTGGCACCGCGCCCGGCCCTGTCACCGGCCGGGCGCGGTGCCGTGCTCCAAGGCGTCGCGCAGCTCGGCCAGCGATCGCTTCTGGCGGCCGTCCTCGGCGAAGTTGCCCTGCGCCAGCCAGGCCCGGAACCCCTCACGGATCAGCGGCCACTCGCCGTCGACGATCGAGTACCAGGCGGTGTCACGCGTGCGCTGCTTGTAGACCACGGCCTGGCGGAACACCCCCTCGAAGGTGAATCCGAGCCGCTCGGCGGCCGTCCGGGACGGGGCGTTGAGGGCGTCGCACTTCCACTCGTAGCGTCGGTAGCCGAGCTTGTCGAAGGCGTAGGCCATCAGCAGGTACTGCGCCTCCGTGGAGACCGGAGTGCGCTGCAGCAGGGGCGAGAACGCCACATGACCGACCTCGACGACACCGTTGCCCGGGTCGTGCCGCATGAGCGAGAGGGTGCCGACCGCCTTGCACGTGGCGTTGTCGAGCACCGTGTAGTGCAGCGGGTCGGTGCTGAGGGCGGCCGCCTCGGCCCACGTGCGGTAGTCCTCGGCGCTCTCGAAGGGCCCGACCGACAGGTAGGTCCAGCCCCGCCCGTCGGGTGCGCTCCGGTAGGCCGCGTACAGGTCGTCGGCGTGGCGCGCGGGGTCCAGCGGCTCAAGTCGGCAGTAGGTGCCGTCCAGGCCCACCCGGGCGGGGGTCGGCCGGGGCGTCCAGTCGGGCAGGGTCTCGCCGACCGGCTGGTCGTAGCTGTTCAAAGGTGGTGTCACCGGATCTCCAGGGTGCTGGTCTGCCCCGCCAGGCTACGGCCCGTCGATCACCACGGGACGATCGCCCGGCCTTCGTACGTGTCGAAACCCGGTCCACTTCTCGTACGTGTCGAAACCCGCCCCACTTCGTTGATCGACATGCTGCCCGGGGTCACCCGGGCGGCGCGGTCTGCGGGAGCACCGGGACACGGTCCCGCACGGAGCGGGACACGATCCCGCACGAAGGAGGAGCGCGATGGGCGTGGAGACGTGGAACGGCGGCGGACGGGCCGGCCGGGCGGCGGTGCTGGGCGCGGTGGCCGGGGTGGCGTTGCTCCCGGCCGGTGCCGCCCACGCGAACGTGATCGGGGTGGGGAACGCGGCGTTCGGCAACACCTGCGCCAGTCAGGGCGGCGCTCGGAGCACCGGTGCCACGGTCGCCGGCAGCGGTCTGGCGAACGGCAACCAGGTCGGCCTGCCCCTGGACCTGCCGCGCAATCACTGCGGGAACAGCGGCATCGTCTGCACCGCGGTGTTCATGGCGAGTGTGTGAGCCGACCGGTCGGCAGGACGTGCAGGACATGACGTGCAGGACATAGAGGAGCCACACGTGGGCGGAGCAGCGGCAGAGACGACGTCGGGACGGCGCGCGGTCGACGCGCTGCTGTCCCTGAGCGGGCGGACCATGCCGCTGCTGCGCGAGTGGGTGGGCTCCGATCCCGACTGCGGGGTGGGCCGGGCCCTGCTGGCGCTGGCGACCGGTGACCGGTGGGACGACGCCACGCTCAAGGAACAGCTGGCGACGGCGCACCGGAACGCGCTGGCCGTGGGCGAGCAGGAGGCGAGCCTCGTCTACGGGGTGTTCCTCCACACGCATCGGCAGTACCGGATGACGGCCGATCATCTGGTGGAGCACTTCGCCCGGTGGCCCGGCGACAAGCTGGCCGGACTCCTGCTGGGCGCGTTCACCGCCTGCGGGGACGCCGCCTACCGTGCGCACGGGGAGGAACTGACGGAGCGGCAGGCGGCCGTGGCCGGCCCGGACGACTGGGCGTGGACGAGCTGGCTGGCGGCGACCAGGGCCGAGCAGGGGCGGGCGCCGGAAGCACACGAGCTGGCCGAGCGGGCGCTGGAGCTGCATCCCCGCTCGGGGGTGGCCGTGCACGCCTACGCGCACGCGGCCCACGAGCTGGGCATCGGCGCCGACTGCGCCGACTTCCTGGACCGGTGGCTGCGGGCGGACCCGGGGGCGGTGCAGTCGCGGCACCTGAACTGGCACGCCGCCCTGCAGTCCGTCGCCTGCGGCGACTTCCCCGACGCACGCCGACGCGCGGACATGGCGCTGGCCGCCACCGACGTCGGCATGCGGGCGGCGACGAACTGGCGTCTGCTCCTGGTCGGGCAGACGCCGGCCGGCCGGAGCGATCCGGATCAGGTGCGGGCGCTGCTGGCCGCTCCGGGTGGGACGGCGGAGGTCTTCCACACCTTCAACCTCGCCCTGGCCCTGGCCGTCGAGGCGGCGACCGAGGACCTGCACCTTCTGGCCGACCGGTGTGCCGCCGACGAACGCGCCGACTACCGGGACGTCCTGGCACCCGTCGTACGGGCGCTCGCGGAGGTCACCGCGGGCCGCTCCCGTGCCGCGGTGCGGCTGTTGACCGACCTGGGAGCGCAGACGGACCGCATCGGCGGCGTACGCGTCGAGCGCGAGATCGTCCAGGACACCCTCGCCCGCGCCCTCGTCGACACCGGCGAACACGTGCGCGCAGCCGACCTGTTGCGGCAGCGCACCGCGACGCGGCGCCACCACACCTACGAAGACCTCCTGCTCGCCCCTCGCCCGACCGCCCCGGACCGGACCGGAGCCGAGCAGTCCGCGCCCCTCCCGCTGTGAGCCGCCGGTTCGTGCTGCCGTGTCGTCGGAAGAACGTGCGGACGGGAGGACGAATCAGACCTCCCACCCCCACTCCTCCACCGGACCCCCATATTCCGCCGACAGAACCCACGCCATCTTCACCATCTGCCTCTAGACTTCCACCCTTGGATGCGCGTACCTGCTGGCCAACGGCATATGCCAGAAGCACCACCGCATCGGGTGTTGCCAAATCCCTTACGGGCCCCCTTCGGCTGTGCGAAAGTCATTAGCGGTCCACCACCCGTCAAGTTGGTCGCACCGCACCTCCACCGGAGCACCTCATGCCGTCCCATGTCTTCGCGGACCACGCTGCCGCCCAGCCGCCCGAGCGCGGCGCGGTCGACGCGCTGATCTCGCAGACGCGCCGGCTGCGCGGCGAGGTCGACGCGGTCCGGCGCGACGCCGTCGCCGACCACGCGGACCCCACGGGACGCTGGCAGCGGGCCCTGTGCGACCTGGCGGTCCACCAGCTCAACGACCTCGACGACCACCTCGCGCAACTGCGGGACGGCCCCCCGCGGGCGGGCGCGGAATCCGCGGTCCCGGACGACCCGGCGGCGGCACAGGAACCGCGCCACGGCTCGCTCCTCAGCCGCGTCGGCAGCGCCGAGTGGAACCTGCTGACCGACGAGGCCAGTTGGTCCGGCGAGCTCTACGAGATCCTCGGCCGCGACCCGGCCGCTCCCCCGCTCTCCCTGGACGAACTCCCCTCCTTGATCCACCCCGACGACCAGCCCCTGCTGACCGCGATGGTCACGGACTGCCTCATCGACGGAAAGCCCATCGACGGCGAATTCCGCGTCCGGCGCACCGACGCGCGCGTGCGCCAGGTGCACATGATGGGCGAGCCCGTGCTCGCCGCCGACGGCTCCACCGCTTCCATGTGGGCCGTCCTGCGGGACGTCAGCGAGCTGCGCCGCAGCCAGCGCGTGCTGAGCGAGAGCCGCGACTCACTGCAGCGCCACCGCGACATCGCCCGGACCGAGCACCGCCTCGCGGTCGAACTGCAGGAATCGGTCCTGCCGCCCTGGCGCGACACACTCCACTTTCCGCACGGCGGCCCGGCCCGGCTCGACCTCGCCGCCCAGTACCTCCCTTCCTCGACCGGCGCCCGCATCGGCGGGGACTGGTACGACGCCATGGAACTGCCCGACGGCCACGCCCTGCTGAGCGTCGGCGACCTCACCGGACACGGCGTCGCCGTCACCTCCGGCATGGCGATGCTGCTCGGCGCCCTGCGCGGCATGGCCGTCGCCGGCGCACCACCGGGCCGGCTCATGGGCTGGCTGAACCAGTTGCTCGACCAGACCGTCCAGCCGGCCCTCGGCAGCGCCGTCTGCTGCCGCTACGACCCGGACACGCGCAGGCTCACCTGGGCCCAGGCCGAGCACCCCGCCCCGCTGCTGTTCCGCGCCGGGACAGGCCGCGCGCTGACGCCGCCGAGCGGCGTGCTCCTAGGCGCCACCTCCGGAGCGGCCTACGAGCAGGCCGACGAGCACTTACGGCCCGGCGACGTGGTCCTCCTGCACACCGACGGCCTGGTGCCACGGCGCGACAGAGCCACGGCGACGAACCTGCTGCTCTCCCTCGCACCCCGCATCGGCGAAGCGCACACGGCACAGGAGTGCCTGCGGACCGTCGTCGACGCGTTCGGCGAGGCCCCGCGCGAGGACGACGCCTGCCTGCTGGTCGCGCGGATCTGAAGCCCTTCGGCCCGAGTTCGGCCCGAGGTCCCTTACGCCTCGCCTTACGCCCTCGCCGTCCTTCCCGCTCCCTTGCCCTTGGGCAGCGCGTGCTTGATCTCCTCGCGCAGGTCCTGGATCTTCGGGTAGCCGGAATACTGCGCGGTCAGCCGGTACATCTGGCGCAGCCGGTCCCAGGTGCGGTGCGAGGAGTTCGCCCGCATCGACATCAGCGCCAACCGCGCGTACCGGTCGGCCTGTTCGGGGTCGTCGGCGATGAAGCAGGCCGACGCCAGCGAGATGTAGTCGAAGATCTGCGAACGGTCGCGGTTCTTCGCACGCAGCTCGATGGCCTCCTTCGCGTGCCGCTGCGCGGCGTTCGCCGCGGACGCCTCGTGATCGGCGAGGGTGCGGTACGCCAGGGCCTGCATCCCGTGCAGGTCCGCCTCGTCGAACATCTGCATCCAGCTCGGCGGCGGCACATCCCCCTTGTCGGACACGAAGAGGTCCTCGGCGAGGCCCAGGGTGCGCCGCATCGCCTGGCCGCGGCCCATCGAGGCGTGCGCCCACGCCTCGATGGTGTACAGCATCGCCCGGGTGCGGGGCAGGGCCTCCTCGCCCGCGCCCGACGTGGCGAGCTTCATCAGGTCCAGCGCCTCGTCCGGCTTGCCGAGGTGCACCATCTGGCGCGCGGCGCGGGACAGCGCCTCCCCCGCGCGCGGCCGGTCGCCGCCCTCGCGGGCCGCGTGCGCGGCGATGACGAAGTACTTCTGCGCCGTGGGCTCGAGGCCGACGTCGTGGGACATCCAGCCGGCGAGCACGGCGAGATTGGCGGCGACGCCCCACAGGCGCCGCTGCAGATGGTCGGGGTGCCGGTAGGCGAGCATGCCGCCCACCTCGTTGAGCTGGCCGACCACCGCCTTGCGCTGCAGCCCGCCGCCGCGGGCCGCGTCCCAGGCGCGGAACACTTCGACCGAGCGCTCCAGTTCCTCGATCTCCTGGGACCCGATGGGGGCGGCCTCGTAGCGGTCGAACCCGGCGGGGTCGGCGTGCAGGGGATCGTCGGTACGGGGGGCGTCGGCCAGCAGAGCCGGATCGGTCTGCAGCCAGTCGTGCATGGCGCTGCTGAGTGCGGAGCCTGCGGCAAGCGCAGCGCCCGCGCCCACCAAGCCGCGTCGGTTGAGCATGAGGTCCATTCCCGTGAATTCGGTGAGGACCGCAGCCGTCCGCTCGGGCGCCCACGGCATGCCGTCGGGGTGCTCCACACTCCCGTCGCCACGCCTTTTGCCTACGCGCCCGTGCCGGACCAGGCCTAGATCCTCAGTGGTCACGACACGGCCGAGACGCTCGGTGAACAGGACCGCCAGCACCCGCGGCACCGGATCGCGCGGGATCTCTCCCATGTCGATCCACCGCCGCACCCGCGAGGTGTCGGTCGCCAGCTGGGGGTGGCCCATGGCCGCCGCCTGCCGGTTGACCAGCCTCGCGAGCTCCCCCTTGGACCAGCCGGCCAGGCCGAACAGGTCCGAAAGGCGGGTGTTGGGTTGTCCGTTCACGTCAAGCCCCCAGGTTCTCGGCTGAGTTGACAGTAACCCTCTGTCAGTTGCTGAGCGACTATTCGCCAGGGTTCGCCAGGGTGCGCCACATGGTGTGCCACGGGACACCGGGTGTCAGGTAGGAATGCGCCACCCCGACCCGGTCGCCGTACGGCACTCCCCAGGGTGCACCCGAAGCGGCCGGGCCGGGCGGCGCACGCAACTCACAGGCACACGAAGGGATCTGTATCGCCCATGTACGCAGCATCGTCCTCCGTGTCCGCCCCGCCCCGGCCGCTCCGTCCACGCACTCCGGTGCGTCGGGGACGGGAGCTGTCCCCCTCCGCGGGGAGCGGCCCCTATCTGGAGCCGGCGCGCCCCTCCGGCGCCCCGCTCGGCGCCGGCCGTACGCCTCGCGTACCGGGGCCGGGCGCGCAACCGCTCAGCGGGAGACTCGACTTGTCCGGCCCCCAAGGGGCGCAACTGCGCACCGCGATCGCCTCGGTGCACCGCATCTGTCCCGAGTTCAACCCGGTGCAGGTGCTCCGCCGCAGCGGCCGCACCGTCCTGCTCGTCGGCACGGCGGGGCGCAGCACCGCCGTCGCCAAGTGTCTGCTCGACCCCACGCCTCTGTGGGCGGAGCGCATCAGGCACGAGATAGCGGCCTACCGTTCGTTCGTCCGCCACCGCCCGCCGGTCCGGGCGCCACGACTCATCGCCGCCGACCCCGAGGACTGCACCCTCGTGATCGAGCGGATGCCGGGCCGGGTGGCGGCCCTGCACCGGCACCCCGCCGAGGCTCCCCCGCGGGCCGACATCCGGGCGGCCCTCGGCTCCGTCTGCCGGCTCAACCAGTGGCGGCCGCCCGCCGACATGTTCGGCAGGCCGATGGACTACGGGAAGCAGATCTCCCGTTTCCACGAGCTGGGTCTGCTGACCGACCGGGACATGGGTGACCTGCAGAAGCTGCTGCACGGCATCGCGCACTCGGTCGCGCACCAGGGCGGCGGCCAGCAGTCCATGTGGCAGTTCTGCCACGGCGACGCCCTGCTGTCGAACATCCTGCTCTCGCCCGCCGGTCCGGTGCTGGTCGACTGGGAGCACGCCGGCTGGTACCTGCCGGGGTACGACCTGGCGACGCTGTGGGCGGTCCTCGGGGACGCGCCCGTGGCGCGGCGCGAGATCAGCCAGCTGGCACAGTCCGCGGGTCCGGCCGCGCGCGACGCGTTCCTGGTGAACCTGATGCTGGTCCTGACCCGCGAGATCCGCACGTACGAGTCGGCCGTGCAGCGTTCGATGCACGACGCGGCCCCGGCGCCCGCCGCGGGCCCCGCCCACCCCGGTGCCGTGCCGTCCGGTGAGGAGCAGCGGCTGCTGCTGCGGCGGCTGCACGACGACTGCCAGATGGCCCGCCGTGCCGTCCGTGCGGCGGTCGGCACCCGCTGACGGCTGCGGAGCTCCGCGGTGCGCCCGAGACCGGGGCGCACCGCGGACTTTCGTATGCCTCTGACGTCTTCCCCGGGACTATGACGTGGAGAACTGCGCCGCGTCGCCGCCTCAGTCCGTGGACTCTGATCCGCCAGTGGCCCCAGCACACTGTGGGCGAGAAAAGTGACGGTGACCTGGCTCGACGGTCGAACAGCATCGGCCTTGTGAGCAGTAAAAGTCGTCCCTAGGGTGGCGGCATGTCTGGAGCGCCGGAGCACCTGCCCGCAGCCGTGCCGTCCTCGCCCGGAGCGGTGCTCGCCCTGCTGCGCACCGGGGCCGCTGCGACGCGTGCGGACATCGCCCGTCTGACGGGGCTCGCGCGGTCGACCGTGTCACAGCGCGTGGACGCCCTCATCGCGCACGGCTTCCTCGCGGAGGAGGCCGACGGCGGCTCGACCGGCGGCCGCCCGCCGCGCAGGCTGCGGCTGCGCACCCACGAACACGCCGTGGCGGGCGTCGATCTGGGGGCCTCGCACTGCAGGGTGGCGCTGATGGACATCGGCGGCGAGACGCTGGCGCTGCGCGAGGATCCGCTCTCGATCGCGGACGGACCGCAGGCGGTCCTCGGCCATGTGGAGCGCACCCTGCACGCCCTGCTCGCGGAGTCGGGGCGCGACGCGGGCGGACTGCAGTCGATCGGCGTCGGCGTGCCGGGGCCCGTCGAGTTCTCCACGGGCCGCCCGGTGGATCCCCCGATCATGCCGGGCTGGCACCATTACCCGATCCCGGAGTTCTTCGCGGACCGGTTCGGCGCCCGCGCCCTGGTCGACAACGACGTGAACGTGATGGCGCTCGCCGAGCAGCGCCGCGCGTTTCCCGGGACCCGCTATCTCCTCTACATCAAGGTGGGCACCGGCATCGGCTGCGGCATCGTCGCGGACGGCCGGCTGCACCGGGGCGCGCAGGGCAGCGCGGGCGACATCGGGCACATCCGCGTCGGCGACGGGGACGACCCGTGCCGGTGCGGCAACACCGGCTGTC
This sequence comes from Streptomyces sp. NPDC002564, assembly GCF_042889645.1. NCBI lineage: Bacteria > Bacillati > Actinomycetota > Actinomycetes > Kitasatosporales > Streptomycetaceae > Streptomyces > Streptomyces sp. NPDC002564. The sequence goes on along the minus strand of NZ_JBIARE010000002.1, from coordinate 942,054 downwards.
TGGAGGCGGTCGCGGGCGGCGCGGCGCTCGCCCGCAGGCTGTCGGGGCTCGGCCTGGAGGCGACGTCGGGCAGCGACGTCGTCCGTCTGGTCAAGTCCGGCAACCGGGACGCGGTGCGCATGGTGCGCGAGGCGGGCCGCGCGGTGGGGGAGGTCCTCGCGGGCCTGGTGAACTTCTTCAACCCGGACACGGTGGTGGTGGGCGGGGCGCTGGCCGCGGTCCACGACCAGCTCCTCGCGGGCGTGCGGGAGGCGGTGTACCGCCGTTCGCACCCGCTGGCCACCCATGTGCTGCGCATCGAGCCGAGCCGGACCGGGGAGAACGCGGCGGCGGTCGGCGCGGGCATCCTCGCCGTCGAACACGCCCTGTCTCCGCGCCAGGTGGACCGGGTCCTCTCGGGTGCGATCCGCTGACACCCGCGCACCACCGGCGTCCTCGCGTCCCGCCCGCCCCACGGGCCACGCCGACGCCACCCGCTACGGCACGATCCGGAAGCGCGGGCGGCAGTATCGGCCACACCGTCAACTCTCCCTGCCGTGCCCGTCGTTGTGCCCTTAGCGTCAGGGTATGTCCGCTACCGACGCAGAGCAGATCGACCGGGCCAACGCCTCCGGTCGCACGCCGGCCGTGTTCGTGCACGGCCTGTGGATGCTGGCGAGCAGTTGGGACCACTGGCTCCCGCACTTCGAGGCCGCCGGGTTCGCGCCGGTCGCGTTGACCTGGCCCGGCGAACCGGCGACGGTGGCCGAGGCCAGGCAGCGCCCCGAGGCCGTCGCGGGCAGCACGGTGGGGCAGGTCGCCGCGCATCTGGAGGGGCTCATCGGCACGCTGCGGCAGCGGCCCGTCGTGATCGGGCACTCCGTCGGCGGTCTGCTCACCCAGATACTGGCCGGGCGGGGCGTGTCGGCCGCTTCCGTGGCGATCGACCCGGCCCCCTTCCGCGGGGTCCTCGCGATGCCCCTGTCGACCGTGCGCTCCCTGATCCCGATGATCGCCAACCCCGCCGACCGCAAGCGCGCCAAGCCGCTGACGTTCCGGCAGTTCCGCTACGCCTACGCCAACGCGGTCGACGAGCAGGAGGCCCGGTCGATCTACGAGCGGTACGCGGTGCCCGCGCCGTGCGCACCGCCCATGCAGGCGGCTCTCGCGAACTTCAATCCGCGCACCGAGGTCAGGGCGGACGTCCGCAATCCGCGGCGCGGACCGCTGCTGATCATCTCGGGCGGCGAGGACAATGCCATTCCCTGGGCTCTCGCCAGCGGTGCGTACAAACGGCAGAAGCGCAATCCCGGCGTCACCGAGGTCGTCGAACTGCACGGGCGGGACCATGCGTTGACCCTCGACAGCCGGTGGCAGGAGGTCGCGGACACCGCGCTGGCGTTCGTACGCCGCTTCGTGTGACCGCGTCCGCCCGGCGCCCCTGCCCTACAGGTTCCTGAGCGCGCCGCCGATGAGCGCCTTCACCGATTCCAGGTGCTCGGGTGCGGGCGGGGTGTCGGCGGCGAGGACGAGGGTGACACCCGGCAGGACAGGAACGTTCCACCGCGGGTCGGCGGTCGGCGCGGGCGGGGTGAGGAGCAGGTCGGCGCCCGTGCAGCCGAGGACCGGGGGTGCGTGTTTGGCGACCATGTGGACGACGGTCTCGGCCGTGGTGGCGGTGGCCAGCGCGACGACGAGCGCGTGCAGATGCTCCAGTTTGGCCTGCACGGCCTCCAGGGAGGCGGTGAGGGCGACGCGGCTCTCGGTGGCGCGGAAGCGGATCGTGCGCTCACGCTCCAGTGCGCTGACGCGGTCCTTGAGGGTGAGGAAGCGGTCGCCGGGGTCGATGCGGACCGCGCGCAGGTGCACGGTGGGCACGGGCAGCCACTGGGCCCGCGCGCCGAAGCAGCGGCAGCGCACCCGGGTGCCGTCGTAGCCGCGGAGGGTGAGGCCCGCGGGGGTGGGGTGGCCGGTGCGCAGCCACTGCCGGATGCGCACGGCCACGTCGTCGGCCGACTCGGAGACGAGGTCGGTCAGCGACGCGTCGTCCAGGACGCCCGGCAGGAGCCTGGCCGCCGCCGGGTTGGCGGCGAGCACCCGGGTGTCGGCGGAGACCAGCAGCACCGGTTCCGTGAGCAGCGCGGTGATCTTCCGGAAGAGGACCAGCGCTTCGTCCTGGATCACGGAAGCTCGCCGTAGTACTCACGGCCGGTGCTCTGCTGCGTCTCGGACGGCGGGCGCAGGTGGACGACGACGCGGCAGCCCACGTCCCAGCGGGCGATGGTCTTGTCCAGCTCCACTCGGGCGTATCCCAGGTTCTCCGCGGCGATGGTGCCGAAGATGTTCGACGTCATCATGCACATCGAGGGACGGCCCACGACCTTCTCGCCGAAAGGGCACACGCGGTTGCCGAGCACGATGCGCCGGTCGTTCTCCTCGATGACGAAGAAGTCGCCGCCGAGGCGTCTCTTGAGGTCGACCATCACCGCGGCGATCTGCCCGCGGTCGAGCCGGTCGACCGACAGGGCCTTGGTGTACTGCTCGTTGATGTCGCCGCCGAGCGTCTGGCTGACCAGACTGACGTAGCCCGCGGCCTCCTCCAGGCCGATCACGTCCTCCAGGACACGGGCCAGTTCACGGATCAGGCTGCGCATGAACACATCGCGGTCGAGGGCGATGGCTGCTTCGGACGGTTCCACTGAGAGCCCCCTCGCGGTGCGGCCGTTCATCGCCGGCCTCACCTTCTGTCACACCATGATTGCGTGCCGTGAAGCGGGCTGTCGACCGGTTTGGTCAGGTACGTGCGGCCCGGGCGCCCCTGCGGCCGGCCGGCGGCGTCACGTATCCCAGCAGACCCCAGCCCACCGCGGCGACCAGGAGCCAGGCCACGGCGAGCGGATGGAGCGGGCCGCCGAAGAAGCCGACCGCGAGGGACAGCAGCAGGGGCGGCAGCAGGTGGACGGCGAGCCTGCCCCAGCCGTCCCCGGCCCTGCCGCCGTGCGTCCCGCCGTCCCTGGCCCCGTCACCCCCGGCCCCGGTGCCGCCGCCCCGCGCCGCGCGCCGGGAGACCACCGCGCCGACCAGCGCGACCGCCACGTACACGGCGAAGCTCGCGCACAGCACCCAGCGCACGCTGTCCGGCAGTCCGTCGTGCCGGTGCTCCATGGACGCCCCGAGGCCCGCGGCCAGGGCGGTGAGGGCGCCGGTGGCGACGCAGTGCAGGAGGAGCACCAGGCGCGGCGGCAGGTCGGATTCATGCAGGTTGGGCACGCCGCCGTAGCCGTGCACGAGCGAGAGCCGCCAGATGGAAACCAGCAACAGGAAGCCCGCGAACGCGAGCGCCCGCAGGGTGTGGTCCCAGCCCGCGCCCGAGCCCACCGCCACGAGCTGGGCGACGCTCTCGCCGAGCACGATGATGGTGAACAGGCCGAGCCGCTCCCCCAGATGCGCCGGGTCGACGTGGGCGAGGGTGACGTGCATCCGCTGGCTGTCCCGCTCGCTCAGACCGCCGCGACTCTCGGCACGCTGCTCGACGGCGGTCCGGCGGGCCTCCATGTTCCTCTGGAGGTCACGGGCGGAGATGCCGAGCGTGGCCCACAGGTCGATGGCCAGACCGGCGGCCCACAGCCAGTAGCGCGCGGGGCCGTCCACCCAGATGGAGACGATCCAGGGCGTCACCCCCGCGGAGAACTGCGCGACGGGCCAGTCCACCAGCATCTCGCCGCGTCGCCGCCACGCGCCGCTCGCCACGAAGCGCAGCACCACGTAGGTGACCGCGAACGCCCGCAGGTGCTCGCCCTCGTGCACGCCCGCCACCGACGCCGCGAGGATGGCCATGCCCAGCATGCCGAGCAGCATGGTCCAGGTCCGCGCCCGGTCGCCGGCGACGTTGCCGTAGACCGTGAAGCACATCCAGATCGTCCAGAACGAGAGGTACAGCAGGGCGAAGAGTCCCAGGTCGGACAGGGACGGCTCGCCGTGCAGGACATGAGCGAGCTGGGCGATGCCCGCCACGACGATCAGGTCGAAGAAGAGCTCGAGCCAACTGGCGTGGCGCTCCGCGGCGGTGGACGACGGCTGCTGTTCCTCGTTCTGCGCATCTGACACATACGCACGATAAGGGGCACGGCCACGGGGCGGAGGAGGCGCGGGCCCGCCCGTCCGGTGTTTTTCGGACGGGCGGGCCCTCTCGGCGGCCGGGCGCGGCCGCCGGTCCCGCGGGGTCAGCCCACTCAGCCCACTCAGTCCACTCAGTCCACTCAGCCCAGGATCTCGACGTATCCGTCGGCGCCGTGCACGCGGATGCGCTGGCCGTCCCGGATCAGGCGGGTGGCCCCCTCCACGCCCACGACGGCCGGGAGTCCGTACTCCCGGGCGATGACCGCGCCATGGGTCATCAGGCCGCCGATCTCCGTCACCAGGCCCGCGATGCCGACGAACAAGGGCGACCAGCTGGGGTCCGTGAAGGTCGTGACGAGGATGTCGCCCGCGGCCAGGTCGGCGTCCGCCATGTCGAGGATGACGCGGGCGCGTCCCTCGACGGTCCCGGCGGAGACCGGCAGCCCGATCAGGGCACCGGCCGGTGCGTCCTCGCGCCGGTACGCGCCGTTGAGGGTCTCGCCGTCCGAGGTGAGCACGCGCGGCGGCGTGAGCGCCTGGAACGTACGGAAGTCCTCCTTGCGCCTGCGCAGCAGCTCCTGGTCCGCCCGGTGGGAGCGCGCGACGTCGTGGAACTCCTGGAAGGTGAGGTGGAAGACGTCCTCCGCCTCGGTGAGGACGCCCGCCCGCACGAGGCGCTCGGCCTCCGCGAGGAGTGCCTTCTTGTAGAGGAAGGTGCGGCAGATGATGGCGTACTTCGGGTACTCCCGGTAGCCCACGAAGGTGCGTACCCGCTCGATCATCCGCCGGGTCTCGTCGGCCTTGCGCTCCCCGTCGGGCAGGTCCCGCAGGCGGGCGAGGACGTCCTGCTCCTTCTTGTGGGCCTCCTTTCGCCCCTGCTCGAAGCGCCGTTCGGCCTCCCCGGGCGCGAAGTTCCTGACGTTGTCCAGGAGTGCGGGCACGAGCGTGCCGGGGCGCTCGCTCCACCGCGGCCTGGTGATGTCGATCTCGCCCGCGCAGCGCATGCCGTACCGGTCGAGGTAGGCCTCGATGGCCTCGCGCGCCTCGGTGCCGCCCGGGACCTTGGCCAGGTCGTCCAGGAAGTCGTCGGTCCTGACCTCCCCCAGGAACGCCACCACCTCCGGGTGGGGGCGGACCACGTCCGCGACGTCGAGCAGTTCGAGGCCCATCTCGGAGGTGACGTTGTCGGGGGCGGAGAGGGTGAGCGTGTCCGCCGCGTTCTTCTCACCGAGCCACTCCCCCAGATGGTCGTTCAGCCACCAGGTGGCCTCCATGCCGGCCATGATCGCCTGGATGCTGAGCGGGTCGCTGAGGCAGCGCTTGTGCTCCTGGAAGGCCTCCAGCAGGAAGTCGAACAGCTCGGGGCCCGACTGGTCGCGGATGTCGCGCTCCAGGGCGGCGATGGAGGCACGGCTGCGCTCGATCAGTCCGGTGACGACGGCCGGGTCGGTCTCGAGCGGTGCGGGCGCGCCGCCCTCGGGGCCATTCCCCGCGGGGGTGGCGGCGGGCGCCGGGTCGGGCCGGGAGGGCACGAAGTCGTCGCGGTCCAGGAGGGTCTCCAGTGCGTCCCGGGTGAGCGGGTCGGACCTGCCGGACAGGTCGAGGAGGTGGGCGCGGCTCGCGGGTGCGGACAGGGCGCGGGTCGCGTCGACGAAGAGCCTGCCGCCCGCCGCGCGCATGGGCGCCATGGCCGTGAGCTGCCACATGGACAGTCCCAGCGGCTTCATGGCGTCGGTCATCATCTGCTGGTGGCCCACCGAGACGTACACGTGGTTGTCCGTGTCGGCCGCCTCCGGGACCGGGAAGAGCGTCGTGATCGGCCGGCTCTGCACGATCCGGAAACCGTCGTCCGTCAGGCACCACTCGACGTCCTGCGGGCGGCCGAAGTGCGCTTCGAGGCGCCGCCCGAGCTCCACGAGCCGCAGCACCTGCGCGTGCGTCAGCGCCGGTTCCTCCTGCCGGTGCCGGTCGATCGCCACTTCCTGCGTGCCGCCGGTCTGCAGGGCGCGGACGGCGAGCTGCTTGGCGGCGATGGTCTCGGCGACGACCTCGCCGTCGCGCACCGTGAAGACGTCCGGGTTCACCAGGCCGGAGACCAGTGCCTCGCCGAGGCCGAAGCCGGCGTCCACGGTGGCCACCTTGCGGTTGCCGGTGACGGGGTCGGCGGTGAAGAGGATGCCGGACGCGTGCGGGAAGACCATCCGCTGGACGACCACGCCCATGTGGACCGTGCGGTCGTCGATGCCGTTGCGGCGGCGGTAGGTCACGGCCCGCTCGGTGAACAGCGAAGCCCAGCAGCGGCTCACGTGCCGGAGGATCTCCGCGGGACCCATGACGTTCAGATAGGTGTCCTGCTGCCCGGCGAAGGAGGCCGTCGGCAGGTCCTCCGCCGTCGCGCTGGAGCGGACCGCGTACGCCCCGTCCGCGCCGTGCCGGGCGAGCGCGCCGGCGATGGCCTCCACGAGCTCGTCCGGCAGCGCGATCTCCTCGATGGTCCGGCGGATCCCGGCGCTGCGTGCGGCGATCGCGGCGCGGTCGTCCGGGTCGGTGCGCGTCAGGTCGTCGAGCTGACGGCCCACCGCCGGGGTGCGGGACACGACCTGATGGAAGGCCTCGGTCGTCACGCAGAAACCGGCCGGCACGCGGACGCCGTCGATCCGGGACAGCGCGCCCAGGTGGGCGCCCTTGCCTCCGACGGACGCGATCCGGTTCTCGTCGATCTCGCCGAGGTCCACCACGTACTGCTCGCTCACTGCGTTCCCTCGCTGTCGTTCGCTGTCGTTCCCGGGGGCGGGTCGGCCCGCTCCTCCATCCTGCGCGGACCGTGTTCGCGCAGGTGGAGGACGTGGCCGGATGATTTTGCGCCTCCATGGGGGCCTTGCCGCAAGCCCCCCGATGGGCTATAACTTGGGAGAGGCAGGGAGAGCGATCTCCGTGCCTTCTTTTGTTTTCCCCTCTTTTGTCCTCCCGTGTCTCCGCCCTTCGCGGCGTACCGGCGGCGAGAGAGACGGACGACTCCACTGTCAGTGGCGGCTGGGACGCTGGACGGCATGGAGAGCGACGACGAACAGCTGCTGCGCGGGCGGGTCTACGGCCAGGACCACGAACACCCGGGCCCACGGCCGGGCCAGCGCTATGTCGAACTGGTCGGCGGCCCGCTGGACGGGTTGCTCCTCGACGTCACCGGCTGGTCGCGGACCGAGCTGGGCACGGGGGTCGCGCTGGCGACGGAGCTGGGCCGGTTCGGTGCCGGAGGGCGGGCGACATACGATCCGCGGCCCGGCGACGCGCGCCGCTTCGACTGGTCCGGCGACATGCCGCCATGACGGTCGTCAGGGGCCGGTCGGCCGCCGGAAAATGCCGCGCGGACGCCGCCGGGCCGCTGTTAGCATCATCGGCATGGCACGAGGCATCTGGTCGCAGAAGGTCCGCTCCGCCCGCTGACGGCGGCGCCTTCTCCCTGTACGAATCCGCGCTCGCCGTCCCGGTTCCCGCCGGGCGGCTCCTTCTGCTGCCCGGCTCCACTGCGAGCTGCGGAGCACCCTTGAACCCCACCCCTGAAGCCGTCGCCACGGCCCTGCCCGGCGCGGTCGGCACCGGCGCGCACGTGCGCGCCGAGGACGTGACCGTCGCCCGCGGGTCCCGGACCGTCCTGAATGCCGTCTCGGTCACCGCCTCCGCCCGGTCGCGGATCGCCGTCGTCGGCGAGAACGGCCGCGGCAAGACCACGCTGCTGCACGTCCTCGCCGGGCTCGTCGCCCCGGACGACGGCACCGTGCACCGGGCGGGCACCATCGGCCTGGCCCGCCAGGAGTTGACCGTGCGGGACGGCGAGACCGTCGGCACCCTGACGTCCGAGGCCCTGGCCGCCTCCCTGGCCGCCCTCGCGGCGCTGGACGAGGCGACGCTCGCCCTGGCCGGGGGCGCCCCCGGCGCCGACGACCGCTACGCCGTCGCGCTCGACACCGCGACGAGGCTGGACGCCTGGGACGCCGAGCGCCGCGTCGACGTCGCCCTGGCCGCCCTCGATGCCTGCACCGACCGTGCCCGGCCGCTGTCGACCCTGTCGGTCGGGCAGCGTTACCGGATCAGGCTGGCGTGCCTGCTCGGCGCCCACCACGACATCCTGCTGCTCGACGAGCCGACGAACCATCTCGACGCGGGCGGCCTCGACTTCCTGACCCGCAGACTGCGCGAGCACGACGGCGCCCTGGCCGTGGTCAGCCACGACCGGACCCTGCTGCGCGACGTCGCGGACCGCTACCTGGATCTCGACCCGACCCGCGACGGACGCACCCGCCTGTACGCGGGCGGCTACGACGCCTGGCAGGAGGCCCGGCTCCGCACGTACGAGAGGTGGGAGCAGGACCACGAGGAGCAACGGGCCGAGCACCGGCGGCTGGAGGAGGCGGCATCCCGGGCCCGCGACCGGCTCTCCACCGGCTGGCGGCCGGACAAGGGCACCGGAAAGCACCGGCGCCAGTCCCGCGCGCCGGGTGTCGTCCAGGCCGTGAAGCGGCAGCAGGACGCGCTGGAGGCGCACCGGATCGACGTACCGGAGCCGCCGCCGGCCCTGCGGTGGCCGGACCCGGGGGTCCGGCGGGGCGCGCCGCAGCTGCGGGCGCAGGGGGTCGCGGTCGACGGGCGGCTGGCCGGGCCGGTCGGGCTCACCCTGGACGGCGGGGACCGCCTGCTGGTGACGGGGCCGAACGGAGCCGGGAAGTCCACACTGCTCGCGGTGCTGGCCGGTGCGGTCGAGCCCACGCGCGGGTGGGTGCGGGCGGCGGCGGGGGCGCGGATCGTCCGGGTGTCCCAGGAGACCGCCGAGCAGGACCCGGAACTGACGGCCCGCCAGGTGCATGCGCGGCACGTGGGCCTGCTGGTGTCGCGCGGGGTGCTGCGCGAGGCGGACGCGGTGCCGCTCGGGGCGCTCGGCCTGCTGGACGGCGAGGCGTTGCGCACCCCGGTCGGCCGCATGTCGCAGGGCCAGCGACGCCGGCTCGATCTGGCGCTCGCGCTGTCCGGGCGCCCAAGTCTGCTCCTGCTGGACGAGCCCACCAACCACTTGTCGTCGACGTTGGTCGAGGAGTTGACCGCGGCACTCCGCACCACGAGTACCGCGGTCGTGGTCGCGACGCACGACCGCCAGTTGTCGCGGGATCTGGCGGACTGGCCGCGGCTGGAGGTGGGGCCGTCCCGGGCATCGCACTAGGGGCAGCGTGCCGCGTACCGGCCCGACCGGTCAGGTGTCGAAGCGGTGCCGGGAGGCCTCGATGTGTCCCAGGTGCCGCTTCGTCCAGGCGCACATGCCGTCGACGGTCTCCCGCAGGCCCCGGCCCGGTGCGGTGAGGGTGTAGTCGACCCGGGGCGGCACGGTGGGGTGCACGGTGCGTTCGACCAGGCCGTTGCGCTCCAGCATGCGCAGGTTCTGGGTGAGCATCTTGTGGCTGATGCCCTCCACCGCGCCGCGCACCTCGCTGAAGCGCAGGGTCCCCTCCCCCAGGGCCTCGATGATGAGGAACGCCCACTTGTTGGCGACGTCGGAGAAGATCTCGCGCGCCAGGGAGTCCGCACGCGTGAGGTCCGCGTCGTCGGGCGAGCTGTGGAGCGAGCCGTCGTCCGAGCGGTCGGGCAAGCCGTTGAGCTGCTGGGTCACCATCAGGTTCCTTAGTCACCGAAAAGTGCGTTCTTCCAGGTCAGCTCTCACTCTCTTACGGTTCCCGAGTAACCACAAGAGACCACGGCCGAGGATGCGTCGGCGCGGTGGCAAGGAGCCCGGCGACGGGCTCCGCTCCAAGGAGGCGAACAGCATGGCCGTCACTCTGGTCAACCCCGAAGGACTCGTGGAGGTCGACGTCTACCGGCAGGTGTCCGTCGCCTCGGGTTCGAGGCTGGTGTACGTCGCCGGGCAGGTCGCCTGGGACGCCGACGGGGTCACGGTCGGCGAGGGCGACCTCGCCGCGCAGGTCGAGCAGTGCTACCTCAACGTCGGCACCGCCCTGGCCGGCGTGGGCGGCTCGTTCGACGACGTGGCGAAGCTGACCGTCTACGTCGTCGACTGGACGCCCGACAAGATGCCGCTGTTCCTGGAGGGCGTGGCCCGGGCCGCCGCGAAGCTCGGCGTCACCCCGGTGCCGCCGGGGACCCTCATCGGCGTGGCGGCGCTGGACGTGCCCGCCCACCTCGTCGAGGTGGAGGCCACCGCCGTCCTGGACTGACTCCGGCAGGTCGGCGGCCCCTTCCCCGGATCCCCCGAACAGGTGGATCTCCGCGTCGCTCATTGGTCCACTCCACTGACGCGCCGCAGGCGGTGGGGCCGCCCCCCGCGAAAACCGGCCACTGACCCGCCGGAACCCGCGCTGACATGGGAAATTCCTTGCCCTGGGCATGATTGACGGATCGTCGGAGAGCCGATACCACTGACCCACGCCCGGCCCCGCACGCCCCGTCACGCTTCACCGGCCCAGGATTTCCAGGAGGCTGCATTGCGAGGATCCGACACCGCCCGTACGCCGTCCGCGCGCAGACGCACCATCAGGACGGCGGGCGCCCTCGCGTCGGCCGGCCTGCTCGTCCCTCTGCTCGGCGCGGCTCCGTCGTCAGGCGCTCCCCGACCCGCTTCCGCGGACCGGTTGCAGGGGGCCTTCGCGGCCGCCTCCGCCGAGTACCGCGTGCCGCAGAGCGTGCTGCTCGGCGTCTCCTACCTGCAGTCCCGCTGGGACGCGCACGGCGGCGCGGCCAGCGTCACCGGAGGCTTCGGCCCCATGCACCTCACCGACGCGCGCGCCGCCCTGGCCTCCGCCCCGCACCACAGCGAGGGCACGGAGGACCCGCGCGGCGACGGTTCCCGTCGGGCGCTGGCGCCCAAGACCGCGATTCCCGAGGAGTCCCGACTCCCCGCCCGGCTCAGGACGTTGCCCCGCGCGGCCGAACTGACCGGCAGGCCCGCCGCGGAGCTGCGCACCGATCCCGCCGCGAACGTCGAGGGCGGCGCCGCCCTGCTCGCCGCGGCCCAGCGGGCGCTCGGCAAGCCGCTGAGCGGCGACCCCGCCGACTGGTACGGCGCCGTCGCCCGGTTCTCCGGGGCCGACGACGAGGCCACCGCCGCCACGTACGCCAACGACGTGTTCGCCGTGATCCGCGACGGCGAGCGGCGCACCACGGACGCCGGCCAGGACGTGACGCTCAGGCCGGAGCCGGGTCTGCGGCCCGACGCGGCGCAGTTGAAGCGCGCGGGGCTGCGCAAGGCGCCCAAGGGCGAGACGGAGTGCCCCAGGACCGTCTCGTGCGAGTGGATCCCCGCGCCGTACGAGGAGTTCAAGGACCCCAACGGCAATCCCGACTACGGCAACCACGACCTGGCGGACCGGCCCAAGAGCCAGCGCATCGACTCGATCGTCATCCACGACACCGAGGGCAGGTGGGAGGGCGTCCTGAACCTGGTGCAGGACCCGACCTACGTGTCGTGGCAGTACACGCTGCGCTCCACCGACGGCCACATCGCGCAGCATGTGAAGGCGAAGGACGTCGCCTGGCACGCGGGCAACTGGTACGTGAACTCCAAGTCGATCGGCCTGGAGCACGAGGGCTTCCTGACCGCGCCCGACACCTGGTACACGGAGGCGATGTACCGCACGTCGGCCCGCCTGGTGAAGTACCTCGCCAAGAAGTACGACATCCCGCTGGACCGCCAGCACATCCTCGGCCACGACAACGTGCAGGGCACGCTGGCGTCGACGATCTCGGGGATGCACACGGACCCGGGCCCGTACTGGGACTGGCAGCACTACTTCACGCTGCTCGGCAAGCCGTTCAAGCGCACGGCGGGCAAGGGCGGCGGCCTGGTCACGGTGGCGCCGGAGTACGCCAAGAACCGCCCCGAGTACACCGGTTGCGTCAAGCCGGGCGAGACGTGCGTGCCGCACGGCTCGGCCGCGGTGCGCGTGCACACCGAGCCGCGCGACGACGCGCCGCTGATCAAGGACATCGGCAAGCGGCCCGGCGGCCAGGACTCCACGATCGACGTGAACGACACGGGCGCGCGGCTCTCCACCGGTCAGCAGTACGCGGTCGCCGACCGCAAGGGCGACTGGACGGCCGTCTGGTACCTCGGCCAGAAGGCCTGGTTCAAGAACCCCGGGAAGCAGCCCACCGCCGTCGCGGCCAAGGGTCTCGTGGTGACGCCGAAGGCCGGCGCGACCGAGGTGCCGGTGTACGGGCGCGCGTACCCGGAGAAGGAGGCCTACCCCGAGGGGGTGCCGGTGCAGGCGGTCTCGCCGCTGCCGTACAAGATCCTCCCGGGGCAGAAGTACGTGGTCGGCGACAAGGTGCCGGGCGAGTACTTCTACGCGCCGACGTTCGACACCGCGCCGCACAAGGTGGTGCGCGGCAAGGACATGTACTACGTGATCCAGTACGGCCACCGGATCGGCTATGTGCGTGCGGCCGACGTCCGGGTGGAGCGCTCGGGTTCGTAGGGCGGTGAAGGCGGGCCGTGAGGGCGGCGACGCCGGGTCCGGGTCCGCCGGGGAGCGGGTCCGGGCCCGGCGTACGTGCGCACAGGCCGGCGTCAGCCGTCGGCCGGTGCGCCCTGGCCCGCCGGCACCAGGCGGTGCTGGCCCCGGGCCGCCTGGGCGGGCGGGGGCTGCTCGGCGGCGCCGGTCGTGTCCGGCCGGTCGGCGTTCAGGTGGAGGTCGCGGCGCGCCTGGTGGCTGATGGCCACGAGGACGGCGATCAGAAGCCAGTTGGCGACCATGGACGAGCCGCCCTGCGCGAGGAACGGCAGCGCCTTGCCGGTGAAGGGCAGCAGGCCGGTCACTCCCGCCACGATGATGAACACCTGGAAGGCGAGCACCACGGACAGGCCCGCCGCGAGCAGCTTTCCGAACGGGTTGCCGCAGGTGACGGCCGTCCGGAAGCCCCGTGCGACGAGCAGGGTGTAGAGCATGAGCACCGCCATCACCCCCGCGAGGCCGAGCTCTTCGCCGACGGTGGTGATGATGAAGTCGCTGCGCCCGGCGAACCCGATGAGCTCCGGGTGGCCCTGGCCCAGGCCGCTGCCCGTGACGCCGCCGCTGCCGAAGCTGAACAGCGCCTCGGCGGCCTGGCCCGACACCAGGCCCGCCGGGCGCTGGTCGGCCGGCAGGTAGATGTCGAACGGGTGCAGCCAGGCGAGGATCCGGCCCCGCACATGGGACTCCGTGGCGCCGACGGCGACCGCGCCCACCAAGGTCATGGCGATGCCGCAGGCCACCCAGTTGGTGCGTTCGGTGGCGATGTAGAGCAGGGCGACGAAGACACCGAAGAAGAGCAGTGACGTCCCGAGGTCGCGTTCGAAGACCAGGACCAGCAGGCTCAGCAGCCACACCGCGGCGATCGGGCCGATCTGCCGCCCGTACGGCAGGGTCATGCCGAGCCAGCGGCGCCCGGTGCAGGACAGGCCGTCCCGGTGGAGCACCAGGAATCCGGCGAAGAACACCACGATGGTGATCTTCGCGAACTCGCCGGGCTGGAAGGAGAGCGGGCCGAGGTGGACCCAGCGCTTGGCGCCGTAGGTGTCTCCCGGGAAGAACGCGGGTGCCATGAGCAGGACCATCGACACGGCCATCGTGACGTACAGGTAGCGCTGCAACTGCCGGTAGTCCCGCAGGGCCCACAGCACGACGATGGTCGCGGCCACCGCGAGGACGGTCCAGACGAGCTGGCCGCCGCTCGCGGGGGCCGAGCCGTAGCGGGCGGCGTAGGACGGGTCCAGGCGCTGGATGAGGACGAGGCCGAGACCGGTCAGCAGGAAGGCGATCGGGAGGATGAGCGGGTCGGCGTGCGGGGCGAACCTGCGGACCGCGAGGTGGGCGGCGGCGGCGAGGCAGAGCTGCGACAGGCCGAAGCCGGTCAGGTGGGTGGGGAGGTCACCGGTCATCGCCAGTCCGGCGGAGGCGTACCCGTAGACGACGATGAGCAGGGCGAGGCCGAGCAGCAGGGCCTCGGTGCGCCGGGCGTGCAGGGCCTGGGCGTGCGGTGTGTCGCCGGGCGGGCGACGGAGGGTCAGTCCACGCACGGGATGCCTCCTCCGGAGACCTTGTCGGAGGTGTCGTCGGACTTCTCGTCCTTCTTGTCGCCGGACGCGTCGCCGGACGTGGCGCCCTTGTGGTCGGACGCGCCGCCCGACGGGTGCCCGTTCTTCTTCTGGGCGTCCTTGCCGTACGTGCCCTGTCCGGTCTGTTCCTGGACACGGCGGCGCACCAGGTCGCGGTCGACGATGTTGACGTCCTCGCCGTGGTGCTTGGCGAAGCTCTCCACGGGCAGGGTGGTGAACTCGACGTTGCCGCCGGTGAGGTTCTTGGCCTGCTGAACGAACGAGAAGACGCCCCAGCCCTTGTCGAGGACGACGTTGTCCTTCACGACGTCCTTCAGGTCCAGCAGCCGGGCGGGGTTGGTCAGCGTGCCGACGCTGTTCGCCTCGTGCAGTGCCGAGGCGAGGAAGGCCTGCTGGCGGCGGGTGCGGTCCAGGTCCCCGCGCAGCAGGCCGTGCCGCTGCCGGACGAAGGCGAGGGCCTGCTGTCCGTCGAGCTTCTGCTTGCCGGCCGGGAAGTCGGCGCCGGAGTAGCGGTCCTTGACCGGCTTGTTGAGGCAGACCTCGACGCCGTCGAGCGCGTCGGCCAGGTGGTAGAAGCCCGCGAGGCTGACCTCGGCGAAGTGGTCGATGGGGACGCCGAGGAAGTCGCGCACCGTCCGGATCTGGGCGGCGCGGCCCGCTTCCCTGCCCGCGCTCTCCAGTTCGTGGCCGTCGGTGACGCCCGCGTCGCGCAGCTTGGTCTCCTTGGCCGCCTTCGCGAGACCGTACGCCTTCTTGATCTTGTCCTTGCCGAAGCCCGGTATGTCGACGAGGTCGTCGCGCGGGATGGAGAAGCCCTTGGCCTTCCCGCCGTCGGCCGGGACGTGCAGGAGGATCAGGGTGTTGGCGTTGTACCCGCCGATGTCGGAGCTGCCGGCGTGCAGCTTCTTCAGGACGTCCGCCGGGAGGTCGTCGCCGTTCTGGTCCTTGCGCGTGTCGAGGCCCATGAGCAGGATGTTCGTCGAGCCGTCCGTCGACTTGGGGGCGTCCGCGCCGAGGGCGGACGAGGATCCGATGCTGTCGATCTCGCGGTACAGGTACCAGGCCGTGGCGCCGCCGCAGAGCACCAGGACGCCGGTGAGGATCAGCAGCGTGCGGCCGAGCCGGGCCCTTCGGGAGACGCCGCGCGAGTGCCTGCGGCGCGGGCCATGTCGTCGTGAGCGGGGGCTGACGGCTCGGTGCTGGGACATGGGGACGATCCTGGCCGCCCCTTCCTGAGCGGATCCTGAGGAGCCGGAAGGGCTCTTCAGGAAACCGCCGGGGTCCTCAGGAAAGGGGGCCCGCCGTGGGCAGCCGCAGGACGAGCCGTGCGCCCCGCTCGCCCGGTGCCACCCCCAGGGTCCCGCCGTGGGCGCGGGCGATCTCCCGTGCGATGGCGAGGCCGAGTCCGGTGCCTCCGCTGGCGCGGTTGCGGTCCGCGTCCAGCCGCGCGAACCGCTCGAAGACCTCCTCGGCCGACTCCCGCGGAATGCCGGGTCCGTCGTCGGTGACGTCGAGGCGTGCGGTGCCGGTCGCCGGGTCGACCGCCGTGGTGACGCGGACCTCGGAGTCCGCGAACCGTTGGGCGTTGTCGAGCAGGTTCGCGAGCAGCCGCTCCAGCTGACCGGGGTCGGCCCGTACGAGGACGGGGTCGTCGGCCGCGTCCAGGACGAGCGGCACCGGGGCCGACCGCCGTCGGGCGATCTGCTCCGCCGCCAGCAGCGACAGGTCGACGAGCTCGACGGCCGGCGGCTGCTGCGCGTCGAGACGGGCCAGGAGCAGCAGGTCGGCGGCGATGCGTTCCAGCCGGACCGTGCTGTCGAGTGCCTGGCCGAGGGAGGCAGCCGCTTCGGGCTCCGGCTTCTTGAGGAGGGCCAGTTCGAGTTCGGCGCGGGCGGCGGCGATGGGGTTGCGCAGCTCGTGCGAGGCGTCGGCGACGAACTGCCGCTGCCGGGTGACCGAGTGCTCCAGGCGTTCCAGGGTGTCGTTGACGGTCTCGGCGAGGCGGGTGATCTCGTCCTGGGCGTCGGGGGCGGGCACGCGGCGGCCGAGCCGGTCCGCGGTGACGGACGCGAGCTCCTTGCGGATGGCCTCGACGGGGCGCAGCGCGGCGCCGGTCACCGACCAGGCGATGAGTCCGGTGAGCAGGACGACGAGCGGGCCGCCGACGAGGACGGTGACGCCGAGGGCGCGTTCGGCGTCGGCCACGGCGTTGAGCACGGTCAGCGCGTAGACGTAGCGGTCGCCGTCCGGCGAGGGGGTGCGGACGACGGCGACGACGCTGGTGTGGCTGGCCAGCGCGGGCGAGGCGTCGAAGTCGCGTACCGCGGAGTCCTCCCCCGGGCCGGGGCGGAAGGCGGCGAGGACGCTGGCGCGGGCGGCGGGGTGCGGGGCGGTGCTGGCCAGGGCGCGGCCCCGGTCGTCCAGGACGAGCACGGCGTCGACGCCGCCGTCCGGCTCCGGCATGTCGCCGTGCGGGGGGCCCGGCCGGGCGGCGATGTCGGCGGCGGCCTGCCGGGCGGCGAGCTCGGTGCGGGCGGAGGTGTTCTCGATGAGGTTGCCGCGCAGGGTGGCGTACAGCCACCCGCCGCCGAGGGACAGCGCCAGGATCATGGTGAGGACGGCCGCGGCGGTGGCACGGGCACGCAGGGTCCGGGGCAGGCGCGGGCGGAACCGGCGGGGGAAGCGGGGGGCCTTTCGGGGGTGGGTGGGGGTGGTCGGGGGTGCGGGGTGCGCTGCCGAGTCGGCGGGGCTGTCTGCTGGCCCGTTCACGTCGGCCGGACTGACTCCCGGCCCGGTTACGTCGGCCGGACTGACTCCCGGCCCGGCCACGTCGGCCGGACTGGCTTCCGGTCCGGTCGAGTCGGCCGGTCTGCGGTGGCCCTCGGGCGGGCCCGTCGGTTCGTTGTGGCCCTCGGGTGGGTCCGTCGGTTCGTTGTGGCGCCCGGGCGGGTCCGTCGGGGGCTCAGGGGGCATCGGGAGCCAGTCGGTAGCCGATGCCGCGCACCGTGCGGATCGTGTGGCGGCCGAACGGCGCGTCGATCTTCTTGCGCAGGGAGCTGACGTACACCTCGACGATGTTGGGGTCGAGGTCGGTCGGCGAGTCCCAGACCTCGTCGAGGATGTCCTGCTTGGAGACCGTGCCGCCCTCCGCCGCCAGGAGGCAGCCGAGCACCTCGCCCTCCCGCGCGGTGAGCTCGACGGTCTGCTCGCCGCGCTTGCACAGCCGGGCGACGACGTCCAGCGTGAGGTCGCCGACCTGCAGCGTCGCGGGGCGCTCCCGGCCGGCCCGGCGGCCGAGCGCGCGCAGCCGGGCGAGCAGCACGACGAGCGAGAACGGCTTGGTGAGGTAGTCGTCCGCGCCCGCGTCGAGCCCGTCGGCCTCGTCGTACTCGCTGTCCTTGGCGGTGAGGATGAGGACGAGGGCGTGCTCGTCCAGGGCCCGCAGCCGACGGCAGACCTCGAGCCCGCTGAGGCCGGGCAGCATCAGATCCAGCACGATCACGTCGTAGCCGCCGGTCAGCGCGAGCTCGAGCCCCGTGTGCCCGTCATGGGCGACGTCCACCCAGTGGCCGTCCGAGGAGATGGCCCGGCGCAGGGTGTCGGCGAGTGCTTGCTCGTCTTCGATGACCAGGATCTTCACGGCACAAATGTCACATATCTCGTCAATACGATGCGGACTGCCCACTCTACGGTGCCGTTGCTGAGCCGTTCCTGAGGAGCCGGTGGACGGGACCCGGTCCTGAAGGGTCGTTCAGCTCGCTCAGGTTGCCTTCAGGGGCCGGGCACCAGGGTGGAGGGGCCGGCGCCGGGAGTGCGCCGCCCGAGGATGTGAGGAGGTGGTCGTTGTGCTGTACGGCGACCCTCCCAGTCGCTCGTCCCGCCGTTCCGAGCGTGTGGTTCCCGCCGGACGGCCGCGGCACCTCGCCGCCTGACGCGCCCTGGTACGCCCTGACGCGCGAGGCGGCCCCGGCCTGCCGCGCCCCGACGCGTCTCCCTGTCACCCCGCCTCAGGGCCCGCACCCGCGCGGCACGTCCGCGCCCGTGCACCGTGCCCGCAAACCTTCCGGGTCTCCCCATGTCCAAGCTCCGCCAGTTCCCCTCCCGCGGCGCCGTGCGCGTCGCCCGTATGCGCCCCGTCGACGTCCTCGTCCTGCTGGGCGTCGTCGCGGTCTTCTACCTCGTGGCCCGGGTCGGCGCCTCGACCGACCGGCCCTTCGACGCGGACCGGCCGCCGGTCGTGTCCACGGATCCGGGCGAGCTGCCGTACTACGCGGCGCGCTCGCTGCTGCGGATGTTCGCCGGGCTGGTGCCCGCCGTGCTCTTCACCTTCGTGTTCGGCACCTGGGCCGCCCGCTCGCGGCGCGCGGCCAAGGTGATCGTGCCGGCCGTCGACATCCTGCAGTCCGTGCCGGTGCTGACCTTCCTCAGCATCACCGTCACCGGGTTCATCGCGATGTTCCCCGGCTCCACCCTCGGCCTCGAACTCGCCTCCGTCTTCGCCGTGTTCACCGCCCTGGTGTGGAACATGGCGATGGCCTTCTACCAGTCCCTCACCACCCAGTCCAAGGAACTCGACGAGGCCGCGCGGCTGATGCGCCTCACCCGCTGGCAGCGGTTCTGGAAGGTGGACGTGCCCAGCGGCATGATCGCCCAGGTCTGGAACGGCATGATCAGCTTCGGCGCCGCCTGGTTCGCGCTGTCCGCCTCCGAGACCATCAGCGTCAACGGCCGCGACAACGGCCTGCCGGGCGTGGGCTCGTACGTGGCGCAGGCCCTGGACAAGGGCGAGGGCAGCAGGGTCGCCCTGGCCATCGCCGTGATGATCGTGATGATCGTGTCGGTCAACTTCTTCTTCTGGCGGCCGGTCACCGCGTGGGCCGAACGGTTCCGCACCGAGGACTGCGAGATCGCCGAGCAGCCCCGCAGCTGGTTCCTGAACGTGCTGCGCCGCTCCACCCTGCCCGCGCTGGCCGGGCGGATGCTGCACCCGGCCGGTGAGCGCCTCGACCGGGTCATGCGGCGCGCCCTGGGCACCAGCTCCGGACGGCTGCAGCACGACCCGGTCCGCCGCAGGCGGGCCGACATCGCCTTCTACGTCCTGTGCACCGCGGCCGTCGCGGCCATCCTGGGGAAGGCCTGCTCGTACATCCTGGACAACGTCCCGGTCGGCGAGGTCGGCCACGCGGCGTGGCTCACGCTCATCACATACGGCCGCGTCATGATCCTGGTGGTCTTCTCCACGCTCGTCTGGGTGCCCATCGGCGCGTGGATCGGCATGAACCCGAGGGTCAACCGGATCGCCCAGCCGATCGTCCAGGTCCTCGCCTCGTTCCCGTCCAACTTCCTCTTCCCGCTCGCCGTCGTGGCGCTCGGCGCGTCCGGGATCTCCCTGAACTGGGGCGCGATCGCGCTGATGGCGCTGGGCGCCCAGTGGTACGTCCTGTTCAACGTGATCGCGGGCGCCAGCTCGATCCCCGGCGACCTGCGCGAGGCCGCCGACGACCTGGGCCTGCGCGGCTGGCTGCGCTGGAAGAAGCTGATCCTGCCCGCGGTCTTCCCCTCGTACACGACCGGCGCCCTGACAGCGTCCGGCGGCGCCTGGAACGCCTCCATCCCCGGCGAACTCGTCAGCTACGGCACGACGACCCTGACCGCCGTCGGCATCGGCGCCTACATCACGCAGGCCACCGACGCGGGCGACTTCGCCCGCAACTTCCTGGGCGCCGTCCTCATGAGCGTCTACGTCGTCATCATCAACCGGCTCCTCTGGCGGCGCCTGTACCGCTTCGCACAGAAGCGCTGCGCCCTGTGACCGGGCCCGCCGCACCGGGGCACGGCCCCTCCGCCCGCTGCCGGTACCGGACCTCCTCCCACCACCCCCGCACCACCGCATCGCTCAGGAGCGATCCCATGAACACACCCGCCACGAACACACCCGCCATGAACGCGTCCGGCACCTGCACCGCGGCCCGGGTCCCGGCCCTCGCCGAGAGTGCCGTCATCACCGTGAGCGGCCTGCACAAGCACTTCACCTCGCCCACCGGGGACGTGCTGCCGGTCCTGCAGGACATCGACCTCACCCTGCACGAGGGCGAGATCGTCGCGCTGCTCGGCAAGTCCGGTTCGGGCAAGTCGACGCTGCTGCGGCACATCGCCGGGCTGCTCGCCCCGTCCGCGGGGACGGTGCGCTACCGCGGCGCGCCGGTCGAAGGACCCAATCCGGGGACCGCCATGCTCTTCCAGTCGTTCGCCCTGATGCCGTGGCTCACGGTGCAGCAGAACGTCGAACTCGGCCTGCAGGCCCGGGGCGTACCGGCCGCCGAACGGCGGAGCCGGGCGCTCGCGGCGATCGACATGGTCGGCCTCGACGGCTTCGAGAACGCGTACCCGAAGGAGCTCTCCGGCGGCATGCGCCAGCGGGTCGGCTTCGCCCGCGCGCTGGTCGTGGAGCCGGACGTGCTCCTGATGGACGAGCCGTTCTCCGCCCTGGACGTCCTGACCGCGCAGACCCTGCGGGGCGAACTGCTCGATCTGCTCACCCGCCGCGACAGCCCCACCCGCACCGCCCTCCTGGTCACGCACTCCATCGAGGAGGCCGTGCAGCTCGCCGACCGGATCCTCATCCTCGGCACCGACCCCGGCACCCTCTCGATCGAGCTGCGCGTGGACCTGCCGCGCCCCCGCAACCGCCGCACCCGCGGCTTCGAGGCGCTCATCGAGGACGCGTACGAGTGCCTGACCGGTGAGCGCGCGGAGCTGCCCGCCGCGCTCGGCGGGCACGACCCGCTGCGCGCCGCCGCGCCCCTGCCGCACGCCGACGTGGAGCAGCTCACGGGCCTCCTCGAGGAGCTCGACGGCCGCGGCGGTGCCGTCGAACTCCCCGTCCTCGCGGACGCGCTGTCCTACGCGGTGGACGACCTGATGCCGCTGGTGGAGGCCGCCAAGATGCTCGCGTACGCCCGGGTCCGGGCCGGCGAGCTGCGGCTGACCACCACCGGCAGCGGCTTCGCGAGCGCCGACATCCTCACCCGCAAGCACCTCTTCGCCGCCGCGGTGCTCGCCAACGTCCCGCTCATCGCCACCGTCCGCACCCTGCTGACGGCCTCGGACGGCGGACGGCTGCGCGAGAGCCACGTGACGGACCGGCTCCGCGCGACCTGCTCGGAGTCCACCGCGCGCCAGCAGCTCACCATCGCGATCACCTGGGGCCGTTACGCCGAGCTCTTCGAGTACGACGCCCGTGACGGTGTCCTGACGCTGCCGTGCGAGGACCACGGGGCGGGGGACGAGCGATGACGGCCCCGTTCCTGTGCGGCGTGCTGCTCGCGGTCGCGACCGCGGCCGTGGGACTCGCCCTGATCGGCTGGGGCTCCGCGCGCCGCGCACCCGGCGACCTCTGAAGGAACGGCTTCCCCCATGCGCATCGCCCTTTGTGCCCTTCTGCTCACCGGGCTCCTGGTCTTCCCCGGCGTGCTGCCGAACTCGCCGGGGCACCTGGGAAGCCTGGCGGAGACGGCGCTGCCGTGGTTCGGCCTCGGCGTCCCGCTCCTGCTGGTGTGGGCGGCGGTGCGGCGCTCCGTCAAGGAGGTGACGTGCGTCCTGGTGCCCGCGGTCGCCTGGGTCGCGCTGTTCTGGCCGGGCATCGTGGACTTCGGGGGGCGGGACCTGGGGCGTGCCGACTTCCGGGTGCTGACCGTCAACGTGGGCGGCGACCGCACCGCGCCGCGCGACGTGGCCCGTCGGGTGCGGGCCACGGATGCCGACGTGGTGGCGCTGGAGAAGGTCCCCGGCCCGGCCATGCACGCGTACGAGAAGGAGCTCGGCGGCCGCTACCCGCACCACGCGGTGGGCGACACCCTCGGGCTGTGGTCCCGCTATCCGCTGCGCGGGGTCGAGAAGCTGGACCTGGGCGGCGCCTGGCCGCATGCCGTACGCGCCGTCGCCCGGACCCCGGTCGGGGACACGGCGGTGTACGCGGTGCGCCTGCCGTCCGTCCGCGTCGGCCTGGGCAAGGGCTTCACCGTGCAGGAGCGGGACGCGAGCGCGGCGCGGCTCGCCCGGCGCGTGGCGGACGACGGCACGCCGCGCGTGGTGCTCCTCGGCGACCTCAACGGCAGTCTGCGCGACCGGGGTCTCGCCCCGCTGGCCCGGGAGCTGCGGTCCGCGCACCGGCAGGCGGGCGAGGGACTCGGATTCACCTGGCCCGCCGCGTTCCCGCTCGTCCGTCTCGACCACGTCCTGGTGCGCGGTCTCGACGCGACCGGCTCCACCGTGCTCCCGGACCTGGGCAGCGATCACCGCCCGGTCGTCACCGGGCTCCGGGCCGCCCGCTGAGCCCGCCCGTCCTCCCGCGTCGGCCCGGCGTTCAGGAATCGGTCAGGGAACGCACGCGGATTCCCAGAGGCCGAAAGTCCCCGCCTTTAAGGACCTTCGCCGGGGAGTTCGACGGAATCGAGCTGTGACGATGACAGAGCGGAAGATCATCTATCGCCCCGTCAACACGCTTGCGCAAGGCGCCCGTTGCTCGACGCGGACAGCGCACCGATCGCCGGGCACCACCTGCGCAGTCACCGAAAGGCAGGTCACACAGTGCGGAAACCGAAACACACCCCGGCGCGGCACGGCGCGCCTCGACGGCGGAGCGTGGCGCGGGGAGCGGTCCTGGCGGCCGCCGGCACCGCCGCGCTGCTGACCGTCGGGGCCGGGACGGCGAGCGCCGAACCGGCACCGAGCAGGGCGGGCTGGGACGGCTCCCGGTACTGGTACAAGGACGCCACCGGCTGGTGGCGCTGGACCAGCCACAAGGACCGGTACGAGGCCCGCACCGGCACGTCCGGGGCCACGGGCACGTCCCGGGCGACGGGACGGTACGAGGCGCCGGGCAGGTCCGGGCGCGTCGCGCGGGGCGACGGCGGCTCCCTCCACGGCGCCCCCTCGCGCCACGGCTCCGCCACGTCGAGCGCCGCCGCCCGGTGGGCGCAGGGGCAGCTCGGCAAGCCGTACGTCTGGGGCGGCAGCGGCCCGTACGGCTTCGACTGCTCGGGGCTCGTGCAGCAGGCGTTCCGGCACACGGGCGTCAGCCTGCCGCGCGTCGCCGACGCCCAGTACCGCGCCGCCACGCACATCTCCCGCTCCGAGCTGCGCCCGGGCGACCTGCTCTTCTGGTCGTCGGACGGCTCGGCGGCCGGGATCCACCACGTGGCGATCTACCTCGGCGGCGACACGTACGTGGAGTCCCCGCGCCCGGGAAAGCAGGTCCGCGTCTCGTCCTTCTCCGCGTACCACCCCGACCTCTACGGCCGCGTGGGCTGATCCCCGCTTCCTTTCGGTCGCGCACAGAAAGGCTGTCCCATGACGTTCCCCACGGCGCTGCGCCACAAGAGCCCCGCGACGGTTCCCGCGCCCCGCCCCCTCCCCACTCCCGTCCCGCTCCCCGCCCCCGCGCCGGCGCCGAGTCCCGAGCCTGCCGCCGTCGCGCGTGCCGCCACCCCGCTCCACCCGCTCACCCACGGCTTCCTGCCGCGGCGCCTGCCCGTGCCGCATCTCTCCGGGGCCTGGACGGATCTGGACGACCTGGCGCGGGCCGCCGCTGCCGCGCCCAGCCGGGAGGTTGCCCGCCTCCTGGTCGAAAGGGCCTGCCGGGACGAGGAGTTGGCGGTGCTTCGCCGGCGCGTCGCCCGTCTGTCGGAGCACCGGGCGACGGCGGCGGCCATGCGGATGGCGGTCGTCGTGGCGGCCTGCGGCTGGACCGGCCTCGACCCGCACGCGCCCGTCTCGCGCCGGACCGCGAACGAGCAGTTCCTCGCCCTGTGGGCGTCGCTCGCGCACCGCAGCGACCACCAGCAGTTCGTGGCGCTGCCCACGCTGTCGCTGCTCAACTGGACGCCGGTGCGCAAACCCGGCCGGGCGGTGGCCGTCGACCAGCTGGCCCGTGCCGAGAGCCTGACGCCGATCGTGCGCTGGTCGGCACCGGGCCTGCCGCTGTCCCGCCTGGACCGGCTCATGCTGGCCACGGTGCGGCTGGAGGCGCACGGGACGTGGCTCTTCCGGCTCGCCGAGTCGCTGGCGGGCCGGACTCCCGGGGACGACGCGGTCGGGGTGGCGCTGAGCCGGATGACCCGCATCCAGCACGCCCTGCTGCGGCACCTGAGGCTGAGCGCGGTGCAGTTGAACCTGGCCCCGGCGACCGCCCAGCAGTGCGCGGTGCTCGACGCGCTCGCCGAGCAGGAGGCGCTGGAACCGCCGGTGCTGCTGGTCTCGGACGCCGTCCTCGGCATGGGCGGCCGGATGGGTGTCGGCAGCCGCTACCAGCTGCGCCGCCACCTGCCCGCCCGGCACCGCGCCTGGCTCTCCACCCTGGACCGGCGCAGCGCGGCCCTCAGGACCCTCGCGCACCGGCGCGGCCCCGACGCGGACGCCTATCGCGAGGCGCAGGAGTCGCTGGTCGCGCTGCGCTGCGCGTACGCGGGTCTGGTGCGCACCGCCGGCACGCCGTCGCCGGGCGGGCGCGCCCCGGTCGTGCCGCGCGGCAGCGGTGCGCCGGGGCGGCCGGTGCCGCGGCTCAGCGCTTGAGGGCGGCCGCCCCTTCGGCGGCCTGGTCGGCGGCCTTCGTGCGGGCCGCGGCGGCTTGCGCGCCCTGCCCGAGGCCGTCGGCGAGGCGGGCCTGGGCCAGCCAGTTGTAGGGGCAGACCGGGCGCAGGTTGATGCGTTCGCTCAGCAGCGTGCGGGCCAGTGCGTGGTGCTCGGCGCGCAGGGTGGCCTCCAGCAGCGTCTTGTGCACGGCGTCGCGCTGGGCGTGGCTGCCGCCGTACTCCCCCAGGCGGTGGCGCACGGGCAGCAGGAGGTCCACGACCTCGTCGTAGTGCCCGCGTCCGTAGGCGACCAGCGCGCGGCACACCGGCAGGCCGATGTCCGCCGTCATGGCGCGGTTGGCGGTGCGGGGGCCGCCGACCGCGACGTACGCCTCGCGTGCGCGCACCAGGCGTTCGGCCTCCGCGAGGCGGCCCGCGCAGACGTACGCCATGACGGCGTGCACGTCGTTGAAGGCGTAGTAGGCCCCGTCGTGCCGGGCGGCCCAGGCGTCGGCGAGCCGCGCTCCGCGCTCCCCGGTCTCCGCGTCGGCGAGGTGCAGGCGCCACAACAGGGCGGCGGCGTCCAGGAGTTCCATGGCCGCGCCCGGTGACTGCGCGTGGTGCAGGGCGGCGTCGTAGATCTCCAGGACGCGGGGGGTGTCGCCGGCCTCCAGGGCGTAGAGGCAGTAGTGCCACCAGTTGTGCACGTTCAGGTAGTTGCCCGTCGCCCAGGCGTCGGCGCGGGTGTCGAGGTAGCGGATGCCGTCGGCGAAGCGCCCTTGCATCTCGTAGGTGTGCACGACGGCATGGATGGCCCACACGTCGCGCGGCCCCCGGTCGACGGCCTCCAGGCCGGCCTCCCTGGCCTGTTCGTAATGGCCGGACTCCTCCAGGCCGAAGGCGTACATGCCGAGGACGGGGCCGTAGTGCGGGTCCGAGGGGTCCCAGGCGGACAGGGCACCGCCGATGCGGTCGCGCAGCCGGGGCGCGTCGCCGGTGAAGAAGTCGATCTGGTGGCCGACCGCCAGCGCGAGCGCGTCGTGCGGGTACTCCACGGAGATCTCGCCGAGGACCCGTCCCGCCCGGTGGATGTCGCCGTTCAGCCAGGAGGTGGCGGCGGCGACGTGCATCCGTTCGCGCGGTGTCATCTCGCCGCGGTGCGCGTGTTCCTTGAAGCGTTCGAACGCGGTGCGGGCCTCGGCCGCGTCCTTCTCCTCGGTGCCGAGCAGGCCGAGGTGTGCGGCGAGGACGTTGCCCATGACGGAGCGGGGTGCCTCGGCGAGCACCCGTCCGGACGCGTCGGCCACCTCGGGGCGGAAGAACAGCAGGTGGTCCAGGGCCTGTTCGTAGGAGGCCACGGCCTCGGGGCCGGTGCGGGACATCGGGTGGCCGTGCCGGTCGCCTGGCATGGTCGGCTCCTTCCGCGGGGCGGCGCTCGGCGGTCCGGTGGACGGCGCGTCGAGCGACGGGGTCCCCATCCTGCCCGCCGCGGGGCCGCCTGACGCGTCGCGACCCGGACGGAACGTGTCCCGGTGGCGGCCCGAAGGCACTCTGGCATCACCGCTCCGGGCGATCTACCTTGGCAGCGGTGCACGCACCACTCGCACGGCTTGTCATGCACTTGTCCATTTTGTCCCGGCAAGAGGCACGAGGTGAGCCATGTTCCTCCGTCACAGACGCGCCGCGCACGGACACCACACCCGTCCGCGCCGCGGCCAGGCCCGTCGTACGACCGTCGTCGCCACCGCGCTGGCCGCCCTTGCGGCCGCCGCCATCGGCACCGCCCAGGCGACACCCGACGAGAGCGGGGAGGCCGACCGGACCCGGCCCTCCCTGGTCCGGCCCATCGACCCGCAGAACTGGCGCAATCCCGACGACATGACCTGGAGCGAGTACCGCTCCGTGCCCGGCACGAACTGGGCCGACCCCGACATCGAGCCCACCCGGCGGACCTTCAAGGGCGCTCTGGTGCTCCTCGACTACCCCGACGAGGAGTTCACCGTCAGCGGACCGCCGGGGTCGACCGTGTTCGGCAACCCCCAGCCCACCGCATCCGGCGTACCGCGCGACGAACTGCCCGCGTTCTACGAGGACTTCCTCAACAAGCCCGGCACCCTGAACCGGGGCCACACCATCAACGAGTACTGGATGGAGGACTCCGGCGGTCGCGTCGGCGTCGACCTGAAGGCGTTCGGCGTGTACCGCATGCCGTTCAAGTCCTTCCAGTACGGCATCGAGCCGGGCATGAACCCCGGCGCCTGCCCGACCGGCAGCACCTGCGGCAAGGACATCCGCGCCAACGGCAAGGCGGCCTGGATCGCGCAGGTCGGCGAGGCGGAGGCGGCCAAGTACGACTTCGTCTTCTACCTCACCGCGGGGCAGGACGAGTCGTCCACCTGGCAGGAGTTCGGCCAGATGAAGTTCGGCTCCGAGGGGCAGGTACCGGCCGCATGGGGCCCGCCCTCCCCCATCCTGTCCGGGAGCAACGCCGCCACCACCCGCTACGTGCCGTGGACGTCCTGGCAGGCCGCGGCCCGCATCTGGCCCAACGCCGTCACCGGCTCCTCCACCCAGGCCGAGAGCTCCGGCATGGGGGTGTACGCCCATGAGCTCAGCCACATCCTGGGCATCGGCGACAACTACAACAATCCCTACGGCAAACCCCTGAGCCGCGCCTACACCGGCATCTGGAGCATGCTCTCGCGCGGTTCGTTCAACGGCCCCGGCGGACCGCACACCCGCTGGAAGATCCCCGCCACGGACGGCGGCTCGATGGGCTCGCAGCACATCCTGCGCGACAAACTCGAACTCGGCATCGTGGACGAGAAGAACGTGCTGCGTCTGGACCGTGACGCGCTGAAGGACTCCGGCGTGGTCGTCGCCAAGGTCACCGCCCGCTCCGCGCCGCCCGGCGCCACCGGCCTGTCCGGCGTCAACATCGCCATGAACCGCGACCTGTCCCCCGCCTGCGACCGCGACACCGACCCGCTGTGCGATGGCGGCGGCTACCAGAATTACACCGTCGAAGTCGTGGACCGGATGGGCATGGACTCGTTCACCCCGGACAACGGAGTGCTGATCACCAAGACCAAGAACGAGGACCGGGCCCCCTTCGCGTGGGTGATCGACAGCCACCCCGAGGACATCGACATGGTCGACTTCACCCGCCCCGACGGTACTCCGCAGAAGATCACCATGGGCGACTACCGTCAGCTGAGCGACGCGCTCTTCCACGCGGGGGCGGACTCCGGCAGCTCGTACGAGTACGTCGACCGGGCCAACCGCCTGCACTTCTACGTCACCGACATCCAGCGCAACCGCTCGCGCATCCTGTCGTACACCATCGCCGTCAAGTCCCTGGACGGCGCGGGCCCGCAGCGCCGCGGGGCGTCCCTGCGCCGCGGCGAGGCGGCGGGCAGCCCGGTCAAGGGCCGCGCCACCTGCACCTTCCCGCTCAAGAACACCGGCAGGGCGGCGGCCGAGGCGCCCGGCGGGCACCCCGAGGACGTCTCCCGCTACCTCGACTCCGACGTCTACCGGCTCTCCGCCGAGGCAACGGGGCGCGGCTGGTCCGCGTGGCTGCCCAACGAGCTGGCCACGGCCCGGGCCGGCGCCACGGTCGACGTGGACGTCGCCGTCACCGCGCGGCCCGACGCCCGCAAGAACGCCCGCATCACCCTCACCGCGCGCTCGGTGAGCGACCCGGGCAAGAGCGCCGAGGCCTCCTGCGTCGTCGACAGGAAGGGGAGCAGCCGACACGGGTGACCCGTGACGACGGGCCATTCCTGGGGGCGCGGTTCATCCCCTGGGTCACGGCCCACTCCTGGGGGGGGCGCGGGTCACGGCTCGCGTCCCCGAGGTGTCAGCGGGGCAGGCAGGCGCTCACTCCGCCGCTTCCGCCGGAGTTGAACGCCTTGATGCGCTGGTCGGCGTTGCCGTGGTCCCGGGAGCTGGTCCAGGGTGTGTCGTCGGCCAGGGCGGTGAGGGCCTGGCCCAGCTCCTGGGAGTCGCCGTCCTCGAACCGCAGGTCGTCGGAGCCGTAGAGGGTGGCGCCCGCCAGGCAGTCGGCCTGCAGCTCCGCCGCCACGTCGGACAGCCCCTGCACCCGGCCCTGCACGGCGTGCGCCCATTCGTGGGCGATCACCAGATAGACCCACGCGTCACCCTGCTGATAGCCGCTGCTCATCAGCTCCGCGTCCCAGGCGACGAAGTCCTGGGGGCGGCAGTAGAACGCGTTGAAGGCGACGGCGGGTTGGCCCGCGCAGGTGGGGGCCTCGGCGGTGCCGGGGGTGTAGGCGCCGCGCACGGTCGGCGAGTTGTAGGCGCCGCTGAAGTGCTCGTTCCAGTGCGCGCGCCAGAACCCGTCGACGACGTTGACGGCGTCCTGGGCCTCCGCCTGCCAACCGCGGTCCGGGGTCTGCCCACCGGCCGCCCCCGGCGTGCCGCCCCCTTGCGCCGGAGCGCTCGGGTCGGCCTGCGGGCCGCCGTCCGGCGCCGGGGAGCCGTCCGAACAGCCGCCCACGGCCAGGACCGCACCGACGGTGAGGGCGAAGAGAGGCCTTCGGCGGCGCGCCGCCCTGACGGGGTTTCCCGGGGTCACGTCCATACCGGTCTCCGTTCCGCGATGCTCAGATGATGGCCTCGATCCCCCCAGCCGTCGAGACCACCGCATCACTCCTGAGACCACCTCATCACGGCCGAGACCACCCCATCACGCCCGGGACCACCCCATCGCCGTCGAGATCACCCCGCCGTGCCAGGACGCATGCCGCCCGCCCGGACCCCGCGTCCCGTCGTCCCGTCGTCCCGGCGCCCCGCTCACTCGAAGACGTACCGCTGCCCCGCCCGCACCTTCACCACCTTCGATCCGCCCCCGAACAGGTCGCTGCGCAGGGTGAGTTCACGGGTACGCGTGGCGGTCAGCGTGATGCGGGTGGCGCGGCCCGACGACCAGTCGATGTCGAGCGTGGCGCCGCCGCGGGCCCGCAGACCGCGCACCGACCCCTCGGGCCAGGTCGCGGGCAGGGCCGGCAGGATCTCTATCGCCGTGTGCTGGCTCTGCAGGAGCATCTCGACGATGCCGGAGGTCGCACCGAAGTTGCCGTCGATCTGGAACGGCGGGTGGGTGTCCCAGAGGTTGGGCAGCGTCGAGGACTTGAGCTGTTCGCCGAGCATCTTGTGCGCGTGGTCGCCGTCGTGCAGGCGGGCCCAGAAATTGATCTTCCAGGCCTTCGACCAGCCGGTGCCGCCGTCGCCGCGCGCCGTCAGGGAGACCTTGGCCGCGTCGGCCCACTTGCTGCCCGGCTCGATCTGGCGCCCGGGGTGCAGGGCGTAGAGGTGGGAGACGTGGCGGTGGTCGTCGGCGCGGTCGTCGAGGTCCGTCTTCCACTCCTGGAGCTGGCCCCACGAGCCCACGCGCAGGCCAGGATCGAGGGCTCTGAGCGTCTTCTCCAGCTCGGCGCGGAAGGCCGGCGCGTCGCCGAGGACCCGGGCGGCCTCCAGCGTGTTGGTGAACAGGTCGTGGACGATCTGCTGGGCCATGGCGTCGCCCGCGGTGAAGTCGCCGTGCTCGGGCGAGTAGCTGGGCGTCACGATCAGCGTGCCGTCACGCGGGTCGGCGCGCAGGTTGTCCAGCCAGAACTCGGCGGCCTCCTTCATCGGGGGATACGCGGTGGTGCGCAGGTAGTCCGTCGAGCCGCCGAAGCGGTAGTGCTCGTAGAGCTGCGCGGTGAGCCAGGCCGCGGCCTCGGGGAACCAGAAGGAGGTCGACCAGTCGTGGACCCCGGTGAAGCCGAAGGGGTTGGTCTCGTTGTGCACGACCCAGCCACGGCTGCCGAACATCTCCTCGGCGGTGCGCCGCCCGGGCGCGCGCAGCGCCTCGACGAAACGGTCGTAAGGGGCCGTCGTCTCGGGGAGGTTCGCCGCCTCGGCGAGCCAGTAGTTCATCTGGAGGTTGATGTTGGTGTGGTAGTCGGCCGACCAGGGCGGGGTGGTGCTGTTGTTCCACACGCCCTGGAGGTTGGCGGGCAGCGAGCCCGCACGCGAGGAGGCGATGAGGAGGTAGCGGCCGTACTGGAAGAAGAGGGCCTCCAGGGCCCGGTCGGCGGCGGCCGCGCCGGTGCCGTACTGCTTGAGCAGCCGGTCGGTGGGGACGTCGGCGGGCAGCGCCTGCCCGATGTTCAGGGCCACGCGGCCGAACAGGGCACGGTGGTCGCCCAGATGCCGGGTGCGCAGCGCGCCGTGGCCCGTCGTCACGGCCTTGTCGACGGTGCGGGTGACGGTGGCGTGCGGGTCGTCGCCCCGGTAGTCGGGGTAGGTGTCGGCGTACTCGGTGCCCGCGGCGAGTACGAACCAGACGTGGTCGGCGCCGGTCACCGTGACGCTGCCGTCGCCGTTCGCCACCCGCTTGCCGCCCTGGTTCAGCACCCGCAGCTGGGCCTCGAACGTGAGCGCGTTGTCGGCGAGTTCACCTCGTACGGTGATCCGGTCGCCGTTCGCCCGCGCGGTGAAGTCGGCGCGCGGCGAGCCGTACCGGAGCGTGCACGTGACCTGTCCGGTGCGGTCGGCGGACAGCTTCCCGACGATCACCCCGTCGGGACAGGAGGCGAAGAACTCCCGCTGGTGGTGCACCTGTTCATGGGTGTACGAGACGGTCGCGAGGCCCTGGGCCAGGTCGAGGGAACGGCGGTAGGTGCCGTCGGGCGCGGCCGGGGCGCCGGGCATCTCGATGTGGAGGTCGCCGAAGGTCTGGTGGGCGCCGTAGCCGCGCCGGGCCTGGCCAAGTCGCGCCGCGACGGCGTCCGGGGAGAGCCGGCCCTTCGTGTCGAGTTCGTCGCGCAGGGCGTCGAGGGCGCCGGGGCGGTCCTCGCGCCAGTTCCCGAAGTCGTAACCCTCCCGGGAGCCGGGGCCGCCGGTCCACAGCGTCTTCTCGTTGAACTGGAGCCGTTCGGAGGCGAGGGTGCCGAAGACCATCGCACCGAGGGCTCCGTTGCCGATCGGCAGCGCCTCGCGCTCCCAGTCCGCGGCGGGCGCCGCGTACCAGAGAAGCGATTCATCGGAGGTATCGAGTCCCGGACGTGCGTCAGCCGCCGCGGCGGACCCGGCACCGGCGAGCGTGCCACCGCCCGCCGCCAGTGCGGCCGCACCGCCGATCGCGGACCTCATGGTCGTTCTTCGCGTGATCCCCTGAGTCATGTCCGGTCACGTTAAAAGTCCGATGACTGCGTGGCAAGAGCACGACACAAAACTGCCCCGCTCCGTGGCAGGAACGGGGCAGCGCGGGGACAGGAGGAACGGTCAGCCCTGCTGGAAGAGCTCCGCGGGCAGCGGCTTCAGGAGCGCGTACAGGTCGTCGGTGATCGGTCGGTCCCAGGCCGCGATGGTCACCAGGACGTTGTCGCTGCGGTCGAACTGGACGCAGGAGATCCGGCTCTCCGAGAGCTTCAGGCGGCGCACGATGAGGAGGTTGTCCCCCTGCATCACCGGCATGTCCTCGGAAGAGACGACCGTGACCTCCTCCTCGTTCTCCAGCGCCAGGAGAAGCTGGGCCACCTCGAAGGGGATCTCGCCCTCGGCGGTCTCACGGGCGGGCGATCCCTCGGGAAGATTGCCGATGATCATCGCGGGGCCGCGGCCGCCGAACAGGTCGTAGCGCAGGAAGACGCCCTGGCAGCTGCCGTCGGGGGCGGGCAGCAGGCCCGCGCCGAGATTGCCGGGCCAGTCACCGGGGTCCATGGCCAGGACATCGAAGTCCGGGCCCGCGGGAGTGGCGGAGCTGCGGCGGCGGAGGAAGGACATGCGCCCATGGTACGTGGCCCGCCGCGCGAACCGGCGCCGGGGCCACGCCCCCGAAAGGCGCCGCGCCGGGGTCTCTGAGGTTCCGTACCGCTCGTGTGACCAGCGAGGACACGGCCGGGGCACGCCGTGCCGTTCACCGGGAAGGGGGCCGCTGGGCACAGCCGCCCGCCCCGACGCCTCCTCCTCAGCCCGCCGCCGGCTCCGGCGGTACCACCGCCACCGGGCACCCCGCGTGCGGCAGCACCGCGTGGGTGACGGAGCCGAGGATCCGGCCGGGGGCCAGCCTGCGCCGGTGGCGGCCCACGACCAGGAGGTCGGCGCCCTGGGAGGCCTCCACGAGGTGCCGGGCGGCGTCACCGGGGGCGACGACCACGTCCACCGGCACCTCGGGGTGGCGCGTGAGGTAGGGCGTGAGCACGTCGTCGGCGAGCTCGCCGTAGTCCCGCTCCGTCTCCTGGTCGGCGACCGCGTTCATCACGAAGTCACCGGCGGGCGTGCAGCTCAGCACGGGCCACGGGTAGGCGGCGACGACCTGCAGCCGGGCCCCGCGCCGCTCGGCCTCGGCGAAGGCGAACGCGACGGAGTTCTCGTCCGGCGCGGGCGCCGAGAGCCCGAGGACCACGCGCGGTCCCGCCGCCGCCCCGGGGTCCGCGGTCTGCCCGGCCGCCGTCGGGCGGGGCACGATCACCACGGGGCAGGCCGCCTCGCGTGCGCACGCGAGACCGTTGGAGCCGAGCAGCAGGCTGGCGAAGCCGCCCCTGCCGCGCGAGCCGAGCACCAGCAGGCCGGCCCCGGCGCCGAGCCGCGGCAGCTCGCGCCCGGGACTGCCGTCCACGCCGACGAACTCCAGCTCGGGCAGGTCGGCGCGGCCCACGAGGGCGGCGCGCACCTGATCGAGCACCGGGTCGCTCTCGGTGCGTTCGAGCACGGAGGAGAAGGGGCCGTCGACGAGCGGCATCTCGTACCCCCGCACATGCGTGATGCGCAGGGGCACGCCGCGCAGCCGTGCGGCGGTCAGCGCCCACTCCAGGGCGCGGCCGCTGCCGGCCGAACCGTCGACGGCCGCGACGACGCGCTCGCCGTCCCCGGACCCGTTGCCGCTCACGGACTCACTCACGGACTCGACTGTCGCGTTGCTGACCGGTTCGCTGCTCATGGCTTCAGCCTCGTGCAGTCCGGCCCCCGGAGGGAGAGTCGAAAGTCACGTGCTCGGCGGGGTCCAAGGACCGTCGGGCGCCGTCGCGCCGGGCGCTACGTGAGGTCGAACTCGCCCGCGCGGGCGCCGTGGACGAACGCGCCCCACTCGGCCGGGGTGAAGATCAGCGAAGGGCTCTCGGGGCGCCCGCCGTTGCGCATCGCGATGAAGCCCTCCACGAAGGCGATCTCCACGTCCCCCCGCCCTTCACTGCTGGATCGCCAGTCCGCGGTGCTGAGGTCGAGCTGCGGCTTCTCCCAGCCCGCGAGCGGGTGTTGCTGAATGGTGCTGTCGGCCACGTCGGTGCTCCTCCCGGATGCGTCGTCCGGCGCCAGCCTAGCTTTCGCTCCCGGCGCCGGACAGGCCGCGGCGGAAGGTCTCGGTCCACCCTCGCGCGGCGAATGCCCTCAGGTGGTGGGCGGGCGGTCCCCGACGAGCCACATGGCGAAGAACTGCGAACCGCCCCCGTAGGCGTGCCCCAACGCCTTGCGGGCGCCGTCGACTTGGTGCTCGCCCGCCTGACCGCGCACCTGAAGTGCCGCCTCGGCGAAGCGGATCATCCCGGAGGCGCCGATGGGGTTGGTCGACAGGACGCCCCCGGACATGTTGACCGGGAGGTCGCCGTCCAGCTCCGTGACGCCGGACTCGGTGAGCTTCCAGCCCTCGCCCTCGGCGGCGAAACCGAGGTTCTCCAGCCACATGGGCTCGTACCAGGAGAACGGCACGTACATCTCGACGGCGTCGATCTCCCGGCGCGGGTCCGCGATGCCGGCCTGCCGGTAGACGTCGGCCGCGCAGTCCTTGCCGGCCTGCGGGGACACGAAGTCCTTGCCCGCGAAGAGCGTCGGCTCGCTGCGCATGGCGCCGCCGTGCATCCAGGCGGGCGGGCGGGGCGAACGGGCCGCGCCCGCCCGGTCGGTGAGGACCATCGCGCAGGCGCCGTCGGAGGACGGGCAGGTCTCCGAGTAGCGGATCGGGTCCCACAGCATCGGCGATGCCTGGACCTTCTCCAGGGTGATGTCCTGCTCGTGGAGGTGCGCGTAGGGGTTCTTGAGGGCGTTGCGCCGGTCCTTGTAGGCGACGAGCGCGCCGACGCCGTCGGGGGCTCCGGTGCGCCGCATGTACGCGCGTACGTGCGGGGCGAAGAATCCGCCCGCGCCCGCGAGCAGCGGCTGCTGGAAGGGGACGGGCAGCGAGAGGCCCCACATCGCGTTGGATTCCGACTGCTTTTCGAAGGCGAGGGTGAGGACCGTGCCGTGGACGCGGCCCGCGACGAGGTTGGCCGCGACGAGGGCCGTGGAGCCGCCGACGGAGCCCGCCGTGTGGACGCGGAGCATGGGTTTGCCGACGGCGCCGAGGGCGTCGGCCAGGTACAGCTCGGGCATCATGACGCCCTCGAAGAAGTCGGGCGCCTTGCCGATGACGACGGCGTCGATGTCGGCCCAGGTCAGCTCCGCGTCGTCCAGGGCGCGGCGGGCGGCCTCGCGGACCAGGCCGGCGATCGACACGTCGTGCCGTGCGGCCACGTGCTTGGTCTGGCCGATCCCGACCACGGCGACGGGTTCCTTGGCCACCCGCTTCCCGGCCACGGGCGCGGTCCCCTCAGGACTGCTCATCGGGCGTCTCCTTCCAGGACGGCGACCAGGTTCTGCTGCAGGCACGGCCCGGACGTGGCGTGGGCGACGGCGCGGTCGGAGGCACCGCGGTGGATGCGGGCGGCGGCCTCGCCGATCCGGATGAGTCCGGCGGCCATCACGGGGTTGGCGGCGAGGGCGCCGCCGGACGGGTTGACGGTGACGTCGTCGCCGAGGCCGAGGACCTTGCGCAGGACGACCTCCTGCGAGGTGAAGGGGGCGTGCAACTCGGCGGTGTCGACCGGCCGTTCGAAGAATCCGGCGCGCTCGGCGGCGAGCCGGGTGGACGGCGAGTCGGTGAGGTCCCGGACGCCGAGGCCGTGCGCCTCGATGCGGTGGTCGATGCCGCGGATCCAGGCGGGGCGCTCGCACAGCTCCCCGGCCCGCTCCCCCGCCGCGAGGATCACGGCGGCGGCCCCGTCGCCGATCGGCGGGCAGTCCCCGGTGCGCAGCGGGCGTACGGCGTACTCTCCCTGCGCGACGGCGCCGCGCAACTGCGCGTGGGCGTTGTCGGCGGCGTCCGCGCGGCTGCGGCTCGCGACGCCGGCGAGGGCGGGCTCGTCGGTCTCGCCCGCGTCGATCAGCGCCTGCGCCTGGAGGGCGGCGAGGGCCACCGCGTCGGGCCAGAGCGGGGCCAGGTAGTACGGGTCGAGCTGGCGGGTCAGGACGTCGCGCACGGAGCCCGGCGACGACTTGCCGTAGGAGTAGACGAGCGCGGTGTCGGCCTCGCCGGTCTGCAGCTTCACCCAGGCCTCGTACAGCGCCCAGGCGCCGTCCATCTCGACGTGCGACTCGGAGATCGGCGGCCAGGCGCCCACCCCGTCGAGCGCCATGGTGAAGGAGAAGGCGCGGCCCGCGAGGTAGTCGCACGATCCGGAGCAGGTGAAGCCGATGTCGCTGGTCTTGAGGCCGGTGGCGGCGAGCACCTGGTGCAGCACCGGCATGAGCATCTCGACCTCGGAGAGCTCGTCGGAGGTGCGCAGGTGGTCGCTCTGCCCGAAGGCGACGACGGCGACCTCGCGGGCGGGCCGCATCACGGACGGCTTTCGGGGCGCCATCACACCAGCTCCTTGTACGTGTCGTAGTCGGCGTCGGGCTCGCCGGTGGGGCGGTAGTGGTCGGGGAAGCGGCCGCCCTCGGTCCACACCGGTTCGACGCGCAGGCCCATGCGGACCTGGTCGTAGGGGATGCCCGCGATGCGTGCGTGCAGGGCGAGGTCGGCGCCGTCGAGCGCGATGTGCGCGTAGACGTAGGGGACTTCGATGTCGAGGTTCTTCGCCTTGATGTTCACGATGCAGTACGTGGTGACGGTGCCGCGCGGACCGACCTCCACGCGCTCGACCGTGGCGACGCCGCAGGTGGGGCAGGCGCCGCGGGGCGGCACGTACACCTTGCGGCAGGAGGGGCAGCGCTCGCCGACCGTCTTGCGTTCGGAGAGCGCGTTGATGTAGGCGGTCTGGGCGCGGCCCGGCGAGTAGGTGTAGTCGAGGCGTGCGGCGGCGACGATGCCGGTCACGGGGTCCTCGAACACCCCGTCGTGCGGTGCGGGTTCTCGTGCCGTCCCGTCTCCTTCACGCGGTGCGGGTTCGTGCGGTTCGAAGCAGGCGATGTCCGTGATGGCGCCGGTCCGGTCGGCGGCCCAGCGGACGCGGACCCGCATGCCGGTGCGGACCGCGTCGGGGCCCGGCGCGTCCAGGGCGTGCAGCAGGGCGGTGTCGGCGCCGTCGAGGGTGACGAGGACCCAGGCGAAGGGCGTGTCGAGGGGCTGGCCGCGGCGGGGTTCGTGGTTCCAGGCCCAGGTGGTGACGGTGCCGGTGGCGGCGACCTCGACCAGGTCGCGCAGTTCCTCGGCGGTCACCGGGTCGTACTCGACGGGCGGCACGAGGGTGCGGCCGTCGCCGGTGCGCACCCCGAGGACGGTGCGTTCGCGCAGGCCGGTGAGGAAGGCACTCTGGACGGGCCCGAGGGAGCGGGTGAAGGGGAACTCGACGACGAGCGGCGCGCGCAGCACCTCCGGCGAGGGGGCGGACGTCATGGCAGCACTCCGTTTCACGTGACGGCGGGGGCGCCCCGGCGAGGGGCGTGGGTGGCCGCTGCGGCCCGCAGCGGCACGGCGGCTACGCGCGCCGGAAGACCGGGGCCCGTTTCTCCGCGAAGGCCTTGGAGCCCTCCTTCGCGTCGGCCGTGTCGAAGACCGGCCACCCCCGTTTCAGCTCGGCCGCCAGGCCGTCCGTCTCCGTGAGTTCGGCGGCCTCGTACACGGACGCCTTGACGGCCTCGACGGCGAGCGGCCCGCACGCGTTGATCTGTTCGGCGACGACGAGCGCCTTGTCGAGCGCGGTGCCGTCCGGGACGACGTGTCCGATCAGGCCGATCGAGGCGGCCTCGGCCGCGGAGTAGGGGCGGCCGGTGAGCAGCATTTCCAGGGCGTGGGTACGGGGGATCTGGCGCGGCAGGCGGACGGTGGAGCCGCCGATGGGGAACAGTCCGCGCTTGACCTCGAAGAGGCCGAAGGTCGCCGACTCGCCCGCGACGCGGATGTCGGTGCCCTGCAGGATCTCGGTGCCGCCCGCCACGCAGTAGCCCTCGACGGCGGCGATGACGGGTTTGCGGGGGCGGTGGTGGCGCAGCATCGCCTTCCAGTGCAGGTCCGGGTCGTCCTTGAGCCGGTCCCGGTACTGCTCGCCCGTCATGCCCTGGCCGGCGAGCGCCTTGAGGTCCATGCCGGCGCAGAACGAGCCGCCCGCGCCGGTGAGCACGATCGAGCGGATGTCGTCGTCGGCGTCGGCCGCCAGCCAGCCGTCGTAGAGGCCCACGAGCATCGGCAGCGACAGTGCGTTCTTCGCCTCCGGCCTGTTCAGCGTGAGTATCAGTGTGGCGCCTTCGCGCCGCACGGAGAGGTGTTCCGTCCCACCCATTGCCGTGCTCCCTCCGTCGCCGGCCGTCCTGTCGCCGCCGGACCTGGAACAGGTTGCAGTAGCCGGGGAGCCAGTTCAATAGTTTTCTGACACTCAGTCAGTTTTCTTGCGCGGAGGCCCTTCCCACTTGTGTGCGCCTCTGCTCTGATGACCGCCAAGCCGGACGCCGCTCGGGACGGGCGAGACGTCACTGTGGACGCCGGGGTCAGGAGGAGTGCGGTGGAGTACAACCTTGCCGACCTGTTCGAGTCG
This sequence comes from Streptomyces sp. NPDC002564, assembly GCF_042889645.1. Lineage (NCBI taxonomy): Bacteria > Bacillati > Actinomycetota > Actinomycetes > Kitasatosporales > Streptomycetaceae > Streptomyces > Streptomyces sp. NPDC002564. The sequence goes on along the minus strand of NZ_JBIARE010000002.1, from coordinate 903,493 downwards.
GTCGTCGACGTGGTCCCCGACCGCGAGGCGCTCGTCTACATCGACCACCCCGGCACGGGCGCGGAGCACCGTCTGACGTATGCCGCGCTCGACGCGGCCGCCAACCGCATCGCCCACCACCTGATCGACAGCGGCCTGCAGCCGGGCGAGCACCTGGGTCTGCACCTGTACAACGGCGTCGAGTACCTGCAGACGGTGCTGGGCTGCCTCAAGGCGCGCCTTGTCCCGGTCAACGTCAACTATCGCTACGTCGAAGAGGAGTTGGTCTACCTCTACCGGGACGCCGACCTCGCGGCGCTCGTCTTCGACGCCGAGTTCACCGCGCGGGTCGCGGCGGCGCTGCCGCGCACGGAGAAGCTGCGGCACCTGATACGGGTGGGGGCGCCGCCCGCGGACGCGCCCCCGCTCGACGTGGTGGCCTTCGCCGACGCGGAGGCCGCGGCGTCACCGGAACGCGGGTTCGGTCCGCGCTCGGCCGACGACCTGTTCATCATCTACACCGGCGGCACGACGGGCATGCCCAAGGGGGTGATGTGGCGCCAGGAGGACCTGTTCTTCGCGGGGCTGTTCGGCGGCGAACCGACGGGCGAGCCGGTGAAGCGGCCCGAGGAACTGGCCGAGCGGGTCGCGGCGGGCGGTCCCGGCCTCACCTTCTTCCCCACTCCCCCGCTGATGCACGGCACGTCGACGCTCACGTCGTTCATCGCCTTCAACTACGGGCAGCGGGTGGCCCTGCACCGCAAGTACGTGCCCGAGGAGGTGCTGCGCACCATCGAGAAGGAGAAGGTGTCGAGCGTGTCGCTGGTCGGCGACGCGATGCTGCGCCCCCTCATCGACGCGCTGCACGGCCCCCTCAGGGGCACCGACCTGTCGTCCCTGTTCAGCGTCTCCTCGTCCGGCGCGATCATGTCGGATACGGTGCGCGCCCAGTTCCAGGCGCTGGTGCCGAACGTGCTCCTCCTCAACAACTTCGGCTCGTCCGAGTCGGGCTCCAACGGCAAGGCGACGGACGACTCGGGCCCCGAGAAGGGCTTCCGCCTGGAGGTCAACGAACGCACCCAGGTGGTGGATCTCGCGACGCACGAGCCGGTGCCGGTGGGTGAGGTCGGCCGCCTGGCCCAGCGCGGCCACGTGCCCCTCGGCTACTACAACGACCCCGCGAAGACCGCCGAGACCTTCTTCCAGAAGGGCGCGGAGCGCTGGGTGCTGCTCGGCGACATGGCGACGGTCGACGAGGACGGCATCGTCACCGTCCTGGGCCGGGGCTCGCAGTGCATCAACACGGGCGGCGAGAAGGTGTATCCGGAGGAGGTCGAGCAGGCCCTCAAGTCACACCCCGACGTGTACGACGCCCTGGTCGCCGGGGTGCCCGACGAGCGCTGGGGCAGCCGGGTGGCCGCGGTCGTGCAACTGCGCGGCTCGGCGGACCCGTTGGACCTGGAGAAGATCCAGACCCACTGCAGGTCCCTGCTCGCCGGTTACAAGATCCCGCGGGCCGTGGTCTTCACGGACCGCATCCAGCGCTCGCCGAGCGGCAAGGCCGACTACCGGTGGGCGAAGGCGGTGGCGGCCGGCGACCAGGCGCCGTGAGCCGGTCGTCCGCGGCGCTCACCGGGCCTGCTCGGCCCCGGTGAACATGTCGACCAGGCTGTGGGGCGCGCCGGCACCGAACATGCGCTCGTGGAGGCGGGCGGCCTCGACCGCCTCCGCGGCGCTGCGGGGGAACAGCGCCCGCTCGTACTCCGCCAGCGCGGCCTCGGCGTCCCCGGGGTGCGCGGCGAGGGCCTTGCCGAGTTCGGCGCCGTCATACATGGCCAGGTTGGCGCCCTCGCCGGACGGGATCATGAGGTGGGCGGCGTCGCCGAGCAGGGTCACCCCCGGCACCCGCTCCCACCGGTGGTCGGCCGGCAGTGTGTGCAGCGGGCGCAGGACCGGCGCGGTCTCCCCGTCGGTGATCAGCACGGTGAGCTCCGGCGCCCAGCCGTCGAACTCGGCCGCGACGCGCGCGGTGACCGCGTCGGCGTCGGTGAAGTCGAGCGCGGCGAACCACTCCTGGGGCCGGGCGAGTGCCACGTACGTGTGCAGGGTGCCGCCGGTCTCCCGGTGGGCCTGGATGCCCTTGCCCGGGACGAGCGCCAGCAGGGACCCGGCGCCGACGGCCTTCGCGGCGTCCGGGTGCCGGGTGTCGCCGTCGAACAGGTAGGTCTCGACGTACGACGTGCCGACGTACGCGGGCCGTGCGTCGGAGAGCAGCGGCCGCACCTTGGACCAGGCGCCGTCGGCGCCGACGAGGAGGTCGGTGGTCACGGTCGTCCCGTCGGCGAACGCCACCTCGTGGCGGCCCGCGCCCAGGGGGCGGACGCCGGAGACCTTGTGGCCCCAGCGGACGGTGCCGGTGGGCAGCGAGTCGAGCAGGATGCGCCGCAGGTCGCCGCGGAGCACCTCGGGGCGCCCGCCCGTGCCGTCGTCGGGCTCGTCGTGCAGGACGGCGCCGTGCCGGTCGAGGACGCGCAGGGCCTCGCCACCCTCGTGGATGAGTGCGCGGAACGCGTCGGTGAGTCCGGCCGCGGCCAGGGCGGGCTGGCCGTTGTGCTCGTGGATGTCGAGCTGTCCGCCCTGCGTACGGGCGTCGGCGGAGGCTTCCGCCTCGTAGACCGTCGCGGGGATGCCGTGGACGTGCAGGACACGGGCGAGCGTGAGGCCGCCGAGTCCGGCGCCGATGATCGTGACGGGGGTGCGCATGGTGACTCCTTCGGGTGGGGGTGTCGGTGAGGGTGCCGGTGTGGGTGCCGTCCGGGGACGGGATTGGAACACCGTTCCACTCTCATGTTGGAACGACGTTCCAGTCATGTCAAAATGGGTCCATGACAACGCGGACGCGCCGCTCGCAGCGGCGCACGGAGGCGCTCTCCCGGGAGCGCATCATCGAGGCCGCCGTCGAGCTGCTCGACGCGAGCGGGGAGCGCGGGCTGACGTTCCGGGCGCTGGCCGAGCGCCTCGCCACCGGGCCCGGGGCGATCTACTGGCACGTGGCGAACAAGGACGAGCTGCTCGCGGCCGCGACCGACTCCGTCGTCGCGGCGGCCTTGGCGGTCGAGCCGGTCGGGGACCGGGCGCCGCAGGCGGAGATCCGTGCCGTCGCGCTCGGCCTGTTCGACGCGGTCGAGGAGCATCCGTGGCTCGCCGCCCAGCTGTCCACGCAGCTGTCGCGCAGTCCGTGGGGTGCGGTGGCACCGCGCATCTTCGAGAGCTTCGGGCGGCGGGTCGGCGCACTGGGCGTGCCCGAGGAGGGCTGGTTCGCGGCGACCTCGGTCCTGGTGCACTACGTCCTGGGCGCCGCGGGGCAGAACGCGGCGAACACGGAGAGCGCCCGCGCCCTCCCGCCCGGCACCGACCGCACGGAGTTCCTCGACAGCGTGTCGCGGGCCTGGGAGGAGCTCGACCCCGACGCGTACCCGTTCACCCGGGCCGTCGCGGGCCGGCTGCGCGACCACGACGACCACGAGCAGTTCCTCGCGGGCGTCGATCTGGTGCTCACCGGCATCGCGGCGTCGGGGCGGCCCGAGATCGTGCGGTGAGGGTCGCGACGCCCCGGGACCCGTCCGGCGTCAGGCCACCCAGCGCGGTCGCGCGGGGGCGGAGGGCGGCGCGAGGTCGTCGGCGAGTGCCGCCGCCATGCGGCGCACCGCTTCGTGGAGCGTGTCGGCCGGCGTGGTGTACGGGATGCGCAGCCGCTGTTCGAAGAGGCCGGGGTCGGCCGCGAAGAAGGAGCCGCTCTCGATCCGCACGCCGTGGTCGAGGGCCCGCTCCGCGAGCGCCGGGGCGACCGGCTCGCCGAGATCCACCCACAGCGAGAGGCCGCCGGGCGGCAGGCGCAGGCTCCACCCCGGAAGGTGCTCCTCCAGGGCGGCGCAGAGCGCGGCGCGCCCCGCCCGCAGCTCGGCCAGGCGCGGCGGCAGCAGGACGTCGGACCGGTCGAGGAGGTCGAGGGCGAGCAGCTGGTCGAGGACCGGGCCGCCCATGTCGGTGGCGACGCGCTGCCCGGCCAGCTCGGTCACCAGCCGCGCGGGCGCGCGCAGCCAGCCGATGCGCAGGCCCGCCCAGTGGGTCTTGCTCATCGACCCGACGGTGATGACCTGGCCCGCGCCGCCGGGTCCCGCGTGCGCGGCGAGGGGCGGCGGCGCGGGCACGTCGAGGGCGAGCTCGGCGAGCGTCTCGTCGACGACGAGCCAGCTGCCCGAGCCCCGGGCGGCCCGCAGCACGCGCGCCCTCTCGTCCGCGGGCATGAGACAGCCCGTCGGGTTGTGGAAGTCCGGGATGAGGTAGGCGAGTCGGGGCACCGCCTGCCGGAAGGCCGACTCGACGACATCGATGTCCCAGCCCGCGTCGGTCACCGGCACCGACAGGGTGCGCAGCCGGGCGCGGCGCATGGCCTCCAGCGCGTTCGGGTACGACGGGTTCTCCACGAGCACCCGGTCGCCCGGCGCGCACAGCAGTCCGAGGACGAGGGTCAGCGCGTGCTGGGCGCCCGAGGTCACCAGGATCTGCTCGGGCACGGTGGGCAGCCCCCGCCGGGTGAAGCGCTCGGCGACGGCGGCGCGCAGATCCGGCAGGCCGTAGGGGTGGTAGCCGGGCGTGTGCGCGTGTGCCGCCAGCTGCGGGGCGACGCGCAGCAGGGTGTCGGCGAGCTCCTGCCGCGGCAGTCCGGGGGCGGCCCTGGCCAGGTCGATCGCGGTGTCCTCGGCCGCGAGGAGCCGCCGCACGCCCCTGGGCGCGCGCCCTTCGGGGAGCGCCGTCCAGGTGCCCGCGCCCTGGCGGCTGCGCGCGTATCCGTTCTCGCGCAACAGGTCGTACACAGCGGTGACGGTGGTCCTGCTGGTGTCCAGGGCGGCCGCCAGTTCCCGTTCGGCCGGGAGCCTGACGTGCAGGGCGATGCGGCCGTCCAGGATCAGGTCCCCGATGGCCTGGGCGAGATGCCGGTAGGCGGGGCGCAGGCCGGACGGATCGGGCAGCAGCGCGGCGAGCTGCCTGCCGCCCAGCGTCCGTTCGGCACGGCCGGACGGGTCCGCGGGCCGCTCCGGGTCCATGTCGACCACACCATTCTCCCGGGATTGGCTGTGTTGACCGGGCCAATGACTCTACAGAGTGGCCGCAATGGCCCTGAAGGCACGGGCTTCAGGGCGGACACCGGCACGGAGGCACCCCGGCATGCGGCAGGACAGCTCACACGTCCCCACCCCGGACATCTCGTACGTCCCCTTCCACGACGGCCTCCTGAGACGCCTTCCCCAACTCCTGCTCGGCCTGGGCCTGTACGGCTTCAGCCTCTCGCTGCTGGTCCGCGCCGGGCTCGGCGTGAACCCGTGGAGCGTCCTGTACGAGGGCCTCGAGCGGCGCACGCCGCTCAGCTTCGGCACGATCAGCGCCGTGCTCGGCGTGCTCGTGCTGCTGCTCTGGATACCCCTGAAACAGCGGCCGACGTTCGGCACGTTCGCCAACATCGCCGTCCTCGCCGTCTCGTCCGACCTCGGCCTGCGGGTCGTGCCCGAAGGCCTCGGCCTGCCCGCGCGGACCGGCCTGCTCATGGGCGGGGTGGTCCTCAACGGCCTGTCCGTGGCCGTCTATGTCGGCGCGCGGTTCGGCCCCGGCCCCCGGGACGGCCTGATGACGGGCGCGGCCGCCGTCACCGGTCGTTCGCTGCGGCGGGTCCGCACCGTCATCGAGCTGGGCGTCCTCGCCGTGGGCGCCCTGCTCGGCGGGACCGCGGGCCTCGGCACGGTGCTCTACGCCCTGGCGGTCGGCACGGTCACCCAGCGCGCCCTGCCGTGGTTCGCCTACCGGCTCCCCCGCGACCGGCCCCGGGTCTCAGCCCGCGCAGACTGACCGCAGCGAGCGGCCGAGGGCGACGGTGTGCAGGGCGTCGAGGCGGTCCGCACGGCGCACGCCGTCGGCCGCCGCGACCAGCATCGCCCCGCAGTACGGCGCCGTGCGCGCGCCCGTGGACGCCGCGATGCCGCGCACCAGCTCGGCGTTGACGCGGTTGATCTCCGCACGGACCTCGGCGAGGTCGGGCCGCTCCGTGGGCGCCTGCGCCGGATCGGCGTCCCAGTGCCGGAACAGGCCGCGCTGGACGACCTTGTTGGCCTCGATCTGGTCCCGGAAGATCCGCACGGTGACCTCGGGATCGGCGCCGGCCTCCGTGGCCTGCGCGGCCACGGTGTCCAGCACCTGCCGCTCGCGGGCCGGGTCGTCGACGGGGCTGCCCGTGCCGTATTTGGCGGCGGCGACCAGGTCGGCGGTGGCCAGCCGCCGCGCGGACAGCTCGGCGAGGGGGCGCAGGCGGGCGGAGGACCCCGTCACGGCGCCCGCGCCGGGCCGGTCGGCCGCCGCGACGGCGGTGCCGCCGCCTCCCGCGAGCAGGGTGGCGCCCAGGACACCGGCGGCGAGCAGACGGCGGGCGGAACGGGTCGGGCGGGTGGAGACGGCGAGGCGCACGGCGGATCCCAGGGGCTCGGTGGCGGACGTCCGGCGACCGCGCACGACCCGTCGATCGCGTACGGCCGTGGCCATCGTACGAGCGGGGCCTGTTGGGAGGGGGAACGCGCCGGACGGCGTGCGCGCGAGACGCCCTGCGCTCGGGTCGGCCTGCGCGCGATGCCGTTTCGAAGGGCGCTCTCAGGACACCCGTATGTGTCCGGCCCCGACGGTGACGCGGCGCGGGTGCGCTCCGGACGCGGGGCGCGCGGCGCTCCTGAAGAAACGAGTCCCCCCATGATGACCAAACTGCTGATGGGTCTCGCGCTCGTGGTGGGCTACGTCCTGGGGCGGCTGAGGCGTCCGAAACTGGCCTTCGCCCTGGGCACGATGATCGCGGGCAGGCGGCTGCGGCTGAGCCCCAAGTCCCTGGCGTCGTTCGCAGCGGAACAGCTGGCGCAGCACGGGAACCGGCCGCAGTAGGTTGGCCGGATGCAGTCACACCAGGACCACACCACCCCTGCCCCGCCACCCGTCACGACCGGTCGGCCGGGCCGCCGCACGTCGACCGCCGCCGTGTGGCTGGCCGTCGGCCTCCTCGTCGGGGCCGGGGCGGTCGGCGCGGCGTGGGCGCTGGACGGCGGCGGCGCGAGCGCGGACGGGGCCGACGCGGCCGGGGACGCGCGGGCCGCGTGCCAGGCGCTCGACGGGTTCGACGAGGGGGCGTACACCAAGAAGGGCACGGCCGGTGAGATCGCCATGAACCGGTTCGCCGCGGCGGGCGCGTTCGCCGGGGCGGCCGCGGCGGGCGACGAACGGTACAAGCCGCTGGCCGAGGCGGTCCGCCGCACGCAGGAGCGCCACGCCCGGCTGTTCGCGTTCGACGCCGAGGCGAAGCGGGACCTGGCCGAGGCCCGCGGGTTCTGCCGCGACCTCTAGCGCGCGAGGCGCCGGCCCGCAGGTGCGGGCCGGCGCCGTCCCCGGTGGGGATGCGGTCGGACGGGGGAAGCGGCGGTCAGAACTGCAGGAACCAGGAGTTGATGGTGCCGGTGTCGTTGGTCCAGTTGTCCGTCACCCGCAGCTTCCAGGTGCCGTCGGCGGTCTCGGCGGAGGCGTCGACGCGGTAGGTGGCCTGGACGTTGTCGGCACTGTCGTTGCTGTTGTAGTCCTTCAGGACGTAGGCGGTGCCGTCGGGCGCGACGAGCTCGACCTTGAGGTCGCCGCGGAAGGTGTGCCGGATGTCGACGCCGACGGTCAGGTCGGCCGGGGCCCTGCCGGTGACGCCGCTGACCGTGAGGGGCGACTCGACGGTGGCGTTGTCACGGATCGGGTAGTCGTCGGTGTTCTCGAACTTCTTGCCGGTGGGCGGTGTGGTGCCGCCCGCACCCGTGTACAGGAGCTTGTTCGGCGAGCCGGTACGGGCGTCGGTGACCTTGTCGGACGTGGCGCCCGCGACGAGCTTGTCGCGGACCTGGGCCGGGGTCCAGGACGGGTTGGCGGCGAGCAGCAGCGCGGCGGCGCCGGCCACGTGCGGGGAGGCCATGGACGTACCGCTCATGGTCTGCGAGTTCCCGTCGCCGGAGTTGGACGAGGAGACGATGCTGTCGCCCGGGGCGAAGATGTCCAGGCAGGAGCCGTAGTTGGAGCCCTGGCCGTTGGACCACCCGGTGGCGCGGGCGTCGCGGCTGTTGGTGGCGCCGACCGTGATGGCGGACGGGGTGGAGGACGGGGAGTACGAACAGGAGTCGGCGTTGTTGTTGCCCGCCGCCACGACCCAGGTGACGCCGGAGGCTATGGAGGCCGCCACGGCGTCGTTCACGGACTGGGTCTTGCCGCCGCCGATGCTCATGTTGGCCACGGCCGGCTTGACCGCGTTCTTGGTGACCCAGTCGATCCCGGCGAGGACCGGCGCCCAGGTGTCGCCCGACGTGCCCTGGCAGTTCAGCACCCGCACGCCGACCAGCTTGACGCCCTTGGCGACACCGTACGAGCCGCCGCCGACGGTGCCCGCGACATGGGTGCCGTGGCCCTGGCAGTCCGAGGCGTTCGAGTCGTTGTCGATGAAGTCGTAGCCGCTGACCGCACGGCCGCCGAAGTCGCGGTGGCTCATGCGGATACCGGTGTCGACGATGTACGCGTTCACGTTGGCGGCGGTGGTGTCGTACGCGTACTGCTTGTCGACCGGCAGGTCGCGCTGGTCGACGCGGTCCAGACCCCAGGAGGGCGGGTTGGTCTGCGTGTCCACCGCGTAGGCGGCGGCGTCGGCCTCGACGCGGGCGACCGAAGGGTCGGCGGCCAGTTCCTTGGCCTCGCCCTCCGACATCCGCACGGCGAAGCCGCGCAGGGCGGCGGTGTAGGTGTACCGCAGGCTGCCCGCGTGCTCCTTGGCCAGGGCCTTCGCCGAGGCGGGGACGGCGGAACGGGCGACCGAGTCCTTGAAGGTGACGATGTACGAGCCATCGACGGCGCCGGGGCGGTCCGCCCCGACGATGCGGCCCTCGCCGTCGCCCGGCGGGACGGGAGCGGCGGCGGCCCCGGAGGTCGCCGCGACTCCCGCGAGCAGGGCGGTACTTGCGCCGACGGCGAGCACGCGCCGGACGGCGCGAGCGTCGATCTTCATGGTTTCTCCCTCGGAATCCGACACGACATATGCCGTGTCCATGACAGGTGGGGCGTGACAGGACCGGCGTGCCGCGTGCTGTGGGCGACAGCCGAGTGTCGGAGGGGGCGCGCCGCACGGAGTGGGTGCGGGCCGCGCCTGCTGGGTGGTGTGCCGCACGGAGTGGGGCTCCGTGCGGCACGGGTCTGATCACGTCACACGGCTGTTGGGGACAGCCGTCCTCGTCCGTCCGGTCCTGCCGGCGGGGGCCGGGGCGTTCGAGCGTGACGTCGTCGGACGGGCCAGAGCATCGGCCAGGCCGAGGCGGCGCAGCAATCCGTAGCGCTACCCAAAGAGTGGGAAGCGGAGGCGCCCGGCGCCCCCGGGAGCGCCTCGGCCCGGGCCTGCGGGGCCGCTCCGGCACCGGGTGGCGGCATTCCCTAGGTGGTGACCCCCTATTGCGACGGGGGTGGCCGAACGAGTAGACCACCGTTCAACGAACGCCGTGTCCCGGCGAGCAGGCCCCGACAGCCCCGCACCACGTGGCGCTCCCGACGCGGGCCGCCCGGGACGACGGCAGCGAGAGGCGGAGCCGTGGACGGACGTTCCTTCGATGCGGGCCGGGACGCGGAGACGCGCGGCGGACACGGCACGGTCGGCCGGGCCGCCGAGACCCGGCGTCTGCGCGAGGCCCTGCGCGCGGGCCCGGTCGTCGTGGTGGTCCGCGGTGAGACCGGCACGGGCGTGCCCCGGCTGGTGGACGAGGTGCTCGCCGAGGCGGAGTTCACGGGGTGGTCGCAGTTGCGCGGGGTGTGCCGCGAGGACGTGCGGCCAGGGTCGGGGCCTGACGGGGGCGGGGGTTCGTGGGCGACCGCCCCGCTCTCTCCCGTCGCCGACGCGCTCGCTGGGCTGCCGTACCGGCCCGGCATCCCCGGCCCCGCCCTCCCGGAAGTGACCGGAGTCATCGCACTCCTGGTGCCCGAGCTGGCCGACCGGCTGCCGCAGCCACCCCCGGCCGCCGCCGACCCGCACGTCAGGAACGCGCTGCTGCCGCGCGCCGTCCAGACGCTGCTCGACGCGCTCGGGGACGCCGTCCTCGTCGTGGAGGACGTGCACCGCGCCGACCCCGCCACCCTCGCCCTGCTCCAGCACCTGATCGGCGCGCTGCCGCCCCGGCTCCGCCTGGTCGTCACCGAGGACGCGGCGCCCGGGCTGCCGCTGTTCGGCGTCCCGCTGCCCGCGCGGGCCCGCGTCGAGGAGATCGACGTCCGGCCCCGGACGTGCGGGGACACGGAGGAGTTCGTACGCCGGTGGCTGCACGCCCACCGGCCGCAGCGCGCCGAGGACCTGCACGACCTGGTCGTCCACGTGCACGAGTCGAGCGGCGGACTGCCCGACGTGGCCGAGGCGTTGCTGGCGTCCGCCGACGAGCTGCTGCGCACGCGGGAGCGGAACCGGACGGGCCTGCCGGGTGTCGCGGCCACCATCGGCCACAAGGTCCGGGACATCGGGTACGCCGGGGCGACGGCCACGCGGGGCGAGGGCCGGCAGGAGCACCACGAGGCGCACAGCGGCGAAGAGCCGGCCGCCGCGGGCGGCCGGTGCGACGACGCGCACCCCGCGGAGGTCAGCCTGCTCGCCGCCCTGCGGGACGTCGGCGTACCTCCGCAGGTCCGGCGCGACTTCGCCCTGCGGTACGGGCGGCTCGGCGAGGACGCCCTGCGCGTCGTGGAGGCGGCGGCCGTGCTCGACCGGGCGGTGCCCGTCGGCCTGCTCGCCGAGGTGGCCGGGCTCTCCGCCGAGCGCGCGGAGGCGGCCGTGGACGCCTGCGGGCGCCGTGCCGTCCTGCGGACGGACGGGCCGAGCCCCGTCTTCCGGCACCCGCTGGACCGCCGTGCCGCGCTGGCGCGGATGCCGGGGACGCGGGTGGCCCGGCTGAGCCTGCGGGCCGCCCGGGCTCTGCACCGGGACGGCGCGGGCCCCCTGCCGCTGACCGATCTGGCCAGGCTGTACACGGCCGCGGGACGCGTGCGCGAGGCGCTGCGCTGCCTCGTCGCGGCGGCCGACCGGGCGGCGGCGGAGGGCGATTACGCCGCCGCCACCAGCCTCTACACGCGAGCGATCGACGAGGACCCGCACGCCGAAGGACGTATCCGCGCCGCGGCGAAACTGGCCCGCACCGCCCAGCTCGCCCGCGCGGGCGAGCACGTGGTCGCCGCCGTGCGGCGGGTCCTCGACGAGGACGCGCCGCCCGCCCGGCTGCGCGGCGAGATCCGACTGCACCTGAGCGTCGTGCTGCGCAACCAGAGCGGCGGGGCGCTGGACAGCCTCAACGAGGTCGCCCGCGCCATCCCCGACCTGGAACTCACCGACCCGCAGACCGCCGCCCGCGCCATGGCGGTCGCCGCCATCCCCTCCATCAAGGGCTGGCCCGTCGACCGCCACCTGCACTGGCTGGACCGCTGCGAGGCGCTCACCGGCCAGGTCACCGACCCCGTCGCCCGCGCCGCCATCGCGGCCAACCGCGCGACCGCCCTGATGCTCCTCGGCGAACCCCGGGCCTGGACCGCGGCAAAGGCGCTGCGCGGCCCGGCCGGAAGCGCCATGGAGGCCGCGCACCACGCCCGGGGCTGGACGAACCTGGCCCACGCGGCCACCGCCCTCGGCCACGACGTGCGGGCCCGGGAGTTCCTCGACCGGGCGGCCCACGGCCTGGCCGACACCAGGAGCCCGTACCTGGAAGGGCTCACGCAGACCGCCCAGTTGGTGCTCGCCTGGCACGGCGGGCACTGGCAGGGGCTGCACGCGTCCGCGGACCGGACCACCCGGCACTACGCGGAGATACCCGATCTGACCTCCGAGGCCATGCTGATCCGCGGGCTGACCGCGCTGCACATGCTCGGCGACGTCCCGCGGGCCCGCCGCGACCTCGCCGAGGCCGCCCGGGTCACCCGCTACGACACGGGCGTCATCCTCACCGCGTCCGCCGCCGCCACCGCCCGCGTCCACCTGGAGGCGGGGCGGCCCGGTCAGGCCTGCGAGGCGGTCGAGGAGACCCTGAACCGGCTCGCCCGCACCGGCGGTTGGCTGTGGGCGGGCGAGCTGGCGCCCATGGCCGTGGAGGCGCTGCACGGCAGCGGGCAGGGCGCGCGGGCCGTGCGGCTCGTCGACGACTTCGCCGCGGGCACCGTCCGGCAGGACGCGCCGGCCGCCCGCGCCGCGCTGACCGTGTGCCGGGCGCTGCTCGCCGAGGCGGCCGACCGGCCCGACGAGGCAGTCGTCCTGCTGGCCGACGCGGAGGCCCAATGGCGCGCCCTGGGACGCCCCTTCGAGGCCGCGCGGGCGGCGGAGACCCGCGGGCGCTGCCTCCTCGGCCTGCACGGCGAGGCGGCGGCCGACGTCATCCAGGACGTGGTCGAGGCCTACCGTGCGCTCGGGGCGCGCTGGGACGTGGCCCGCTGCCAGCGGCTGCTGCGCCGCCACGACATCGTCACCACCCACCGCAGGGGCCGCCTCGGCTACGGCGACCAGCTCTCGCCCCGCGAGCAGGAGGTGGCGCACCTGGTCGTCCAGGGCCGGGCCAACCGTGAGATCGCGGAGAGCCTGGTCCTGTCGACCCGCACGGTCGAGCACCATGTGGCCCGCATCATGCGGAAGTTGAACGTCACGTCCAGGACGGGCATCGCGTCGGCCGGCCGGGCGGGCGACGAGCCGCGGGCCGCCGACCGGCCGAGGTGAGCGGCCCCTCGCCCCGGACGCCGGCCCCGGTCAGTCCTGCGCGAGGAATCCGGCGACCCGCCGCACGAACCACTCCGGGTCGTCCAGCCACGGGAAGTGGGCGCCGCGCGGCTGCACTTGGCGCACCCCGTGCGGGAAGAGCGCGGCGAACTCCTCGGCGTGCGCGGGGTTCGGGCCGCTGTCCCACTCGCCGGCGAGGACCAGGACCGGCGCGGCGAGGGCGGTCAGGGCGGCGCGGGTGGCGGGCGGGTCGAAGGCGCCCTCGGCGTAGAAGGCGGCCGCCGCGTCCGCGTTCTTCTCGGTGGCGCCGGCCGCCCGGTGCGCCTGCGCCGTGGCGTCCCAGCGCCCGTACGCGAGGGGCGCGAGGGCGTTCCACACCTCGGCGGTGGCGCGGCCGGCCGCGATCTCCTCCAGCGCGGCCTCCGCGGCGGGATACCAGGGCTCGCCCGCGCGCAGCGCCGCCGCGTCCCGGTGGTCCCGGTCGGTGACGGTCAGGCCGACGGAGTGCGTGGCCGGGGTGACCAGGACGAGGGCGCGGACCCGCTTGGGGCGGCGGGCCGCGTACAGCGTGGCCAGGTTGCCGGACGCCGAGTGGCCCAGCAGGTCGATCCGTTCGAGCCCCAGGTGCTCGCGCAGCGCCTCGACGTCGTCGACGAGCCGGTCGCAGCGGTACGTCGCCGGGTCGTCCGGCACCGCCGAGTCGCCCGTGCCGCGCAGGTCGAGCAGGATCAGGCGGCGGTGCGCGGTGAGGCCGCCGAGGTCGCCGAAGTAGGCGGCGGCCCGCATGGGGCCGCCCGGGAGGCACAGCAGCGGTTCGCCGTCCCCCTTCTCGTGGTAGGCGAGCTCCGTCCCGTCGTACGCGCTGAATGTCGGCATGGGGATGATCATCACATTCCGCGCGCCGCCCGGGCAACGCCGTCGGGCACGGCGTCCGGGCGCTGCCGTCCGGCGGCCCGCCCGGGGGTGGCCCATGACGGTGGCCCTTGCCCTCGCGCCGCAGCTCAAAGCCGCTGTGCGAGATCCCTTGACGGCCACCTCCCGGCCTGGATTACTGAGCTCACCAGAAGATCGACGACCGAATGATCGGTCGCCCGTTCAGGACGGGAGCAATGCTCATGACGCGTATGCCGGCACTGCTGGACGCGGCGGAACGACTCGGCCCGCACGAGCTCCGTGCCCTGCAGTGGGAACGTCTCCAGGACACGCTGCTGCACGCGTACGAGAACGTCCCGTTCTACCGGGCGGCGTTCGACAAGGCGGGGCTGCACCCCGACGACTGCCGATCGCTCGCCGACCTCGCGCGGTTCCCGTTCACCACCAAGGACGACCTGCGGGCCAACTACCCGTTCGGGATGTTCGCGGTGGAGCAGTCCGAGGTGCGCAGGCTGCACGCCTCCAGCGGCACGACGGGTCTCCCGACGGTCGTCGGGTACACCGAGCAGGACCTCTCCATGTGGGCGGACGTCGTCGCGCGCTCGATCCGGGCCGCGGGCGGCCGTCCCGGCGAGAAGGTCCATGTGGCGTACGGGTACGGCCTGTTCACCGGCGGCCTGGGCGCGCACTACGGGGCGGAGCGGCTCGGGTGCACGGTGATCCCCGCGTCCGGCGGCATGACCGCGCGCCAGGTGCGGCTGATCCAGGACTTCCGGCCCGAGATCATCATGGTGACCCCGTCGTACATGCTCACCCTCCTGGAGGAGTTCGAGCGGCAGGGCGTCGATCCCCGTACGACGTCCCTGAAAGTCGGCATCTTCGGCGCGGAGCCGTGGACGGAGGAGATGCGGCGCGAGATCGAGGAGCGTTTCGCGATCGACGCCGTCGACATCTACGGGCTCTCCGAGGTGATCGGCCCCGGGGTCGCGCAGGAGTGCGTGGAGACCAAGGACGGGCTGCACATCTGGGAGGACCACTTCTATCCCGAGGTCGTGGACCCGATCACGGGCGAGGTGCTGCCGGACGGCGAGCGCGGTGAGCTGGTGTTCACCTCGCTCACGAAGGAGGCCATGCCCGTCATCCGGTACCGGACGCGGGATCTGACGCGCCTGCTGCCGGGGACGGCACGGGTGTTCCGCCGGATGGAGAAGATCACCGGCCGCAGCGACGACATGGTGATCCTGCGGGGCGTCAACCTCTTCCCCACCCAGGTCGAGGAGATCGTGCTGCAAACGGCGGGCATCGCCCCGCACTTCCAGCTGCGGCTGACCCGCGAGGGCCGCATGGACGCGCTGACGGTGCGCGCCGAGGCCCGCGCGGACACCCCGCCGGAGCGGCGCACGGCCGCGGCCCGGGAGATCGCGTCGGCGGTGAAGGACGGCATCGGCGTCTCGGTCGGCGTGGAGATCGTCGACCCGGAGACGCTGGAGCGGTCGGTGGGCAAGTTCAAGCGGATCGTGGACCTGCGCCCGAAGGGGCAGGCCGGCTAGGGCGACCGGCACCCGCGGAACGTCTCCGGCCGGTGGGGCCCGTGCGCGACACTGGACGTGCGGCACGGGCCAGGGAGGTCGAGGTGTCGGAGCAACCGGGGCAGGATCCCGCACACGACGGCGACGAGGCGGCGCACTGGACGGCGTCCGCGATCGACGGCCGCCTGCCGCCGGGCCTGTTGGAGAGCATCGCCCGACAGCTCGGCGACGAGGAAGCGGAGGATGAGGGCGAGGCGGACGGCGAGGACGAGGACGGCGGGGGTGGACAGGGGAACGGGGGCGCGGACGGGGGCGGCGATTCCGCGTCCGCGGGTTGACGGTCAGCCGCCGCCCTCCCCGCCCAGCTCCCGGAGGATCGCCCGCACGTCGTGCTGCCCCCAGTGGTAGCCGATCTCCACGCTCATCTGCTCGGCGAGCGCCAGCTCGGCCCATGCCGACTCGTTCTCGCCCGACCTGCGGTGGAGTTGGGCCAGCAGCATGCGGCCCTCGATCTCGGCGATGCGGTAGCCGTCGGCGACCGCCATCCGCAGCGCGGGGGCCAGCTGGACGTCCGGCACGGTACCGGGCGTTCCGAAGCGCAGTTCCCAGCGGCACGCGCCCAGCATCGCGCGGATCAGCACGTCACGCCGGGCGATGCCCCGGGCGAGGAGCAGCCCCTCGTCGTACGCCCGGCGGGCCGCCGCCGCGTCGCCGCGGTCCAGGGCCAGGTCGCCGAGGCCGACCAGGCAGCTCACCTCGTCGCCGCGCCACCCCGCCGCCCGGCACACCGTCAGGTTGGTCCGGTGGACCCGGCGGGCCGCGTCGTCCTGCCCGAGCCTGCGCAGGTGCTCCGCGTAGCGCGTGCCGCTGCTGCTGTAGAGGGCGGGGATCGGCGTGTGCTCGCGGGCGATGCGCAGCGCCTCGGCGAAGGCGCGGCCGGCCTCTTCGGTGCGGCCCTCGAAGTGGGCGAGGGCGCCCTTGAGCGTCTCGGCCACGAGCACGTCCTCCTGGTCCGCCGACCGTTCCGCCAGCGCGAACGCCTCGGTCACGATGGCGCCGCACGCCGGCAGGGCACCCAGGCTGAGGTAGAGCTCGGCCAGGTTCTGGCAGCTCACGGCCGCGTCGTGCCAGGCCCCGACGGCCTTGAACGCCTGCATGGCGCGCCGGGTGGCGACGCCCGCCTCGCGCAGCCGCCCGAGCATCTGCAGGCAGGTCGCCACCTCGTGCTGGACCCAGCCCCGTGAGGCGCTGTCCCGCATCAGCGGCAGCCGCATGAGCTCGCCGTCCGGGTAGAACTCCCCGAAGACCGACAGGGCCGTCTCGTACGCCCCCAGCTCGCGGGTGATCAGACCGCGCTCCCCCGCGTACAGGACGGCGTGCACGAGGTTTCCGGCGGCTTCGTAGTCACCGCCGCCGCACGCGTGGTGGATGGCCTCGACGGTCGGCTCCAGCTCCTCCAGCGTGCGCCGCCGCTCCGGCTCGTCGGTGGTGCCCAGGAAGTAGCGCATGGCCCGCAGGTGCAGGGCGCGGCGCTGCTCCCGGTCCGTCGCGCGGGTCTCGAAGAAGTCCCGGACCAGGGGGTGCATGCTGGTGCGGCCCGCGACGTCCCGGCGCAGGATGCGGGCCGCGAGCAGGTGCTGGAACATCACGGTCCGCGCCTGCTGCCACTCGGTGTCGGCCTCCTCCCAGGGGCGCTCGGGCAGGACGTGGCGCAGCGCCTCGTCGGGCACCGCGACGCGGAAGACGCTGTAGCGGGTGAGGAAGGAGCGCTCCGCGTCGGACAGGCAGGCGTCGTAGTCGAGGAGGACCTGGCGCAGTTGCTGGTCGCGGGAGAGGGAGGGGTCGGGGGCGGGCAGGGAGGCGACCCGCCGGATCTCGCCCTGGTGGCGCTTGGTGAGGATCGCCGCGATCAGGCTCAGGGTGAGGGCGTGCCCTTCCCAGTCCCGCACCAGGCGCTCCAGGGAGCTGTCGGGACCGTCGATGCCCAGCTTGCGCAGGAGTCGCGTGCCGGCCGCGAGTGACAGCGGGGGGACGTCGACCTGCTGGCACGTCACGTAGCGCACGAGGTCGAGGACCGGCGCCCGGGTGGTGATCAGGCAGAAGGACCGGTGTCCGGGCGTCGCGAAGAAGGTGAGGAAGTCGTGCAGGTCGGCGCTGCGCAGGGTGCCGTAGTAGTCGCCGGTCTGGTGCTGCATGACTTCGAGTCCGTCGAGCACGAAGAGGAAGGGCCGCAGTTCGAGGAGGGCGGCCACGCTCTCCGCGCGGGCGCGGCCGTCGGGCAGTTCGCCCGAGGAGATGCGGCCGCCGCTGACGAACTCCAGGGCGGCCTCGAAGAAGTCGTCGGCGCTCGCGCGTTCGGTGAAGCTCCACCAGAAGACGTCGCTGAAGGTGCCGTCGGCACCGCCGCCGGTGGCCCGGTCCACCCAGCGCCTGGCCAGGCTGCTCTTGCCCTCTCCGCCGAACCCCACGAGGGCGACCACGAGGGATTCGTCGTCGCCCGCGGCCCGGTCGAGTTCGTCGAGCAGCGTGTCGCGCCCGACCCATTCGGGCAGGGGCACGGGCGCCGAGTCCATCCGCCGTCCGGCGGGCACCCGCGCGGCCCGCCCCAGCAGGTCCGGTTTCACCCGGGCGGGTTCGGCGGCGGCCAGCGGCAGGGAGTCGGAGCGCAGGTCCACGCGCAGCGGAGAGAAGTCGAGGACCTGGGCGTTGACCGCCCAGGCGGTGTCCCGGTCCTTGCCCGTCACGGTCTCGGCGATCCAGGTCTCGGAGACGACGCCGACGACCAGGTTGCGCTCGATGTCGAGGACGGCCGCGCCGCTCATGCCCGCGTCGATCTGGCTGGACTCCAGCTGGACGGGGTCGAGCAGCAGGTGCCGGCCCACCGGCGGTTCGACCTCACCGAGGATCACCCCGCGCGCCCAGGCCCCGATGTAGCCCTCCAACTGCCGGTAGCCGTAGCTGCGGAAGGAGTTCCACTGGGACTCGACGGCAGTGCCGAGCACGGCCACCCGGTCGGCGGGCAGCGGCAGGTCGCCCTCCACCTGGAGGCAGACCAGGTCGTCCTCGCTGTCGGTGAAGGCGGCCGCCACCCACGCCGGGCGCACCTCGGAGAGCCGCGACCGGTGGTTGACGGCGGGGAAGTACACCTCCACCTGCGCCTCCCTGCTGGCCAGCGGTTCGACGCCGCACGCGCGGACGACGTGGGCGCAGGTGGCGACGATCCCGCCGCGCGAGATGACCACGCCGGTGCCCACGATCCGGCCGCTCGCCGGGTCCCTGATCTGCACGGTGAACTCGCGGATGTCCTGGAGGATGACCCGGGGCGGGGGCCGCCGTGACGTGCCGTGGCTCATGTCTGGCCACCGGCCCCCCAGCGCAGGGTGACGCTCACCGAGGCCTCGACGCCCGCCTTGGCGATGACGGCGCCCGCCTCGGTGTCGAACTTGATGCCGAAGGTGACCTCGACGCCGTCGGGCCGCAGGTCCATCCGGGCGACGGTGCCGCGGACGCGTTCGGCCATGGCCCGGATCGTCTCCATGGCCTGGTCGACGGCCCGCGCGGACTGGGCCATCGCCTCGGGGGCGTTCAGGGCGACCTGGCGCACGCCGCCGCGCTGCTGGAACTCGACCAGGATGGCGGCCCGGGGCGGTCGCTCGCCGGTGTGCTCGGGCATGGTGTCCCCTCCCCCGTGACGGACATGACGCAGCGCTCGCCCGCACCACGGCAGCGCTGCGGCCACCGTCGCGCCCGGGTGGACCACCGTCAATGTGCGGCGCGCCGGAACATGGGTCCGAGGGCGGGTGCGCTGTCCCGTGCCGGGGTCACGCCCGCCCGAAGCGGTCCCGCAGTTCCCTCTTGAGGATCTTCCCGCTCGCGTTGCGCGGCAGTTCGTCGACGAACAGGACCCGCTTGGGTGCCTTGAAGTGGGGGAGCTTCTCGCGGGCGTGGCCGATGAGTTCGGCCTCGGTGAGGTGGTCGTCGCCGCGGACGACGACGGCGGTGACGGCCTCGACCCAGCGCTCGTCCGGCAGCCCGATCACCGCCACCTCGGCGACGCCCGCGTGCGTGTACAGCGCGTCCTCGACCTGCCGGGACGCGACGAGGACACCACCGGAGTTGATGACGTCCTTGACCCGGTCGACGACGGTGAAGTAGCCCTCTTCGTCGCGCACCGCGAGGTCCCCCGAGTGGAACCAGCCGTCGCGGAAGGCCTCCGCGGTCTCCTCGGGCTTGTCCCAGTAGCCCTCGCACAACTGCGGTGAGCGGTAGACGACTTCGCCCCGGGTGCCGTCCGGCACCTCCCGGCCCTTCTCGTCGACGACGCGTGCCTCGACGAACAGGACGGGCCGGCCGCAGGAGTCCATCCGCCCCTCGTGCTCGTCGGGTCCGAGGACAGTGGCCAGCGGGCCGATCTCGCTCTGTCCGAAGCAGTTGTAGAAGGCCAGCCCGGGCAGCCGGGACCGCAGTCGCTCCAGGACCGGCACGGGCATGATCGACGCACCGTAGTAGGCCTTGCGGAGCGCCCCGAGGTCACGGGTGGCGAAGCCGGGGTGGTGCGAGAGGCCGATCCACACGGTGGGCGGTGCGAAGAGGCTGTCCGCCTTCCCGGCCTCGACGAGGTCGAGGATCCGCTCGGCGTCGGGTGCGTCGAGGAGGGTGTTCTCGGCGCCCACCGCGAGGTAGGGCATGAGGAAGACGTGCATCTGCGCCGAGTGGTAGAGCGGCAGCGAGTGGACGGGCCGGTCGGTCTCCTTGAGGTCGAGGGCGGTGATCGCGCTGGCGTACTCGTGGAGCAGGGCGCGGTGGGTGAGCATGGCGCCCTTGGGCAGGGCGGTGGTGCCGGAGGTGTACAGCAGCTGGGCGAGTCCCTCGCCGTCGTCCGGGCCGGCGACGGCGTGCGCCTCGCCGGGGTGTTCCCGTTCTGCGGGGTGCTCGCCGTGCTCGCCAGGGCGTTGCCGCTCTGCGTAATCGAGGAGCGAACCCGTCGTGCCGCGCAGCGGCAGCACTCGCGCGGAGTCCGGCAGGTGGTGCCGCACGTCGGGGTCGGCCAGGACGGCGGCGCTGCCGGACTGTTCGACGATGTAGCGCAGGTCGTCGCCGGTGAGGTGGTGGTTGATCGGCACGTGTACGAGCCCTGCCCGGGAGCAGGCGAGGAAACCGATCAGGTAGGCGTCGGAGTTGTGTCCGTAGGCCCCCACCCGGTCCCCGTGGGCCAGCCGCTCCCCGAGGAGGAACCCGGCGGCCCGCGTCACCGCGGCATCGAGCCCGGCGTACGTCCACACCCGCTCGCCGTAGCGCAGCGCCACCCGTCGTGGGGTCCGGCGCGCACTGCGCGCGAGGACGTCGTCGACCCTGTTGCCACCCGCACCCGTCATGCCGTGATCCTGGGTCCCGGTGGCCGCCCGGTCAAGGGACGGCGAAAATGACCAACCGCTTGGTACGCTCAACCGCTCCTTCCCGAACCCCAGTTGGGAGGCACGATGCGCATCCGCACGAGACGTACGGCGGGCGTGGGAATCACGCTGTTGACGGCGGTGGCCCTGCTGCCGTCGTCGGGCGCGGGGGCCGCGCCCCGGGACACCCGCCCGTCCGACGGCGGCCTGCACGCCACCATCCGCTACACCCAGTACGGCATCCCGCACATCCTCGCCAAGGACTACGAGAACCTCGGCTTCGGCACCGGCTGGGCGCAGGCCGCCGACCAGGTGTGCACGCTCGCCGAGGGCTATGTGACCGTCCGCGGCGAACGGTCCCGCCACTTCGGGGCCGAGGGCAATCCCGGCGGCGCCCTGTCGTCCGCGTCCACGAACCTCGGCAGCGACCTGTACTTCCGCGGTGTCCGGGAGGCCGGGACCGTGGAGAAGCTCCTGGCCGAGCCCGCGCCCGCGGGGCCGAGCCGCACCTCCCGGACCCTCATGCGGGGTTTCGCCGCGGGCTACAACGCCTGGCTGAAGCAGAACCGCGTGACCGACCCGGCGTGCGCCGGGGCGGACTGGGTCCGCCCGATCTCGGCGCTCGACGTGGCACGGCAGGGCTTCGCCGTGCAGGTGCTCGGCGGGCAGGGCCGGGCCATCGACGGCATCACGGCCGCCGCCCCGCCGGGCGCGACGGCCAAGGACCGCGGCGTCGACCCGAAGGCCACGGCGAAGGCCGCCCGCGAATTGTTCTCCGCGCAGGACGCCGACATGGGCTCCAACGCCGTCGCGTTCAGCGGGAAGACCACGGCGAACGGCCGGGGGCTGCTGCTGGGCAACCCGCACTACCCCTGGCAGGGCGGCCGCAGGTTCTGGCAGTCGCAGCAGACCATTCCCGGCGAACTGAACGTGTCCGGCGGGTCGTTGCTCGGCACGAGCGTGGTGAACATCGGCTTCAACGGCGATGTGGCGTGGAGCCACACCGTCGCGACCGGGGTCACCCTGAACCTGCACCAGCTCACCCTGGACCCGGCCGACCCGACGACCTACCTCGTCGACGGCAAGCCGCGGAGGATGACCAAGCGCACGGTCACGGTGCCGGTCAAGGGCGGGAAGCCGGTCACCCGCACCCAGTGGTGGACCCGCTACGGACCCGTCGTCACCGGTCTGGGCGCCCAGTTGCCACTGCCCTGGTCCTCGACCACGGCGTACGCGCTGAACGACCCGAACGCCGTGAACCTGCGCGGCAGCGACACCGACCTGGGCTTCGGGAAGGCGCGCTCCACCGCGGGCGTCCTCAAGGCCCTGCGCGACACCCAGGGGCTGCCCTGGGTGAACACCGTCGCCGCCGACCGCGGGGGCCATTCGCTGCTCAGCCAGTCCCAGGTGCTCCCCCGGATCACCGACGACCTGGCGCAGCGGTGCAGCACGCCGCTCGGCAAGGTCACCTATCCTTCGGCGGGTGTGGCCGTGCTCGACGGGTCGCGCGGCGCATGCGCCCTCGGCTCGGACAAGGACGCGGTGCAGCCGGGCATCTTCGGGCCGTCGCGGATGCCGACGGTCAAGGACGCCCCGTACGCGGAGAACTCCAACGACAGCGCGTGGCTGACCAACGCCGACCGGCCGGTCACCGGCTACGAGCGGATCTTCGGCACGATCGGCACGCAGCGCTCGATGCGCACCCGGGGCGCGATCGAGGACGTGGCGGCGATGGCGGACAAGGGCCGGCTGACGGTCCGTGACCTGCAGCGCCAGCAGTTCGCGAACCGGGTGCCCGCCGCGGACCTCGCGGGCGCCGACACCGCCGAGGCCTGTGCGGCGCTGCCGGGCGGCACCGCGACGAACAGCGGCGGCAAGGCCGTCGACGTGTCCAAGGCCTGCCGGGCGCTGGCCCGTTGGGACCACCGGATGGACAGCGACAGCCGGGGCGCGCTGCTCTTCGACCGCTTCTGGCGGAAGCTGACGGCGGCGGTGCCGAACGCGCAGCTGTGGAAGGTGCCGTTCTCGGCGGCCGACCCGGTGCGCACGCCGCACACCCTCGACACCTCGCGGCCGGCCTTCGGGACCGCGCTGGCCGACGCCGTCACCGAGCTCACCGCGGCGGGCATCGCGGTGGACGCGCCGCTGGGCGAGAACCAGTACGTGGTGCGCGGCGACCGGCGCCTGCCGGTCTCCGGCGGTACGGAGTCACTCGGTGTGTGGAACAAGGTCGAGCCCACCTGGGACGCGACCAAGGGCTACACCGAGGTCGCGCACGGTTCGAGTCACATCCAGGCGGTCGGCTGGGACAAGAGCGGCTGCCCGGAGGCCCGCACGCTCCTGACGTACTCCCAGTCCTCCAACCCCCGCTCGCCGCACTACAGCGACCAGACGGAGCTGTACGCGAAGGAGCGCTGGGTGACGTCCCGCTTCTGCGAGAAGGACATCCTGCGCGATCCGGCGCTGGAGGTGGTGCGGGTGCGCGAGCGGCGCTGATCCGGCGCCACCGCCCGCCCGCCACGGGCCGGGCCCACCGCGCGCCACGCGGTGGGCCCGGCCCGTGGTGTCGGCGGACCCGCGGCCCGCCGGTGTCACATCGCGCGCTCGCGCCCCGCCCAGTACGGTTCGCGCAGCCGCCGCTTGTACAGCTTGCCGTTCGGGTCGCGCGGCATCGCGTCGATGAAGTCGACGCTCTTGGGGCGCTTGTAGCCCGCGAGGTGCCGTTCGCAGTGGGCGAGGATCTCGGTGGCGAGGGCGTCGTCCGCGGCATGGCCCTCGGCCACCTCGACGACGGCCTTGACCTCCTCGCCCCAGTCGTCGTGCGGGATCCCGAAGGCGGCGGCGTCCGCGACCGCGGGGTGGGTGAGCAGCGCCGACTCGATCTCGGCGGGGTAGATGTTGACCCCGCCCGAAATGATCATGTCGATCTTGCGGTCGCGCAGGAAGAGATAGCCCTCCTCGTCGAGGATGCCGAGGTCGCCGACGGTGAAGAAGTCGCCGATGCGGTTCTTCTTCGTCTTCGACTCGTCCTTGTGGTACGAGAATCCGCCGGTGCTCATCTTCATGTAGACGGTGCCGAGCTCACCGGGCGGCAGCCGCTTCCCGTCGTCGTCGAAGACGGCCAGCTCGCTGATGGGCCAGGCCTTGCCGACGGTGCCCGGCTTCTTGAGCCAGTCCTCGGCGGTGGCGAACGCGCCGCCGCCCTCGCTGGCCGCGTAGTACTCCTCGACGCACTCCCCCCACCACTCGATCATGGCGCGCTTGACGTGGTCGGGGCAGGGCGCGGCGCCGTGGATGGCGTGCCGCATCGAGGACACGTCGTACCCGTCCCGTGTCCGCTCGGGCAGGGCGAGCAGACGGTGGAACTGGGTGGGGACCATGTGCGTGTGGGTGCAGCGGTGCGCGTCGATGAGGCGCAGCATCTCCTCGGGCGTCCACCGGTCCATCAGGACCAGGGGGTGGCCGATGTGCAGGGCGGCGCCCGCGAACTGCAGGACGGCCGTGTGGTAGAGCGGCGAGCAGACGAGGTGGACGTTGTCGTCGAAGGGCTTGATGCCGAAGATGCCGAGGAAGCCGCCGAGGTAGGACTCCTCGGGGAGCTTGCCGGAGAGCGGGCGGCGGATGCCGCGGGGGCGGCCGGTG
Source organism: Streptomyces sp. NPDC002564 (assembly GCF_042889645.1). Taxonomy (NCBI): domain Bacteria; kingdom Bacillati; phylum Actinomycetota; class Actinomycetes; order Kitasatosporales; family Streptomycetaceae; genus Streptomyces; species Streptomyces sp. NPDC002564. Next base: position 879,245 of record NZ_JBIARE010000002.1, on the reverse strand, counting down.
GTGCCCGAGGTGTAGTTCATGACCCAGCCGAGGGTGCGGTCGGCGGGCGCGGATTCGCTCTGTCCGTGGAGGAGTTCGGCGTACGGGCGGAAGCCGGGCGCGTCCCCCACGGCGTAGCGGTGGCTCGCCGGGAGCCGCGCCTCGTCGGCCGCCGCGACCGCCGCGTCCGCGAACCGCTCGTGGGCGATGAGCACCTTGGCGCCGGAGTCGGCGACGATCCAGGCGATCTCGGGGCCGACCAGGTGGTGGTTGACCGGGACGAGGTAGAACCCGGCCTGGGAGGCGGCGAGATAGGCGGCGATGAACTCGACGCCGTTGGGCAGGACGACGGCGAACGCGTCGCCGCGTTCGAGGCCCGCGGCCCGCAGGCCGTGCACCAGTTGGTTGACGGCGCCGTGCAGCCGGCCCGCCGTCCATTCCTCGCCGTCGGGTGCGACCAGGACGGTACGGCCGGGATCGGCCGTGGCCTGGGCCCAGAAGCCGTTGGGTGGTGTGCTCACGACTGACTTCCCCTCTCCGCGATGCGGATGACTCGGTCGACGGCCCGCTCGAAGCCGCGCGTCAGGTCGTCGAAGACGGCCTGGACGCTGCGTTCGCTGTTCATCCGGCCGACGATCTGTCCGACCGGGGTGCCGAGCAGTTCCTGCACCTCGTGCTTCTGGATGCGCGAGACGGCCTCGGCGACCAGCAGTCCCTGCAGCGGCATGGGCAGCGTCCCGGGGCCCTGCGGGTCGTCCCAGGCGTCGGTCCACTCGGTGCGCAACTGGCGGGCGGGCTTGCCGGTGAGGGCCCGGGAGCGGACCGTGTCCCCGGATCCGGCGGCGAGCAGTTTGCGTGTGAGGGCGGGTGAGTGCAGGTCGGCCTCCGTGGTGGTGAGCCACAGGGAGCCGAGCCAGACACCCTGCGCGCCGAGCGCGAGGGCGGCCGCGATCTGCTGTCCGCTGCCGATGCCCCCGGCGGCCAGCACGGGCAGCGGGGCCACCGCCTCGACGGCCTCGGGGGTGAGCACCATGGAGGCAATCTCACCGGTGTGGCCGCCCGCCTCGTACCCCTGGGCGACGACGATGTCGATGCCCGCGTCGGCGTGCTTGCGCGCGTGCCGGGCGCTGCCCGCGAGGGCCGCGACGAGGACGTCGTGGTCGTGGGCGCGCCGGATCACGTCGGCCGGGGGTGAACCGAGCGCGTTGGCGAGGAGTTTGATCGGGTAGTCGAAGGCGACGTCGAGCTGGCTGCGGGCCACCTGCTCCATCCAGCCCGTGATGCGCCAGCCGGACGCCTCGCCCTCGGCGAGTTCGGGCACGCCGTGTTTGGCGAGGGTGTCCCTGACGAACTGGCGGTGCGTCTCGGGGATCATCGCCTCGACGTCGGCCTCGCTGACGCCCTCGACCTTCTTGGCGGGCATGACGACGTCGAGCCCGTAGGGCTTGCCGTCCACGTGCTCCTGCATCCAGTCGAGGTCTCTGGCCAGCTCGTCGGGTGCCGTGTAGCGGACCGCGCCGAGCACCCCGAACCCGCCCGCCCTGCTGATGGCGGCGGCCACCGCCGGGAAGGGCGTGAAGCCGAAGATGGCGTGCTCGACTCCGAGTTTCTTGCTCAACTCCGTCTGCATGGGCGCAGGATGCCGCAGCGGCCCGGCCGAGGGAAGAGATTTTCTGATGCAGTGTCAGGTAATTGGTGCGGGGTTGATTGGTGCGGGGTGCCGGGCCGCCGCCCTCCCGACGGCGCTACTCGCCCAGTGCGGCCATCGCCGCGTTGTGCCCGGGGATGCCGCTGACGCCTCCGCCGCGCACCGCGCCCGCGCCGCAGAGCAGGACGTTCGCGTGCCGGGTCTCGACGCCCCAGCGGCCGGTGTCCTCCTGGGCGTAGGGGAAGGCCAGGTCGCGGTGGAAGATGTTGCCGCCGGGCAGCCGCAGGTCCCGCTCCAGGTCGAGCGGGGTCTTCGCCTCGATGCAGGGGCGCCCCTCGGCGTCCGGGGCCAGGCAGTCGGCGATCGGCTCGGCGAGGTGCGCGTCGAGCTGCGCGAGGGTGGCATCGAGGAGGTCCGCGCGTACGGCGTCGTTGTCCCCGGCGAAGAGGCGGGCCGGGGTGTGCAGCCCGAAGAGGGTCAGGGTCTGATGACCGCTCTCGACGAGGTCGGGGGCGAGGATCGTCGGGTCGGTGAGCGAGTGGCAGTAGATCTCGGACGGCGGCGCGGCGGGCAGGGAGCCCGCGGCGGCCTGGGCATAGGCGGCCCCGAGCGCGTCGTACCCCTCGGCGATGTGGAAGGTCCCGGCGAAGGCCTCGTGCGGGTCGACGGACGTGTCGCGCAGCTTCGGCAGCCGCGTGAGCAGCATGTTGACCTTGAACTGGGCGCCCTCGGCGGGCGGGGGCGGCTCCTCGCCCAGGAGCCCGGCAAGGGCCTGCGGGGAGGCGTTGACCAGCACGTGGCGTGCCCCGACGGTCCGTTCGCCGTCCTCCGCGGCGTACCTGACCTCGGCGCGCCGGCCGTCGGAGGCGATCGCCGTCACCTCGCACCCGGTGCGCAGCACCGCGCCCGACTGGCGTGCCGACTCGGCGATGGCCGCGGTCAGGGCGCCCATGCCGCCGACGGGCACGTTCCAGTCGCCGGTGCCGCCGCCGATGACGTGGTAGAGGAAGCAGCGGTTCTGCCGCAGGGACGGGTCGTGGGCGTCGGCGAAGGTACCGATGAGGGCGTCGGTGAGGACGACGCCGCGCACCAGGTCGTCGGCGAAGCGCTCCTCGATCGCGGCGCCGATCGGCTCCTCGAAGAGGGTGCGCCACGCGGTGTCGTCGGCGACGCGCTCGCGCAGTGCGCCACGCGTGGGCAGCGGTTCGGTGAGGGTGGGGAAGACACGCCGTGCGACCTCCCCGGTCATGGCGTAGAAGGCGCGCCACGCGTCGTACTCGTGCTCGCTGCCGGTGAGCCGGGCGAACGCCTGCCGGGTGCGGGCCTCGCCGCCGCCGACGAGCAGCCCGGTGGGGTGGCCCGCGCGCTCGGCCGGGGTGTAGGAGGAGACGGTCCGGGTGCGCACCCTGAAGTCCAGGTCGAGGTCCCGGACAATCTTCTTGGGGAGCAGGCTGACCAGGTACGAGTAGCGGGAGAGCCGCGCGTCGACGCCGGGGAAGGGCCGACTCGACACGGCGGCGCCGCCGGTGCCGCCGAGGCGCTCAAGGAGCAGCACGGACCGCCCGGCGCGGGCGAGGTAGGCGGCGGCGACAAGACCGTTGTGGCCACCGCCGACGATGACGGCGTCGTACGCATCACGATCGGGCATGGCTCTTCCTAGCACGAGGGCCCGGGGGCGGGCCCCGGTCGTTCCGGACAGGCGTGGCGCTTCCGCACGCCACGAAGCCCGCCGGACCGGCCGCCGGGGCATGGTCCGACGGGCCGTCGGACATCACGGGGAAGGGGTCGCCCGCGTGGGCGTCAGTCCGTCGCCATCAGGCCGGCGCGGAGCTTGCCCACGACCCGGCTGATCAGCCGGGAGACGTGCATCTGCGAGCAGCCCAGCTCCTCGCCGATCTGCTGCTGCGTGCGCTCCTCCACGAACCGCAGATGGATGATGGTGCGCTCCCGCTCGTCCAGGTCCGCGATGAGCGGGGCCAGCGAGTGGAAGTTGTCGATGAGGTCGTACGAGGTCTCCTCGAAGCCGATGAAGTCGGCGAGCGCCGTGTCGGACTCGTCGGCGGACGACGACACCGTGGCGTCGAGCGAGGTGGCGTTGTAGCCGTTGGACGCCATCTGCGCCTGGGCGACCTCGGACGGGTCCAGCTGCATCAGTTCCGCGAGCTCCGCCGTGGTGGGCGAGCGGTCCAGGCGGGTGCGCAGCTCCTCGGTGGCCTTGGACAGCTCGATCCGCGCCTCCTGGAGGCGGCGCGGCACGTGCACCGCCCAGGTGGTGTCGCGGAAGAACCGCTTGATCTCACCGGTGATGTAGGGCACGGCGAAAGAGGTGAACTCGACCTCGCGGGTCAGCTCGAACCGGTCGATCGCCTTGATCAGGCCGATCGTGCCGACCTGGACGATGTCCTCCATCTCCTGCGGGCCGCGGTGCTTGAAACGGGAGGCCGCGTACTGCACCAGGGAGAGGTTCATCTCGATCAGGCAGTTGCGCACGTACTGGTGCTCGCGCGTGCCCTCCTCGAGTCCCGCGAGCCGCTCGAAGAACCGCTTGCCGACCTCTCGCGCATCCCGCGGCGCGATCGACGAGGGGTCCCGATAGGCACGCTCGACCAGGTCCCCTCCGACCGAAACGTCCCTGCCCTGCAGCTGCTTCTGCGCCATCATGGTGATCATTCCTCCGCCCCTCATCAGCTCAAGCCCGAATTTCGGCCCACGCTGCCCCTGCGGTTACCCGTGAAGCGAACACGCACACGCACGACTCCCCGCTCTCCTTCACGGCAGGTGGAACCTCTTGCCACACGTACGCCGGCCGGGCCGGCGGGGCGGGTCACCACCGGTACCAACGACCCTTTCGGCCACCGCTCGCCGCGGGACGGATCACGAAGCCCAGCAGCCACACCACGAGCACGATGACCGCGATCCACCACAGCGCCTTGAGCGCGAAGCCCGCACCGAAGAGGAGCAGGGCCAACAGAAGAACCAGAATCAGGGGAAACATTGTTATCGACCTCCTGGCCACCGTGTGCTCACACCGCGATCACACAAACACTCGAATCTCGCTTTACTTTCACAAGAAGCGCGGGATCCGGGCGTGTCGTGACCACACATGGAAGGTGTCTGCGGCTAGGGCGCCACCCGCGCGAGCCCTCCCGTTTCGAGGGCGGCCCAGAGGGCGCCGTCGGGACCCACGGTGATGCCGTGCGGTTCGGACGCGGGGGTCGGCAGGTCGTACTCCGTGATGTCGCCGTCCGCGGTGACCCGGCCCACCCGGTTGGCCCCCCATTCGGTGAACCAGCAGTCCCCGGCGCCCGCCGCGACGATGGCGTGCGGCCGGGCGGCGGGATCGGGCAGCGGGAACTCCTGGATGTCGCCGTCCACCGTGATGCGGCCGACCCGGCCCGCCCCGATCTCGACGAACCACAGGGCCACGCCGTCGCTGGCGATGCCCACGGGAGCCGCGTCCGGGGTGGGGAGGGAGTGCACGGTGACGTCGCCCTCCACGGTGATGCGGCCGATCGCGTTCGCCTGGTTGAGGGTGAACCACAGCGCGCCGTCCGGGCCCGCGACGATCGCCGAGGGGAAGCCTCCCTCGACGGGCAGGGGGAACTCGCCCACCTGCCCGTCGGCGGTGATGCGGCCGATCCTGTCGGTGTTCATCTCGGTGAACCACATCGCGCCGTCCGGACCGGGGGCGATCCCGAAGGGCCCGCTGTCCGGCGTGGGCAGCGCGAAGCTCTCCGTTTCGCCCGCCACGGTGATGCGGCCGATGCGATGGTCCTGGTAGCGGGTGAACCAGAGCGCCCCGTCACCGCCCGCGGCGATGACGGTGGGGCCGCAGTCCGGTGCGTCCAGGGCCCATTCCCGCAGGGAGCCCGCGCCGTCGAGGCGGGCGATACGACCGGCGTGCACGAGGGTGATCCACAGGGCACCGTCCGGTCCCGTCGTGATGCCGTAGGGACCGGCCTGCCGGTCCGTGACGGTGATCTCGCTGACGGCAGGGGCTTCGGAGGGGCGCACACGAACTCCAGGTGTCGGGCCTACGGTTGATCAACCGTACTCACTGCCCTCCGTCGGCCCGGCCCCGGCGCAGCGCCGCCACCCGGCGGTAGAGCTCGACGGCCTCGGTGCCCCGGCCTAGCTGCTCCAGGCAGTGCGCCTCGTCGTTGCGGCTGGCGAGGGCGTCCGGGTGGTCGGCGCCCAGGACCTGTTCACGGGCCGCCGCGACCCGGCGGTACTCGGTGAGCGCGTCCGCCCAGCGGCCGAGCCAGCCGAGGCCGACGGCGACCTCGCGGCGGCTCACCAGCGTGTCGGGGTGGTCGGCGCCGAGGACCCGCTCGCGGATGGCGCACACGTCGCGGGCCTCGGCGAGCGCCTCCTCCCAGCGGCCCTGCCGCCCGAGGTTCACGCCGAGTCCGTGGCGGGCCCGGAGCGTCTCGGGGTCGGCCGGGCCGTTGACGCGCGTCCGGTCGTCGATCAGGTCGCGGTACAGCTCGAGGGCCTCGCCGCCGCGGCCGAGCCTGCCGAGGCTGATGCCGACCTCGTAGCGGGCGGCCAGGGTGTCCGGGTGGTCGGCGCCGAGCGCCCGCGTCCGGGCGTCGGCGACTTCCCGGTAGGTCCGCAGCGCCTCCGGCCAGCGGCCCAACTGCCCGAGCGCGTACGCCACTTCGTACCGCGTGACGAGGGTGTCGGGGTGGGCGGGCCCGAGCACCCGCGCGCGGGCCGCCGCGACCTCCTCGGCCAGCCGGTAGGAGTCCTCCAGCCGGCCGAGACGGCTCAGGTTGTACGCGAGGTTGTGGCGGCAGCGCAGCGTGTCGGGGTGGTCGGGTCCCGCGGCGCGCTCGCGGGCGGCGAGCACCGAGGTGTACGCCTGGTGGGCCTCGAAGTGCCGTCCGAGCTGGCCCATCACATACGCCATCTCCTGGCGGGCCGCGAGGGTGTCGGGGTGGTCGGGGCCGAAGGCCCGCTCCCTCCCCTGCGCGACGCGCTCGTACTCGCGCAGGGCGTCGGCGGCACGGCCGGTGCGGCTGAGCGTGAAGCCCACCTCGTACCGGCTGGCGAGGGTGTCGGGGTGGTCGGGGCCGAGCGCGTGCTCGCGCTCGGCGGCGACCGAGCGGTGCACCTCGCCCGCCTCCGCCCAGCGGCCGAGCCGCCCCAGGCTCAGCCCGGCGTTGTGGCGGCTGGTGAGGGTGGCGACCAACTCCGCGGACGGCGCGGGCCGTTCGGGGTGGCGCGGGGCGGGGGTGCGGCGGGCGTCGGCGCGCGGGATCCACTCGCCGGTCAGGCCGGCCGCCGCGTCGGGCGGGGTGGTGCGCAGCACGGAGGCGCCGCCCGCCTTGTGCCCGGTGGTCATGCCGCGGGTCCAGGAGGGCAGGCGCGGCTCGTGCGCGGGGGGCGGGTCGGCGCGGCGTACGGAAGGCGTGACGACGGTCGGGACGTAGCCGATCGTGGTGCGGCCCGCGGCGATGCGGCGCACCAGCTCGCGCGCGTCCCGCGGCCGGCCGCCGGGCTCCTTGGCGAGCAGGTCGAGGACGATCCGGTCGACGTACTCGGGCAGCTCGCCGCGGTGTTCGCGGGGCGGCCGGGGTGCGGTGTCGCGGTGCCCGACCAGGACCGCCCAGGCGTCCTCCAGGTCGAACGGCGGGGCCCCGGTGGCGATCTCGTACAGCACGCACCCGAAGGAGTAGAGGTCGCTGCGCTGGTCGACGGGCTCGCCGCCGATCTGCTCGGGCGACATGTAGTGCGGGGTGCCCATCGCGATGCCGGTGCCGGTCAGGCGCGAGGTGAAGCCGATGTCGGCGCCGAGCCGCGCTATGCCGAAGTCGCAGATCTTCACCGTGCCGTCGCCGAGCCGCATGATGTTCGCGGGTTTCAGGTCGCGGTGCACGATGCCCTGTTCGTGGGTGTACGCGAGGGCGCCCGCGACCTGCTCGGCGATCTCCACGACGTCGGCGACGGGCAGCGGGTGCTGCCGGTTGTCCTCCAGGAGCTGGCTCAGATTGCGCCCTTCCAGGAGCTCCATCACCAGGTAGAGCACGCCCTCGTACTCGCCGAAGTCGTGCACGACGGTGACGCCGCGGTGCTGGAGGGCGGCCGCCACGCGTGCCTCGCGGCGGAAGCGTTCGCGCAGGACACGGGTGAAGGACGGGTCGTGCTGGGGCCCCATCGGTTTGAGGCACTTGACGGCGACCTGGCGGCCGAGCGATTCGTCGCGCGCCCGCCACACCTCGCCCATGCCGCCGCGGCCGATCAGCTCCAGGAGCCGGTATCGGCTCTGGATCAGCCTGGTGTCCGCCATCTCCCGCTGTCGCCCCCGTCGCCTCGCTGCGCCCTCCCCGGCCCGTCCAGTATGGCGTCCCGTCTGTCGAGTTTGTACGGGGCCGGACGGCTGTCGGGGCCGAGCCGGGCGACGGCGCTCAGGATGTGCTTGGGCGGGAGCTGCCAGCGCACCCGCGAGGGGACGCGGCGCAGGACGGTGCCGGTGAGGGCGAGCCTGCGGGTGACCGTGGCGGGCGCGGGCGCCGCCCTGCCGTACAGCTCGTGGGCGTACGGGGGCAGGCTGGCGTATGCCAGGTTCGCCACCCGGCGCCACAGCAGGGCGCGGGCCGGGACGAGCAGGGGGTGGGTCGGCGGGCGCTGCAGGAAGTCGTCGACGGCGCGGGCGTCGGCCCCGGCGGTCAGTGCGGGGCGTACGGCGGTGAAGTACGCGGCGAGTTCGGCGGTCGACGCGGGTACGTCGGCGGGGTCGAGGCCCACGAGGCGGGCGCTCTGCCGGTGTTCGTCGACGTACCGGTCGGCGAGCGCGTCGGTGAGGCGGAACCCGGAGCGGCGTACCACGTGGAGGTAGGAGTCGATCTCCGCGCAGTGCACCCAGAGCAGCAGCTCGGGTTCGTCGACGCCGTAGCGCTCGCCGGTCTCCGGGTCGGTGGCCTTGAGCATGGTGTGGATCTTCCGCACGCGGGCGCCCGCCATCTCGGCCACCTCGGTCGTGCCGTACGTGGTGGTGCCCACGAAGTGGGCGGTGCGCAGGAGACGGCCCCAGGCGTCCTTGCGGAAGTCGGAGTTCTCCATGACGCCGCGGACCGCGCGCGGGTGCAGGGCCTGGAGGTAGAGGGCCCGGATCCCGGCGACCCACATCATGGGGTCGGAGTGCGCCTGCCAGGTCACCGACGCCGGGCCGAAGAGCCCGGGGTCGGGCGCGGTGGCCGGGGTGTGCTCGGGCATGGTGCGACCATCTCCTGACGCGTGGCGCCGGCCGGCCCGCGTCCCGGGCGCGCTGCCCGGGCCGGGGCCGTACCGGCTCTGGTCCTGATGTCCGGACTCCCAGTGTGACCAGCTCGCGCGGCGGGCACCAGCGGCTTCGCCGTCACTGTCCTTCAGCGTCCCTCAGCGTCCTGTCGAGCCGTCGATCAGCTCGCGCAGGATGTCCGCGTGACCGGCGTGCCGACCGGTCTCCTCGATCAGGTGGGTGAGGGCCCACCGGACGCTGGGCGCGGCCGCGTCCGGACGCGGGCGGGGCAGCGGGGCGGCGAGGTCCGTGCATCCGTCCAGCACGTGGTCCGCCTGCTCGACGGCTTCGCGGTAGCGGCCGACGACCTCGGCCACGGTGTCCGTCGGCGCGGCCCGGAACGTGCCTTGCCAGTCGGTGACCCGGTCGCCGAGGAACGTGGCGCGCTCGACGGAGGTCAGGTGGTTCAGGAGGCCGAGGAGGTTGGTGCCCGAGGGCACCGCGGCCTCACGGACCTGCGGTTCGGGGGCGCCCTCGACCTTGGCGGCGACCGAGGTGCGCAGGTAGTCGAGGAAGCCGCGCAGTACCTCGGTCTCGCTGCTGCCGGTGCGGGGCGGCGGGGTGTCGCGTCGTCGGCCGCGGAGAGTGGTGGACATGGTGTCTCCTGACGCGGTGCCGGTTCAGGCCGTGCGGCGCACGATCATCACGTGGTCGATGACCTCGGCGGTGCTCCCGTCGGGCCCGGTCGCCGTGCGGGCGGACGCCTCCGCCCGGTCGGCCGTCCAGCGGGACGGGTCCAGGGCGATGCCGTCGAGGACTTCCCGGGGGGTCGGGTAGTGCAGGTCGGGGTCCTGGTTCCAGGACCAGGGCGCGGTCGATCCGTGGTCGACGACGAGCAGTCGGCCGCCGACGCGCAGGGCGTGGGCGGCCGTGCGCAGGACGGTCGCCCGGTCGAGGTCGAGGGGCGTCTGCAGGTAGTGGGCGCAGATCAGGTCGAAGGCGCCCTGCGGGAACGTCGCCTCCAGGTCGTGCCGTGCGGCGTCGATCCGGTCGCCGAGGCCACGGGCGGCGGCCAGGCCGGTGAGGCGTTCGACGGCGACGGCCGACACGTCGGCCGCGGTGACCCGCCAGCCCCGGCGGGCGAGCCACAGCGCGTCGCCGCCGTCGCCGCAGCCGAGGTCCAGCGCGTCGCCGGGCGGCAGGTCCGCGACCGTCTCGGTGAGGCGTGCGTTGGGCCGGGGGTCGTCGGCGGCGGGCCGGGCCGCGTAGACGCCGTCCCAGAACGTGACCGCATCGGTGGTGCTCATGGGGGCTCCTTCAGTCCGTCTTTCAGGCAACGGGCCTCAGCCTCGCCGCCTGCCCCCGTTTTCGCACGTCTGCTTGCCGTTCCGGCAAAGAGCGGCCCTCGTGGACCTCAGGACTCCGCGCCGTCGGAACCGTTGGTGTACGGCCGGAGGGGAAAGCCGCTCAACAGCGAGACCGGACCGAAACAGATGACGGACTGGGGTTCGCCGGACGTCCACACCGCGTCGCACGCGGTGCAGAGAAATCGATTGGAGAGCCCGTCGGCGAAACATCCGCAGACCGGGCACGGCTCGGTGGAGAAATACGTACCCGTGATCCGCACCCACTTTCGCCGCTCTGCCCGAGGAGGGTAATGCCGCGTCGATATCCGTCGCACGGGTCCAGGGGGAGGATCTTTCCCCCACCCCGTCCTCGTCATGTGTTCCCCAGGCTCGTGTACCCCGGGATCCGCGGACTGTGCAGGTGCCCCGGGTCACTTCCGACGGCACCTTTTCGTGCGGCCTGCCTGCCGCGCTACTCCTCGATCTCGCTCTCGGAGCCGTTCGGTTCCCGCTTCGTCCGCACCCACGTCTTCTTCTCCAGGGAATAGCCGTACGTCGTATTGTGCGGGTCGCCGCTCGTGCGGAACGGATTCCCCTTGTCGTCGATCGCGATCGTGCCGCGCCGGGTCCCGCTGGACCACTTCAACTCCAAGTACCAGCGGACGTCGTGGGAATGGGCGCGCGCGTCGACCATGAACGCCTCGGGGTCGCTCTCGCTCACCTTGAAAGGAAACGAGTCCCCTTCGGGTACGAGGGTGGGCTGTCCGGAATCCAGGCCGGTGCCGAAGACGTGCTCGCGCACGTCGCCGCCGCAGCCGGCGCCGACGAACCCCATGCTGTAACTGATCCAGTCGGGAGGCGTCCGCCGCCCGACCACCCGGACGTTCAGCGCCTCCAGGACGACGGTCTCCTTGCCGGTCCCCTGCACGGTGAACTTCACGTACTGCTTTCCGGCCGAGACCGCGCCGAACGCGGTCACCCAGCTGTCCGCGTCCTGTTCGGGCGGCGGTGTGGGCAGCCGGTCCGGGGAGCGGTCGATGAGGTAGGGGCGCCCGCAGGGGGAGCCCCAGTACTGCGGCTCGACGGAGACGGTGACGGGGGCACGGCGCGAAGTGCCCTCGGCCGAGCCGGAGTCGCCGTCCCGCGCGCCGCCGCCCGAGGGCTTCTCCTCGGTCCGGCCCGTGCCGTTCTCCTCCCGCCCGTCCCGGTCGTCGCCCTCGTGCCCGTCGCCGCCCTTGTCCGTCTTCTCGTCGCCCTCCTTGCCGCGGTCGTTCTCCGGCTTCCCGGTGGGGAGTTCGAAGGACGCGGACGGCTTGCTGTCGGCGGCGCTGCCGGTGTTGTGCCTGCCGCCGTTGTCCGGCAGGAGGCCGAGCGTCAGGGCCACGGAGCCGAGCACGGCGGCCACGGCCACGGCGGCGAGGACGATGCGGCGGCGCGAGCGGACGGGCCGTTCCGAGCCGGTGTCGTAGTCGGTACCGAAGTCGGCGCCCGGGGCAAGCTCCGTGTCGCGGTCCGGCTCCGTATCGCCGTCCAGCTCCGTATCGCGGTCCACCTCTGTAGCGCGGTCCAGCTCCGGGCCAGGTTCCAGCTCCGTCCCCCGGCCCACTCCGGAGTCCGGACCGCTCGCCGGGTCACGGTCCGGTGCCGTGTCCGGTGCCGTGTCCGGGTCCGACGCCGTGTCTGTGTCCGGTGCCGTGTCCGGGTCCGATGCCGTGTCTGTGTCCGGGTTCGGCGGCGCCGGCGCCCGTCGGCCCCGCCCCATGTCCGCCACGATCCACCGCCGGTGGACCTCCACCAGTTCCTGCGGCGTCGCCCTGCACAGCCGCGCGAGCCGGTCGACGGGCGCGAACTCCGTCGGCACGGCGGTGCCGTTCACATACCGGTGCAACGTCGACGTGCTGACGTGCAGCCGCTTCGACAGAACCCCGTAGCTGAGCCCGGAGCGTTCCTTCAACTCCCGCAGCAGATCAGCGAGATCGCCCGCCCCCACGCGTTCCTCCATCCCCGCCCGCGCTTCCCGGCGGCCGTCTTTCCCCAGTTCAGGGCCGTACGTGCGGATCCGGCATCCCCGGCGGCCCGGCCGTGCCGGGAAGGAGGGCGAATCGTCGTACGAGCTCGGGCCATCCAAGCACGCCGCTTCGCCGCACCCGTCGCCGCGACGCGTGTCCGCTCCGTCACAGAGGAAAGAGATCAGCCACTTCCGCCCGCCCCGGGGCGGGCCCGGCGCGCGGGCCCCGGAGCGCCCGGGCTGCGGGGGCGTCCCGTGCGTACCTAAGCTGGCGGTCATGAGGACGCGACCCACGTTGACCTGGGAGCCCGAGGGCGACCTGCCGCCCGCCACCAGCGACCTGTCCGCGGTCGTCGCCGCCGTGCGCGCGGGCGGCGTCGTCGTCCTCAGCGGGGCGGGGCTCTCCACGGAGTCCGGCATCCCGGACTACCGGGGGGAACACGGCTCGCTGCGGCGCAACCACGTACCGATGACGTTCCAGGAGTTCACCGGCGACGCGCACGCACGGCGGCGGTACTGGGCCCGCAGCCAGCTGGGCTGGCGGGCCATGACCCGGGCGCGGCCGAACTCCGGGCACCGGGCGGTCGCGGCGCTTGCCGGGTCGGGCCGCGTCACGGGCGTGATCACGCAGAACGTCGACGGGCTGCAGCAGGCCGCGGGCGTGCCGGACGTGGTCGAACTGCACGGCAGCCTGAGCCGGGTGGTGTGCCTGGACTGCGGCCGGTTCAGTACCCGGGCGGAGCTCGACGACCGGCTGCGGGAGGCCAATCCCGGTTTCGAGGCCGTCGCGGAGCGGCACCGGGCGGCGCGGGTCAATCCGGACGGCGACGTCGAGCTGGCGGACGAGGCGGTACGCGCGTTCCGGGTGGTGGCGTGCGCGGCCTGCGGGACCGGCGTGCTCAAGCCGGACGTCGTGTTCTTCGGCGAGAACGTGCCGCCCGCGCGGGTGGCCGAGTGCCGTGATCTCGTCGGTTCGGCGGCCACCCTGCTGGTGCTCGGCTCGTCCCTGACGGTGATGTCCGGGCTGCGCTTCGTGCGCCAGGCGGCGCAGGCCGGCATTCCGGTACTGATCGTGAACCAGGGCCCCACCCGCGGTGACCGCTGGGCCGCCCACCGGGTGGAGCTTCCGCTGGGGCAGGCCTTGACCGAACTCGTGACCCGGACCGACTCCCCCTAACCCTCCGGGGCGGTCTCGCGGGTACGGCCGGCACGGGCCCCGGCGGCCGCTACCCGTCGCTCTGCGCGGTCTCGTTCCGGATGACCGCGCGCAGGGACGCGGAGGTGCGGTCGATGTGCCGGGCCAGGAGTTCGGCCGCGGTGGCGGCGTCCCGGGCGAGGGCCGCGTCGAGCAGCTGCTGGTGCTCGTGGGCGACGTCCCGGTCGTAGTCGCCCCCGACGGGGATGGACCAGCGGCGGTAGATGGTGGCGGCGTCCCGCAGGCTCATGGCGACCCCCAGCAGACGGTCGTTGCCGCAGCCGTCGAGCAGGGCCTGGTGGAACTGCTCGTGCACGGCGAACCACTCCGCGCTCAGCGTGCCGTCCGGCCCGGTGACGGGGGTGTTGACCAGGTGGTGATGGGCGGCGACCGCCGCCGCCTCCCACTTGATGTCCCCGCGCTCGATCGACAGGCGCAGCACCATGGACTCGATCTCGGCGCGCGCCTCGGTGAGTTCGTCCAGGTGCTGGAGCGAGAGGGCGACGACGCTGAACCCCTGCTGCGGCGCGGCCACCACGAGGCCCTGCTCGGAGAGCCGGGTCAGCGCCTCACGGATGACGGACTGGCTGACCTCGAAGCGCTGCGAGAGCTCCACCAGGCGCAGTCGACGGCCGGGGCTCAGGACTCCCTGGAAGATCTCTTCCCGGATCCGCGCGTGCACCGCGGCCGCTCGTGTCGTCTTCACTCCCGCCATGGTCGCCGACCCTACCAGCGAAGCGCCAGATCGACGGATTATCGTTAATCTATTGCATTCAAGAGAATGCGGATGAACACTGGGCCCGCAAGCCGACGACGCGACCGCGGGAGTGCTCATGCGCATGGCGAACATCGGCGGGCGGCTGGTCCTGCGCCGCCCCGACGGCTTTCTGGACGTCGCCGAGGCGAGCGGCGGCCGGTTCGGCCCCGACCCGCAACAGGCCTTCGACGACTGGGACGCCTTCGCGGGGTGGGCGCGGGGGTACGTCGACGGCGGAGGCGGCGAGGGCGGCGGAGCCGACGGGCGGCCGGATCCCGTGCTGCGCCCGGCACCCGGCACCGGAGCTCCGTGGGGTCCCCCGGTTCCCCGCCCCGCCCAGGTCTTCGCCGTGGGCCTGAACTACCGGGACCACGTCACCGAGTCCGGCCTGACGGTTCCCGACGAGCCGGCCGTCTTCACCAAGTTCCCCACCTCGCTGACCGGTCACGAGCACCGGGTCGCGCTGCCGGAGGGCCTGGTCGACTGGGAGGTGGAGCTCGTCGTCGTCATCGGGCGGCACTGCCACCGGGCCACCCGCGCGGAGGCCTGGTCCCGGGTGGCGGGGGTGACGGTCGGTCAGGACCTGTCCGAGCGGCGGCTCCAGCTCACCGGGCCCGCACCGCAGTTCTCGCTGGGCAAGTCGTATCCCGGGTTCGGGCCCACCGGCCCGGAGCTGGTCACCGTCGACGAGCTGCCCGACCCGGACGACCTGGAGATCGGCTGCGCCCTGGAGGGCGGCGAGGTGCTCCAGAAGAGCCGCACCTCCGGCATGGTCTTCGACGTCCCGGAGCTGATCGTGCGGCTGTCGGCCGTCTGCCCGCTGCTGCCGGGGGACCTGATCTTCACCGGCACCCCGGCGGGTGTCGGCGGCGCCCGCACCCCGCAGAAGTTCCTCGCGCCCGGCGACGTCCTCGTCAGCTGGATCGAGGGGGTCGGCAGGCTCCGCAACCCGATGGGGTCCGACTGACCGTCCGAAGCAGAGAAGCAGCCCGTCTGAGAGAAAGCCGGTCACCATGCCACTGCACCGTCTGACCCAGATCCTCATGGGCGTCCCGAACGTCGAGCGGACCGCCGCGTACTACCGGGACTTCGGCCTCACCCCGAGCGCGCTCACCGACTCCGGCGGCCCCACCGGCACCGCCCCGCGCGCCGAGGGGCACGGGTTCGCCACCGCGGACGGCGGCGAGCAGCTCCGCATCGTGCACGCACCGCGCCGACGGCTGATGGAGCTGGGGGTCGGCGTTGACGACCCCGACGACCTCGACCGGGTGGCGGCCTCCCTGGCGCGGCTCGGCGTCCCCGTCGACCGGGGCGCGGGCGTCGTCGCCGCCGTAGACCCGGGCACCGATGTGCGCGTCCGCGTCGAACTCGCCCCGCGCTACGAGCAGACGGCCACTCCCCCGCCGCCGTCCAACGCCCCGGGCCACGAAGCCCGCCTGCACCGGCGCGCTCCCGGCCTCCTGCGCGAGGGCCCGGTCCGGCCCCGCAAGCTCGGCCATGTCGTCCTCGGCTCCACCGACCAGGAGTTCTCCCAGCGGTTCTTCCAGGAGGGCCTCGGCTTCAAGGTCAGCGACACCGTCAAGGGCCTGGCCGCCTTCATGCGCTGCTCCAGCGACCACCACAACGTGCTGGTGCAGCAGGCGCCGGTGGCGTTCCTGCACCACACGTCCTGGCAGGTCGACGACGTCGACGAGGTGGGGCGCGGCGCGACGGCCATGCTGGAGGCCGACCCCGGGCGGCACACCTGGGGCCCCGGCAGGCACTTCATCGGGTCCAACTTCTTCTGGTACCTCAAGGATCCGGCCGGCACGTTCTCCGAGTACTACGCCGACCTGGACTGCATCGTCGACGACGCGCTCTGGACACCCGGCGACTGGGAGGGCGCCAGGTCGCTCTGGGCCTGGGGGCCGCCGCCTCCGCCGTCCTTCCTCGCGCCCGACGACCTCGCGGACCTCATGACCGGCGCTCACGCCGGTCCCGCCAAGTAGGGCCCGGGCATGGCTCCTCACGAGGAACGCGACACGAGCGGCGCGACGGACGCCGACGTCAGCGACGTCCTGGTGGTCGGCGCGGGGCCGGTCGGGCTGGCGTGCGCGCTGTTCCTGGCCCGCCACGGGTGGACGGTGACCGTGCTCGAACGCCGGCCGGAGCCCTACCCCCGCCCGCGCGCCGTGCACTTCGACGACGAGGTCGCGCGGCTGCTGGCGGGCACCGGCCTCGGCGACCGGCTCCGCGACCTGACCGAGGCGGCCGACACGTACGACTGGCGCAACGCCGACGGCGAGACCCTGTTGCACTTCGACTGGTCGATGCTCGGCCCCTCCGGCTGGCCCACCGCCTCGATGATGCATCAGCCGGATCTGGAACAGGCCTTGGTCGACATCGCCCGGACCACCGGAACGATCACCGTCCTGCGCGACCACACGGCGGTCGGGCTCGTCGAGAGCACGGATGCGGTACGCGTCACCGCCCGGGACGGCCGGGGCCGTGAACGCCGTTTCGACGCTCCGTGGGTCGTCGGCTGCGACGGGGCCAACAGCTTCGTACGCACCCGCATGCCAACCAGGATGGCCGATCTCGGCTTCTTCTACGACTGGCTGATCGTCGACGTACGCCCGCACGAAGATCGCACGTGGACGCCGGTCAACCTGCAGGTCTGCGACCCGGCACGCCCCACCACCGCCGTCTCCGGAGGGCCCGGGCGCCGCCGGTGGGAGTTCATGCGGATGCCCGGCGAGACGGTGGAGCAGCTCAACACCGCGCCCATGGCCTGGGAGTTGCTCACCCCCTGGGGCCTCACCCCGGACAACTGCACCCTGGAGCGGCACGCCGTCTACACCTTCCAGGCGCGGTGGGCCGACGTGTGGCGCTCGGGCCGTCTGCTGCTCGCCGGTGACGCCGCCCACCTGATGCCGCCGTTCGCGGGCCAGGGCATGTGCTCGGGCATCCGCGACGCGGCCAACCTCGCCTGGAAGCTCGACCTCGTGCTCAAGGGCGAAGCCGCCCCCGCCGTCCTCGACACCTACGGCGGCGAACGCGGCGCCCACGTCCAGCACGCCATCGGCCTGTCGGTGGAGCTCGGCAAGGTCATCTGCGTCACCGACCCCGAGTCCGCGGCCCTGCGGGACACCTTCATGACCGGCCGGGGCGCCGACCCGGATCGCATCCTGCCCGCGCTGCCACCGGCACGGCTGCTCGGCGGCGTGGTCTCCGGCAGCGGGACGGACGGGGCGGCCGGCGTGCTCGGCCCGCAGCCACGCGTGTGCCACCGGGGCCGCACCGGCCTCCTGGACGAGGTCGTCGGACACGGTTTCGTCGTGGCCTCCACCAGTGACCCGCGCGACACCCTCACCCCCGGCCGGCTCGGCTTCCTGGCCCGCATCGGCGCCCGGCTGCTCCACCTGGTGCCGCCCGGCACCCCGGCCGATCCGGAGGTGGCCGCCGTCGACGTCGACGGCGTCTGGCTGCCGCACCTCCAATCCGCCGGACACATCGGCGTGCTGATCCGCCCCGACCACTACCTCTTCGGCGCGGCACACGACACCCGCGAACTGACGTCACTCGTGGACGAATTGGCGTCCCACTTCACGGCTCCCGACCCCGTGCCGCGCCCTAGCGGCGCACCCGCGGCATCCCCAGGCCGATCCAGGAGATGATCTCGCGCTGGATCTCGTTGTTCCCGCCGCCGAACGTGAAGATCACGGCCGAGCGGTAGCCGCGCTCCAGCTCACCGTGCAGGACCGTGCCCGCCGAGCCCTCCTTGAGCGCGCCGACCGCGCCGACGACCTCCATGAGCCAGGCGTAGGCGTCGCGGCGGGCCTCGGAGCCGTAGACCTTGACGGCGGAGGCGTCCTGGGGGGTGAGGGTGCCCTCCTGGACGGCGTTCACCATCTGCCAGTTCAGGAGCTTCATCGCGTCGAGCCTGGTGTGGGTCCTCGCCAGGCGCTGGCGGACCCACGGCAGGTCGATGACGCGGCGGCCGTCGGTGAGCTTGGTGTCCATCGCCCAGCGCTGCACGTCGTGGAAGGCCCGGATGGCCATGGTGCCGTGCGCGGCGAGCGTGACGCGCTCGTGGTTGAGCTGGTTCGTGATCAGCCGCCAGCCCTTGTTCTCCTCGCCGACCCGGCGCGACACGGGGACACGGACGTTCTCGTAGTAGCTGGCCGTGGTGTCGTGCGAGGCGAGGGTGTTGATGAGGGTGCAGGAGTAGCCCGGGTCGCTCGTGGGGACCAGGAGCATGGTGATGCCCTTGTGCGGCGGCACGCCTTCTCCGGGGGTGGCGGTACGGACGGCGAGCCACACCCAGTCGGCGGTGTCGCCGTTGGTGGTCCAGATCTTCTGCCCGTTGACGACGTACTCGTCGCCCTCCCTGACGGCCTTGGTCCTGAGGGCCGCGAGGTCCGTGCCCGCGTCGGGCTCGCTGTAGCCGATCGCGAAGTCCAGCTCGCCGGAGAGGATCTTGGGCAGGAAGAACTCCTTCTGCTCGTCCGTCCCGAACTGCATGATCGTCGGGCCGACCGTGTTGAGGGCCATGAGCGGCAGCGGGACGCCCGCCTGGGCCGCCTCGTCGAAGAAGATGAACTGTTCCATGGGCGACAGCCCGCGCCCGCCGTACTCCTTCGGCCAGCCGACCCCGAGCCACCCGTCGGAGCCGAGCCGCCGGACGGTCTCCCGGTAGAACCGCTTCTGGGCGGCCGGTTCGCCGTATCGCGCGTAGGCGTTGTCCGGCACCAACTCGGCGAAGTACGCACGGAGCTCGGTGCGCAACTGCTGCTGCTCAGGCGTGTATTCGAGGTGCACGGCCCCTCCAGGCTCTACTGGCTCACTGCTCGGCTCGCTCGGTCCCGGACCCGACGGCGCACACAGTAGAACCCGTTGCAGAAATTGGGAATGGCGGCGGAGGGGTGAAGAACGGGGCGCGGGGAACCGGACGCCTCGGCCCGGGTTCGCGGGCTCCGGTCAGCCGAGGGTCGTCAGGAAGTCGTCGCACGCCTTCGCGCAGCGGCGGCAGGCCTCGGCGCACCGGGCCGACGCCGGATGGAGCTCGCAGAGCGCGGCGCACTGCAGACAGACCGCGCGGCACCACTCAACCTGCATGCGGACCCGCTGCTCGTCCTCGCCCTGTTCGGCAAGGACGCGGGACGTCGCCTCGCACACGTCGGCGCAGGCCGCGTTGAGGCGCTGCGCGCCGTCCGGCTCGCACGGGGCCCGGCGACCGGTGCACGCGCGCACGCAGTCGTCACAGGCCTGCGCGCAGGCGAAGCGGTCTTCGAGATAGCGGACGAGCTCGTGGTGGCCGAGCTCCGTCGGCGCGCTCGCCGCTCCGGTCGTCCGTCCGGTCGCTGATCCGGTCGCTGATCCGGCCGTCGGTCCGCTCGGCGGCCGGTCCGTGGGCGTGGGCGCGAGGGTGTCGCGTGCCTCGGCCGGCGCCGTCCGCACGGCCGACGGGGATGGCGTGGCTGTCACGGAACCCCTCCCTTCGGAGCCGTACGAGTTGCCCTCCCGCGATGGCTCAAACACTGCGACCCTGCCGGACGAGAGCGCCGGACCAGACCGTTCCCTCCGTACGAAAGCGCCGAACCAGACCGTTCCTTGCCCCGGACGAAAGCGCCGCGCACGACCGTTCCTTGCCCCGGACGAAGCGCCGCGCACGACCGTTCCCTGCCGTACGAAAGCGCCGCGCGCGACCGTGGACCTACCGGAAGAAGGCACCGCGCCAGACCGCGTCCTTGCGCCCCGGCGCGCCGGAGGCCGGGATAGAACGGGCGCCATGACGCCTCACCCCGGCAGCCGCTCCGTGCCGACCCCGGAGATCGGCGACCGCCACCCGCTGTCCCTGGTCCTCGTCACCCTCACCGTCGTCAGCGGTCTCGTCGACGCCGTCTGCTTCCTCGGCCTCGGGCACGTCTTCACCGCGAACATGACGGGGAACGTCCTCATCATCGGGTTCGCCCTGGCGGGGGCGCCCGGATTCTCCGTCACCGGCTCACTCGTCTCGCTCGGGGCGTTCCTCGTCGGCGCGGTGGCCGCCGGACGGCTCGCGCTCGCCTTCCGCGACCGGCACCGCGTGCCGTGGGTGCGCACCGCGCTGTGGTGCGAGGCGGCGCTCCTGGCCGTGTCCACCGTCGTCGCGTTCGGCGCGGGCGGCGTACCGCCGTACCCGCTCATCGCCCTGATCGCCCTCGCGATGGGGCTGCGCAACGGCACCGTCGGGAGGCTGGCCGTGCCGGACCTGACCACGACGGTCCTCACCCGCACCCTGGCCGCGCTGGCCGCCGGGTCACGGCTCGCGGGCGGCACCGACCGGCGGTCCGGCCGCAAGGTCGCCGCCGTGGCCGCGATGGTCGCGGGCGCGGTCCCCGGCGCGTGGCTCGTCCTGCGCCACGGCATCGGCTGGCCGCTTCTGCTGGACACGCTGACCGTCACCGGGACGGCCCTCGTCTACCGCGAGGGGGGCTGAGGGCCCCTCCGGGACGTGAAGGACCCCGCCGCGACGGGGGAGACACGGCGGGGCCCACTCATCGATTGCCCGCTGCGGCGGGGCTCACACCCACCGATCGCACAACTTTCCGAGATCGCCGGTCGACGGCCCGCTCCGGCCGCCTCCTCCCGTACGGTCCCGTCATGGCCACCTCGATCGACCTCACCCTCGACTGCGCCGACGCGGGTCTCCTCGCCGCCTTCTGGAAGACGGCGCTCGGCTACGTCGACGAGCCACCGCCCGCGCCCTTCACCACGCGTGCCGAGTGGCTCGCGAGTTTCGACCTGCCGGAGGGCGAGTCCGCGGACGACGCCGCCTGGCTCTGCGATCCGGCGGGCCGCGGACCGCGTCTGTCGATCCTCGAGGTGCCCGAGCCCAAGACCGCGAAGAACCGTCTGCACCTCGACATCCGGGTGCCGGGACACGGCGGCGCGGACGAGCGGTGGGCGCGCATCACGGCGGAGTCGGCGCGGCTGGTCCGGGCGGGCGGCAGGGTGCTCGCCGAGTTCGCCGGGCACCACGTGGTGATGGCAGACCCCGAGGGCAACGAGTTCTGCGTGGCCGCCGCCCCGCGCCCGACTCCCCCGGGAGGGCGGGAGGGTCGGACGTGAGGTGTGCTCCTGTCACGGGGTGTCGGGAGCGGCGGGAGTGTCGGGAACGGCGGGAGTGTCGGAAGCACCGGAGGTGGCGAGGCGGTCCGTCGGGCCATCCGTTCCCGAGCGTCGCCTGATCGTCCGGACGATCGCCGAGAAGTCCTGCGCCGCTCCCCCGTCGGCGGCGAACTCCGCGTACAGACGGGCCGCGCGCAGACCGAGTTCGGCGTCCACTCCGCCGGCGCGGGCGGCGCCCGCGGCCAGCCCCAGGTCCTTGGCCATGAGGGCGGCGGCGAAGCCCGGGCGGTAGTCGCGGTTGGCCGGGCTCGCGGGGACGGGTCCCGGTACGGGGCAGTTGGAGGTGAGCGCCCAGCACTGCCCGGACGCGGTGGAGGCCACGTCGAACAGGGCCTGCGGGGACAGCCCGAGGCTCTCGCCGAGGACGAAGGCCTCGCTGACGGCGACCATCGAGACGCCGAGGATCATGTTGTTGCAGATCTTCGCCGCCTGCCCGGCGCCGGGCTCCCCGCAGTGCACGACGCGCTTGCCCATGGCGGTCAGCAAGGGCTCGGCCTCGGTGAACTCCGCGGTGCCGCCGCCCGCCATGAAGGTCAGCGTGCCCGCCTCCGCTCCCAGCACGCCGCCGGAGACCGGGGCGTCCAGACCGCGGTGGCCCGCCTCGACGGCGGCCGCGTGGGCGGCGCGGGCGTCGGCGACGTCGATGGTGGAGCAGTCGACGAACAGCGTGCCGGGAGCGGCCGCCGCGAGGAGCCCCTCGTCGCGGTAGAGCGCAAGGACGTGACGACCGGCGGGGAGCATGGTGATCACGACGTCGGCGCCCGGCACCGCCTCGACGGCCGAGGGCGCGGGCACCACTCCCCGGGCCGCGGCGGCGGCCAGCGCGTCGGCCGACAGGTCGTGGCCGACCACGCGATGGCCC
Organism: Streptomyces sp. NPDC002564; assembly: GCF_042889645.1. Taxonomy (NCBI): domain Bacteria; kingdom Bacillati; phylum Actinomycetota; class Actinomycetes; order Kitasatosporales; family Streptomycetaceae; genus Streptomyces; species Streptomyces sp. NPDC002564. Next base: position 857,076 of record NZ_JBIARE010000002.1, on the reverse strand, counting down.
GCCGCGGCCAGGTTGGCCGCCATCGGGCCGCCCATGTTGCCGAGGCCGATGAAGGCGACGGTCCTTCCGGCGGCCGACTCCGTGCCCGCCCCCGCGCCGTCCGCCTGGCGCCCGGTTCCCTCGGTCCGGTTCACCACGCCACCTCCTGGGTCACGGCGCCGTCGGCCAGGGCGAGTTCCCGGTCGCCGAGCGGCGCGAAGTATCGTGCGACGTCGTCCCCGCCCACTCCGGCGAGCGTGCCGGGGTTCCAGCGGGGCGTGCGGTCCTTGTCGATGACCTGGGCGCGGATGCCCTCTGCCAGGTCGTGCGAGGCCAGGGCCGCGCAGGAGACCCGGTACTCCTGGTCGAGCACCGCTTCGAGGGAGCCGAGTCCGCGTGCCCGGCGCAGGGCCTCCAGGGTCACCTTGAGGGCGGTGGGCGACCGGGACAGCAGCGTCTCGGCCGCTTCCTTCGCCGCCCGGGACCCGTCGGCGCGGAGACGGTCGACGATCTCCTCGACGGTGGGGGCGGCGTAGCAGTGGTCGATCCACGCCCGCTCGTCGTCGAGCGGGCCGGGCGGCGCGTCCGCCACGTACCGCGCGAGGACCTCCCGTACCGGCGCGTCGGAGAGGTCGGCGATGAGCAGGGGCAGCGAGGTCGCCGGTACGAAGTGGTCGGCGAGGCCGCACCTGAGCGCGTCGCCGGCCGTCACCTGCGCCCCGGTGAGGGCGAGATGGGTACCGAGGCCGCCGGGTGCGAGGCTCAGGAGGTAGGTGCCGCCGACGTCCGGCACGAAGCCGATGCCGGTCTCGGGCATGGCCACCCGTGAGTGCTCCGTGACCAGGCGGACCCCGCCGTGCGCCGAGACGCCCACGCCGCCGCCCATGACGAAGCCGTCCATGACGGCGACGTAGGGCTTGGGATAGCGGGCGATACGGGCGTCGAGGCGGTACTCGTCGCGCCAGAAGGCCCGGGTCGCCGCGCCGTCGCCGGTCGTGACGTCCGCGTGGATGGAGCGGATGTCGCCGCCCGCGCACAGGCCGCGCTCCCCCGCGCCGGTGAGCACGACGGTCTCGACGGCGGGGTCCCGCTCCCAGGCGGTCAGCGCCTCGTCGATGCGGCGCACCATGGCGTGGGTGAGGGCGTTGAGGGCCCTGGGCCGGTTGAGGACCAGGTGGGCGGCGCGGCCCTCGACCCGCAGCAGCACGGTGTCGTCGGGCGCCGTCATCGGACGGCCTCGGTCAGACCGCGGGCCACGATCAGGCGCATGATCTCGTTGGTTCCTTCCAGGATCTGGTGGACCCGCAGGTCGCGGACGATCTTCTCGATGCCGTACTCGCTCAAGTAGCCGTATCCGCCGTGGAGTTGCAGGGCGCGGTCGGCCACGGAGTAGCCGGTGTCGGTGGCGAAGCGCTTGGCCATGGCGCACAGTTCCGGGGCCCCCGGGTCGCCCCGGTCGAGGACCTCGGCCGCCTGGCGCACGAGCGCGCGGGCGGCGGACAGTTCGGTGGCCATGTCGGCGAGCCGGAACCGCAGCGCCTGGGCGTCGAGGAGGGGCGCGCCGAACGCCTCGCGGTCCGCGAGGTGGGCCACGCTGCGGTGCAGGGCGCTCTGGGCGCCGCCCAGCGAGCAGGCCGCGATGCCGAGCCGGCCGCCGTTGAGGCCGTTCATGGCGATGCGGAACCCGTCGCCCTCGGCGCCGAGCCTGCGGTCGGCGGGGATCCGCACGCCGTCGAGGACGACCTGACGGGTGGGCTGGGCGTTCCAGCCCATCTTGCGTTCGTCGGCGCCGAAGGAGAGGCCTTCGTCGTCCCGTTCGACGACGAACGCCGAGATGCCGCCGGGGCCGTCCTCTCCGGTGCGGGCCATGACGACGTACACCTGCGAGGCGCCCGCGCCCGAGATGAACTGTTTGACGCCGGTCAGCACATAGCTGTCGCCGTCGCGTTCGGCGCGGGTGCGCAGGGCCGCGGCGTCCGATCCGGCGCCGGGCTCGGTGAGGCAGTAGCTGCCGAGGGCGGCGGCGCTGCACAGTCCCGGCAGCCAGCGGGCGCGCTGTGCCGCGTCGCCGTACCGGTCGATCATCCAGGCGACCATGTTGTGGATGGAGAGGTAGCCGGCGATGGAGGGGCAGCCGGTGGCCAGGGCCTCGAAGACGAGGGTGCCGTCGGCGCGGCCGAGCCCCGAACCGCCGTGCTCCTCCCGTACGTAGACGCCGCCGAGGCCCAGTTCGGCGGCCTTGCGCAGCACGTCGACGGGGAAGTGCTTGTCCCGGTCCCAGGCGACGGCGTGCGGCGCGAGGTGTTCGTCGGCGAAGTCGAGGGTGACCTCGGTGAGCGCGAGCTGGTCCTTGGTGAGGGTGGTGGCGGTCGGTGTCATCGCGCTCATCCCATCGTCGGGATGGTGAAGTTCGCGCCTTCCCTGGTCCCGGAGGGCCAGCGCGAGGTGACGGTCTTGGTGCGGGTGTAGAAGCGGACGGCGTCGGGGCCGTGCTGGTTGAGGTCGCCGAACCCGGACCGCTTCCAGCCGCCGAAGGTGTGGTAGGCGACGGGTACCGGGATCGGCACGTTCACGCCGACCATGCCGGCGCCGACGCGGCGGGTGAAGTCGCGGGCGGTGTCGCCGTCCCTGGTGAAGATCGCGACGCCGTTGCCGTAGGGGTGCTCGGTGGGCAGCCGCAGGGCGGCCTCGTAGTCCGCCGCGCGGGCCACGCACAGGACCGGGCCGAAGATCTCCTCGCGGTAGATCCGCATGCGCGGCGAGACGCGGTCGAAGAGGGTCGCTCCGGCGAAGAAGCCGTTCTCGTGGCCGGGCAGGGTGAAGTCACGCCCGTCGACGACGAGTTCGGCACCTTCGTTGACGCCGATGTCCACGTAGCGGCGGACCCGGTCGAGGGCCTCGCGGCTCACCAGCGGGCCGAAGTCCGCCGCCGGGTCGTCGGAGCGGCCGATGCGCAGCTCGGCGACGCGCTCCTTGAGGCGGGCGACGAGGGCGTCGGCGGTCTCCTCGCCGACGGGGACGGCGACGGAGATGGCCATGCAGCGCTCGCCCGCCGAGCCGTATCCGGCGCCGATCAGGGCGTCCACGGCCTGGTCGAGGTCGGCGTCGGGCATCACGATCATGTGGTTCTTGGCGCCGCCGAAGCACTGGGCGCGTTTGCCGTGCGCCGCGGCGGTGGCGTAGATGTGCGCGGCGATCGGCGTGGAGCCGACGAAGCCGAGCGCCTGTACGCGCGGGTCCTCCAGGAGCGTGTCGACGCTCTCCTTGCCGCCGTTGACGACATTGAGCACGCCGGGCGGCAGGCCCGCCTCGACGAACAGCTCGGCGAGCCGGAGCGGCACCGAGGGGGCGCGCTCGGACGGCTTGAGGACGAAGGCGTTTCCGCAGGCCAGTGCGGGCGCCGCCTTCCACAGCGGGATCATCGCGGGGAAGTTGAAGGGGGTGATGCCCGCGGTGACGCCGAGCGGCACGCGCAGGGAGTGCACATCGATGCCGGTGCCCGCGTTGTCGGTGAACTCGCCCTTGAGCAGGTGCGGGATACCGGCGGCGAACTCCACGACCTCCAGGCCGCGTTGCAGGTCGCCGTGGGCGTCGGCGACGGTCTTGCCGTGTTCGCAGGAGAGCAGCCGGGCCAGCTCGTCCCGCTCGCCCTCGACGAGTTGGAGGAAGCGCAGCAGCACGCGGGCGCGGCGCTGCGGGTTCCACTCGCCCCAGGCGCGCTGGGCGGACTCGGCGTCGGCGATCGCCGCCTCCGTCTCCGCCCGCCCGGCGAGCGGCACCTGTGCCTGCACGGAGCCGGAGTTGGGGTCGTACACGTCGGCGAAGAGCCCGGAGGCGCCGCTCACGTGCTTGCCGCCGATGAAGTGTGTCAGTTCACGGACCATGAGAGCCTGCTCTCGTCAGGTGAGTCCGGGGATGGCACGGCAGGCCGACGACGCCACCGGGTGAGGGGCGCGGGCGGGTCTGTCGTGGGACGCGAAGGCCTAAGAGCCGTCGTGGAGTCGGGCGTCGGCGCGGGCCGTCGCTCGCTTCGCCGGATCACCTGGGTCGTGGGTACGGACCGGTGCCATGCGTGTCTGCTCCATCCTCGTGGACAACACGGAACACCCCGCGGCCGGTATCCTGACTCCCGGATCAGCGCGCGTTCTCCCGCCTTCCCGACGGGACTTGTCCGTCAGTGGCGTATCACTCGCGAGAACGCACTCCCCGGTCACAGTGGCGGGACCGCGCCGGATTCACACCGGCTTCCCTGCACCGCGGGCTCTGGTCACGAACATATAGTTGGACGTCCTAGTAAGTCCACCCCCGTCTTTCACGCCACCCACTTGCGGCCCGGTGACGCCCGGGCCGGACGGGGACACACAGGGTGGCGCGGAGCGGGCCGCCGCGAGGTGCCTAGCCCCTCACTGACCGTCCTTCAGCTTGATGATCTTGCCGTTCTTGTCGAGCGTGTGGTCGTTCCAGTACGTGTCCCACTTGTCCCCGACGTGCTCGGGGACCTTGCCCTCCGGGTAACGGGCGTACCCCTTCGGCGGCTCCTCGCCCTTGGGGTGGCAGGCGGAACCGCTGCTCCCCACCAGCAGGATCGGGTACTCCTCGCCCCCGCAGACCGCGTCCTGCATGGAGCACCCGGTCAGCACGGCGGCGGCGCTCACGCCCGCGAGCGCGAGGCCCACCACGGACCGCGCACGACGGTTCCCGGTGGCTCGTCCTGCCGGGCTGACTCGGATGATGCTGCGCACGGTTGGCTCCCTCTCGTCGGCTGAGGGGACCAGCCTCCGCGACCCGCGAGGAACGATCATGAGTACGGATACTCAGCCGACCGTGGTCGAGGTACCCGATTCGCCGTCCAGGACCACGTCGACGGCGCGTCGGCGGTGCGCGGCGAAGCGCTCGCGCGCGATGTCGGCATCGCGGGTGCGCAGGGCGGCGACGAGGTCACGATGTTCACGCGGCACGCGGTCGAGGTACCCCTGGGAACTGTGCCCGATCCGGGTCAGCAGGAACAGGTGGACCTGACAGCGGATGCCCTCCCACGCCTCGACCAGGCGCCGGTGCCCGCCGGCGGCGAAGACGGCATCGTGGAACTCGATGTCGCGCCGGACCAAGTCGTGCGCGTCGGCGGCCCGTTCCATCAACTCGGCGCTCCGGTCCAGCCGGGCGAGGTCCTCCTGCGAGGCGCGCGCGACGATCCGCTCCACGGCCAGGTCCTCCAACGCGCCGCGCAGACTGTCGAGTTCGGCGACGTCATCGGGGGTCAGCGCGGTCACCGTCGTGCCGCGATGCCACGCGCAGTGGACGAGGCCCTCCCGCTCGAGGAGCCGCAGCGCCTCCCGCACGGGGCCGCGGCTCACGTCCATCGCCACCGACAGTTCCACCTCGCGCAGTTGCGCGCCCGGGGCGTAGGCCCCGCTGAAGATGGCCTCCCGGATCCGGTCCGCCACCTCGTCGGCAAGCCCCCGGCGCCGCGCGGGCGCCACCTGCCCCAGCTCGTTCATGTCGTGCTCCTCCCGGGGCCGACAATGTTAACATGCGACCTATCTCCTAATATCCGCATGGAGACACCGGATGTCTTCATGGGGTCACCGACTGCGGGCACACCGGCAGTCGGGCCATTCGCACCGGGCGGCTCCCCGGCCGCCCCGCACGGAAGGGCAGTGCCGACCATGAGCGATACGGAGTCCGCAATCCCCCGGTTCCACCTGGCCGTGCCGGTCGACGACCTGGCCGCCGCGCGCCTCTTCTACGGCGAGGTGCTCGGCCTGGAGCAGGGCCGCAGTGCGGAGACCTGGGTGGACTGGGACCTGCACGGCCACCAGTTCGTCACCCATCTCGTGCCGGAGCGGGCGCAGCGCGTGCACAACCCGGTCGACGGCCACGACGTGCCCGTACCGCACTTCGGACTGATCCTGCCGATACCCGCGTTCCGGCGGCTCGCCGACCGGCTGCGGACGGCGGGCGTCGAGTTCGTCATCGAGCCCTACGTCCGCTTCGAGGGCCACCAGGGCGAGCAGTGGACGATGTTCCTCCTCGACCCGGCCGGCAACGCCCTGGAGTTCAAGGCCTTCGCCGACCCGTCGCAGATCTTCGCCGCCTGACGCCACCCGGCCCACCGGCGCATCCGACAGGGTGTCCTAGACTCCGCCGCATGAAGATCGCGCCCGCTGCCGTCATCGAGGACCTGGCGCCGACCGGCGTACTGCGCGCCTCCGTCAACCTGGGCAACCCGGTGCTCGCCCAGGGCACAGCGGCCGCCCCCTCCGGCATCACCGTGGACATCGCGCGCGAGGCCGGCGCACGGCTCGGCCTCCCCGTGGAGTTCCTCTGCTTCGACGCGGCCCGCATGTCGTACGAGGCGATGGCCGAGGGCCGGGCCGACCTGTGTTTCCTCGCCGTCGATCCGGCCCGCGAGGCCGAGGTCGCCTTCACCGCGCCGTACGTCGTCATCGAGGGCGTCTACGCCGTGCCCGCGGAGGCGCCGTTCACGACGGCTGCCGACGTCGACCGGCCCGGTGTGCGGGTCGGCGTGAAGCGCGGCTCCGCCTACGACCTCTTCCTCTCCCGCACGCTGCGGCAGGCGAGCGTGGTGCGCGGCGACGAGGGCGTCGACGTCTTCCGTGCGGAGGGCCTGGAGGTCGCGGCGGGCATCCGCCAGCCCCTGACCGCGTACGTGGCGTCGCACCCCGGGATGCGCCTGGTCGAGGACCGGTTCATGGAGATCCGGCAGGCGGTGGGCACGACGCGGACGCGCGCGCCCGAGACCGTCCGCTTCCTCCACGACCTGGTCGAGGAGCTCAAGGCCACGGGATTCGTCGCCGACTCGCTGCGCCGCTCGGGCCGGAGCGAGTCCCTGGCCGCGCCGCCCGGGTAGGCGCCTGCCGCACCGCCCGCACCCGAGGGCCGAGCGCCCGCCACGGCCTCTTTCTGGGCCCCCTTCCAGGCCTCCGTCACGGCTTCCTCCTAGGCCCCCTTCCAAGCCTCCGTCACGGCTTCCTTCACAGCGGCCCCGGACCGAGGAGCTGGCCGCCGTCGACGACCAGCGTCTCGCCGGTGATCCAGCGGGCGCCCTCGCCCGCGAGGAACGCCACGGCCTCCCCCAGGTCCTCCGGTTCACCGATGCGGCCCAGCGGCGTGGCGTCGGCGACGCGCTGCTCGTTCTCCTGCCACAGTGCCTCGGCGAGCCTGGTCCGCACGACGCCGGGTGCGATGGCGTTCACCCGGACCTTCGGGGCGAGTTCCAGGGCGAGCTGTTTGGTCAGGTGGATGAGCGCGGCCTTGGAGACGTGGTAGATGCCGACGTCCTGGGCGACCGTATAGCCGCCGATGGAGGCCGTGTTGACGACGGACCCGCCGTGCTCGCCCATCCAGGCCTTCACCGCGAGGGAGGTCCACAGGATCGGCGCCCAGAGGTTGACGTCCATGGTCTTCGCGAAGCGGCCGTGGTCCTGGTCGACGACCGGGCCGTACGCGGGGTTCGTCCCGGCGTTGTTGACCAGGATGTCGAGGCTGCCGTAGGTGGCGACCGTGTGCTCGACGCAGGCGCGCGCGGCGGCCTCGTCGGTGGCATGGGCGCCGAACCCGTCGACGCCCGCACCGAGTTGGGCGGCCGCGTCCTTGGCGCGCTCCTCGCTGCGCGAGGTGATGACGACCTGCGCGCCGCGGTCGCGCAGGGCCGCCGCGGCGGCGAGGCCGATGCCCCGCGAGGCGCCCGTGACGACGGCGACCTTCCCCGCCAGGGGGCCCTTCCCCGTCACGGGGCCGCTCATCCCGCGTTCCGTTCGGTCTCGCGACGGCGCAGTTCCCGCAGCGCGATGGTGCGCTTGTGCACCTCGTCGGGGCCGTCGGCGAGCCGGAGGGTGCGCAGGTGGGCGTACATGCTCGCGAGCGGGAAGTCGTCGCTGACCCCGGCGCCGCCGTGCACCTGGATCGCCCGGTCGACGACCTTGAGCGCGACCTCGGGGGCGGCGACCTTGATCGCGGCGATCTCCGTGCGGGCCTCCTTGTTGCCCACGGTGTCCATCAGGTGCGCCGCCTTGAGGGTCAGCAGGCGGGCCATGTCGATCTCGACGCGGGACTCGGCGATCCAGTCCTGGATGTTGGCGCGGTCGGACAGCGGCGCGCCGAACGTCGTACGCGACTGCGCGCGGTCGATCATCAGATCGAGGGCGCGCTCCGCCATGCCGACGGTGCGCATGCAGTGGTGGATGCGGCCGGGACCGAGGCGCGCCTGGCTGATCATGAAGCCGTCGCCCTCGCCCGCGAGCAGGGCGGTGCGGGGCACGCGTACGTCCTCGAACAGCACCTCGGCGTGGCCCTCGCGGTCCTGGTAGCCGAAGACGGGCAAGCCGCGCAGGACCGTGACGCCCGGGGTGTCGAGGGGGACGACCATCATGCTCTGCTGGCGGTGGCTCGGCCCGTCCGGGTCGGTCTTGCCCATCACGATGAGCACGCGGCAGTTGCGGTGCAGGGCGTTGGAGGTCCACCACTTGCGGCCGTTGAGGACGTAGTCGTCGCCGTCGCGGACCATCCGCATCTCGATGTTGCGGGCGTCGGAGCTGGCGACCGCGGGTTCGGTCATGGCGAACGCGGAGGCGATCTCGCCCGCGAGGAGCGGCTTGAGCCACTTCTCCTTGTGCTCGTCGGTCCCGAACAGCGTGAGGACCTCCATGTTCCCGGTGTCCGGCGCGTTGCAGTTGGTGGCCTCGGGGGCGAGGTGCGCGCTGCGGCCCATGATCTCGGCCAGTGTCGCGTACTCCAGGTTGGTCAGGCCGGGACCCCACTCCGGGTGCGGGTGGAAGAGGTTCCACAGGCCCTGCCGCTGCGCCTCGGCCTTGAGCTCCTCCAGGACCGGCGGCTGGAAGTGCGGGTCGCCCGACTCCGCCATCTGTGCCTCGTACACCGCTTCCGCGGGGTAGATGTGCTCGTCCATGTAGGCGAGCAGCTTCTCCTGGTACTCCTTGGCCCGGTCGGTCACGTCGAACACGGATCCTCCAACGGTTCTGGTGTGGTCTGAGTCTGGTCCCCGGGCCCGCCCCGCGGATACACCGCCCGGCCGTCGGCCCGCCTCACGTGCCGGCGGGCGGCGCGAGGAGGCGGGCGAGCTCCGCCTCGGTGGCGGCCGCGTCGCGGTGGACCACCCCGGCGATGCCGAGCCGGTCGGCCGCGGCGATGTTCTGCGGCAGGTCGTCCACCATGACGGTGTCCCCGGGGCGTGCGCCGAGGCGCCGGCAGGCGATCTCGTAGGCGCGGCGGGAGGGCTTGCGCACGCCGATCTCGCCGGACACGGTGACGGCGTCGAACATCGCGGGCAGGTCGAACCCGGCGTAACAGTCGTCGCCGAGGGAGTTGGAGAGGAGCCCGACCCGGTGGCCCTGGCTCCGCACCCGTGCCACCAGGGCGATCATGTCGGGGTCCGGGCGCAGCCGTTCCTGCAGCCCGCGCACCAGGCCGGGGCCCGCGACGGCGGCTCCGTGCGCCCGCAGCCGGGCCGCGAAGCCCGTCTCGAACTCCCGCTCGCCGATGCGCCCCTCCTCGTGCGCCACGAGAAGGGCACTGCTCTCCACGTCCTTGGAGAGCAGCCGGAGCAGCAGCTTCGGCTCGTCGGCGAGCTCGGTGCCGAGTTCCTCGAAGGCGACGACGACGCTCGTGGTCAGCACCCCGCCGAAGTCGAAGAGGACCGCACCGCGCGTCCCTGCGTCGTCCATCGCACCGCACCTCCGCTCGCCCCGGCCCCCGTCAGTCGCTCCCCGGGTCCCGTCAACCTATTTGAATCCGGGTTCAGGTTCAAGAGCCTCGATACCGGGGCGGACGAGGGCGTCCGGGGCCGTACGCCCCGGACCGGACGCGCTGTACATTTGAAACCAACGTCAAGTTCAATGACCCGAACACGGCCTCGGTCGGCACGTGTTCCGCCGCCCCGGTCCCGCGAACGACAGGAGATCAGCCCATGGCGCACCACATCCCGATCGCCGACTGGGAGCGCGTCGCCACGCGCGAGGTCACCTCGGGCGACGTCACGCTCCGGGTGTACGACCACGGCGAAGGCCGTCCGGGCCGGCCGCCGGTGGTGCTCTGCCACGGCTTTCCCGAGCTGGCGTTCTCCTGGCGGCACCAGCTGTTCGCCCTGGCCGACGCGGGGTACCGCGTCCTCGTCCCCGACATGCGCGGCTACGGCGGCAGCTCCCGTCCCGCCGACGCGGACGCGTACGACATCCTGACGCTCTGCGGCGACCTGGCCGCGATCCTCGACGACGTGGGCGCGGACGACGCCGTCTTCGTCGGGCACGACTGGGGGGCCGCCGTGGTGTGGCAGATGGCCCTGGCCCACCCGGAGCGGGTGCGGGCGGTGGCCGGGATGAGCGTGCCGGTGTCGCCCCGGGCTCCGGCGCCGCCGCTGCCGATCCTGCGCAAGCGGCTCGGCGACGACTTCTACATGGTGTGGTTCCAGGAGCCCGGCGCCGCCGACGCGGTGCTGCACCGGGACGTCCGCAGGACCCTCACCGCCCAGGAGATCTACTCCGCCCGGCTGGCCGAGGAGGGCGGCGCCGCGGCGACTCCCCCGCCGTGGCTCGACGACGGCGAACTCGGCTACTACGTCGACACGTTCGAACGGACCGGATTCACCGGCGGCCTCAACTACTACCGCAACCTCGACCGCAACTGGGAGCTCACCGCGCACCTCGCCGACCGGCGTGTGACCCAGCCCGCGCTGTTCGTCACCGGCTCCAAGGACCCGGTCGGGCAGTTCATGCCGGCCAAGGGCCTCGACGCGATGCTCGCCGATCCGCGCGGGCACGTCGTGCTCGACGGCGCCGGACACTGGATCCAGCAGCAGCGGCCGGACGAGGTGAACGCCGCTCTCCTGGAATTCCTCGCCGACGTCGGCTGATAGCATCCGCTGCCACCGACAGGTGACCGACACGTACCGGTGTCGACCGCACGCTCCGCCCGACAGTGAATGGATCGCAGTGGCTGCCCAGGCCCCGGCCGCAGACGGCGGCCAGAAGCAACCGATCACGCCCCGCAGCGCCCGCGGCGTCAGGACGCGCAACGCCCTGGTCGCCGCCGCGCGCGAGGTGTTCGAGCGCGACGGGTATCTGGACGCCCGCATCACGGACATCTCCAAGGCGGCGCACGTCGCCTCCGGGTCGTTCTACACGTATTTCAACAGCAAGGAAGAGATCTTCCAGGCACTCGTCGAGCAGGTGCAGGAGGAGATGCTCCACCCGCACCTGCGCGAGCGCACCGGCATCACCGATCCCCGTGAGCTCATCGACGCATCGAACCGCGAGTACCTGCGCGCGTACAAGAAGAACGCCCGCCTGATGGCGCTCTTCGAGCAAGTCGCCCAGATCGACGAGCAGTTCATGGCGCTGCGCATCGAGCGGGGCAACGCCTTCGCCCGGCGCAACGCCAAGCTCATCCGGACCCTGCAGGAGAACGGGCAGGCCGACACGAGCCTGGACCCGCTGGTGACCGCGCACGCCCTGTCGGTCATGGTGAGCCGCATGGCGTACATGGTGTTCGTGCTCGGCCAGCGCATCCCGTACGAGCGGCTCGTCACGACGCTCAACACCATCTGGGAGAACGGGCTTCAGCTCAGGGACCCCGCGAACCCGGCGGACCCCGCCCCCGGCGCCTGACGTCCGGACACTACCCGCGCTACCAGTCGCGCGCGGATTCCAGCAGGTGGTCGCGGACGAGGGCGACGTGCGGGTTCTCCGCCGAGCCCGGCCGTTGCACGAGATAGCCGGTGTTGATGGGCGGGTCGTCCGGGTCGGCGAGAAGGGCCAGGGCTCCCGACGCGAGCTCGTCCAGGCACAGGTAGCGGGGCAGCACGCTGAATCCGGCGCCGCCCGTGACGGCCGCCCGGACCGCGCGCAGGTCGGGCATGGTGACGGCGGGCCTGCACACCAGGCGCTTGCCGAAGACGTGCCGCCAGTAGCGGCGGACGATGGGCAGGTCCTCCCCGTACGCCACCAGGGGGACGCCGTGCAGGGCGGCGGGTCCGTCGGCGGCGATCCGCGCGGGCCCGCCGATCCGCTCCGCCCAGGCGGCCGAGGTGACCAGCACGAACTCCTCGTCGGCGAGGGGCACGGCGGCGAGTCCGCGGCCGCGCGGCCGGGTCGTGGCGATCAGCAGGTCGTGCCGCCCCGCCCGCATCTCCGCGAGAAGCTCGTCCGTCAGACCGGTCGCGATCCGCAGCAGCACGCCCTTCTCCACCAGCGGCGCGAGGTGCGGCAGCACGCAGTGCGAGAGGAGTTCGGCAGGCCCCGCGAGGTGGACCGGCTCGGCCGCCGAGCCGTCGGCGCCGTGGCCCGCGACCTCGGCCAGGGCGTCCAGGGGCTCGACGATCCGCGACGCCAGTTCGTCGGCGAACGGCGCGGGGGCGGCGCCGCGCGGCAGCCGCTCGAACAACTCCCGGTCGAGCTGTCGCTCCAGGGAGCGGATCTGGGCGGTGACCGTGGGCTGCGAGAGGCCCAGGAGGCGGGCGGCGGCGGTGAAGGACCCGGAGCGGTACACCGCGAGGAAGGTGCGCAGCTGATTCAGGTCCAGCGTCCCCGCCGACCCGCCCGCGCCCCGGGCCCCCTCCGCCTGTCCATCGGTCTCGCTATGCATCATGAGGCCGAGCCTAAGGGAATCCGATGGGTTCCGATGGGTGAGGTGGGTGAGGTGGGTGAGGTGGGTGAGGTGGGTGAGGTGGGTGAGGTGGGTGAGGTGGGTGAGGTGGGTGAGGTGGGAGAAGTGGATGAGGTGGGTGACGCGTGAGGGCCGTGGGGGCTGTGGGGGCTGTGGGAGCCGTGGGGCGATATCGGAGCGGCCGACGTCCGGTCGGGCCGCGCAGGCCGCGCCGTGCGGGCGGCCTCAGGCCTCCCGCACCCGCGGGGCCACCTCGTCCGTGACGAAGCGGATGAAGCCCTCCGGGTCCGGTTCGTCGCCGGTGGGCTGCAGGACGACCGTGTCGGCTCCGGCCCCGGCGAGACGGCGCACTTCCTGCGCCACCTCGTCGGCGCTGCCGGCGACGCCGGGCCCGGCGGCCTCCCGGCCCTCGCTCCGGAGTTCCGCGCGCAGCCGCGCCGCTCCGTCGGGCCCGGTCGCGGCGAGGAGGTAGACCACCACGGGGTGCGTCCGGGTCCGCCCCGCCGCCGCCCTTCCCTCGTCGATGAGTCGACGGGCCTCGCGGACGCCGTCGGGCGAGGTGCCGGCGTCCAGGATCGTGCCGTCCGCGGCCTCTCCGGTCAGCCGCAGCGAGCGCGGGCCCCGGGCGCCCGCGTAGACCGCGGGCGCCGACGCGGGCGGCCAGTCGAGCGCGACGTCGTCGAGCCGCACGTACCGCCCCCGGACCGTGACGCGCTCGCCCGCGAGCAGCGACCGCATCGCGTCGAGGTGCTCGCGCAACAGGGTGAGCGGCGACTCGGCCCGCGCCCCCACCTGCCCCATCCAGTCCTGCACCCCGTGCCCCACGCCGAGCATGACGCGGTCCGGGAAGAGCCGGTGCAGCGTGGCCGCCTCCATCGCGGCCAGGGCGACGTTGCGCAACGGTACGGGGAGCAGCCCGACCCCGACGCGCAGCCGCTCGGACCACGCGAGGGCCGCGGAGGCGGCGGCGATGCCGCCCTCCAGGAAGCAGTCCTCCCAGAGCCACAGCTCCGCGAGTCCGGCGTCCTCGGCCGCGCGGACCATGCCGCGCAGGCGCTCGGGGGGAAGTTGGGGACGGAACACCACGCCGAGAGTCGTCATGGCGCCTTCCTACCGCGCCGCCCGGCCGCGATCAACAGGGTTCCGCGCACTCCCCCACGAGTCGCACCCGGTAAGGCTTGTGACGTACAAGGGGCTTACTCGACCCTGATCGACATGACACAGCCCGCCGCACCAATCGCCCCTGTCCGTGCCGCCGTTCGCCGCGCGGTGGCCACCGACATCCCCGAACTCGTACGCCTGCGCGCACTGCTCTTCGAGACGCTCGGCGGGGAGTACTTCAATCCCGCCCCGGGCGAGGACGACTGGCGTGAGGACCTCGCCTCCGTACTGACGGACCGGCTCGCCTCGGACTCCGCGCGCCTTCTCGTCGTGGACGGCGCAACGGGCCTCGCGGCGTGCGGGATCGGGACCGTCGACCAGTGGTTCCCCGGTCCGCACAACCGCAATGGACGGGTCGGCCACGTGATCGGCGTGGTCACCGACCCCGCGTACCGCCGCCGCGGACTCAGCCGCGCGATCATGCGCGAGCTGCTCGACTGGTTCCGCGCGTGCGAGGCGTCCCGCGTCGACCTGTACGCCTCCCACCAGGGCGAACCGCTCTACCGCGACCTGGGGTTCGTGGACCACCCCGACCCCGCGCTGCACTGGCGCCCCTGAGGGGGTGGCCACGGCACGGGGGTCGCGGCCGGGCGGCGGGAGTTACTTGCTCCGCACCGCCCCCAGCGGCTCGGGGTCCTCCGCCAGCGCGGCGGTCGCCGTCTTCCAGGCGGTGTCCCCCGGGTAGAGGGCGCTGCGGAGGAAGGCCGTGGTGAGCCGCTGGATCAGGGCGACGCGGGCGGGGCTCTCGTCCGTGGTCTCTGCGGCCTCGTATCCGGGGATCCCGCCGAGGGAGTGCTCGGCCCCGAACAGCGTCAGCAGGCTCTTGTCGCCCGGGCTGTACGTGTAGGGGTCGGTGAACCAGTCCGGGCCCCGCGTGGACAGGTGGGACTGGTCGGCGTCCCCCGCGACGACGAGGGCCGGTGTCGTCATGGCGTCGAAGGACGGCTTGAGGAAGGGGAGATGCTCGGCGGCGAACGGGGTCAGGTCGTCGCCGAGGCCGGCCAGGGCGAACAGCACCCCCGCCCCGACCCGGGAGTCGGACATGTCCGGGCCGGGCACGCCGTCGGCGTCGAGGACCCGGGCACCCAGCAGGGTGCTCACCGTCTGGGCGCCCCAGGAGTGGCCCGCCACGGCGACGCGGTCACGGTCGACGCGTTCCGCGAGGCCCGGCACGGCGGCCGTCAGGGTGTCGAGTCCGTCCAGCACGCGCGTGACGTCCTCGATGCGCAGGCGCCAGATGCGCGGCGTGCGCGGATCGTCGGCGGGCAGGCCGAGCGTCCGGGAGTCGAGGTGGGTGGGCTGCAGGACCACGAAGCCCTGCGCGGCCCAGTGGTCCGCCAGCGGGGCGTAGCCGTCCATCGACCAGCCGAAGCCGTGCGAGAAGACGATGACGGGCAGGTCGCCACCGGTGGTGGGGGCGGAGACGCGCACCTGAAGGTCCTCGCCGCGGCCGGGAGCGGGCAGGATCACGGGCCGCACGGATATGACCGGGGCGGGCGCGCCGGGGACGGGCGGTGCGTGTGTGGTGTGCACGTCGGGCAGCGGTGCGTGCGTGGTGTTCACGTCGGACATGGGTGTGCCTTCCGTTCAGGTCTTAAGAGTCGTGGTGGGGCCGGACCGGACCAGGGGCCGGTGGCGACGCCGACGGGCGCGGCGGCGCCCTGCCGACTGGTCGGCGGCCCGCCCGGTCTGCCATCATGGAGAAACGGAACCTCGTTCCGATTACGATACGGAACGTCGTTCCGTTTCGCAAGGATGCAGGATGAGGACGAGGGACGAGCCAGGATCAGGAACAGGACCAGGGAGGACGTCCGTGGTGGACGACATGGACGACAACGGCGAGCGCGCGGGAAGTCCGGCGAAGTCCCGGCGCAAGGACGCGCGGCGCAACCAGCAGACCTTGCTGGACGCGGCCGCCGCGGTCTTCGTCACCTCGGGGGTGGAGGCACCGGTCCGCGACATCGCGGCGAAGGCGGGGGTCGGGACGGGGACGATCTACCGCCACTTCCCCACCCGGGCGGACCTCGTCATCGCGGTCTACCGCCATCAGGTGGACGCCTGCGCCGAGGCCGGCCCCGCCCTGCTGGCGGCCGGCCCGACACCGCACGCCGCCCTGGGCCGGTGGGTCGGGCTCTTCGTCGACTTCCTGGTCACCAAGCACGGCCTGGCCGCGGCGATGCAGGGGGACGGCGCGGGCTTCGAGGCGCTGCACGCGTACTTCCTCGACCGCCTGCTGCCGGTGTGCGCCGAACTCCTCGACGCCGCCACCGCGTCCGGCGAGGTCCGCTCCGACCTCGACGCCTACCAACTCCTGCGCGGCATCGGGAACCTCTGCATCGGCGCCGACAGCGACCCGCGCTACGACGCGCGCCGACTGGTCGCGCTGCTCGTCGCCGGACTCCGCGACAGGACGGACTGACCGCGGGCCCGGATCACGCTCCCCCTCCCCTTGGGCTTCCCTCGGCTTTCTTCGCGTCGGCCCCCTCGGTTCCCCTCCGTTTCCCTTGGCCTCCCATGACGCGACGGTCATTTCGCCGTCGCGAGTCAATTCTTCCGCCGTCATTCACCCGGACGGTGATTGATTGTTGCGCCTTTGTGAGCCGGCTCTTTCGGCGGTGCGATCGTCGTAGTCGGCTATGCCGCAACGGCATAGAGTCGCTGCCGAATTGGTCCGTTCACGGTAAACATCAGGCGCAGTAGCCTGACGCGGAAGGAACCTGGAAAACCATCTCCCTCAGGAGGATTCAGTGGCTGACAAGCGCATCTTCGCCAAGCCGGAGGAGCTGGCCCGCGCGGTCGCGGACCACGCGGTCCGCGAGCTGGGCACGGCCGTCGACCGGGCGGGCGAGGCCACCTGGGTCCTTGCGGGCGGCAGCACTCCGGCGGCCGCCTACCGGCTGCTCGCGCAGGGCGCGCCCTCCCTCGACTGGTCCCGGCTGAACGTGCTGGTCGGCGACGAGCGCTGCGTCCCGGTCGGTGACGCCGACTCCAACTGGGGCCAGGCCGCCGCGGCGCTCCTGGACCACGTGCCGGTGGACCCGGACCGGCTGCTGGTGCCCGACGGGACACTGCCGCCGGACGAGGCCGCCGCGCGGTACGAGGCGCGGCTCGCCCTGCTCCCCAAGGACGGCACGGGGCTGCCCCGGCTGGACCACGTGTGGCTGGGTGTCGGCGAGGACGGTCATACGCTGTCGCTCTTCCCGGGTCTGGAGGCCGTGGAGGTGACGGACCGCCTGACCGTGGGCGTGCACGACTCGCCGAAGCCGCCGCCCGAGCGGCTCACCCTCACCCTGAACGCCCTTGAGGGGGCCAAGGACTGCCTGATCATCGCGGCCGGGGCGGGCAAGGCCGAGGTGATCGCGGGGGCGCTGCAGGGCGACGACAAGTTGCCGGTGGCGCGGGCGGCACGTGCGGTGGAGGAGGCCGGCGGGCGGGTGACCTGGCTGCTCGACGAGGCGGCGGCCGGCGGGCTCGGCTGACGGCGCGGCCGGTCGACGGCAGGGCTCAGCCGCACTCCTCCGGTGCCGCTCCCCGGGGCGCCGCCACGCCCCTGAGCCGGGACGCCGCCCGGATCATCTCGGCGAAGATCCGGGCGGCCGAGGAGAGCCCGCCCGACTTCCAGTGCAGCCACACGTCGGTGTAGATGGCTCCGTCGGACGCGACCAGGACACTGCCGCGGTCCGGCTCGGCCGGGTCGATGTTGTCCCGGGCGACGATCGGGATGCCGACGCCGCCGCGCCCCAGGGCGAGCAGCGAGAGCGGGCTGGAACTCTCGACGAGCACATGGGGGCTGAACCCGCACTTGGCCGCGCCCCGTTCCACCTCGACCCGGGAGAAGTAGCCGAGCGGTGCGGTGAGCAGCGGATATCCGCGCAGTGCGCCCAGTTCGACCTCGGTGTTCCCGTGGTCCGGGTGTTCCTCGGGCAGGACGGCCACGATGTCCGCGCGGTACGCCTTGAATCCGTCGAAGTCGTTTCTGGGACCGGGGGCCATCGCCAGGTCGAGGGCGCCGAGCCGGAGGTCTTCGTAGAGCCGTCGGGCGACTTCGGCCCTCCGGCTGTCGGCGAGGCCCGTGAACTCCATTCTGATGGCGGGGTGTTCACCGAGGAATTTCCCGATGACGGGCGCCAGCAGATACCTGATGTGCACGGGGAAGCAGCCGAACCGCACCAGCCCGGTGCGTCCCTGGCTCAGATCGGCCGCGACCTCGCAGAGCTGTTCATTGGCGGTGAGGACGCGTTGCGCCTCGGCCAGCAGGAGGGTGCCCGCCGAGGTCAGCACGACGCGATTTCCCGATCTCTCGAAGAGGGGAACTCCGAGCTCCCCCTGCAGGCTCTTCACTTTCCGCCAGAGCGCGGGCTGGGACACGTGCAGGCGCTCCGCCGCCAATACGTAGGAGCCCGAGGTGGCCACGGCCGTGAAGTACGCCAGCTGTTGCAGCTCGATCGTCATTGCGTCCCCCGTCTATGCCGCCGGGACATAGGCCTCTTACGAACTTGTGCCATTGACCCTTCCTGAACCCCTGCCCGGATAATGGTGCAAGGACCCGCGACGCACAGGGGGACGGCAATGAGCCATTGCGAGGCGGGCGCTCCGGCGCCCGCCGGGGGTGCCCGGGCCGGCGAAAGGGAATTCCCGGGTCCGACCGCGGCACAGCGTCGCCGAACGGTGTCCCGGAGCCCGCGGTGACCAACAGGAGGCAGGCCCAGGCACCGGCCAGGGGCCGCACACCGGCCGTCGACGCCGTACCGCAGCGCCGCGCCGTGGGCACCGGCCTGGTGGCCGTCGGCTGCGGGGCGACGTCACCCGCCACCGCCCTGCTCGCCCAACAGGCGGGCAGTCCCGCCTGGTTGCTCGTCACGCTGGTCATCGGTGCGCCTGTCAGCGCCTCCCTGGTGGCGGCCGTCACGTACGCGCTGATGCGTCGCACGGACGCCGATGTGCGGGTGCGCGAGGAGGCTGCGGGCGCCGCCCGCGACTCGGTCGTGGAGACCGCGCAGTTGAGCACCCTCGAAACGCTACAGCAGATCACTTCGCAGGGCGGCCAGTTCGTCCTCACCAGGTCGGCCGACGGGGCCGTGAAGATCGAATGCACGGCCGCGTCACAGGAGTTCGGGACTCCCCGGCCCGAAAGCGGGACGCGGGGACAGAGCTGAGGCCCCGGCGAATTTCGACACCGCCGCCCGGGGGATACCCGGCGCCATCCCTCCGCAGCATCATGGGAAGGAGGCGAAACGGGGGTGCCGTCATGGCTGTTCGCTCCGGTTCAGGCGCGGTCGGCATACCGGTCTGGGTCTTCGCCGTCGCCGGGTGCGTCCTGGTGGTGGGGCTGTTCCTGGGGATACGCACCGTCGCGTCGCCCGGCGGAGGGGCGCAGGGAGGCGGCGGCGGCTCCCTGGGCGGCGGCGCGAGTACGGGCGTCGACGGCGGCGCGGGCACCCCGTCGGGGGCCGACGGCGGCGGCACGACGAGCGGGGCGACGAGCGGTTCTTCGGCCGGTTCCTCCGACGGGTCTTCCGACGAGACGACGGACGGGAGCTGGCAGACCGGCGGCGGCGACGGGAGCAAGGGCGGCAACGGGAACGGCGGCGGCGGGAGCGGCGGGCAGGGGAAGCCGCCCGGCTGGCTGCCGTGGGGGCCCAAGTCGCCGAACACCGACGAGGCGCTCGAACCGGACAGCGCGTACGACCTGCTCCAGCGGGGTGAGTGCGGGCGGGCGTACGCCGCGTCGGTCGATCCCGGGCACGAGAGGGGCGACCACGCCTCGCCGCAGGCCTGGAAGGTCATCGAGGGGCTGGCCGGGATCTGCCGGGCGGCGCAGGGCGAACCCGGCGGCCTCGGCATCGCGACGAAGGCGGAGGCGGGGCTGCGCGCGAGCGGCTACCGGCCCGCGGGCACGGAGCAGCTGTGCAAGGACGGGGATGCCTTCACGGTGCTGCAGCACTTCGTCTCGTACTACCGGAGCCACCCCCGCGAGAACGTCGTCCTGCGGTCCGCCCCGGCGGGCGTCGACGCCTGCGCCGACAGGATCAGCGCAAAGGACGCGATCGCGACGCCGGGCGGATCGGTCTCCTTCTACGGCACGTGGCCCGACGATCCGGACACGGTCGAACTGCGGGGCGCCGGCCTGACGGACCCGATCGTCCTGCGGCCCTTCGGCGACGCGGACGACAAGGCGAGGTGCTGCAAGGACGGCACGGTCACCGTGGACCTGCCGGGGGCGGACGGCTTCGGTGGCGCCCGGCCCACGGCGGTGGACGTGACGCTCGTGACGAAGAACGGGGTGAGGGTCTCGCGTCGGGCGGCGTTCACCCTGGACTGGAGCGGCGTCGTCGCGTCACCGCGTACGCCGTCGGCCGCGCTTTCGCCGGGAACGGCTCCGGTGGGCGCGGGCGCGACCTCGGCCGGCGCCTCAGGCGCGCGCCCGTGATGAGCGGGCCTCCGCCGGATCCCCGCCGCGCCCCCGCCGCCCCGAGCCCGGCAGGAGCCCCCGACCCGGACCCCGCCCCGCCCCCTCCCCCGAACCGGACACCTGACCCCGGCCCCGGCCCCGGTCCGGACTCCAGCCCGAACCCCGAGCCCAACCCGGACGCCGATCCGAACGCGGACCCCGAGCCGGACCCCGACCCCAGCCCGGACGCCCATCCCAACGCGGACCCCGAGCCGGACCCCGACCCCAGCCCGGACGCCCATCCCAACGCCGACCCCGACCCCGACCTCCGCCCGGACCCCAACCCCAACCCAGCCCCCGCCCCGGCCCCCGAGCCCGACACCACCCCTGCCCCCGCCTCTCCCCCTGCCCCCACCTCACCCCGAGTCGGCTGGGTCGAGGGCGTCGGGGCCGTCGGGTCGCTCGTCACCCTGCTGACCGCGGTCCTCTTCTACTTCGGCTGGGCCAGCACCGACGCCGAGACCAAGGCACTCGGCCTGCGCGACACCGTCTTCCACCTCTCCACCAGCGACTATCTGCTGCGCAGCGTCGGCGCGCTCTATCTGCCCGCCTGGCTGGCCGCGGGCATCGCGCTGGGTGTGCTCGGGCTGCTCCGCTGGACGGCCGCCGCACCGGAACGGCTGGCGGGCGCCGTGCGCGTCCTGCGGTTCGCCTGGGCGGTGCCGCTCGCCCTCGTACCGCTGTATCCGCTCGCCCCATGGCTGTTCGACCTGGTGCTGCCGCTCACCGCGATCGGCGGACTCGCGCTCAACGCGTACGCCCGCACCCGTGACCGCCGCGACCTGCGGCTGTGGGGGCTCACCCTGTTCGTGTGCGTCCTGTCGCTGTTCTGGGCCGTGTCGTCCTACGCGGCGATCGCGGGCCGGGGCCGGGCGGAGCTGACCGAGCGGACCCTGCGCGACGAGTTCCCCGCCGTCGTCGTCTTCAGCGAGAAGGACCTGATGATCCGGGGCGGCGGCAGCTGCTACCGCCGCGTGACGGAGAAGGGCAGCCAGTACGCGTACGAGTACGCGGGACTGCGCCTGTTCCACGTCTCGGGCGACCGGATCTTCCTGGTGCCGCGCGGCTGGAGCCCCGACGACGGCACGCTCTACGTCGTCGAGGAGGGCGAGGGACGGCGGGTCGACCTGATCAGCGGCGCCGGGCGGCGGGCGCAGGAGTGCCGCTGACCTGCCGGTGTGGCGCCGCGTCCGCGTCCACCGCATGATCGTTCCGTGAGCGGCAGCACGGTGAAGGACGGCGGGGCCCGGGCGGGCGGACGGATACGGCCCTGGCTGCGGCCGGTCGCCTGGGGCGTCCTCGCGCTGTCCACGCTCGTACTGGTCCTCGCGGGCTGCGCCCGCGCGACGGTCGTCAACCGCGTCTTCTACCAGTCCGTGCTGGACGAGCAGGACGCGTACGAACGGCTGTACGACGAGGTCCTGGTGGATCCGGCGACCGCCCGCGTCACCCGCGATCTCCTCGGCCGGCTGCCCGTGCCGGAGGCGCAGGTGACGGCGAACCTGAAGAACGTGCTGCCGCCCGCCACCCTGCGCACCCTGGTCGACGAGCAGATCGGGCACGCCGTGGCCTATCTGCGCGGGAAGGAACCGCGGCTGAGCGTCAGCGTCGATGTGCGGCCCGTCCTGACGAACATCGGCAGCTTCGCCGAGATCTACCTCGGCGACCTCGTCGCCTCCGCCCAGGGCCGCCGGGCCCCGGACTTCGCCGCCTTCACGCGCGAGCTGACGACGGCCCTCGACGACATCTCCCGGGGCCGCCGCCCCGGGAACCTGCCCGAGCTGCGCCTGGACGAGGACGCGGCGCGGCAGGCGGCCGACTGGCTGATGGAGCCCGTGCCCGAGGACCGGCGGGCCGCGCTGCGCCCGCAGGTCGAGGCGGCGCTGGGCACCGGCGACGTGGCCTCGGCGCTCGCGGACGTGGGGCCGTACGCGCTCGGGGGCAGGACGAGCGGCGCCGCGTCCGACCTGTCGGCCCTCACCGAGGACGGGCACTGGAACGTCGTGCCGGACCTGGAGGCGGCGGGCGTGGACCTGGGCGCCGCCAAACAGGCCCGCTTCTTCACCAAGTTGACGCTGGGCGTGGTCCAGGGGGTCGCGCTGGCGCTCGCCCTCGGCTCGGCCGCGGTGCTGGCCTTCGCCGGAACCGCGTCCTGGGCGCCGCGGCTGCGACGGATCGGCACGGCGCTCGCCGCGGGCGGGGCCCTGGCCGCCGTGGTCCTCGCCCTGGCGCGCTGGCAGGTGGCGAGTCTGATGGTCCGGCCCCCGCCGAGCTGGCCGCCGTCGGTCTCCCGCCTCCTCGACGACGTGCAGCACGGCGCCGCCGACGCCCTGCTCTCGGTGGGGCTGATCACCTCGGCGCTGCCGCTCCTGGCCGGGCTGGTCCTCGTCGCGGCCGCATGGGGGTACGAGCGGCTGATGGCGCGGCGCGCGCCGCGTCTGTCCGCGCGGCGGCGGGGCGCGGTCCTCGGGACGGCCGTGGGCGCTCTGCTGGCGCTCGCGATGGCGGGGGCGGTGCTCGCCCCGCTGGCCGCCGGCAAGGACTCCCGCGAACTGTGCCTCGGCTCGGAGTCGCTGTGCGACCGGCGGTACGACGAGGTGGCCTATCTGGCCACGCACAACGCGATGTCGACGACGGCCGACAAGTTCATCGGCCCGCTGCACGACCCGGACATCGTCGCGCAACTGGACGCCGGTGCCCGCGCGCTGCTCATCGACACCCAGACCTGGGAGACCCCGGCCGAGGTCGCCGAACGGCTGCGCGACGCGGACTTCCCGCCCGACATGAAGCGGCAGATCACGCGCCTGGTGGAGCGGGCCAACCCGCCGCGCCCCGGCCTGTGGCTGTGCCACGCGGTGTGCCGGGCGGGCGCGATCCCGCTGGTGGAGACATTGCGCACCCTCGGCACGTGGCTCGACGCGCACCCGGGCGAAGTGGTCACGCTGATCGTCCAGGACGCCGTCGACGGCACCCGGACCCGGCAGGCGTTCCGTCAGGCGGGCCTGGAGCGGCTCGTGTTCACGCCGGACGCGGACCCCGGCAGGCCCTGGCCCACCCTGGGCGACATGGTGGACTCCGGGCGCCGCCTGGTGGTCTTCGCCGAACAGGCCGACGGGCCCGCGCCCTGGTACCGCAACTTCTACCGGTACGGCATGGAGACCCCGTTCGCGTTCACCGCGCCGGAGGAGATGAGCTGCGTCCCGCACCGCGGCGGAACCGGCAAACGCCTCTTCCTCCTGAACCACTTCATCACCGACATGGGCGGCAGCCGCCTCGACGCCGCGGTGGTCAACAAGCGCGACTTCATCCTGGACCGTGTCCGGCGCTGCGAGCAGGCCCGTGGCCGGCCGGTGAACTTCGTCGCCGTCGACTTCGCGACCATCGGTGACGCCCTGGGCGCGGTCGACACGCTCAACAAGCGGCGCTGAGCCGGTCCGTGGGCTACTCGGCCGTGGCGGGCGGCACGGCGTGTTCGGTGAAGTGGCCGCAGGTGCGGAAGCCCAGGCGCCGGTAGACGGGTTCGCCCTCCGCGGACGCCTGCAGGACCGCGCGGGTGTGGCCGCGGGTGCGGGCGGTGTGCAGTGCGGCGAGGGTGACGGCGCCGCCGTAGCCGCGTCCGCGGTGCGCGGCCAGGGTGCAGATGTTGTAGATCCCGGCCACTCCCGCGTGCTCGAAGACCTCGGCGGAGCAGACCGGCATACCGTCCGCGTAGCCGACCAGGAGGCGGGCCGGGCCGTCCGGGGCGAGGAGCCGGGGCGCGGCGCGCTCGTAGAACACGCGCACGGTCGCGGCGGGCGGGCTCCAGTTGGCGGCGAGGATCCCGGCGTAGTCGGCGAGGTGCGCGGCCGTGGTCACGGGCCGGATGTCGAGGCCGCGCACGGAGGGCCCGGGCCGGGTGTCGTCGAGCTCCGCCCACATGGCCGTCTCGCGCTCCGCCACCGGCAGGCCCGCCGCCGCGAGGAGCGCGCTCAGGTCGGGCGGTGTCGATGCGGGCCCCACCCACCAGGAGAACGGGCGGCCGGTCGCGGCCACCTGCCGGGCCGTCCCGGCGATCCGGGCCGGGGCCGTGGCGGGCGTGAAGCGGGCCGCGGCGACGATGTTGAACGTGTCGTCGGCCAGGCCGCTGTCGGCGATCAGGAGGTCCGCGCCCTCCGTCACGGTCGCGCCCGCGGCATGCCGGTGCAGATGGCAGGCGTGCTCCGCGAGGTTGCGTTCCGTCCTGTCGAGCAGGTCGGCCTCGTCATGGCCGCGGGAGGAGCCGCCTCGGTCCTGGCCGCCGGAGGACGGGCCGCCGCAGTCCTGGTCACCGGAGGACGGGCCGCCGCGGTCCTGGCCGTCGGAGGAGTCGTCGTCCCCGCGTGCGGGGTCGGGGCATGCGTGGATCATCCGTCCAGTCTGCCCCGCTCGCCCTGCCCGCACCGTCCACCCCGCCCTCCTCGCGATCGGCCGACGACCTTCCCCACGGACCGTGCTCCAGGTCACAGCCACTGCACGGAACTCACGGCGGGGCCGGGCCGACTCCTGTCGAGGACTTGATGAGCCGGGGAGCGAAGGAGTGCCTGTGACGGCGGAGCCGAGGGATGTCCGGGAGAAGGCCACCGGGGGTGGCGGGTCCCGTGGTGCCGGGCGCGGCGACGGGGCGATGACCGCGCTGCTCACCGGCGCCATGGCCTTCTCGATGATGCAGCTCTTCCTCCTCGGGGCGCTCGGCCCCCGTATCGTCCGCGCGCTGGACGTCTCGCCGACCGTGCTCGGGCTGACCACGACCGTCGGATTCGGGGCCGCGGCCGTGCTGTCGCCGCTCGGTGGGCGGGTCGTGGACCGGGTGGGCCCCCGCCGCTGTCTGGTGGCCCTGCTCGCGGTCGCCGCCGGGGCGCTCGCGCTGATCGGGTCGGCGCCCGGCACCGGCTTCCTGCTGGCGGCGGTCGCGCTCGGCGGTGTGCCGCAGGCGCTCGCCAACCCGGCGACCAACAAGGCGATCCTGGCCGCCGTGCCGGTGGAGCGGCGCGGCGCGGTCACCGGCATGAAGCAGTCGGGCGTGCAGCTCGGCGCGTTCGCGGCCGGGCTGCCGCTCGCCGCGCTCGCCGGGGCCGCGGGCTGGCGCGCCGCCGTGTGGACGGCGGCGGGGGCCGCCGTGGCCGCGGCGGTGTGGGCGTCCCGCACGCTGCCCGCCGATCCCGCCCCGAGGTCGGCGCCGCCCGCCGCCTGGCTGCCGCGCGGCACCATCGCCTGGCTCGCGGCGTTCTCGCTGCTCCTCGGCTGCGGCATCGCGTCGGTGAACACCTATCTGTCGCTCTACGGCGCGGAGCGGCTCGGGCTCGGTCCGACGGCCGCCGGGGCGCTCGTGGCGGTGCTCGGCGTCGCGGGGATCGCGGGGCGCGTGGGCTGGTCGAAGGTCGCGGGCGTGCCGGACCGGGCCCGGTGGCTGCCCGCCGTGCTCGCCGTCGGGGCCGTCGCGGCGGCGCTGCTGCTCGCCGTGTCGACGCACGCGCGTCCCCTGGCGTGGCTGGCGGCGGTCTGCGTGGGTGTCTTCGCGGTCGCGGCCAACGCGGTGTCGATGGTGCTGGTGATGCAACGCGCCGCGCCCGGCCGCGCGGGCCAGGACTCGGCCCTGGTCTCGGCCGGCTTCTTCGCCGGTTTCGCGCTCGGCCCACCGCTGTTCGGCGTGCTGGCCTCGGCGGGCAGGTACGGGACGGGGTGGCTGATGGTGGCGGGCGAGTTCGCGGGCGCGGGCGCCGTGGCCCTGGTGTGGGCAGCGCGCGAGCGGCGCGCGGTGGGGACGGGGACCCGATGAGTGGGCAGGCAGGGGAGCGGCGGGGCGCGTCGGGGACGTCCGGGCCGCCCTCCCCCGCACCGCGCGACGGCAGCACCCCCGTGCCGTCGGCCCCCCTCGCCCTGCCCGAAGCCCACACCGCACTCGCCGCGCTCCTGGACCGGGTCGCCGCCACCCGGGCCCAAGTGGGCGACCGGTTCCCGCTGTTCGCCGATCCGGACACCGGGCGGTGGACGACATCGCGGCGCGGATCGTGGACCGGCGGGTTCTGGGCCGGGCTGCTGTGGCTGCGCGCGCGGCTGACCGGTGACCCGGCGGACCGTACCGCCGCCGTCGCCTGCACCGCCCGGCTGGCGGCGATGGTGGAGGCGGACACCGCGACCCGCGGGCTCATCTTCTGGTACGGCACCGCACTCGCCGACGACGACGCGTCGGCCGCGCTGCGCGAGCGCGCCGCCCTCGCCTGCCGGGACGCCTACGACCCCGCACTCGGCCTGGTCCCCTGGGGTTCGGCCTTCGGCGGCGAACGCCTGCTGGCCCGGGCGGACGGCGTGCCGGGCCTGGTCCCGCTGCTCGCGACGGTGGACCCCGAGGCGGCCCGCTCCCACCTGCGCCGCCACCTCGAACTCTGCCTCGCCGAAAGGCCGTTCCGCTGGTCCCTGCGGCACGGGCCGCGGGCGGGCTGGACCGCGTGCGCCGACCCGCCGCCCGGCTGGAGCCGGGGCCCGGCCTGGCTGCTGCTGGCCGTGGCCGACGCCGTACGTCACGCGCAGGAGCAGCCGGACACCCGGCCCGGCGCCGGCGAACTCCTGTCGGTGGCAGCGCTCCTGGTCCCGCCCGTCCATGTCCCGCCGGCCGACGACGCCCGGCCCGGCGGGCCCCTCGACACCTCCGCCGCCGCGCTCTCCGCGCTCGCCCTGCTCAAGTTCGGGCGGCACGACCGCGCGGCGGCGCTGCTGCGGCGGCTCGTCCGGGACCATCTCACCGGGGACGGGCGGCTCCTGGACGGCTGCTACGACCTGGGCTCCGGCACGGCCGTCCGGCACGAGCTGATCTGGGGCGACTTCTTCCTCGCCTGCGCGCTCGCCGTGCTGACCGGTGCGCTCGGGGCCCACGCGCTCTAGGTCGCGTCCGCGAGGCGGTCAGGTGCGCAGGACCCGGCGCGCGACCGAGGTGATGTGCAGTTCGTCGGGGCCGTCGAGGATGCGGGCCATGCGGCCCGTGCGGAAGAGCGCGGGCAGCGCCGTGTCCGGGCCGAGTCCCGCCGCGCCGTGCACCTGGATCGCCGCGTCGGCCACCTCCTGGAGCGTCCGTGCGGCGGCGACCTTCGCGAGCCCGACCTCCACGTGCGCGTCGGCGCCCGCCGCGACCTTCGCGACGGCCTCGTACACGAGCGGCCGGGTCGTGCGCAGGGCGAGCAGGGAGGTGAAGACGTGGCGCTGGACGAGCTGGAGGTCGGCCAGCGGGCCGCCGGACCGGGAGCGGGTGACGGCGCGCTCGCGCAGCGCGTCGAAGGCGCGGCCCGCCTGTCCGAGCCAGCGCAGGCAGCGCAGGGTGCGGCCGAGCTGGAGGCGTTCGCCCGCCACGGCGAGCGCCTCGCCCGGTGCGCCGATCACGTGGTCGGCGTCGACCGCCACGCCGTCCAGGGCGATCTCCCACTGGCCCGACGCGCCGAGGACGGGCAGGGGGCGTACGACGCGGAATCCGTCCGCCGTCGCGGGCACCAGGAGCAGGGAGAGGCCGGCGCGGTCGGGGGCCTGCCCCTCGGTGCGGGCGAGGACCGTGACGAGGTCCGCGTCGGCGGCCCCGCTGATGAACCACTTGCGGCCACTCACCCGCCAGCCGCCGTCCCGCCGGGGCTCGGCACGGGTGGCGGTGAGGAAGGGGTCCGTGCCGGGGGTGTCGGGCTCGGTCATGGCGTAGCAGGCGCGGAGGTCGCCCGCGGTCAGCCGGTGTGCGTACCGTTCGCGGGCGTGCGGGCTGCCGTGCCGGGCCAGCATCAGGACGTCGAGGAGCGGCGCCGAGCCGAGCGCCGCGGGGCCGTGGTCGCTGGCGCCCTCCGCCTCGGCGACGTGGGCGTACACCGGCAGGGGCAGGCCCTGGCCGCCGAACTCGACGGGCAGCGGCAGCGCCCACAGCCCGGCGTCCCGCGCCTCCTTCTGGAGCCGGGCCAGGGTCGCCGACGCCTCGGGGCCTCCGGCGTCCAGGACCGGTTCGCAGGGGATGACCCGTTCCCGTACGAAGCCGGCGACCCGGTCCCTCGGTCCGACGGCGTCCGCCGGGCAGGCAGGTCCTCCGCTGACGTCCCACATCTGCCGCTCCCTCACTTTTCTCCCGTCGCGCGGGAACTCCCGCGAACGGCCGTCCGACTGACTCTTCTGTGGAACAGGTCGGGGGCGCGGGCCCCCGAGTTCCCGCGCGTCAGGGAATGGAGAGGCATGGCGACACCGATCACGCAGGTCACACCGGCGCTCGCGCGGCACGCGGCACCGCTGGAGGGGCTGCGCACGGACCATTCGGGACCACCGGGCCCCGCCGACGGCCTGGTCGCGGAGCACCTGCGGCTGCTCGGCGCCCGGGGCGGCCGCCGCTCCGGCGGCCTGGTCACCGTCGACGGCGGTGAGCTGGGCGAAGTCACCGCGCGGTCGACGTGGAGCGGGCGGGCGGACCTCGTGGACGAGGCGACCGTGCAGGCGGCCACCGGCATCATGGCGGTGCACGGGCGGCGCGACGGCGGGCCGCGCGGGCTCGCCGTGGACTACGCCGCCACCGCCACCGGCATCCTCACCGTGCAGGGCCTGCTCGCCGCGCTCCTCGCGCGGGCCCGGGGCGGGCAGGCCGCACGGTTGGAGGTCAGCGCGGAGCGCGCCGGGCTGCTCGCGGTCTCCCAGTACCTGGCGGCGGCCGGCGCCGAGGAGGGCGAGGCCGCCGAACTGGCGCCGGGCGGGCCGCCGTTCACGTCGGCCGACGGCGTCGTCTTCGAGCTGGAGACGCTCGACCCCGGGGTGTGGGCGGTGTTCTGGCGTGCGCTCGGCGCCCCCGAGGAGGCGGTCCGGGGCGGCTGGCGCCCCTTCCAGTTCCGGTACGCCACCGCCTGCGCGCCCTTTCCCGAGGAGCTGCACGCGGCGGCGCGGGGTCACGGCTGGGAGCGGGTGCGGTCGGCCGCCGCGTCGGCGGGCGCCGACGTGTGCCGGCTGTGGTCGCCGGAGGAGCGGGCGGCCGAGCACGACGGGCGTCCGCCGTGGGAGCTGACCGCGCGCGCCGGGTCGTCCCCCGCGCCCCGGTCCTCCTCCCCCGGCGGCGGCGCAGGGCCGCTCGCGGGGATCACGGTCGTCGAGGCGGGCCGGCGCATCCAGGCGCCGCTCGCCGCGCACCTGTTGGGGCTGCTCGGCGCCGATGTCGTACGGATCGAGCCGCCGGGCGGTGACCCGCTGCGCGGCATGCCGCCCGCCTGTTCGGGGATCTCGGCGCGCTGGCTGGCCCTGAACCGGGGCAAGCGGGCCGTCGAGGTCGACATCAAGTCGGCGGCGGACCGGGAGCGGCTGCGCGGCCTGGTGGCCGACGCGGACGTCTTCCTGCACAACTGGGCACCCGGCAAGGCCGCCCAGCTCGGCCTGGACGAGGCGGACCTGGCCGCCGTGCACCCCGGGCTCGTGTACGCCTACACGAGCGGCTGGGCCGACCGGCTGCCCGGCGCGCCGCTCGGCACCGACTTCATGGTGCAGGCCCGCACCGGGGTCGGCGCGGCGGCGCGCCCCGCCGACGAGCCGCCCGCGCCGTCCCTGATGACGCTGCTCGACGTGCTGGGCGGGCTCCTCGGCACCGAGGCGATCCTCGCCGGACTGCTGCTGCGGGAGCGCACGGGCGCCGGGGTGCGGGTCGACTCGTCGCTGCTCGGCGCCGCCGACGTGCTCACCGCGCCCGCCCTGGACCGGGCCGCACGCGGCCTCGCCCCCCGGCGTCCGGCCGGGTTCCGCCGCCCGCTGCCCACCGCCGACGGCTGGCTCGCCCTGCCGGACGACGGCGCGCTCCCCTACGACGTGCGCGAACTGCCCACCGGGCAGGCGCTGGAGCTGCTCCGGGGCCGCGGCCTGACCGCGGTGCCGGTCGTCGCGGACGTCGCCGACCTCCTCGCCTCCGACGCCGTGCGGCGCGACGCCCACGGCGCCCCCGCCGTGCCCGACCCCTGGAGCTTCCTGTGACCGTGGCCCTGCACGACCTGCTGCCGACCGAGCTGCGCCGCTCCTGGGCGACCGACGGCACCTGTCCCGACCTGGACCTGTACAGCCTCTTCCGGGCGCGCCGGATCGCCGATCCGCACCGCGCCGCGGTGATCGACCGCAAGGGCGAGCTCTGTTACACCGCCCTGGACCGCAAGGTGCGATGTCTGGCCGCCGGGCTCACGGAGCTCGGCATAGGCGCGGGCGACGTCGTCGGCGTCCAGCTCCCCAACGGGCGGCACGCGGTCGTCGCGGACCTCGCGCTGGCGGCCGTGGGCGCCGTCGCGCTGCCCTTCCCGGTCGGCCGCGGCGGGCTGGAGGCGGCCTCGCTGCTGCGCAGGTCCCAGGCGGTCGCGGTGATCGCCGCGAGCGAGCACCGGGGCTGCCGTCACGCGGCCGACCTGGTGGCGCTCATGGGTGAACTGCCCGGGCTGCGCGCGGTGATCGCGGCCGGGGACGCCCCCGAGGGCAGCGTCCCGCTGGCCCGGCTCCTGCGCACCGACCCGAAGGCGTTCGTCCCGGCCCGGCCCGACCCGGACGCGGCGGCCCGCATCCTCGTCTCGTCCGGCTCCGAGGCCGAGCCGAAGATGGTCGCGTACTCGCACAACGCGCTCGCGGGTGGCCGCGGCAACTTCTTCGCCTCGCTGATGCCGGACGGGCGGCCCCCGCGCTGTCTGTTCCTGGTGCCGCTGGCCTCCGCGTTCGGCAGCAACGGCACCGCCGTCACGCTCGCCCGGCACGGCGGCACGCTGGTCCTGCTCGACCACTTCACCCCCGAGGCCGCCCTGGCGGCGCTCGCCGAGCACGAGCCGACCCACCTCCTGGGCGTGCCCACGATGATCAGGATGCTGCTCGACCGCGTCGCCGAGGGTGCTCACCCGGCGCTTGTGCCGCCCACCGCGCTGGTCGTCGGCGGGTCCCCGCTCGACGCGTCGACGGCCGCCGAGGCCCGGCGGGCGTTCGGCTGCCCGGTCGTGAACCTCTACGGTTCCGCCGACGGCGTCAACTGCCATACCGGGCTCGCGGACGGCGGCGCGGACGGCGAGGGTCCCGGCATCCTCGCGGGGCACCCCGACCGGCGGGTGGCCGACATCCGGATCGCGGTACCGGGCACGGACTTGCTGGTGGAGGCGGCGCCCGGCACGGTCGGCGAGATCGTCGCGCGCGGGCCGATGACCCCGCTGTGCTACGTCGCCGCGCCCGAGCTCGACGCCCGCTACCGCACGGCGGACGGCTGGGTGCGCACCGGTGACCTCGGCGTGCTGGCGCAGGACGGTGCGCTGCGCATCGTCGGACGGCTCAAGGACGTGGTGATCCGGGGCGGGGCCAACATCAGTCCGGCGGAGGTCGAGGTCGAGCTCGCCGCGCACCCGCTGGTGCGGGACGTGGTGTGCGTGGGCGTGCCCGACCCGCTCATGGGCGAGCGGCTCGCGGCCTGCGTGGTCGCACGGGACGGCGGGGAGGTCACGCTGGCCGGGCTGTGCGCGCACTTGGAGGCGCGGGGCCTCGAACGGCGCAAGCATCCCGAACGGCTGCTCGTGCTGGCCGAGTTGCCGTTGACCCCGGCCGGCAAGCCCGACCGTGCCGGGCTGCGGGAGCGGTGCGCGCCGCCCCTGGTGGAGCAGCAGCCGGTGGCGTCGGTGGGCTGAGCGCCGCCGCCCGGGGAGCGGCGGTACGACGGTGGGGGCCGCCCGGGCGATCCGGGCGGCCCCCACCGTCGGTTCCTCACGCCGCCTTCATGGCCTTCTCGACCGTGGTCGCCGCGTTGCGGTAGACGGCCAGGAGATCCAGGTCCTTGCCGGGGTAGTTGACGATGTCGATCTGCCGGGCGCCGGAGTCCGGGAGTACCGTGCCGGTCGACATGTGGACGTTGTCGAGGACGAAGGCGGGCTTCTTCTTCGACAGGTCGGACAGCTGCCGTGCGGTCACCGCCTCCGGTCCGTACGTGCCGACGACGTCCGCGCCCGCCAGCTTCGCCGACCACGCCGAGTAGACCTGGGCGACGACGGCCGGGCTCCTGCCGCCCGGCCACGCCTTCTCCAGGTCCTTGCGCAGTGTGGCGTACTCGGTGTCGAAGGACTTGTTCCACCGGGCGGCGGCGCTCCGGGTGCCGAACAGCTTGCCGAGCCGGGTCACTTCGGCCTTGACCCGCTCGGGGTCGTTGTCCAGCTTCTGCTCGACCAGCTCCGCCTCGGACCCGGCGGCCTCCTTGATCTTCTCCGCGTACGGTTCGAAGGGGGCGTAGAGCACGAAGTCGGCCTCGGCCACGGCGGCCAGGTCGGAGGGCCTCGGGTCGTAGTCGGGGGCGTGCTGCGCCGACGACGGGACGATGACCTTGACGTTCTCGGCCCCCGCGGCCTTGGCGAAGGCGCCCTCCCAGGTGGTGGTGGCGACGACCACGGGCGCGCCGTCCTTCGCCCCGGCGGCCTTGGGGCCGTCGGAGGAATCGCTGTCGCCGCAGCCGGTGGCCGTGAGGGTGAGTCCCGCGCTGAGGGTCAGTGCGAGGAGGGAAGTGATGCGGACGCGGGTGCGCGCCATGAGGCGATTCTCCGTTCGGGGACGAGGTGGACGGCGAGGACGAGCACGCCAGCCGTGAGGACGAGGACGGGCCCGGGCGGCCAGTCGTAGCGGAGCGCGACGAGAAACCCGGTGAGGTTCACGACGACGCCGATGCCGACCGCCCAGGCGGTGATGGAGACGAGGGAGGTGCCCAGGCGCCGGGCCGCGAGCGCGGGCAGCAGCGTCAGGGCGTCCACGAGCAGGGCGCCCGTGAGCTTGATGGCCCCGGCGACCGCCACCGCGACCAGGACGAGCAGGACGAAGGTGAGGCCGTCGACACGTACTCCGGACGAGACGGCCAGTTCCCGGTCGTGCAGCAGCAGCGCGATGTCGCGCCGCCGCCACCAGAACAGGCCCGGCACGGCCACGGCCAGCGCGGCGAGCACCCACAGGTCGGCGGCGCCCACCGAGAGGATGGAGCCCCACAACAGCGCGAAGGCCCCGGCCGCGTTGACGCCGGACACGGACAGGACGAGCAGGGCGGCGGCGATGGCCAGGCTCATCACCAGGCCCATCGCGCCGGACAGGCCGTCGGGCGTGCGGGCCAGCGGCGCGACGCCTGCTCCGGCGAGCGCGCAGGCCACCAGCGCGCACAGCATCGGGTCGAGCCCGGTGAGCAGGCCGACCGCGATGCCGAGCAGCGCCACGTGCATCATCGCGAACCGCACCGGCATGATGTCGAGCCCGACGATGACGACGCCGATCACGGGGAGGCCGACGGCGGCCAGGAGCAGGGCGAAGCCCGCCCGTTGGACGGGCACGAGCCGCAGCAGCTCGCCGACGTCGGCTGCGGCCAGGGCGTTCACCGGACCTCCCGCAGCCGCCCGGCGGCCATTTCCAGGACGCGGTCGCAGCGGTCGGCCAGGGAGCGGTCGTGCGTGACGACGACCACGGTCACCGGCAGCGCGAGCAGGACGTCGGCGGCCTCCTCCTGCCCGGCGAAGTCGAGTGCGGCGGTGGGTTCGTCGGCGAGCAGCACACCGGCGCCCGCCGCCACGCAGCCGACCGCGCGCGCCAGGTACATGCGTTGGAGCTGGCCTCCGGAGAGCGTGTGCAGGGCCCGCCCGACGAGCGGTCCCACGCCCAGCTTGTCCGCCGCCTCGGTCGCCTCGGCCGGGGCGCCGCTGCTGTGCAGCAGCTCGCCCGCAAGGAGCGGGAAGCGTCCGGCCGCGGGCTTCTGCGGGATCCACGCGCACGCCCGGCGCCGCCACGCCCACTCGGCCGCGTTCCCCACACCGCGCCCGCCGACCAGGATGCGGCCCGCGTACGGGCGGTGCAGCCCGATGACCGCGCGCAGCAGTGTGGTCTTGCCCGAGCCGTTGGTCCCGGTCATGGCCACCCGCTGGCCGGCCGCGACGTCGAGGTCGACGTCGTGCACCGCCTCGACGCGGCCGTGCCGGCAGACGACGTCACGCATCCGGACGTCCAGTCCCTCCATGCCACCTCCCTGTTCCCCTCAGCAGTCGGAGGGGAGGGGCGGTTGGTTCCCGGCAATCCGGGATCCGGGCGGGAGAGGTGCGGTCAGCGGGGTCCGTCGGCCACCGGGTAGGGCACGAACGTGCTGCTGTTCTGGTCGATCCGCAGCGGGCGGCCCAGCGGGGGCGCGGCCCGTTGCGGGCAGTCGAGGCGTTCGCAGACCCGGCAGCCCATGCCGATGGGGGTGGCGGCGGCCGTGCCGGAGAGGTCGAGGCCGTCGGAGTAGACGAGCCGGTGGGCGTGGCGGATCTCGCAGCCGAGGCCGACGGCGAAGGTCTTGCCGGGCTCGCCCCACCCGCCGCGGTGCCGGGTGATCGCCCTGGCCGTCCACAAGTAGCGCTGCCCGTCGGGCATTTCGGCGATCTGTACGTGGATGCGGCCCGGCGCGGCGAACGCCTCGTACACGTTCCACAGCGGGCAGGTGCCGCCGGTGCGGGAGAAGTGGAAGCCGGTGGCCGACTGCCGCTTGGAGAGGTTTCCCGCGCGGTCGACGCGGACGAAGGAGAAGGGCACGCCGCGCAGCCGCGGCCGCTGCAGGGTGCTGAGCCGGTGGCAGACGGTCTCGTAGCCGAGGCCGTAGCGGTCGGTGAGGCGCTCGATGTCGTAGCGGACCTCTTCGGCCGCCGCGTGGAAGGCGCGGTACGGCAGGACGAGCGCGGCGGCGAAGTAGTGGGCGATCCCGATGCGGGCCAGGGCGTGGGTGGGGGTGCCCGGCGGGAAGTCCTCCGCGGCCTGGCGGTCGAGGGTGTCGCCGTGTTCGAGTAGGGCGAGTTGGGTGGCCATGCGGAAGGCGCGCTGGCCGGGGCGCAGCCGGGCGGAGAGGTGCAGGGTGCGGGTCGTCGGGTCGTAGTGGTGCAGGCGCTCGCCGGTCTCGGCCGTCATGCGGACGCCGTGGGTGTCGGTGAGGCGGGCGGTCAGGGCGCGGGTGGCCTCGCCGGGCCGGATGCCGAGGTCGTCCGCCAGGTGTTCGGCCGCGAGGTCGGTGTCGTGGAGGTAGTTGCGGCGGCGGTAGAAGAAGTCCCGGATCTCCTCGTGGGGCGAGCGGGGCAGGTCCGGGGCCGCGCCGTCGCGGCCGTCGGCGGCCTCCGCGAGCCGCTCGGCGAGGTGCTGTCCGCGCCGGCCGAGGTCGAGCAGGACCTGTGCGAGGCCGGGCATCCGTGCCGCGAGTTCGGCGAGTTCGGACGGGGAGACCCGGGACTCGGCGAGCTCACCGGCGAGCGCCTCCCGCAGGTCCGCCACGAGCCGGGTCGCGTCGCGCTCCGAGAAGAAGCCGGGGTCGACGCCGAAGGTCTCCGTGAGCCGGAGCAGCACGGGCACCGTGAGGGGGCGCGAGTCGTGCTCCATCTGGTTGAGGTAGCTCGGCGAGATGGCCAGGGCGCGGGCCAGTTCGGCCTGGCTCATCCGGCGTTCCTCGCGCAGCCGCCGCAGCCGCGCGCCCGCGTAGGTCTTGCTCACCGTGGGGTCCTCCGTGGGGGCGACGAACGGGTGGCGGTCAGCGTACGGGAACAGGAGCGCCGCGCACCCTTCGCAATCTTGGCAATCCGGCGCCTGAAGATTCGCAGAAGTTGGCACGCTTCCACGATTGATGGCACTCAGTGCCAGTGCCAGAGTCTGAGTGCGGCCCACCGGATCCCGGCGGACGGCACCCGGTCCGGGACGCGATTCATGCCCTGACGTCGGAGATCCCGGCACGGGCGGCGCTCCGCACCCGGCAGCATTGCTCACCTTCGCCGCACGACGGGACGGTGGGCCGCATCCCCCGAACAGCATTCAACGACACACAGTGCCACCCCGGTTCGCCCGAGCAGGGGACCTTGGCAGCCCATACAGATCAACACACCCGACACAGTCGAGGAGACGGTGACAGAGATGGCAGAGGCGAGGAAGCAGGCGGCCGACGAGCTCGCGACGCGCTGGGCGACGGACCCCCGGTGGCAGGGCATCGAGCGGACCTACGGCGCCGACGACGTCGTCCGGCTCTCCGGCAGCGTCCGCGAGGAGCACACGCTGGCCCGGCGCGGAGCGGAGCGGCTGTGGCGGCAGCTGCACGACCTGGACTACGTCCACGCGCTCGGCGCGCTGACCGGCGGCCAGGCCGTCCAGCAGGTCAAGGCCGGACTCCAGGCGATCTACCTGTCCGGCTGGCAGGTGGCGGCCGACGCCAACCAGGCGGGGCACACCTACCCCGACCAGAGCCTGTACCCGGCCAACTCCGTCCCGCAGGTGGTCCGCAGGATCAACAACGCGCTGCTGCGCGCCGACCAGATCGCCACGAGCGAGGGCGACGACTCCGTGGACTGGCTCGCGCCGGTCGTCGCGGACGCGGAGGCGGGCTTCGGCGGTCCGCTCAACGCGTTCGAGCTGACCAAGGCGATGATCGCGGCGGGCGCGGCGGGCATCCACTACGAGGACCAGCTCGCCTCCGAGAAGAAGTGCGGTCACCTCGGCGGCAAGGTGCTCGTGCCGACCGGCCAGCACATCCGCACCCTCAACGCGGCACGCCTCGCGGCCGACATCGCCGACGTGCCGACGCTGATCGTGGCCCGCACGGACGCGCTCGCCGCCAACCTCCTCACCAGCGACGTCGACGAGCGCGACGCGGAGTTCGTGACCGGCGAGCGGACGGCGGAGGGCTTCTACCGGGTCCGGGCCGGCATGGCCCCGGTCATCGCGCGCGGCCTCGCCTACGCCCCCTACGCCGATCTCATCTGGGTCGAGACCGGCACGCCCGACCTCGCGCAGGCCCGGGAGTTCGCCGAGGCGATCCATGCGGAGCACCCCGACCAGATGCTGGCGTACAACTGCTCGCCGTCCTTCAACTGGAAGGCCGCCCTGGACGACGACCAGATCGCCAAGTTCCAGCGCGAACTGGCGGCGATGGGCTACAAGTTCCAGTTCATCACCCTGGCCGGCTTCCACTCCCTGAACCACGGCATGTTCGACCTGGCGCGCGGTTACGCCGAGCACGGCATGACGGCCTACGTCGACCTGCAGGAGCGGGAGTTCGCCGCGCAGGAGCACGGGTTCACCGCGGTGCGGCACCAGCGGGAGGTCGGCACGGGGTACTTCGACCTCGTGTCCACGGCCGTCAACCCGGCCTCCTCCACGACGGCGCTGGCGGGCTCCACGGAGGCCGAGCAGTTCCACTAGGCCGCGCCGCCCGGTCCGGCGGTCGCCCCCTCGAGTCGTTCCCCTCCCGTCACCGCTTTCAGGAGATCCGATGTCCAGCAGCGCTCTGGCGCACCGCGTCGACGTCCTCGGCCCCTCGGGGCACCGTCACGACGAGATCCTCACGCCCGCCGCACTGGACTTCGTCGGCCGGCTGGCCGGCGCCTTCGGGGAGCGGCGCAAGGAACTGCTCAAGGAGCGGCGCCGCCAGGCCCTGCGGCTCGCGGCGGGCGCCCCCCTCGACTTCCCGATGGTCACCTCCGCCGTGCGGGAGGACCCGGGCTGGCGCGTGGCGCCGCCCGCGCCCGGGCTCACCGACCGGCGGGTGGAGATCGCCGGTCCGCCCGACCGCCGGACGACCATCGACGCGCTCAACTCCGGGGCGCGGGTGTGGGTGGCGGACTTCGCGGACGCCACCGCTCCCACCTGGGACAACATCGTCGGCGGGCAGCTGAACCTGCTGGACGCCGTCGAGCGCCGCATCGACTTCACCACGCCGGAGGGCACGCCGTACCGGCTCGCCGAGCCGGACCGGCTCCCCACCCTCATGGTCCGCCCGCGCGGCTGGCACCTGACCGAGGACCACCTGGAGGCCGACGGAGAGCCCGTACCCGCCGCCCTGGTCGACTTCGGCCTGTACTTCTTCCACTGCGCCCGGCGACAGATCGACGCCGGCCGCGGACCGTACTTCTCCCTGCCGAAGCTGGAGAACCGGTACGAGGCACGGCTGTGGAACGACGTCTTCGTCGCCGCGCAGGACCTCCTCGGGATCCCGCGCGGCACGGTCCGCGCCACCGTCCTCATCGAGACGATCACCGCCGCCGTGCAGATGGAGGAGATCCTCCACGAGCTCCGCGAGCACGGCGCCGGACTCGGCGCGGGCCGCTGCGACTACCTGTTCAGCCTGATCAAGACCTTCGGACACCGCACCGACTTCCTGCTGCCCGAGCGCGCCAGGCTGACGACGACCGCGCCCTTCCTGCACGCCGTTACCGAACTCCTCGTGCGCACCTGCCACAAACGCGGCGCGCACGCCATCGGCGGGACGGCCGCCCAGGTGCCGTCCGGCGAACCGGACGCCGACCGGGCCGCGTTCGCCGCGGTCCGGCTGGACAAGGAGCGGGAGGCCGAGGACGGCTTCGACGGCTCCCGGGTCGCCCACCCCGGACTCGTACCGCTGTGCCGGGAGGTGTTCGACGCGGTCCTCGACGGGCGGCCGCACCAGCTCGACCGGACCCGGGACGACGTGGCGGTGACGGCCGCCGACCTGTTGTCGACGCGTCGTGTCGGCGGACCGCCCACCCCCGAGGGCGTGCGGTCGAACATCGCGGTCGCGCTCGGGTACTTCGCCGCGTGGCTGCACGGTCAGGGCGCCGTCGCCCTCGACGGGCTGATGGCGGACGCGGCGACCGCCGAGATCGCCCGGGTGCAGATCTGGCAGTGGCTGCGCCACCGGGTCGTGGACCGGGAGACGGTCCTGCGGCTGCTCGACGACGAGCTCGCCGCGCTCGGCGCCGCCTACCCGTGGGCGGACCTCGACGCGGCGCGGGGCATCTTCGAACGGTGCACGCTGGCGGTGGAGTTGCCGCAGTTCTTCACTCCGGACGCCGGTGCGCGCCACCTCGTCAGGAGCCACCGGGGGACCCAGGACGGCCCGGGCTGAGGGGCCCGGGCCCGGCCGCCGACCGAGGGGCCGGCGGCCGGTCGCGAGGGGCGGGCGGGAAGGCCGGAGTGTGCCGCCTTCCCGCCCGTCGCGCCCCGCCCTTCCCGCCCGTCGCACCC
This sequence comes from Streptomyces sp. NPDC002564, assembly GCF_042889645.1. NCBI lineage: Bacteria > Bacillati > Actinomycetota > Actinomycetes > Kitasatosporales > Streptomycetaceae > Streptomyces > Streptomyces sp. NPDC002564. The sequence goes on along the minus strand of NZ_JBIARE010000002.1, from coordinate 817,868 downwards.
GCGAAGCACGCGGCGCACGTGTTCCAGCTCACCCTCCCAATGCCGGAGCGGACCGGGACCACCGGCGGGCAGGCCCTTAAGGTGATCAGTGCAGCTGGTTCGCCCCGCCCGCCAGACGGGAGCGTCGTAAGAGGGAACCCGGTGAGATTCCGGGACTGCCCCGCAGCGGTGAGCGGGAACGACCGCCGTCACACGCACTGGGACCGGAGTCCGGTCCTGGGAAGCGACGGCCACTAGGTGTCCTCCCCCGGAGGACGTGCCCGCGAGTCCGAAGACCTGCCCGCTGTCCGCGCCCGCACCAGTCGTGCGCGGATATCCCGGTGACCTCGAGGGCGGGTCGGCGCACACATCGGACGGAGCGACCACGCCGACGGCGTGCTCCCGTCCGGTCCGTCGCCCTTCGCGCTCTCGTCCCGTCCCCGGGATCTCAGGGATTCATCTCGCGAAGGAGATCTCCGTGACCAGCAAGTCCGCAGCCGCGGCAGCACGGGCCACCGTGTACGGCTACCCCCGTCAGGGCCAGAACCGCGAACTGAAGAAGGCGATCGAGGGTTACTGGAAGGGCCGCGTGGACGCCGACGCCCTCCGCTCGGCCGCCGCCGAACTCCGCCGCTCGAACTGGCGCGAGCTCGCCGACGCGGGCATCGGCGAAGTCCCCACCGGCGACTTCTCGTACTACGACCATGTCCTGGACACCTCCGTGATGGTCGGCGCCGTCCCCGCGCGCCACCGCGCCGCGGTCGACGCCGACGCCCTGGACGGCTACTTCGCGATGGCGCGCGGCACCCAGGACGTGGCGCCGCTGGAGATGACGAAGTGGTTCGACACCAACTACCACTATCTGGTGCCCGAGTTGGGTCCCGACACGGTCTTCCGGGCCGACTCCACCAAGCAGGTCGCCGAGTTCACCGAGGCCCAGGAGCTGGGGCTGACGGCCCGGCCCGTCCTCGTCGGCCCGGTCACCTACCTGCTGCTGGCCAAGCCCGCGCCCGGCGTCGCCGCCGACTTCGACCCGCTCACCCTCCTCGACCGGCTGCTCCCGGTGTACGCGGAGGTGCTAGCCGATCTGCGCGCGGCGGGCGCCGAGTGGATCCAGCTGGACGAGCCCGCCCTGGTCCAGGACCGCACGCCGGCCGAGCTGAACGCCGCCGAGCGCGCCTACCGTGACCTCGGGGCGCTCACCGACCGGCCCAGGATCCTGGTCGCCTCCTACTTCGACCGGCTCGGCGACGCCCTGCCGGTGCTCGCCAAGGCTCCCGTCGAGGGTCTCGCCCTCGACTTCACGGAGGCGGCCGCCGCCAACCTGGACGCGCTCGCCGCCGTCGGCGGACTGCCCGGCAAGCGGCTGGTCGCCGGTGTCGTCAACGGCCGCAACATCTGGGTCAACGACCTGGAGAAGTCGCTCAGCACGCTCGGCACGCTGCTCGGTCTCGCCGACCGGGTCGACGTGGCGGCCTCCTGCTCCCTCCTGCACGTCCCCGTCGACGCGGCCCTGGAGCGGGACATCGAGCCGCAGATCCTGCGCTGGCTGGCCTTCGCCCGCCAGAAGACCGCGGAGATCGTCACCCTGGCCCGGGGGCTTGCCGGGGGCACCGACACGATCTCCACCCAGCTCGCCGCGAACCGCGCCGACCTGGCGTCCCGGTCCGGCTCCCCCATCACCCGCGACCCGGCCGTCCGCGCCCGCACCGGGGCGGTCACCGAGACGGACGCGCGGCGCTCCCAGACGTACGCCGAGCGGGCCGCCGCCCAGCGCGGCAGCCTCGGCCTTCCGCTGCTGCCGACCACGACCATCGGGTCGTTCCCGCAGACCACCGAACTGCGCACCGCCCGCGCCGACCTGCGCGCCGGGCGGCTCGACGGCGCGGGGTACGAGGAGCGCATCAAGGCCGAGATCCAGGAGGTGATCTCGTTCCAGGAGAAGACGGGCATCGACGTGCTGGTGCACGGCGAGCCCGAGCGCAACGACATGGTGCAGTACTTCGCCGAGCAGCTCACCGGCTACCTGGCGACGCAGCACGGCTGGGTCCAGTCGTACGGCACCCGCTATGTGCGGCCGCCGATCCTCGCCGGGGACATCTCGCGCCCCGAGCCGATGACGGTGCGCTGGACGACATACGCCCAGTCGCTCACCGGGCGGCCCGTCAAGGGCATGCTCACCGGGCCGGTCACCATGCTCGCCTGGTCGTTCGTCCGTGACGACCAGCCGCTCGGCGACACCGCCCGTCAGGTCGCGCTCGCCCTGCGGGACGAGGTCGGCGACCTGGAGGCGGCGGGCACCTCGGTAATCCAGGTCGACGAGCCGGCGCTGCGCGAGACGCTGCCGCTGCGCGCCGCCGACCACCCCGCCTACCTGGCGTGGGCGACCGAGTCGTTCCGCCTCAGCACCAGTGGGGTGCGCCCGGACACGCAGATCCACACGCACATGTGCTACGCGGAGTTCGGCGACATCGTGCAGGCCATCGACGACCTCGACGCCGACGTGATCAGCCTGGAGGCGGCCCGCTCGCACATGCAGGTCGCCCGGGAGCTCGCCGCCCACGGCTATCCGCGCGAGGCAGGGCCCGGCGTGTACGACATCCACTCGCCGCGCGTGCCCAGCGCCGAGGAGGCCGCGACCCTGCTCCGCACGGGTCTGGAGGCGATTCCGGCCGAGCGGCTGTGGGTGAACCCGGACTGCGGTCTCAAGACGCGCGGCTGGCCCGAGACCCGCTCGTCCCTGGAGAACCTGGTCACGGCGGCCAGGACGGTCCGCGAGGAACTGCCCACGTCCTCCTGACCCCGGGCCGGAGCCGGGGGGGGGCCCCCCGGGGGCCGCCCCGCCCCCCGCCCCCCCGGGGGGGGCCCGCCCCCCGGGGCGGCCCCCCCCCCGGGGGGGGGGGGCGGCTCCGCCGGGGGTGGGCGCGCGGGGGGGGGGGTTGGGGCG
>NZ_JBIARE010000002.1:190949-814932 GCF_042889645.1 Streptomyces sp. NPDC002564 | reverse complement strand
CCCCGCGCGCCGCTCACCCCCCCCCCGCCCCCCCCCCCCCGGCGGGGGGCGGGGGCCCCCCCCGGGGGGCCCCCCCCCGGCCGCCGTCACGCCGGGGAGGGCACGGCCCGCTGGTCCGGTCCCGCGTACGAGGCGAGGGGCCGGATCAGCGCGTTGTGCGCGAGCTGCTCGGTGATGTGGGCCGTCCAGCCGGTGATGCGGCTCATCACGAAGATCGGTGTGAACACCGGGATGTCGAAGCCCATCAGGTGGTAGGCGAGCCCGGCCGGATAGTCCAGGTTGGGGTGGATGCCGGTGCGGTCGGCCATGGCGTGCCGCAGCGCCTCGTGCAGCGTGGCGAGACGGGTCACGTCGGGCGCGCCGGCCCGGGCGACCAGCCGGTCCAGGGCGTCCTGCATGACGGGCACCCGCGAGTCGCCGTTCCGGTAGACGCGGTGGCCGAAGCCCATGATCCTGCGCCGGGCGGCCAGTGCCTCGTCCAGCCACCGCCCGGCCGCCGCCGGGTCGCCGATCTCGTCCAGCATGTGCATCACGGCCTCGTTGGCCCCGCCGTGCAGGGGACCCTTCAGGGCGCCGATCGCCGCGGTGACCGCGCTGTAGAGGTCGGAGAGCGTGGAGGTGACCACGCGGGCGGTGAACGTCGAGGCGTTGAAGCTGTGTTCGGCGTACAGCACGAGGGAGGTCTCGAAGCAGCGCACGACGGCCGGGTCCGGCACCTCCCCGAAGCACATGGCGAAGAAGTTCTCCGCGTACCCGAGGCCGGGGTCGGGCGGGACGGGCGCGAGGCCGCGCCGGCGGCGCTGGTCGGCGGCCACGACGGTGGGCAGTCTGGCCAGCAGCGTCAGGGACTTGGTGCGGTTCGCGGCCGGGCTTGCGTCGTGCTCGACGGGGTCCTCGGCGCCGAAGAAGCTGACGGCGGTGCGCAGCACGTCCATCGGGTGGCAGGTCCGCGGGAGCCGGGCCAGGAGCTCGGACGTGGTGCGGTCCAGCGGGCGCAGCGCGCGCTCGCGGGCCCGGAACTCGCGCAGTTGTCCGGGGTCGGGCAGTTCCCCGTACCAGAGGAGGTACGCGACCTCCTCGAAGGAGCGGCGGGCGGCGAGGTCCTGCACGGGGTAGCCGCGGTAGGTCAGGGAGTTGGACTCCTCGATGACGGTGGAGATCTCGGTGGTGTCGACGACGACACCGGCGAGACCGCGGTGGATCTGGGGCTCTCTGCGGGACATGGGGGTCTCCGGTGGGTCAGGTGCCGGGCGGCAGGGTGAAGTCGAGGACGGCCGAGTCGAAGGCCGCGTACCCCTCGTAGCGGAGGAGTTCGTACAGGCGGGAGCGGGTCTGCATGCGGGGCAGCAGGGAGTGCTGGGTGCCCTCGGCGGCCAGCGTGCGCAGCCCGTCCTCGACGGCGCCCAGCGCGAGGCGCTGCAGCGTGACGGGGTACAGGACGATGTTGTAGCCGAGGTCCCGCAGGGTGTGGGTGGTCAGCAGCGGCCCCTTGCCGAACTCGGTCATGTTGGCGAGCAGGGGGACGTCGACGGCCTCGCGGAACGCCGCGAACTCCCGCTCGTCCGCGAGGGCTTCGGGGAAGATCGCGTCGGCGCCCGCGTCGACGTAGGCCCTGGCCCGGTCGACGGCGGCGGCGAGTCCCTCGACGGCACGGGCGTCGGTGCGGGCCATGAGCAGGAAGTGGGGGTCCCTGCGGGCGTCGACGGCGGCCCGCAGGCGCCGGGTCATCTCGTCGCGGGGCACGACCGTCTTGCCGTCCAGGTGGCCGCAGCGTTTGGGGTTGACCTGGTCCTCCAGGTGGAGACCGGCCAGGCCCGCGTCCTCCAGGAGCTGGACGGTGCGGGCGGCGTTCATGGGCTCGCCGAAGCCGGTGTCGGCGTCGATGAGGACCGGCAGGTCGGTGACCCGGGTGGTCTGCTGGGCGCGGGCGGCGATCTCGGTGGACGTGGTCAGGCCGATGTCGGGGAGGCCGAGGTCGGCGGCGAGCACCGCCCCGGAGAGGTAGGCGGCCTCGAATCCCGCCTCCTGGACGAGTCGCGCGGAGAGCGGGTTGAGCACGCCGGGCATGCGCAACAGGCTTCCCGCGGCCAGCTGTTCACGGAAGAGCCGACGGCGCTCGGCGGGCGTGGTGCGGGTGTGCAGCATCAGAAGAGGCCCTTCGGCAGCCGCGCGTCGTGCGCGGCGACGGCCGCCGTGTCGACCGCGGGGAACAGGCCGTCGAGGTCGGTGGCGGAGAGCTCTGCCAGGTGCTCGGCGGCGGCCAGGAAGCGGTCCTGGGCGGCCGGGGTGACGACGCCCTCGGCCAGCGTGCGGAACTTGCGGGTGTAGGCCGGCCGGTCGAAGGGGCGGGCGCCGGCCGGGTGCGCGTCGGCGAGGGCCAGTTCGTCCTCGACGACCGAGCCGTCCGCCAGCGTGAGCACCGCGCGGCCGCCGAAGGCCCGGCGGGCCGGGTCCGGGTCGTGGTAGCGGCGGGTCCACGCCGGGTCCTCGACGGTCGTGATCTTCCGCCACAGTTCGACGGTCGCAGTCCGGCGGGCGCGCTCGGGGGCGTAGGAGCGTTCGTGGTGCCAGGTGCCGTCCTCCAGGGCGACCGCGAAGATGTACGGCACCGAGTGGTCCAGGGTCTCGCGGCTGGCGGTGGGGTCGTACTTCTGCGGGTCGTTGGCGCCGGAGCCGATGACGTGGTGGGTGTGGTGGCTGGTGTGCAGGACGATGGAGCGCACCCGCTCCAGCGGTCCCGCCCTGTCGCGCAGCCGCCGTGCCAGGTCGATGACCGCCTGGGCCTGGTACTCGGCCGAGTGCTCCTTGGTGTACGTGTCGAGGATCGCGCGGCGCGGCTCGCCGGGCTCGGGGAGCGTGACCGTGTAGGCGCTGTCCAGGCCGTCGAGCAGCCGGGCCAGGAAGCCGTCCTCGCCCTCGTAGATCGGGGACGGCGAGGTCTCGCCGCGCAGCGCGCGGTCGACCGCCTCGATCGCGGCCTTCCCGGCGAACGCGGGTGCGTACGCCTTCCAGCTGGAGATCTCGCCCTTGCGGGACTGCCGGGTCGCGGTGGTGGTGTGCACGGCCTGCTGGACCGCCTGGTACACCGTCGGGGTCGGCAGCCGCAGCAGCGCGCCGAGTCCGCAGGCGGTGGCGGCGCTCAGGTGCGCCACGTGGTCGATGCGGTGCTCGTGCAGGCAGATGCCCTTGACCAGGGCGACGTGCGTCTCGTAGGCGGCGATGATGCCGCGCAGCAGGTCGGCGCCGGTGCGGCCGGTGTGCTGGGCGACGGCGAGCAGGGGCGGGATGTTGTCGCCGGGGTGGGAGTAGTCGGCGGCCAGGTAGGTGTCGTGGAAGTCGAGTTCGCGCACGGCGGTGCCGTTGGCCCAGGCCGCCCACTCCGGCGAGATCCGGGTCGTGGTGCCGAAGACGGCGGCGCCGCGCGTGGCCGCCGGGTGGGCGCGCGCCTGGGCCCGGGCGACCGCGACCGGGCGGCGCAGCAGGGACGCCGTGGCGACGGAGGCGTTGTCGATGACGCGATTGACGGCCATGGCAGAGCTGTCGACGTCCAGTTCGTCGGTGCCGGTGGCCACCGACGCGAGTTTCCAGGCGAGTTGCTCCTCGCGGGGCAGGCGGTCGGCGCTGGGGTGCACGCGGACGTGGTGTTCTTTCACGGGGCTCCTCACCGGGTCGGCGCGGCGGGGGTAGCGCTGCCGCGCCTGCGGCGTGATCGGGGTCGGTGGGGTCGAGCCTCTCGCCGCGCGGCCCGGTCGGCCACCCGTCCCGGGAGCGGATTCCGTACACGTACCGGCTGCGGATCTGCGGATTCTGCGGACCGTGCGGATGCTAGATTCGCAGGCCAGGACCCACTGTGCGGGGCAGTGGGAGCGGGAGGAACGGAGGTGCGGACATGCCGCGCCGGCCTGCCGACCGGAAGATCTACGCCCACGCCAAGCTGCGCAGGCTCCGCCGCGACCGGGGCATGAACCAGGTGGAGATGGCTCGGGCCCTCGGGATCTCCACCAGCTACGCCCATCAGCTCGAACAGGGCCAGCGCCCGCTGACGGCGCCCGTGCTGCTGCGGATCGCCGAAGTGTTCGGCGTGGACGCCGAGTTCTTCTCCGAGGCGGCGGAGGACCGGCTCGCCGCCGATCTGCGGACGGCACTCGCCGACGAGGCGTGCGGGGCGCCGCCGCCCGGCGCCGAGGACATCGCCGAGGCGGCCCGCGACCACCCGGAGGTGGCGCGCGCCCTGGTCGCCCTGCACCGGCGCTACCGCTCCGTCGCCGAACAGGCGGCCGCCCTCGCCTCCCCCGGCTCAGCCGCCGCCGCGCTGCTGCCCGCCGAACCGCACGACGAGGTACGGGACTTCTTCTACGCCCACCACAACCACTTCGACGTGCTGGACGCCGAGGCCGAGAAGCTGGCGGCGGACATCGGGCTGCGTCCGGGCCGGGCCGCCGAGCCGCTCGCCGCCCACCTCGCCGAACGGTACGGCGTGAAGGTGGTGCGCGCGGCGGGTGCGCCGGGCCGCACGGCCGACGCCCGGCACTACGACCCGGACGCGGGCCTGCTCTTCCTCTCCCCCACGCTCACCGACGGCCGGCGGGCCTTCCAGGTGGGCACCCAACTCGCCCTGCTGGCACACGGTTCACTGCTCGACACGCTCGCCCACGGCTCCGCCGAGCTGACCTCGCCGCAGGCGCGTGCCCTGGCCCGGATCGGTCTCGCGAACTACTTCGCGGGCGCGCTGCTCCTGCCGTACGCCGCCTTCCACGCGGCGGCGGAGGAGGTGCGCTACGACGTCGAGCTGCTCTCGGCCCGCTTCGGCGTCGGCTTCGAGACGGTCTGCCACCGCCTGAGCACCCTGCAGCGCGCCGGGCGGCGGGGCGTGCCGTTCTCCTTCCTGCGGGTCGACCGGGCGGGCAACATCTCCAAACGGCAGTCGGCCACCGACTTCCACTTCTCCCGGCTGGGCGGCACCTGCCCGCTGTGGACGGTGTACGAGGCGTTCTCCGCGCCCGGCAGGACCCTGACCCAGGTGGCCGAGATGCCGGACGGCAAGCGGTACTTCTGGGTGGCCCGGACCGTGACGCGCGGCGCCCTCGGGCACCACGCGCCGCGCGCCGAGTTCGCCGTGGCGCTCGGCTGCGAGCTGCGGCACGCCCACCGTCTGGTGTACGCCGAAGGGGTGCTTCTCGACCGGCCCGGGGCGGCCACGCCCATCGGTCTGGGCTGCCGCATCTGCGAGCGCAGGGACTGCGCGCAGCGGGCCCGGCCACCGGCCGGCGGGCGGCTGGCCGTCGACCCCGACCGCCGCACCCACGTGCCCTATCCGGTGCTCGACGAGGCCTGACCCGGGCGTTCTGCCTGCTTCGCGACCACTCCATGACCGGTCCGTGCCCAAGCGTGCCCACCCGTGTCCCTTCGGACCTCGCACCCCGTTGCACTGTGCAAGGATGCGTGCGACCGACCGCCGCTCACCGCCTTCCGCGTCTCCTCTCGAAGGCCCACCGCCATGAGACAAGTGCCCTCACTCCTCTTCGTCCTGTACGTGGCCTGCACCCTGTGCAAGACCCGCATCGCCCACCTCGAATTCACCCCGCCCGGCTCGGACCCCGTGAGCATGGCGCGCCGGGACGCGCACAGCCGCTCCGCCTATGCCGCGTCGAGGGATCCCCTGCTCTGGTGGTTCATCGTCGAGAGCGAGGCCTATACGAATCGCGCGGGCGAGAACGTCTCGGCCGACGACGCGGAGCGCTACCGGCGGGCCTTCCGCTATCCGCGCACCTTCGCGCGTGTCCACACGGCGGGGCTCAAGGGCGACGCGGGGTTCTGCGCGGAGTGCGACGTCCCGTACTGCACCCAGCACTGGCGGCGCGACGAGGACGGCGAGGGCGAGCTCTGCCCGCTGGGCCATTGCCGCTGAGCGCTGCGCCGACACCGTCCGGCAGCCGGGGAGTGTCTCGGCGATCTCCCCCTAGGTGAGGGGGCCGGGCCCCAGGGCCAGTCGCGGTACCCGGGCGCGCAGGAGGCAGAACACGTTGCCCTCCGGGTCCGCGAGGACCTCCCAGTCCTCCTCGCCGGTCTGCCCGACGTCGGCCCGGACGGCACCGAGCGCCAACAGCCGCTCCAGCTCGGCCCCTTGGTCGCGGTCGCTGGCGTTGACGTCGAAGTGCAGCCGGTGCGGGCCGGTGCGCGGCGCGCTGTTCGGGCTCAGGACGAGGGTGGGGTGCGCGCCGCCGAAGCCGGTTGCGGGGCCGATCTGGATGCTGCCGTCGTCCTCGCGGTCGAGCTCCACATAGTCGAGGACCTCGCACCAGAAGGCGGCGAGCCGCCCGGGATCGGCGGCTTCCACGACCAGTTCGGTGATGCGGCATGCCATGTCCGGAAGTGTACTGAGGCCGGTGGGCCGTCAGTCGCGCCGTGCCGCGTACCGCCACAGGACGTGGACGACCCGGAGGACGCCGAGGAGTCCGCCGAGCCATGCGCCCGCCATCAGCATCAGCGTGTCGGCGGCGGAGGGCAGGTCCCAGACCCAGGTGGGCCCGGCGATCGCCCCGAACACCAAGGCGCCGAGCACACAGGCACTGACCAGTGCGTAGCCGATCTCCACCGTGATCGCGTCGCGCTCCGGCTGACTTCGTCTCCCCGTTGTCATGGCCCAAGTATGAGCCCGGACGGGCCTCGTGAACACGGCGGTTTCCTGCCGGGCCGGGCAGCCCGGTCGCCCCCGCCGAGGTTCAAGGGGTCGAGCCGGGGGGGCGCCTCGTCGGCGAGCTGGTTGTTGCGGTCGATCTCCGGCATGTGGGTCTCGGCCCAGGTCCGCAGGGCGGAGAGGGGTGCTTCGAGGGACAGGCCGAGCCCGGTGAGCCGGTAGTGGACGGCGGGCGGCACGGTGGCTTCGACCCTGCGCGCGACCAGGCCGTCGCGGACCAGGCTCCGCAGGGTGACGGACAGCATCTTCTGGGAGATGCCAGGGATACGGCGCCGCAGTTCCGCGAAGCGGAGCTCGGCCGGAGCCTCCTCGGCCAGCACCTTGACCACCATCGACGTCCACTTGGTGCCGACGCGGTCGAGCAACTGGCGGGCCGGGCAGCGCGGATCCAGCACGTCACCCCGCTCACCGGGCCGTGGGCCGGGGGCGCCGGTCCTCGATGTGGTCACTCGGAGCTCACCACCTGAAGGGAAAGTGCCGTCTTGGACGGACCAGGTTAGTTCCCTAGCGTGACCTGGTCACCTTTCCTCACCACACTCCTGGAGCTTCGCCATGCCCGAACTGCGGCGCGTCCCCGTCAACGGTGTCGAACTGAACGTCGCTCTCGACGGATCGGGCCCGGCCGTACTGCTGCTGCACGGGTTCCCGCACACCTGGGAGCTGTGGACGGACGTGATGGCCGACCTGTCCGGCCACTATCGCGTCATCGCCCCGGACCTGCGCGGGATGGGCGCGAGCAGCCACGCCGCCGCCGGGTACGACGCGGGCACCCTGGCCGAGGACGCCGCGGCGCTGCTCACCGCCCTCGACGTGTCGTCGGCCGCGGTGGTGGGCATCGACGCGGGTGCCGCGCCGGCCTTCCTCCTCGCCCTGCGGCGCCCCGGTCTTGTCCGGCGCCTGGTGGTCATGGAGTCCCTTCTGGGCACGCTGCCCGGTGCGGAGGACTTCCTCGCCGCCGGGCCGCCGTGGTGGTTCGGCTTCCACTCCGCCGCGCCCGGCCTCGCCGAGACCGTCCTGGAGGGCCACGAGGCCGCCTACGTCGACTGGTTCCTGCGGGCCGGAACGCTCGGCGACGGGGTGCGCCCCGCCCTGCGGGACGCCTTCGTCCGCGCCTACACCGGCCGCCAGGCGCTGAGCCGCGCGTTCTCCTACTACCGGGCGCTGCCCGAGAGCGCGGCGCAGATCGAACGGGCCGTCGCCACCGCCCGCCTGACGGTGCCGACGATGGCGCTGGGCGCCCGGCCCGTCGGTGCCGCGCTGGAGCGCCAGCTCCGCCCGGTCACCGACGATCTCACCGGCCACGTCATCGAGGACTGCGGGCACATCATTCCGCTGCACCGCCCGCGCGCCCTGCTCGGGCTGCTGCGTCCGTTCCTGGCCGGTGCGGGCGCGGGAGCGGCCTGACCGGGGCGGGCCGGGCTTCCGGCACCCGCCCTAGTCCACCCGCAACTCCCTGATGCCCGGGTGCTTCTCGGCGTCCGCCTCGCCGCGCACGGTGACGCGCACATAGCGTGCGGGCCGCTCCTCGTCGGGCCGGGCGCGGTGCCAGGTGCGGCCGTCGCGGGAGAGCTCGACGCGGTGGGCGACGGGCTCGGTGGCGGTCCAGACGGGGGTGACCTCGTGGACGCGCACGGACCTGCCGAGGTCCGCCGTCAGGTGCCCGCGCGGCCCTTCGGGGACCCAGGCCGTCGCCGTATTGCCGTCGAGGGCGGCACCCGCGTACTGGCCGGGCTGTTCGGACGAGGCGGTGGCGGCGGTGCAGCGGGCCGCGTTGGTGGTCGGGGTGAGGTCGGGGCGCCGGGTCTTGAGGACGGCCGGGGAGTCCTTGCCGACGGTCCGTTCGCCCCGGGGCGTGTCGAGCGTCATCGGGGCGCCGTGGGTGAGGCGCACGGTGGTCCGGTGGGCGCCGATCCCGATGTCGAACGTGCGCCCCTGCCAGGCCAGTCCGCGCAAGGTGACGCCGCGGTCGAACTGCGGGGGCAGCATCGGGTCGAGGCGGACCCGGTCCTCGCGCATCCGCAGGCCGGTCAGGCCGTGCGTGAAGGTCTGCAGGAAGCCGCCCTTGCCGGTGAGGAAGTCGTGCGCGGGCGAACCCGACAGGGGGTCCTCGGCCCCCGCCTTGTCGCCGCGCGCCTCCGAGAACTGCGCGAAGGGGCCACGGACGAACGGCCTGATGGAACGCTCCAGATAGGTGTACGTGGAGCAGCCCGCCTCGCCGATGCCCGCGGCGTCGACGGCGTGCACGGAGTCCGTCATGGCGGGACCGTCCGGGTCGGTGCGCTCGGCGTAGTGGTCGAGGGTCGCCGCCGCGGCGCCCCGGGGCATCGGCCACTCCAGCGGGTACATGAGCAGCACCGTGTCGGCCTGCTTGATGGTGCCGCCCTTGTACCCGTCGTACTGCTGGAAGACCTTGCGCTTCGCGTCGTACGGGATGCGGATGCGGTCGGCGATCGACGTCCACGCGGCGGGTGCGCGCTCGCCGAGGAGGGCGGCGGCACGGGTGGCGTGGCGCAGGGCGGTGGCGGCGCCGGCGTTGGTGAAGACGGCGTCGTCGACGCCGTTGCTGTACTCGTCGGGGCCTGCCGTGTCGTTGATCGAGTAGCTGCCGTCCTTGTTCCGGTCGACCCGGCTCGCCCAGTATGCGGCGATGCCCTTCAGCACGGGCCAGCCGCGCTCGCGCAGCCATGTGGTGTCCTTGGTGGCCTGGTAGTACTGCCAGGTGGCCAGGGAGATGTCCGACTGGAGGTGGACCTGGGTGCGGCAGTGCGGCGGGTCGACGCTGTGGCACTCCTTGGCGAGGTCGCCCGAACTTCCGCTGTTCCAGGGGTAGAAGAGGCCCTTGCGGCCGAGCTTGCGGGCGTTCTCGCGGGCGCCCTCACGGGTGCGGTAGCGGTAGTCGACGACGGACCTGGCGAGCTCGGGGCGGGTGGCGAGCAGGCCCGGGTACATCCAGGTCTCGGCGTCCCAGAAGATCAGGCCCGCGTAGTCGTCGCTGGTCAGACCGGCGGGGGCGATGCTGTCGGACGCGCCGGAGCGGGTGTTGGCGAGCAGGCCGTACTGGGCGGATCGCAGCCACGTCTGCATGTCACGCTGTCCGGGCACCTCGATGTCGCTGCGCCACAGCCGCGCCCAGGCGGCGGTGTGGGAGCGCAGCAGGGTCCGCCAGCCGCGGTCGGCGGCGCGCCGGGAGGTGGCGGTGGCGTCGCGGCGGGGCGCGCGCGAGGTCAGGGCCGTGTCGACGCCGACGTACTTGGTCACGTCGTAGGACCGCCCGCTTCGGACGCGCAGGCCGAGGGACTGCCGTGCCGTCAGTTTTTTTGCGGGTGCCGCCTGTTGGAATGCCGCTCCGGCCGGTCCGGACTCGGTGCGCAAGGTGGAGGCGACGGCCCCGTCGACCTTCGTGCCGTCCGTGCGGAAGGCGACGTCCATGGTCGGCGCGGTGCCCGCACGGCCGACGCCGGTCCTGTCGCCCCCGCCGGTCTGCCGGATGCGGCGCGCGCCCCGCCCGTCCAGCAGGTCGGTGACCTTCGCCCGGCCGTTCCAGTGCGGCGTCATGCGCAGGCGGACGGCGCCCGCGTGCGGGTCGGTGCGGTCGGCGAGCACCTCGTACACGAGGTCGGTGCGGCGCCCGTCGGCGGCGGTCCACGTCAGCGCCGTACGGACGATCCCGCAGTGCAGGAGGAGCGACTGCCGGTAGTGGGAGATGCGGCCCGTCGGCGTCGAAGAGTTGAAGGTGTCGCCGTGCGCCCCTCCGGTGCTGACGGTGAGCGCGGTCCAGGTGGGCAGGGCGGCGACCGCCTGGCGGTTCCCGGCGGTCCGCTCGTTGTGGGCGTACAGGCCGGCGACGAAGGAGCCGTCGTAGCGCGGGGTGAACAGCGGCCAGCCCGTCTTGGCCCCGCCGCCGGTGTATCCGGCGCCGTTGGGCGGCACGCGCTGGCCCAGGTAGCCGTTGCCGACGTAGGCGTGGTGGGTGTCCCCCGCGTCGGGGCGGGTGGTGCCGGGCGCCCAGCCCTCACCTGTGCGGCAGTTCGCGTCCGTACGTCCGGCGGTGGCGTCCGGGGCCGAGTGCGAGGACGCGGGCGGCACCCAGGCGACGAGTGCTCCGGCCACCAGGACCGCGGTCAGCCGGACGGCACGCGGCCGCGCACCGAGGGAGTACGTCATTGTTCTCCGTCACTCTGGTTCACTCAGGCTTCGCCTGCGAGGTCCAGGGACCATAAATTTCCTGAACGATCCACGTCAAGAGATGCGCGTTTACGGTCAAGTGTCGAACTCATATGGGCTCTGGTCGGCCGCCCGGGGCACGGCCATCCGGGCACGCGGCGCCGACCCGGCGGGAGCGGATGCCCGGCCCCTCCCCCGGAGAGCTCCGGCGTGCCGCCGTCGGCGGGGCATCGGCGGGCGTTCAGGCGTTCCGTGCCGCCGGGTCGGGCGGCGGCTGCGGCGGTCGCACCGCTCGGATCGTGAACAGCAGGGGTTCGGGGCGCGAGGCCGGGCCGCCTGCCCGCGCGACGCCGCAGGCGCGCGCCAGTGCGCAGCCCCCGCAGCCGGCCGGCGGGCAGCCCCCCGCTACCTCCTCGCGGGCCAGTTCGCCGCGCGCCACCCAGTAGTCGACCAGGGCGACCGCCTCGTCGCGGGCGACGCCCACGCGCCGGGCGATGTCGTCGAGGCGTACGCCGCCCCGCGCGTCGCGGACCTCCGCGAGGAGCTGTCGCAGGGGGCTCACCACAGCAGGCTCCCGACCTGGAAGACCGCGACCGCCAGCAGCCAGGCGACGGCCAGTTGGAGCGCGGTCGACAGCAGGGTCATCCGGGGTCCCATCTCCCGCCACTGCGTGGCGACGGTGGCCATGCAGGGGGTGTAGGCCAGCAGGAACACCATGAAGGCGAGGACGGCGGGCAGCGGATGGCCCCCGGAGGTCTCGTCGAAGGTGGCGCGCAGGCGTGTGCCGAGCGAACCCGCGTGGTGCGGGTCGTCGGGTGCGTCGGCGCTGTAGGTCTGCGCGATGGTCGCCACCACCGCCTCCTTGGCCACGAACCCGGTGCCGAGCGCGGCCGCCGCGTGCCAGTCGTCGAAGCCCGCGGGCGCGAATGCCGGTGCGACGGACCTGGACGCCGCCCCGAAGACGCTGTGCTCGATGGGCGCCTTGCCGAACTCCGTGCCGGCGGCCGCGCCGAAGGGGATGGCCGACAGGAGCCACACGGCCGTGACGGTCGCGACGATGATGCCGCTCGCGGTCCTGAGGAACCCGGCGAGTTTGCCCCAGGTCTGCGCCCCCACCACGCGGAACGTCGGCAGGCGGTAGGGCGGCAGCTCCAGGACGAGCGCCTCGGCCGCCAGGTCGCGGAAGAGGGTGCGGCGCAGCAGCAGGCCTACGCTGACGACCAGCAGCACGGACAGGACGTACAGGGCGAAGACCACGGTTCCGGCGGAGCTGCCGAAGAAGACGCTCGCGAGCAGGACGTACACCGTCAGACGCGCGCTGCACGAGACGTAGGGGACGATCATGCCGACGAGCAGCCGCTGGCGGGCGTTGCCGAGGATGCGCAGGCCCGCGAGGGCGGGGACGTTGCAGCCGAAGCCTACGATGATCGGCAGGAACGCGCGTCCCGGCAGGCCGAGGCGGCGCATCAGGCTGTCGACGACGAACGCGGCGCGCGCCATGTAGCCGGAGTCCTCCAGGACGGCGAGCAGCACGAACATGATGACCATCAGGGGGACGAAGGACAGCAACTGCCCCACTCCGGCGATCAGTCCGTCCACGACGAGGCCGGACAGCCAGTCCGGTGCGTGCGCCGCGTCGAGCCCGTGCCCCGCCGCCGTGGCGACCGGGCCGTCGAAGAATCCGCCGAGGCCGTCCTGGAGCGGCTTGGCCAGGGTGGTGGTGGCGGTGAACACCAGCCACATCACGGCGAGGAAGCAGGGGATGCCGAACAGGCGCGAGGTCAGGACCCGGTCCGCCCGGTCGGAGAACGTCGGGCGGTCGGCGGGCGGGTCGGTGCGCACCGCGGCCAGGATGTCGTGCGCCCAGGCGTAGCGGGCCTCGGCGAGGAGCAGGTCCGGGTCGTCGTCCGGTCCGCCGCGCGCCGGGGTGAGGAGCAGGGCCGGGCGGGACCGGTGCGCGGAGAGTTCGTCGCGTACGGCGTCGGCGAGCGCGGCCAGGCCCTGGCGTCTGCGCGGCACGACGGGGACCACGGGGACGCCCAGGCGGGCGGCGAGGGCCGGGACGTCGATGCCGATGCCGCGCGCGGCGGCGATGTCGGTCATGGTGAGGGCGACGACGCAGGGCAGGCCGGTGGCGAGGATCTCGGCGAGGAGGTAGAGGTTGCGGGCGAGGTTGGCCGCGTCGGCGATGACGACCACGAGGTCGGGGCGGCCCGGCTCGTCGGGGTCGGTGAGCAGGTCGCGGGTGAGCTCCTCGTCCGGGGAGCGGGGCACCAGACTGTAGGTGCCGGGCAGGTCGGTGAGCTCCCAGCGGTCCGCCGTGCCGCCGGGGTGCCAGCTGCCGCGGGCGACGTGGACGGTCTTGCCGGGCCAGTTGCCGACGTGCTGGCGGGCGCCGGTCAGGGCGTTGAAGAGTGTCGACTTGCCGACGTTGGGGTTGCCGGCGAGCACCACCCGGGGTGTGCCCGCAGCCGCCCCGTGCCGCCGTTCCGCGGGATGCGCGTCGGCGCAGCACGACTTCACGGAGAGCTCAGGCATGGCACGCGGCCACTTCGATCCGCAGCGCGGTGGCGTCGTCCAGCGCGATCCGTGCGTCCCCGAGGGCGACCAGGATCCCCCCGGTGGCGCCGCGGCCCACCACGCGCATCCGTGCCCCGCGGACGAATCCGAGCTCGGCGAGGCGCAGTCGGTCCCCGGGCGGAACGGCCAGCCGGTCCACCCGCACGGGACGACCCGATCGACAACCGTGCAAGGTCATGGGAAGAGCCTCCTCGGGAAGGGTCGGTGGACCGCTTCGAGCCACCACGAGGAGCCTAAGTTAGGCAAACCTTCCTTTGCTTCGATTCACCCTCGTGAATCGTCAAATGCCGGTAATGCCTGGGTCGCCCACCCCGAAAAGGGGACCTAGGTCCCTCCTTCGCGAGGGCCTACGCCTCTTCGTGTGCCGGTGCGAACGGCCGTCCGCGGTCAGTCCGGCGGGTCCACGCGCCGACGCCCGTACGATGCCCAGTCCTCCGGCGGGTACGTGGCCCGGGGCGCGGCGAACGCCACTTCGACGGCGAGGGCGACGTCCCCGGCGAAGAAGTCGCCGAGGTCACGGACCAGCTCCATCGCCCGCACGGTGTCCGCGCCGAGCGGGCGCGCCATGCGGTCGAGGCCGGAGGGGACGCCGACGGGCCTCATGCGCGCCATCCTCACCGCGTGGTCGGCCCGCTCGTCCAGGCCGAGCGACACGTAACCGACGCCCAGGGCCACGTACCGCAGCGCGTCGCCGACGCCCCGGGACAGGTCCCTGATCCCGAGCAGGGTCTGGCGGGCGCCGCCCGCCTCGCAGTCCCCGTACGGCGTCTCCCCGTAGTGCCGCTCCAGGCGTGCGCGCTCGCTCTCCAGGAGGGCCAGCGCCGCGCTCAGCGCACGGCCGACGCGGCCGAGTTCACCCAGGTCATGCAGCATCCGCCCGTTTCCCTCCCGCCGGCCCTACCGGCCCACCGGCCCAGAGGCTTCCCGCTCCGCCCCGCGCGAACCGGTGCGGCGCGCACGGGGCGGAAAAGGACCGCAAAGGGGCGAGTCCGCTCACCTCACCGGCTTGTCACCGGCTTGTCAGGGGAGCTTTCACCGGCTTGTCAACGGCTCGTCACCGGCTTGAGGGTGAGCGTCTGCTCGGCCGCGGTCCGCGCGCCGCCGACGCCGCCGCCCGTGGTGTCGGTCCAGGCGCGGGTCGGCGTGGTCTCGGCCGCCCGCCCGGTCACGCCGGACAGGGCGACGACCAGTCCGCTGTAGCGGTTGACCAGGCGCACGGTGCCCGTGGCCCGGCCCCGGGTGTCCTTGCCGGGCACGACGAACCACTGCTGGCCGACGGTGGGACCGGCCCGGCGGGCCGTCGTCACGGTCGGCTTGGCGGCCCAGGCCCGGCCCGCGTCTGCGGTGGAGTCGACGCCGAGAAGTCCGCCGGTGGCGGCGTTCGCGATGCGGTACGAGCCGTCGGCGTTGGAGGTGAACACCCAGCGCCCGCGCGGGGAGTTCTCGCCCGCGGGCCGCGAGGTCGTGCCGCTGCCGCCGTCCGCTTGGACGAGGACGCGCCGCGCGCCGCTGCTGATTGTGTAGGCGGTGCCGGACGCGACGGGGGCGGCGGGGCTGCCGGTCTCGATGGTGGTGTCGTAGTACTCGCCGTCGGCGCCGCCCGAGCAGGAGAACGAGCAGTAGCTGCGGAACTTCTTGCCGACGATGGTGGAGCCGGTCTTGTTCACCGAGTCCAGCATCCAGCGGTACCAGGATCCGGAGCGGTAGTTCCCGGTGTCGCCGATCAGCTCCCACTTCTGGGTGGAGAGGTCGTCGGCGGCGTAGAAGCGCTGCGGCTGGGTGCTGTCCTGGACCAGGGCCTCGGGCTGGCCGATGTACTTGCCCAGGTAGGCGTCGTAGGAGATGTTCATGGTCAACAGGTCCGACTTGGCGGGCAGTTCACCGGCGGCCTGCTGTTCCTGCACGGAGCCGTCGTTGGCCGGGTCGTAGTCGTGCTCCACGGGGGTGTAGCCGGTGGAGTTGTCGGCGTCGACCGGTTCCATGTTGCTCTCCAGGCCGCCGATGCCGGGCTGCGACCAGGCGCCGTCGTACCACTTCTTCCAGGAGCCGGGCGCCAGCTTGCCGGACATGGGGGCGCGGGCCACATGGGCCCTGCTGCCGTCCGTCCATGCGCCGGGGACACCGCCCTTGGGGATGACGCGGGAGTTGTAGTAGACGTAGAAGTACCCGGACGCGGTGTCCACGAACAGGCGGGCGTCGCCGTTGCCGTAGTGGTAGGTGTCGTGCGGGAACGCCTTGTCGTCGCCCCGCTCCGTGCTGTACGGCGAGGTGAGGACGTGGTCCTTGATGTCCCAGGTCCTGCCCTGGTCCTTGGAGACGGCGTAGTCGATCGCGTCGTAGTGCAGCCCGTCACCGAAGGGCTGCGGGGTGAACTCGTTGTGGACCAGGCCGTACCAGTGCCCGGTGTCGGGGTCGACCCATACGCCCATCAGGTCGCAGTAGTTCTTCTGCGCGTAGTGCGAGGTGTCCGCGGCCGGGGTGGCCTCACGGCCGGTGGGGCTGTTGTTGCACCGCCACGTGGTGTCGTTGTTGCGGTCCTTGGAGTTGGCCGGGTTCACCGCATCGCTCAGCTTGGCGTCACGGGTGGCGCCGTCGAAGTCCTTGCCCGTGTAGAACGTCCACTTCCGCGGGTCCGCGGCCCCGTACAGCGCGTGCGCCGACTGGTAGTGGAACGAGCCGTCCTTGTCGATGTAGGTCGCGGCGGGCGTGTCGTCGGGGTGGGTCCACGCGCCCTTCTGGCCCACGACGACCTGGTACGCGGAGGCGTCGGGGGCCGCGGGTGCGGGGGCCGCCGCGCCGAACAGGACGGCGGCGCCCGCCGTGAGTGCGGCGAGCGTGCGCGCTCGGGGACGGCGTGCGGTACGTGCTCTGGAACGGAGTGGCACAGGTACTCCTCTCGGGTCCGGACACCCCGCGGGCGGCGCGCCCGCGCGGCGGTGGTTCACCATGCGAAGACCGCCCAGCCGCGGTGCGGCAACGGCGTCTCGAGCTCCAGGACGGTTCCGTCCCTGCCGGGAACCGGCGCGGCGGGCGCGACGGTGGCGCGCGTCGGCTCCGCGAGCGGCGCGAGCAGCGTGGCCCGTACGTCGTGACCGGTTCCCGGCAGGTGGATACGGGGGTGCGCGGGGTCGGCGCTGCCGTTGGCCACCGCGAGCCGGTGGCCGTGCGCGGTGCGTGTGGCGTACGGGATCAGGTGCGGGTCGCCGTCGACCAGCGGGAGCCGGGGACGCTCGCCCTCCAGGAAGCGGACCGTGCGGTGGACCAGGTCGCGGCCGTCGTCGCTGCGGGCCAGGTCGGCCGGTGCCGTCGCGGGCAGCACCGCGACACGCCCGCCCAGGGCGTTGGCGAAGTGGGTGCGGCCCGCGCCCCAGGGGCGGCCGTCGGGCGTCCGGATCCGGCTGAGGACGTGCGCGCCGGCCAGCGGTACGACCCGGGCCAGGGCCGGTTGCACGTCGACGCTCAGGAGGGCGCCGTCCTCCGCCCCGTCCGCGCCCGTGACCTCCTCGACCGCGTACGGGCCGGGGAGCGCGGGGTCCTCGCGGCCGACCACCTCGTCCACCCGGGCGCCGACGAGGGCGGCGAACCCGCGTCGGGTCAGCGCGTGCGCGGCCACACCGTCCAGGAGCAGACCGCCCCGCAGCAGGGCGCGGACCGCCGCGTCGTCGAAGGCGTGCACCAGATCGCCGAACAGGGCCTGGACGGGGGCCTGTCGCGCGGTCACCGGAACACCGTGGCCGAGCAGGAAGTCCGCGGTCCGCGCGGGGTCGGCCACCAGGTCCCGCAGGCTTCCGTCGGCCGGCAGGCGCGCGGCGGTGTCCTGCCGCCAGGGCAGTCCGACGCCCAGCGGCACCTCGTCGTCATCGCGGTGCGCGGCGACCCAGTCGAGCGCGGGCCGGGAGCGCCGGAGCAGCCGGTCGACGCGCGGGAAGCGTCCGGCGTGCTCGGCGTGGGTGGGGTGGAGGTTCAGGAGGAGCGCGTCGGCACCCGAGAGCTGGGCGGTGACCATCTCCGACCAGGTCTGGGTGTCCGACTTGGACCAGGTGGTGTGCGGCCAGTTCTCGATCTCCGGCTCGCAGGCCACGTGGTCCGGGCGGAGCGGACGCTGCGCCTCCAGGGACCAGAGCGCCGAGGCGAGACCGCGGGCCGGGGTGTCGGAGTACGGCGCGAAGTGCGGCCGGTGCGTCACCCGGCGCCCCACGGTCAGCGCGCCGAACAGGTCGCCCCAGGCGCGCCCCTCCACGGAGTGCATCGCGGGCAGTGAACTCATCAGTCCCAGCTGGGAACGGCCGCCGGAACGCCGGCCCACGACCTCGGCCAGGCCTTCCGCGACCTCGAACTGGGCCGTGCGCCACACCTGTTGCAGCAGCGCCCGCCAGGGGTGCGGCGGCCCGGGGGCGGTGACGGCCCTGACCACCTCCTCCCGGCCGACCGGCTCACCGGCGAGCGCGGCAAGCCGGTCCAGCATGAGCGGTTCGAAGCCGCCGCCCCAGTCGAGCGGGACGTGGTTGTGGAAGCGGAAGTCGTCCTCCACCCACAGCACCCGGAAGCCGAGTTCGGCGAAGAGTCCGTAGTGCGCGTACAGCCAGCGCCGCCACACCGGGCAGGCGAACGACGCCTGGGCGGCGGCGTGCTGCCCGGTGGGCGAGACCATGGGCGCGAAGCCGAGCGTGCCGATACGCCCCCGGTCCGCGTGGCCGACGGTGACCCAGGGGTTGAGGCTGACGCCCACCCCGGCGGCGTCCAGCACCTCCTTGGCCTGGCTCACGGCCTCCCACCAGCGTGCCTCGTCCGCGCCCGCGAGGTGACCGGTGTACAGCTGCTCCGCCCCGACGAGCAGCACCACTTCCTCGACGCCGTTCTCACCGCACGCCTTGGCCAGCGCACGCGCACGGTCGGCGAGGTCGGGGCCGGGGCGGAGCTGGAACCGCAGGTGGTAGCGCGCCCGTCGGGCGGGCGGCCTTGCCGCCGTCGGGGCGTGTCCCGTACTGCTGTCCATCGGTCTGCGGCCCCCTCGCCGAACGTATGACGTTCCCTCATCCGGAATTAGTTCGGCTAGGATCCAAAATAAAGAGGGACCCGTCAACAGGTGCACGACAAGTGATTCCGGAACGGGGGTCCGCCCGCCCCTCCCCCGGCCCCCCGTCACCGCGTACTTTGGCGGGCACGCCGACGACAGATGATCGGTCGGCGCGCGAGGCATAGACGGATGACCAGTCGGCGCGCGACGCACAGACGGACGATCGGTCGGCGCACAACGCAAAGACAGACGATCAGTCGGCGCACAACGCACGGCACGGACCAAGGAGTGGCCCCGGTGAAGGCAGACCTACGCGGCGCAGGCGTACGCGACTTGGGCCGGGCCGGGCCGCCGCGGGCCGGCGACCGCGCCTCGCTGCGCCGCTCCAACCTCAGCCTGGTGCTGCGGCTGCTGCGCGACGCCGGACCGCGGCCCCGCACACAGATCGCCGCCGAGACCGGCCTGCCCAAGGCCACCATCACCAACCTGGTCGCGGAGCTGATGGAGAGCGGCCTGGTGCGCGAGGGCGAGACCGAACGGCACGGCTCCGTCGGCCGGCCCGGCCGTACCGTGGAGATCGACGGCCGTTCCGTGTGCGGCATCGGCGTCGAGATCAACGTCGCCTACCTGAGCCTGGTCGCCCTCGACCTGCGCGGCGAGGTCGTCACCCGGCACCGCACCCCGCTGGACACCCGCGGCAGCGACCCGGCCGCCGTCCTCGACCGGATGGCGCGGGCCATCGGTGAGACGCGGACCGCCCTGCGGGACCGGGGCGTGATCCCGGTGGCGGTGACCGTCGCCGCCCCCGGCGTGATCAAGGCCGGTACCGGCGTGGTGTCGTACGCGCCCAACATCGGCTGGCAGGACGTCGCCGTCACCGAGGGCCTGCGCACCCGGCTCGGTCCCGGGGCACCGCCGATCGACCTGGAGAACGACGCGAAGCTCGGCGCCATCGCCGAGTATCTCGTCGCCGCGTCGGCCGACATCCACGATCTGGTCTACGTGACCGGCGAGACCGGAGTCGGCGGCGGCATCATCTCCGACGGGCGGCTGCTGCAGGGCTCGGCCGGATTCGCCGGGGAGATCGGCCACATGCCCCTGGACCCGCAAGGGTCGCCGTGCGTCTGCGGCCGGGTGGGCTGCTGGGAGACCATGGTCGGCCTCACCGCCCTGCTCCGCGGGGCCGCAGGGCCGGACGACCCCGTCCGCGACCCCACCGTCGACCTGGAGCAGCGGCTGACGGAGCTGCGCCGCCGTGCCGACGCGGGCGACGCCCCGACCCTCGCCGCGCTGGCCCGGATCGCCGACGGCCTGGCCCTGGGGGTGGCCCTGCTGGCCGACGTGCTCAACCCTCGGGCGGTGGTCCTCGGCGGCTACTTCACGCACTTCGGCGACCATCTGATCGACCGGGTCCGTGCCGGGTTCGCCGCCCGGGTCATGGCGCCCGAGGCCGGCGGCTGCGAGGTCGTGCTGTCGTCCCTCGGCTTCAGCGCGGCGGCCCGCGGCGGCGCGTGCCTGGCCCTCGACCGGGTCTACCAGGACCCGATCGGGACGGCCGCCCGCACGGCGGCTGCCGTGGAGGGGGGCTGGGGGGCGTAGCGGAGAGCGGGCGTGCGTCACGGAGGGCGGGCGTGCGTCGCGGAGGGCGGGCGTGCGTCGCGGAGGGCGGAAAGAACTGACGATCCGTCCGGGAAGGAGGGCGACTCCCGCACAACACGGCGGGGCGCTCGCCGGGGCATACCCCCCTGTGAGCCGAGCTTCCGCCCCGACTCCCGGCCGCCACGGCCCTGGGCTCCGGACGGCGACCAAGCGGGCGGGCGAGGGAGCCTTACCCGGACCACGAAACCCGGACCGCGACGTCTTGCGCCGTGCGCGGGCACCTTGGGCACGCCGATCTGTCACTGACCTCGGCGCGGCACGGTGTGCGCATCCGCCCAGGGATGAACATCATCCGGTTCCACCAGCCCTGGTGCCGCCCTTCGAGTGGACCAGCACTGGTGCCGCCCTTCGAGCGGATCGGTCAGCAGGCGCGGCGCATCGGTGAAGTGCCGCTTGCCAGCGTTGTCCTCCCCCACTATGACCGTGACGCCCGGGCCAAGCGGAACAGCCATGTTCCCATCCGCCTGCTGCTCCGCGGTCTCTTCGTCCATGACATGCACTCGTTGACCCAGTTGGGGCACTTGCTCGCGCCCTATCAGTGGGCCTGACTTGCCGTTGATGGCGCCGTCTACCACCTTGCACTTCTTGATATTGCGCTTGCCCAAAAAGTGCCGCCAGCCCAGTTCACTGACGTGCCGCCGCGCGCGGGCACTTGCTGTATCTCCTCGCTACTTCGGCTTCCTGCGCAACGTGGGCGATCGAGGAGTGCGTGAAGCTCCGGCGAGAGGGCCACGGCGGGCCATCGATTGTTCGGAGCCGTGGAGCAGCGGGTCCGCGACGTTTCCGTGGCGACTGCGGGGCGGGCCTGTCCGGCGGCGAGGGTCAGCGCCAGTGGTTGTTGCTGGTGTGGTCGCCGGCGAGCCAGCGCGCGAGGTCGGTGTGTGCCGTGGCGCGCCGTTCGGCGTCGATCTTTTCCACCTCGGGGTGGTCGACGGCGAATTCCAGGATGAGCCCGTTGGGGTCCGTGACGTACAGCGAGACACAGAAGCCGTGGTCGAGTACGTGAGCGTTCGCATCGGCGTAGCCGGCCGAGTCGACGCGCTTGATTATGGCTTCCTGGGTCTCTGCCTCGACCTTGAAGGCGATGTGCCGCAGAGGTGTGACATTGAGGTCCGTCTTGAATTCCTCCTGGTCCTTGGGATCGGCGAACTGGAAGAAGGCGAGTGCGCTGCCGTCGGCCATGCCGTAGAGGGCGTGGCTGTAGGCGCGTTCGACCCCGGAGAGCACCTCGCGTTCGGTCCAGGTGGCCACCAGGGGCAGGCCGATGACGTCCTCGTAGAAGTGCCGGTTGGCCTCCTGGTCGTCGGTGATCCATGCGTGGTGGTGCAGGCGGAGCGGCAGGGT
Source organism: Streptomyces sp. NPDC002564 (assembly GCF_042889645.1). Taxonomy (NCBI): domain Bacteria; kingdom Bacillati; phylum Actinomycetota; class Actinomycetes; order Kitasatosporales; family Streptomycetaceae; genus Streptomyces; species Streptomyces sp. NPDC002564. The sequence goes on along the minus strand of NZ_JBIARE010000002.1, from coordinate 793,471 downwards.
CTGGCTCATGTGGGGTCATCTCCGTTGATCGGCTGGGGTGTTGAACCGGAGACCGGGGCGGTCTCCTTCGCTCCAATCAGCATGCCCCTTGCATCAATTGAGCGTTAAATCACAATGAGTCATTGTTCGCACGCTGACGTGTCGGCCTCCTGGCGACTGGACCGGGCTGGAGGGTGGGCGGCGCTAGCGCCGGTCAGGGCGGCACGCCGGGGGCACGGTGGCGCCGGGGCGGGTCCTCCATGCGGTGCGGTCAGGGATCCAGGGCACGAGGGCTTCGGTCGGGGGTGATACGGCCCTGCCCTACGCCGATTGCACGGCTCGGACTCGAGCGTGGCCGGCGCCGGCCCGTTGCGCGGGTGGCGGCTGAAAATAGTTGAACGTTAATCAATATGAGGCGTCATTCTGCCGGAAGGCCTGGGGTCGCCCTCCTGCCGGGCGGTCAGACCTCCAGAGCGGAGGCAGGGGCTCCAGACTGCGACGGGCGGTCGCTGCTGTAGCCATGCCTCTCATCGACGTGGTGCTGGCGGAGGATCCTGCAGCCGGCCATATCGCGGTGCCCTGCCTCCGGGCGCGGCCGTCCAGCAGCCAGTTGACCGCCTCCGCGCGCGGGTGACCCGGACCGCGCCTTGTTGGGTGACCTCCAGCTGCCGGTCGGCACCCAGCATTTCTGTCACGGTCGTCGCCGCCACAGAGGTTGCCGGACAGCGTTGCCTGCTTTTCGCACCCTCGTGTCACATTTCCAGCTGGTGCAGGCGGCCCGCCCTGCTGACCGTGCGCTCTCCGCACGAGCGGAGGCGGACCGTAGCGCCAATGGTCCACCGGGTCGACGATCCGCGGGGCCGACATGCGCGGAGAGCACAGAACACCGACCGTCGCCCGCGGGCACCGGCTCCACGCCCTGTTCGAAGTGACGCTCCACCCCGACTCCGCAAAGGCGAACTCCTCAGCCTCCGCGGAAGACCCCGAGGTCGACTGGGATACGACCTCCGTCCGCCGCACCTTGCAGCGCACGAGGTTAGGCGAACTCACCCCGCTGGCCGCGAAAACGCACGCCCCCGAGCGCCGCATCGCCCTCCCCGCCCGCTGCCTCCAGTCGCGGAAGCCCCACAGCGAGCAGCAGCGAACGTGAGACCGCAGGCACGGCGCGGTAGGACGGCGAGCACGTGTTCACCACTACGCAGGGCGGTGCGATCAACCCGACCCACCTCACCCGCACCACCCACCGCAGCCGTCGTCCGCTGACGTTGCCGTCACCGTTGCCGTCAAACGACTCAAGTGCCCCACTGATGTGAATCAGCGGGGCACTTGTTGTCGAATTCAGCGAACTACCGAAACGCCTCTTGCTCGTGCTGGCGAATACGAATCATATTCGCCACGAATCACCCATCGAGAGACTTTGACGAGTCATCAAATTCCTGACTCCAAGACCTCTCTAGACTCGCCTTCGCCACTCTCGCTGCAGCCCGAAGCTCTCGCCATTCGACCGCTTCTTCGAGCGCAACCTCAGTCCAAATCGACTCGGACCCCGCACTTACAGAATCTGCGCGTCCATCGACCGACTGAAGCAGGAGATATTCCTCACGACTCAGCGAACGATCGCCCACTCTGGCGCGAGCCACATGCAGCACGTCGTCGAACTGAAGCAAGATCTCATCTGCTCCCACCCCTGACGCCTGCAAATATGCAACTTGACGATCGGGTTCTGCACTGAGCAGGTCCAACACAGCGAGACTCCACCGCCGAAAGTCGGTCAACTTTCGCTGCTCGGTCATCGGATGATCCCTCCTAGGTCTCCTTCAGGACCCACGACTCTCCAGTAGGCACCATCACCATGATGGCCACCGCCGGGATTCCATCTGAGCATCCGCCCTGTCGGATCTCCTCGACCCGTGTATTCGCGAATCACCCATCCACCTCCAGCATTCTTGCCGCGCCCCAACCCTTCTTCACGCCATCCCGACTTACCCGCAAAGAACGGCTTAACCTGATCGGGTGTTACGCCACCCCTGAGGCCAGACGGCGTATCGAAGATGTCATCTGCAGAGCGAATACCGGGAAGTTGACCTGCCTCCTCCGCGAGCTGCCTACGAAGTTTTTCTCCATTCGCAGCACTCGTAGGGCAATTACTGTTGTGAACGAGGACTGGCGTCTGCCCCGCCAGCACATAGTACGTGTGCAGGCCCGTGACCGTGAGGTTGTAGGTCCGCGCGTGCTTGGTGAAGGGGTGGTTGCCTGTGACGATGACGGTGTCTCCGTCATCGGTGAGCAGTGTCATGCCCTGCTTCAAGGCGCGAGCTTCGACCCAGTCGTCTTCGGAAGGCGACCAGAACGGGTGCTCGTGTGTGGCGGTCAGCTTCTCGATGCCATCGTCTGTGGCAATGGAGAGCGTGTTGAAGTGTTTATCGTTTTCCGTGACGATGAGGCGTGTTACTTCGCGCGGCCCTGTTTTCCCGGTCGTCGGGTCGGTGGCCGTCACCTTGTCGCCGAGTTCGACATCCTCGATGTTCTTCGTGGTGTCGTCGGCCATGAGGACTTCGGTGCCTGCGAGGAAGCACTTGTTGCAGTCTGCGGGGATCCCCTTCTTCGCCTTGGCTGCCCCTTCCCCTGCCTCGTCACCGTGTTTCAGGGCTTTCCGGGCCAGCTTCAGCCCCTTGAGGACCTTCCCCCAGGGCAAGTCCATTGCCGCACTTCCGCAATCGGCGCTACGCCCCTTGTGGCCCCAACAGCTCTTCCACGCCTTGAAGTCGGGAAGAATCAGATCGAACAAGACCACTTCCGAGACATTGCCCAACCAGCTGTTCCTGTCCGATGGCCCCGAGTACGGCTGGTACTGCCGGGCACATACGTTTCCGGAGACCGGGAGGCACTGCGGCCTGATGCTGGGCTGCGCGGTGTGACCGGAGCTGCTGGTATGTGCCGTGCCCCCGCCTTTACCTCTGCCTCCGCCGCCTGAATACCCGTTGCCACCATTTGGCTTGTGGCCGTCGTTACCGTCCTTGGGGCAGTCCGGGTCGATCCCTCCGCAGTTCAGTCCGAGGCCGCTGGGGTCGGAGTTGCTCAACGGGTTTTGGGCTGCGTAACTGTATCCGTTGAGGGACTGGGGGATCTCGGTTTGCAGGAGGGGGTCGACGCTGATGAACTGCCCGATGCCCGGATCGTATTCGCGGGCACCTATGTGAGTCAGGCCTGTGACGGTGTCCGCAGGCTTTCCGAGAAACGATTTGTCGTCGGGCCAGTTGGTGCCCTTCTGGCCACGGGGGGCGCCGAAGGGGGTGGTGTGGCGCTTTGTGCCGGCGTAGGTCGTGGCGTCCATGGCAAGGCTTGCGGTGCCATGGTGATCGGCGGCCAGGAAGTTGAGCTTTGTTCCTGAGGTTCCGACTGTCGTCGTGCGGACGGCGATGGTCTGGCCGTTGGCCGTGTAGTAGCGGGTGCCGGAGAGGGACCTGGCCGTGCCCTTCGCCGTGAGGCGGACCTCTGTGGCGCCGAGGTAGAGGACGGTGTCGCCGTCGCCCTTCGCCCGGCGGATGAGGAGTTCACCGCCGGCGTCGTAGAGGTAGTCCGTCTGGGCCGGACCCTCGGTGGTGCGGGCGAGCTTTCCTTCCGCATTCCAGGTGAGGGTCTGCTGGGCTGTTCCGTTGGGGCGGGAAGTGGTGTTGCCCGTCTTGTCGTAAGTGTAGTTCTGGGTTTTGCCGTTGGTCTCGGTCTTGGCCAGGGGGTGGGGCTGGTTTATGGGGGTTCGGTAGGTGTAGTCGGTGGTCTTGTCCCCGGCCCCGGCGTGCTGAGTTTCGGTTTTGCGCTGGCCGGACCGGTTGTAGGTGTAGCTGGTCCAGTACGGGGCCGCGCCGTCGATGTTGCTGGTTGTGCGACCTGTGGCCGCGCAGTCGGCGGACTTAGGCGTCCAGGCCTCGGTCAGGCGACGGTGACCGTCATAGGCGAAGCACTGGTAGTCGGGCTTGGCGGTGCCGCCCTGGGTGGTGGCGTCGAAGATCGAGGTGACGTTACCGGCATCATCCTGGGTGAACTTCAGCTCCTGCGGCATGTAGCCGTGGACGTCGTCGGTGACGTAGGAGCGGGTCAGGCGGCGAGTGCCGGGCTCGTAGTCGTAGTTGTGGTAGGCCTTCTTGTCGGAGCTGGCGTCGCTCATGCCCAGGGTGTGCTGTCGCAGGTCACCCTGCGGGGAGAACACGGCGTTGAGGAGGTAGCCGTTGGTGCCGACCGATTTGGTCTGCTGGCCGGTGGCGTTATAGGTGTAGCCGACCGTTTCGGAGGCCAGACCCGCCACCGCGGGCTGGGAGGCCTGGCTGATGGTGCCGTCGAGGCGGTAACCGGTCGTGAAGGAGAAGGACTTGGGCACGCCTGCCTTCACCAGCGGATCGTCGTCGGGCAGTGTCAGCCGGCTGCCCATGACCTGGTACAGGCTGTCGTGCTTGGTGACCTCTTGGGTGTAGGCCTTGCCCGTGGTGCCGCCGTCGTAGCGCACGGCCGTGTCCTGCTGGCCCTTGGCGAGGGAGTCGAAGGTCCAGGCGGCGAGCTTGTTGGCGTTGGTCTTGTCGGTCTGCCACAGCCCGGTCTTGCGGTTCAGGTCGTCGTAGCCGCTGAGGAGCTTGTTCTTCTCCTCATCCGTGGTGGTGACGGGCCGGTCGAGGCTGTCGTAGGTGGTGCTGCTCGTGCCCTTGTCCGGGTCGGCGGCGGCGACCTGGCGGCCGAAGAGGTCGTAGGTGTAGGACCACTTCGCCTCGTCGGGGCCCGTGATGGTCTTCTGCTGGCCGGCCGGGGTGTAGGTGTAGTCGGTGGTGGTGAAGTCGGTGCCGGTCGGCTGTGGACCACCGTACTCTCGACGCTGCGTCACCTGACCGAGGGCGTTCGTGACCTCTGCGGTGGCCTGCCCTCCAGAGGGGGCACTGGTCGCGACCGTTTCACCGGTATAGGTGGTGTTGGTCGTCCAGCGGGTGACGCCATAGTTCTTGGTCACCGCCTTCGTAGCGCGTCCCGCGCCGTCGTAGGTGGTGTCGGTCTGCAAGGGGGCCTGGCTGCCCTCGGTCTCCACGGCTTCGGAGGAAGGGGCCGACTCTTCGTCCCAGATGTCGCCCTGGGCACTGACCGCCAGACCGCGGTCGTCGTAGAGAGTCAGCGAGACCAGTCGCCCGCCGACCGGAGTCGGTGTCTGGGTCTGCCGCGCCCGCAGAAGGGAGTCGTAGAACTCGTAGGCCGTGTCGTAGCCGGAGCCGTCGCCTTTGAGGGTGCCCGTGGACACCCAGGAGAGGTCCTTACCGGTGACCTTGTAGTCGTAGACGTAGTTGGGCGTCTTCTCCAGCACTCTGAGGCGGTTCGGCAGCCAGACCTTGGTGACGCGGCCCAGGCTGTCGTATTCGGTCTCGGTGATCTTTTCGTTGGGGTCGGTGACCTTCACCGGTGCCCCGGTGGCGAAGTCGACTTCCGTGGTGGCTTTGTGCCCCTTGGTGTTGGTGACACTGCTGGAGGTGAGCGGACCCGCGGCGGTGGGCGTGTAGGTCGTGGTCGAGACCGTGAGGTCGTTGGCGTCCTTCACCACCAGGGGGCGGCCCAGGCCGTCGTAGGTGGTGGTGGCCGTCTTCTGCCAGGTGGGGTTGTAGCTGGCCGTATAGCCCTTGGCGCGACCGGTCCAGGTGGCGTCGCCCTTGGTCGGCTTTTGGGAGGGTGACCAGGTGGTGGCCTGCGGGTTGTCGTACACGGTGGACGTGTCGGCGATCACGTCGCCGGGTTTGTCGGAGTCGGCCGGCAGGTCCATGTTCGCGCCGGTGACACCGCATGTCTTGGCGACGGTACGGGTCCGGGAGACCAGCGAGTTGATGCTGACATCTTTGTCGTCGTTGCGGGCGTACCAGGTGCGGGTGCAGGTCTCATCGCCCGTGTGGGCGTCATCACCGCGATCCTCGACGGCTTCGGCCATACCGTAGTCGTCGTAGGTAGTTGTGGTGGTGCGGGTGCGGTCACGGGGTGTCGCTGTCGTGGTGACATTGGTGCGTGTGTGGTCGGCGGCGGTGCGGACGTAGTAGGCCTCAGTTTCGGCGTACGACTTGTGCTGGGTCGCCGTCTTCTTGGACCAGGGGTCGTAGATGGTGCCGGAGACCTCGGCGTCGCCGTTGTAGGTGACGCTCTCACGGGTGAACCCCGCGTACTGGTCGGAGTCGGTGATCTCGTCGGCCTTGATGCCGGTCACCTTGACGCTCTTGCGCTTGTCCCGGTCGACGGTCTTGCCGTCCGGATCCAGGACGCGGTCACCGTGCATTCCGCGCAGATAGACGCTGGTCTCCTTGAGCTGCGCGCTGTCCTTGTCGCCGGTGAGGTGGGTGACTTTGCCGTAGCCGCGCCAGATCGACCAAGTCCGCTCCTTGTCGGGCGTCATGGGGTCGTCGTTGTAGTGCCAGGCTCCGCCGCCGGAGTACTGGTAGGAGTGTTGGACGGCTTCCGACCCTCCGCGCGGGTCGGTGGTGGACACCGCGGTGACCGGGTACTTCTGGAACCAGTCCAGGGACGGGGTCTTCTCGCCGTTGGGCGACCAGTAAACCGGGTAGCAGCGCTTGGTGTTGGTGTCCGGTTTGGGCATGGTCTGCCCATAGACGCAGTCGGCCTCGGCATAGGAGACCAGCGTCTGCGCGCCGGCTTCGGAGGTGATGGAGCGCAGGCGGGGCTTGTCGAGCGAGATGATGTCGTCGGACGGGCCGTCGACCCGGTTGGGCAGGGAGACGTGGCCGAACTGCACAGGGTCGAGCGCAAGGTCGGTGCCGTGCTTGCCCGTGTGCTGGAGCTCCTCCAGCCATAGGGACTGGTCATGTGAGTCGCCGGTGTCGCCCGGGTCCAGGTATCGCTGCTTGAGGGACCAGGTGTCCACGTAGTAATAGGCGGGCGTCGCGGCGGCGGCGTTGTAGGCGTAGGTGGTGATGCCGGTCATGCGCTTGCGGGAGAAGAAGGCCGGGCCGACATTGCCGGTGCATTTGTCGCCGTCCTTGCAGACGGCGTCGAAGGGTACGTCGGGCCAGTTGTTCTGGGTGTCCTCGGTCAGGGAGTCGCAGCCGGTACCGGCTGCTTCGCAGCGTTCGGCGTAGGTGAAGCTGACCTTGTTGGAATAGGCAGGCTTGGCCGAGAACAGGGAATCGGCGCGCTGGCCGTAGCGGATCTGCTTGAGGTATCCGCCGCGGGTGTAGTCGGTGCCTGTGGTGTCGTCGCCGAGTTTGTCGTAGTTGTTGTGCTCGGCTTCGTACCAGTAGGTCATGGCGTTGGAGTGGGTGTCCTCGACCAGGTCGAGGTTCCAGCGCCAGGCCTGCTTCTGGTCACGGCCCGAGAAGCTGGTGCCACCCTCGTAGCCGGGCTCGCCCTTGTCGTCACCGAAGACCGGGACGGTCCACACCGATTCGGTGCGCTCGTCGGCGCCCGCGCCTTCCAGTTTGTTCAGCCCGAAGGTGTACGTGGTGCCGTCACCGGTGGTGAGAGTCCAGTACTCGCCCTCGTACGCGCCGTTGTCGGCGCCCTCGTGACGGGTGACGGTGGAGGCGTCGTCGTTCTTCAGACGCCACGTGCCACTGACGTCGTCCTTGACCAGTTCGGTGGTCTTGCCGTTGAGGACGAGGGAGGCGTTGTCGTACTTCCAGCACAGGTCGTACTTGTCGTCCTGGCCGTCATCGTCGCAGGAGCCGTACTTGCGCTCGATGTAGGACGACGTGAGGTCGAAGCCTTCGCCGATCGCGGTGCCTTGGTTGTTGGTGTTGGCGGTGCGGCCGTCGACGCTGCCGGAGTCGTAGGAGATCGCCAGGTCCGGGCCGGGGCCCGCCGCGGCGGGCGGTGTGCGCAGGGGGTAGGACCAGGTGAAGGAGCCCGAGGAGCCGCCTGCCTCCCACGTGGAGGAGGCCGCCAGTGGGGTGGCCTTGTAGTCGCCGGAGCCGGATTGCGTGCCGGCGGCCAGGGCGAGCACCATCGTGTTGCCCTTGCCCACCGAGCTCTTGCCTGCGGCGGGGAATGCCAGATCTGCGGTGAGCTTCTGGTCCTTGCGGTGGTTGGTGGAGGGCAGTGGCGTGCGGATGCGGCAGTCGGCCTTGGCCGGCTCGGCGAGAGCGCAGGAGGGCAGCCGCTGGAGCTCCAGACGGCCCGCCCAGTCACCGCCGTACGCGGCGGCGAAGGCCTTGTAGCTGAGCCCCAGCTCGGCCGTTGCCCCGCCCTCGGGCCCGGTGACGGTGAGCGCGACGCCCTTGACGCCGAGCTTCTTGGTCTCCTTCTGGTTCAGGACTGTGACGTGGAACGTGCCCGCGGCGGCTGTCGCCTTCTTCTTGCGCTTCTCGCGCTTGTCATGCGGTTTCTGCGGTATCGCAAGAGTCAGGGGCAGCGAGCCGGGGTGTGCGTGCTTCTCGCCGCTTGCGGGCAAGGACAGCGTCGTCTGTCCGCTGCTGGGCCAGGTGACGGTGCGGCGTTGGTCGGCGCGGGCGCGTCGGGCCGCTGCCCGGTCCGCTGCGGCGGCCTTTTCCACGGCCGCTGCGGTCTTCTTGTTGACCTCGGCCGTGAACGGGGTGACCTCGGCCGCGCGGGGTGCGTCCAGCCTCGGCCTGCCCAACGGGTCGGTGTCCCCGGCGAACGCGACGGGAGTGAGCAGGCCCGGCAGCAGAGCGAACCCGGTCAGTGAAGCGATTCGCCGTCTTCGGACGCGTGTGCGGCTTGGCGAGGGTCTCTCCATACGACCCGTCCGAAGCAGGCCGAAGGCAGGCAGGTTCATTACACATCTCCTTGCGTGTGGCCATCCGGAAGCGGGTGACCACACGGCGTCACAGGCAGGTCAGCTGGGGAAGAAGGAAGAAGAGGCACAGCAGGCGTCGTCGGGCGCTAGGGGGAGAGTTCCGCGATCTGGCTGCCTACCTGGTCCTGGGTCATGGCCCCGGTCCACACACGCAGTTTGGCCAGGTCACCCGGCAGGTAGTGCCCGGTCGTGCCGTTCGCCGAGCCGCGTCCGACGGTGAGGGCGCCGTCGCCCTGCTGAGGTGTGTTCAGGCCAGCATGCCGGAACCATCGCCGCCGCCGGAGAACGACAGGTCCACCACCGCCGACTTCGGGCCGACCGTCCCGTCCGAGCGCTTTTCGAGGGTGACGTCGATGTCCTGCCATTCCCCGCCCCCGGTCCGGGCGCGCTGCGGCTCGGTGGCCTGCGTGATGACGAAGGTGCCATCGGGGTTGGCCATCGTGGTGGTGTACTCGGAGCGCTCGGCGGTCACCTCGACCGGCTCCCCCGATGCCACTGCCCGTTCAGAGGCGGTTTGTTCGGTGACTGCGGCCGTCTGCGGGTTGGCCGGGGTCACCTCGGTCACCGCATGCGCCACCGACGGCAGCAACGAAAGCAGCATTGCAGCTGCAGCCGTGCATCCGATCACCCGACGCGATCCCGATCTTCGGCTACCGGCATAGCGGTGCCCCCGACCCAACCCCATAGTCCCCACCCCAGAGTCACAAGTTCTTCACAGGATGGGTGAGTTAACGCTTCGCCGCATTCTTGCGTCAAGGTGAACTGGATCACAAATTGCGCCTACGGCCAGGGGGCGAGCAGGGGAAATGGCAGTGAGTGACCGAAGTGTGACGACCACTCAAGCTGGGCCTTTGACTACGTAGCGTGTTGCTGCCGGATCGTCCGGTGCAGGAAACACGCCAATCGCCGGCGCTCGACATGCGGCCACAGGAATCGCTGTGATGCTCTCAAACTTTGCGTTGTTGCACAGGATTTGCCCACTCCACTGCTCACGCGAACCGTTACATACACCAACACAAACCAGACAGAGGCAGAGTGGCCGCAGAGCCCATAGTCCAGTTCGGTGACTTTCCGTAAGACGCACCGGGCCCCGCACAACGCTGTCGCCCCGACCGCATCCAAATACAGGACGGGCTTCTTCCTGTATTAGCCGCTGCGCCGCGGTCAGGCCGGGCCGCCCGCTCAGAGGGTGGGCGGGCGGCGGCACAGACTGGACCTCCTTCAGCCGCCCCCGGTCACGGGCGCGTGTCGCGGAGTGCGGACAGGATGCGGTTCGCCTGTCCGTAGCAGGCGAAGTGGTCGCCCGGCAGGCTGACGTGCCGCATCTCGGCCTCGGTGAACCGCCCCCAGTCCATGACGGCGTCCTCGTCCATGTCGGGGTCGTCCTTGTTGGACAGGACCGTGATGGGGACGTCCAGAGGTTGGGGACCTCGCGCGTACGACGTCAGCAGGGCGAGGTCGTCCTCCAGCGTGCGGACCGCCGCGCGGTGCAGCTCCGGGTCGGGGCTCTCACCGTCCTCCCGCAGCCACCGCACGTCGGGGCCCTGGTCCTCCTGGGCGGCTTGCGCTGCCGCGCCGTCCGGGGGCGGGCTGCCGGACGCGATGAGGCGGGTGGGGGCGGGGAGCCCGAGGCGGACGACCTGACGGGCCGTCTCGTAGGCGACGACGGCGCCCATGCTGTGGCCGAACAGCGTGTACGGCTTGTCCGCCATCCACTGCAGGGCGAGGGCAATGTGCTGGGCCAGTTCCGGCAGGGTGCCGGGGAGTTCGTCGTCGGTGCGGTCCTCCCGGCCCGGGTACTGGACGGCCCAGAGTTCGGGGCCGTCGTCCCAGTCGGCGAGCCAGGCCCGGAAGACGCTGGCGCTGCCGCCGGCATGGGGCAGGCAGATCAGGCGGGTGTCGGCGTCGGGCCGGTCGTCGAGCCGTCGCAGCCAGGCCGCGTAGGGGGCGTTGACGGTCGGGGAGCCGGGATTCGGGGCGGCGGCGGTCATCGCGCTTCCTTCGGGGTGTGTCCGTCGCTGGAGTCGCGGCGGTCGGCGGTGTCGCCGTCGGCAGCTTCCGTCGAGGAGGACGGTGAACTCTTCTTCTCCATCCGGTCGATGTGCTCGGCCATGCCGGTCAGCGTCGGGGAGCGCAGGACCGCCCGCAGCTTGAAGCCGCTGCCGAAACGCCGCCGGACCTCGCTGGTCAGCTTGGCCGCTAGCAGGCTGTTCCCGCCGATGTCGAAGAAGTTGTCGTGCCGTGAGGCGACCTGCGAGGAGAGGACGTCGCCCCACACCTTCGCCAGTTCCTGCTCGGTGCCTTCCGCGGGCGGCTCCTGCGGGGTCCCGGCGCGTTCGGGCAGGGCCCACGAGGCGAGGGCCTTGCGGTCCACCTTTCCGTTGCTGCCCAGCGGGAGGTCGGTGAGCAGGAAGTAGTCGGCGGGCCGCGCGTACTCCGCGAGGCGCTCGGCGGCCGCGCTCTTCACCTCGTCCAGGTCCGGCTCGGTGCCCTCGGGCACGACGTAGGCGACGAGGCGGCGCTGTGCGCCCTCCCCGGCGACGACGGCGATGCAGCGGGCGACGGAGTCGTGGGCGGCGACGGCCGACTCGATCTCGCCGAGTTCGATCCGGTACCCGTTGATCTTCACCTGGTGGTCGGTGCGGCCCAGGAACTCCAGGACGCCGTCGTCCCGGTAGCGCCCCAGATCGCCGGTGCGGTACCAGCGCTCGCCCTCGTGCTCGACGAAGTGCTCGGCGGTGCGCTCCGGGTCGTTGACGTACCCGTCGGCGACGCCCGCGCCGCCGATCCACAGCTCGCCCGCGACCCACTCGGGACAGTCGTGCCACCCGGGGTCGGCGACGCGGTAGGTCTGGTTGCCGAGCGGGCGTCCGTACGGGATCGACACCCAGGCGGGATCGACGTCGTCGACCTCGAAGTAGTTGGAGTAGACGGCGCCTTCGGTCGCTCCCCCGCAGGCCACGAACCTGCACTCGGGCAGCAGGGCGTGCAGGCGGCCGGGCAAGTCGAGGCCGATCCAGTCGCCGCCGGTCATCGCGACCCGCAGCGTCCGCGGCGGGGTGTCGTTCTCCGCGGTGCTGATCAGCATGTCGAGGAGGACGGGGACGGAATCCCACACGGTGACGCCGTGCCGGTCCATCAGGCTCAGCCACTGGTGGGGGTCGCGGCGGTCGTCGGCCTCGGGCACGGCGACGGCGCCGCCGGCGGTGAGGGGACCGAAGATCTCGTAGACGGAGAGGTCGAAGTCCAGTGAGGAGATGAGGATGCCGCGGTCTTCGGGGCCGACGTCCCAGCGGGCGTTGATGTCCTCGATCGTGTTGACCACGGACCGGTGGGAGACCTGGACGCCCTTGGGCGTGCCCGTGGACCCCGAGGTGAAGATGATGTAGGCGGGGGTGTCCATGGGCACCTGGACCGGGGCGTCCAGGGGGTCCGTGTCCCGGGCGTCGGCGAGCGTCAGCACGAGCGGCTGTCCGTCGGACCGACCGTCGGCGCTCCCGTCGGGGGTCCCGCCGGGGCTCCCCTCTGGATTCTCCTCGGTGGGCTCGCCGGTACCTGCGGACGCTTCGGAGGTCCCGCCGGGGTCCTCTCCGGTGGGCTCGCCGGTACCGGCGGACGCCTCGGCGGGGTCGTCCTGGATCACGTACCGGATGCGGGCCGTTTCGTGGATGCTGTCGCGGCGGGTCCCCGGCTGCTCGGGGCTGACCGGCACGTAACAGCCGCCCGCGGCCAGGACGCCGAGGACCGCGCGGATCTGGTCCATGCCCGAGGTGAGGGTGACGGCCACCGGCTCGCCGTCGCGCAGGCCCCGGGCGCGGAGGAGCCCGGCAAGGCGCAGGGCGCTGTCGGCCACCTCTTCGCGGGACAGCTCGCCGTCCAGGCCGAGGAGCGCCGGTGCCGCCGGGTCCGCGTCGGCGTGCGCGAAGAACGGCTGGTGCAGCAGGTGTTCGGGGGTCTGAACGCGCGTGTCGTTCGCGTCGTCGCGGGTGGCGCGCTGAGCGGTCGTGAGCCCCAGCGGGACGTCCGCCGACCAGTCCTGTCCGGCGAGGGCGGCCAGCAGCTCGTCGCAGTAGTCCGTCATGCCCTCGTGCAGGCCCGGCGGGAAGAGGTCCGTCACGACGTCCCAGGCGAGCCGCCGCCCACCGCGGTACTCGTACGCGATGCAGTCCAGCCACACCTGGGGCGTCTGCGACTGCATCCAGCCCACCGTGCCCAGCGCGGACTCGAACACCTCGTCGACCCACGGCTCGCCCGTCAGCGAGGTGTACACGACCCCGAGGGACGGAAGCCGCTCGCCGTTCTCCTTGGCCAGTGCCTGCACGTCGGGCAGCGAAGGCGCCCGCGCCCCCCGCTCCAGGGCGGCCCACCGGTCCTCCACCCGTCCGACCAGGTCCGCCAGCGTGGTGGGGCCCGCGAGGTCGAGCGGAAGGATGGTCAGCCGGGTGAAGTCGCCTACGGTCTCCCGCAGTCCGGAGTTCCCGAGGCGGTCGAACACGGGCAGGTTGAGCAGGAAGCCGGAGTTCTCGCTCCACCGGGCCAGGGTCTGCGCGAAGGCGGCGAGGAGTACGGAGTCGGGGTCGATGTCGTGCGCCGCGGCCCGCCGGGTGATGTGCTCCCAGCGCTCGGCGCTCACTGTGACGTTGCGCCGCTCGAAGGCGGGGGCGTCGATGGTCTGCGGGTCCGCGGTGAGCGGCAGCCGGGGGGAGCTGAACTCGACTTCGTCGAACAGCTCTCGGCCGGGCACCTGGCGTTCGGCGCCGTGTTCGTCCTGGCCGTTCTGGCCGTTCTGGCCGTCTTGGTCGTCCCGGTCGTCCCGGTCGTCCCCGGACCGTGCCGCGTCGCGCCGGTGGTCCGCGTAGCGCCCGGTGGGGGCACGGCCGGCGGTGCCGGTGTACAGGGCGGCGAGGTCGGCGAGCAGGAGCCGGATGCTGGGCGGGTCGGCGGCCAGCAGGTCGACGTCGACGTGCAGCCGGGTGGCGCCCTCGGGCAGGAGGGACAACCGGAGGTCGAGCACCTCGCCCCGGGCGACGTCCAGTTTCTGCGTCGACATCTCCGTGCGGATGTCGGCCAGCGAGGCGTCCCGGGCCTCCGGAGCGCTCTCCGTACAGTCGTTGGTCACCAGGCGACACGTCGGCGGACTTCCCTCGTGCGCGCCCTGCGCGTCGTCGGGGAAACGGGCCGACAGCATCGGGTGACGGTCCTGCAGCTCTTCTAACGCCGCGGCGAGCGCGGGCGCGTCGACCCCGGAGCCGTCGAACTCGAAGTACATGTGGCAGGCGGTGTCGCCCAACGGCTGCTCGTCCTGGCGTCCGATGCGGTACGAGGTCTGCACGGAACTCAGGGGGAACGAGGCGGCCGTGGCGGGCGGGGTGGGGGTGTCGATCGACATGGCGGATCCTTTCTTCGCGTCTTGTCTGCGCGCCTTGTGGGCGCGCCTTGTGTGCGTGCCTTGTCTCGGCGCCTTGTCTGGGCGCCTTGTATGCGCGTCTTATGTGCGTGCCTTCGCAGTGGTGCTGCTGCGGTGCGGTGGTCAGGTGAAGCGGTCGACTGAAGCGGTCAGGTGAAGCGAACAGGTGAAGCGGTCGGCTGAGGTGGGCAGTTGAGGCGATCAGTTAAGAGAGGGCGTGGGGAGCGCCGGGGCGCCCTCACCGCCCGGTACGTCGTCGACCGCGGCGGCGATGATGTCGGCCGCCTGCCGTACCTCGGCAGCGGTGACGGTGAGCGGCGGCATGATCCGCAGGCAGTTCTTGAACGCTCCGCCGAGCCCCACCAGAAGGCCGCGGTGACGGCACCGCTCCTGGACGCGCAGGGCGCGTGACACGTCCGGTTCCCGGCTCAGCGGGTCGACGAACTCGACCGCCATCAGCAGTCCCGTGCCGCGCACGTGGCCGACACCGGGGTCCTTCAGCTTCATGTCGAGCGTCTCGCGCAGCAGCCGGCCCATGGTCAGGGCGTGTGCGGGCAGGTCGTGGGCGTCGACGTAGTCCAGGGTGGCGAGCGCGGCCGCGCAGGCCAGCGGATTGCCGCCGAAGGTGGAGACGGACGCGCCGGGCAGGCTCGTCATCACCTCGCGCCGCCCCACGACCCCGCCCAGCGGGAAGCCGCTGCCGACCCCCTTGGCGAAGACCAGCAGGTCGGGCGTCACGTCGTGCCACTGGTAGCCCCAGTAGCGCCCGGTGCGTCCCCACCCGGTCTGGACCTCGTCGGCGATCAGCAGGATGTCGTGCTGTTCGAGGACGTCCGCGTACGCGCGCAACTGCCCCGGGACCAGTGGGACGGCGCCGGCCACCCCCTGGACCGGCTCGACCAGCATGGCCGCGGTCCGTTCGGGGGTCCCGGTGGCGATGATCTCCTGCAGGTCCTCCGCGCAGGCCTCGGCGTACGCCGCGTCGTCCAGGCCAGCCAGCCCGCCGTTCCGCTTGTCGCCGCTGCGGGCGTAGGCGACGCGGAGCGGGGTGAATCCCTGGGCCTGCCAGGCGCGGTCGCCGGTGACCGACAGGGCCCCGAACGACCGCCCGTGGTAGGCGTACCGCAGGGCGATGACCTGCTGGCTCCGTCGGAACTGGGTGGCCAGCAGCAGCGCCGTCTCGACCGCGTCGGAACCGGAGGTCGTGAAGAACACGACGGGATCGTCGATGCCGGAGGCGGCGGCGATCCGCTCCGCCAAGTCGATCTGCTCACGCACCAGATAGAACGTCGACGAATGCACGATGCCGGTCCGCATTTTCCGCTCGACTGCCTCGCGAATTTCCGGCACGTCGTAGCCAAGGGTATTCACGGCGACGCCTGCGTAAAAATCAAGGTAATCCCGTCCGTCGGCCCCGCGGACCGTACGGCCCGAGCCCGATTCGATCTCCAACGGCTCGTCATAGAAGAGGGGGACCCACGGCGGCAAAACGGCGCGGTGACGGTCCATGAGGTCGGAGATTTCCATCCCAAAAAGCTATCGATGCCAACTGTGCAGGTCAACCGGGCGCATAGGGGCGCACGTTGCATCACGCACCGAGTCGTCGACTGCTTCGAATACGCCGCGTGCGCCGGTACTTGAACGGGTATCCGAAACGATTCGACCGACCCATAAGTGCAGTACGAATATGTCACCGGCGAAAATTTACACTGCGCCACGTTCTGGTCAATGCCACATGCATCCAGAATCGGAAATTGGATTGCCGCGGGGTTTCATCGGTCGACTCCGGGTAACCGCAGAACGACAACCCTCAGAAAGGTCGCCATGACTCGCACATGCGAAATCCGCAGGCCGCTGTTCCAGCTGCTCGGCGAACTGGACACGGTGGACAAGTTCTTCGAGCAGGTATCCGACGACGTCAAGTGGACGATGGTGGGCCGGCATCCGCTGGCCGGCGCGTACCAGAACAAGCGGGACTTCCTCGACGGGACGCTGGAGCAGATCCGGGCCCGCTCCGGCGGCCTCCGCTTCGACCTCAAGCAGATGTACGGCACCGACTCCGAGGTCATCGTGGTCATGGAGGGCATCGCCACCGCCACGGACGGCGAGCCCTACGACCCGTTCTACGTGTGGCTGTGCCGCTTCGAGGGCGACACCATCGTGGAGGTGCAGGCCTACGTGGACACGCGGGTGGTGACCGGAATCATCGACCGCGTACCGGTGGCGGGCGAATCCCCCACCTCGGCCGCCGCACAGGCCGAGGCGCGCAGGACCCGGGTGCCCGGGCCGCTGCACCGCTCCTGAGACGACCAGGGCCAGGGGCTGTCCGCCGCACCGGTCCACACCGGTCCGCACCGATGGGTGCGGGTCCGCGTCGACGCACGCCGACCGGTCCCCGCCCCCGGATGCCAGGACAGCCCCGGCCGCCGACCCGGATCCGGAGCGACGAGCCCATGCAGACCACCTCCCTTGCGGACCACCCCCACACGGCCGCGGCACCCGACCGACTCGCCCGGCGCCTCCGCAGACTCCAGGGTCTCGACCCGCACGGCATCGGGCTCATCGCCTACCGCCTCTGTCTGGAACGGGACGATCCCGCGTCCCTGCGCACCCTCGGCGATGTCCTCATCCACCTGCGCCGGTTCGGCCTGGAAACCTTCGACCCGTCGGCGTACCAGGCCCATCGGCGCCTGTGCGCGGAGGAGGAGGCCGCGCGGCCACACCCCCCGTACCCCACCGGCCTCGGGCTGTTCCGGGTCGGCGAGCCCGTCGTCGTGACGGGCGAGCCGCACCGCGCCTTCGTCGTCCACCGGGTCTTCGCCGCAGGCCACGAGGACCTGCACCCCGCCCCGTGGTACGTCACCGTCGCGCACCGGCCCGCGCTCTGCCGGGCCCACGGCGCCGACGAGTTGGAGCCTCCGCCGGACGGCCCCCGTCCGGCCCGCCGCCCGCCGGGCCCGCGCGAACCCGTATGCCCGGCATGACCGCCCGCCTGCCCCACCGCGCCTTCCTCGCGCTGGCCGGCGCCCAGCCCAACCGCTCGGCGCTGCACGGCACGTACATCCGACTGTCGGCGGGCGAGCTGGCCCATCAGGCGCTCCAGACGGCCACGGTGCTCGCGGAGCGGGGCATCAGCCTCGGGGACGCCGTCGGCGTCAGCATCCACGATCCCGCCCGGTGCATCCCCGCCGTCCTCGGCGTCCTGGTCGCCGGGGCCTGCTGCATCCCCCTGACGGAGGGCCTGCCCGCACGACGCCGCCAGAGTCTGCTCTGCAACCACGGCGCCCGCGTGCTGCTGACCGATCGCCCCCAGCCCCGGACCTCCACCACGACCGACCCCACGCCCCTGCACGGGGACGATCCCTACGACGTCGCGCCCACGTGGAGCGTCGCCCAACTCCCGCTCGTGCTCTGCCGCGGCGCCGAACCCCTGCGCCTCACGCCCGCCCGCCGACCGGGCCGCATCGCCTGGATCTACCCGCCGGAGAGGCGGCCCGCCGACCCCGCGCAGATCCTCACGCACCGGGACGTGGCGAGGGCGGCCGAACGCCTCACGGCGCGGCGGGACCGCCCCCGTCAGGTGCGGCTGCTCATCCCCAACTCCTCGCCCCTGTGGCCGTATGCCGTGCTACCCGCCCTCGCGAACGGCATCCCGCTGCTGACCTGACGTCCGGTCACGACCGCGGCCGACGGGACGGACCCGCGTGGTGCCCGAGCCGGGCCTCGGCGGCGGGCGACAGCAGGGTCAGCGCGGGGACAGCAGCACCCGGACCGCCTGCGTGAACGCCGTCGTGTCGACGGGGCCGAAGGCGATGCGCTGCAGCAAGTAGCCGTGCAGCAGCGCCATCACGACGCGGGCGGCGCCGGCGGCGTCGAGGTCGGCGGGCACCGTGCCGCTCCGCTGCCCGCGCCGGAGGATCGCGGCGAGGTCGTCCAGCGCGCCCGCCACACCCTCGGCGGCCCGGTCCGCGATGTCGCCGCCGCGCAGGATCTCCCCCCAGGTCTGCACCGCGCAGCGCAGGAGTTCGTCGAGGGGCACCTCGTTTCCGGCGGCGTCGACCGGCCGGGTCCGGTCGAGGTTGTCGACGGTGGCGGCGATCAGGTCGGCCACGGAGGCGGCTGCGCCTCGGCCGCCCTGGTCGTCCTGGTCGTCCTGGTCTTCGTGGTCTTCTCGGTCTTCTCGGTGGCCCTGGTGGTTCCGGCCGTTCCGGCCGTTCCGGTCGTCCTCATCGTGCAGGCGCTGCACGGGGCTGAAGATGACGGCGAAGGCGTCCTGGGCTACGGCGACGATCAGGTCGTCCTTGCCCGAGAAGTACCGGTAGGCGGCCCCGACCGCGACCTGCGCCTCGGCCGCGATGGCGGGCATGGACGTCTGGTGGAAACCGTCACGGGAGAAGCAGCGGCGAGCGGCGGCGACGATCACCGCCCGGTTCGCGGACCGTCGTTCCGGCGTGATGCGCGGCATGCGTCCTCCTGGTCGGCCCGATCGGCGGGCACTCAAAGTGAATGATGATTCGCCTTGACGGCCCGCGTCAAACGGTCGACTCTTAAGTGAATGGTCATTCGCTGTAGACCGACCGAGGAGGCAAGCCATGCAAGCCGCACGAGCCGGACAGAGCACACGGGCCGGACAGAGCGCACGATCCGAACAGGCCGCACGAGCCGGGCAGGCCGCGAGCGGACGCGCGATACGCGTCGGCGTCTTCCCGTACGAGCACACCCAGCCGCTGCTCACCGGCGAGGTCACCGTCGAAGGCGTGACGGCCACGGTGGAGGGGGCACCGATCGTCTCGGACGTCTTTCAGCGGGCGGTGCGGGGCGACTTCGACGTCGCCGAGCTGGGGTTGACCTACTTCCTGCGGACCTGGGACACGGAACAGCGGCCGTTCACCGCACTCCCGGTGTTCCCCAACCGCAACTTCCGCCACTCGGCCATCTTCGTCAACACCGACAGCGGCATCGAGCGGCCCGAGGACCTCACGGGTAAGCGCATCGGGGAGTTCGCCCTGTACGGGAGCGACCCCGGCGTGTGGGACAAGGGCATCCTCGCCGACGAGTTCGGGGTGCGCTGGGAGGAGTGCTCGTGGGTCGTCGGAGGCACCAACTCCCCGCTGCCGGCGTTCGATTGGATCCCCTCGCCGACGCCCGCCGGGCTCGACGTCCGCCACCTCGACGACGGCCGGACCCTGGGCGCGCTCCTGGAGGAGGGCGAGATCGACGCGCTGATCTCCGTCGACGTACCGCGGGCCGTGCGCGACGGGTCACCGCGGGTCGCGCGCCTCTTCCCCGACTACGAGAGCACCGAGCGGGACTACTACCGGCGCACCGGCATCTTCCCGCCGATGCACCTGGTGGCCGTCGACCGGGAACTCGCCACTGACGACGCCCTGACGACGGCGGTGTACGAAGCGTTCCGCACCGCCAAGGCGCAGGTGGAACAGCGCTACGTGGACGGCGCGGTCAAGCAGCACATGGGACTGATCACCCCGTGGTTCAGCAGCCTCTTCGAGCGCAACCGCCGCCTCCTGGGCGACGACTGGTGGCCGTACGGCGTGCGCCGCAACCGCGAGGCCGTCGACACGTTCCTGCGCTACCACTACGAGCAGGGGCTGTCGAAGACGCTGCTCACCATCGACGACATCGTCGCCCCGGCGCTGCTCGACACGTGACCGCCGTCCGACCGCCGCCTGACCGGCAGCGGACCGGCGTCGGACCGGCGCCGGACCCGCGGGGATCCGCTAGCGCACCACCCGGTACCGGAGGTGGACGACATCGGACCCGAAGGTGCGGCTCTCGACGAGTTCGAGGTTCACCCGGCGCTCGGCCCGGGGGAAGAACGGGATGCCGCCGCCCACCAGGACCGGAAGGACGCGCACCCGGTACTCGTCGATGAGGTCCAGCTCGGCCGCCTCGGCGGCCAGCGTCGCCCCGCCGATCGCGATGCCTCCCTCCCCCGGCCCGGCCCGCAGCCTCGCGACCTCCTCGGCCAGTCCGCCGGACGCCAGACGGGCGGTGCCCCGCACCTCCGACAGCGTGGTGGAGAACACCACCTTGGGGAGCGCGTTCCAGAGGGCGGCCCACTCCCGTTGGTCGGCGTCGACCGACGCGTCCTCGCCGACCGTCTCCCAGTACAGCATCGTCTCGTACAGCCGACGCCCCAGCAGGTGGACGCCGGCCTCGCGGGTCTCCTCGATCCAGGACCGGAAGACCTCCTCGTCGGGATCCGTCCAGTCGAAGGTGCCGTCCGGGCCGACGATGTAGCCGTCGAGAGAGACGTTCATCGAGTAGGTCACGTCGCGCATCGGGAGTCCTCTCCGGCGATGGGCTCCAGCCCCGGGCGCCGCACTCGCGTCGAGTGATACGGGTGGTGAGTTATGACAATTATGTCCAGTTTGGTACTTTTTGATGTGTACCAGATGTGGACCAGATGGTACCGCCGCCGGGTCTGCCCGAGCGTGCGTATGGGCGCGCCCCCCGGCGGGCCCGTGCGGTCACCCGAGGAAGGAGCGCGCCCATGCCCGGTCCGCCGCGGCTCGACCCCGTGGCCGCCGACGGCGCCCAGCCGCCGTACGTGCTGGCCCAGCAGTCCCTGGCGCACGCCATCGCCACCGGCTCGCTCGCACCCGGGCAGCGGCTGCCGTCGGAGCGGTATCTGTGCGAGCAGCTCGGCATCAGCCGCGGGACCCTGCGCCGGACCCTGACGGGCCTGCGGCAGCAGGGTCTGGTCGAGTCCTCGCCGCGCCGGGGCTGGGAGGTGACGCAGGTCGGCTTCACGCACTCCGCGGACTCCGCCGCGCTGATCAGCTTCACCGACGTCAACCGCCGCCTGGGCCGGACCGTCGCCTCGCGGGTGCTGCGCGCCCGCACGCGCCGGGCGACCTCGGCGGAGGCGGAGTCCCTCGGGCTCGACACGGGGGCGCCGCTCTTCGAGCTGCGCAGGGTGCGCTTCCTGGACGGACTGCCGATCTGCCTCTCCCACGACCTGATCCCCGCCTCCCTCGCGCCCGGCATCGACCGGCAGGACTTCACCACCGCGTCGCTCCTCGGCTTCCTCGCCGGAAGCGGTCATGCACCGACCCGCGCCCGCTACACCGCGCGCGCCGCGTTCGCCGACGACGAGGAGGCGGCCCACCTGGACCTGACCGCACCGGCCCCGGTCCTGCGCACCACCCGCCTGTCCTACGACGCCGCGGGCACCGCCTGCGCCGACAACCGCGAGACCTACCGCGCCGACCGCCACGAGCTGCGGCTCACGCTCGGCCACTGACCCCCGCCCCCGCACACCCCGGACCGCACCCCGGCCCCGGCAGCACGACACACGGAGTCCCCCATGACCACCGAGAACAGCTCCCCCGACGTCCAGGAGGGAGCCGCCGTGCCGGGCCCCGGCATCGACACCACGCTGGCGCGGCGCCGCAGCGCGGAGCTGGAGCAGCGGCTGCGGGACGATCCGGGCCGTTTCCGCGTGCTGACCGGCGACCGGCCCACCGGGCGGCTGCACCTCGGCCACTACTTCGGCACGCTGCAGAACCGGGTGCGGCTCCAGGACCTCGGCGTGGAGACCTTCGTGCTGGTCGCCGACTACCAGGTCCTCACCGACCGGGACGTGGCCGAGCACCTGGCCGAGCACGTCGAGGACCTCGTCCTGGACTATCTGGCGTGCGGCATCGACCCCGAGCGCTCCACGATCTTCACGCACAGTGCCCTGCCCGCCCTGAACCAGCTCCTGCTGCCCTTCCTCTCCCTGGTCTCGGTCGCCGAACTGCGCCGCAATCCGACGGTCAAGGACGAGATCGCACACTCGCGGCAGGCGGCGGTGAGCGGCCTGATGTTCACGTACCCCGTGCACCAGGCGGCGGACATCCTGTTCTGCAAGGCCGACCTCGTCCCGGTGGGCCAGGACCAGTTGCCGCACCTGGAGGTCACCCGCACGGTGGCGCGCCGCTTCAACGACCGCTACGCCGCCGGGAATCCGGTCTTCCCCGAACCGGATGCCCTGCTCTCCGAAGCACCCCTGCTGCTCGGCACCGACGGCACCAAGATGAGCAAGTCCCGCGCGAACGCCGTCGCCCTGGCCGCCACCGCGG
This sequence comes from Streptomyces sp. NPDC002564, assembly GCF_042889645.1. Lineage (NCBI taxonomy): Bacteria > Bacillati > Actinomycetota > Actinomycetes > Kitasatosporales > Streptomycetaceae > Streptomyces > Streptomyces sp. NPDC002564. The sequence goes on along the minus strand of NZ_JBIARE010000002.1, from coordinate 771,216 downwards.
ACGAGACCGCCGCCCTGATCAGGCGGGCGAAGACCGACGCGACGCGGCGCATCACCTACGACCCGGCCGCCCGCCCCGAGGTGTCCAGCCTGGTCCTGCTCGCCGCGCTCTGCCAGGGCCGGGACCCGCACGCGGTCGCCGAGGAGATCGGTGACGCGGGCGCGGCGGCACTGAAGCGGACGGCCACCGAAGCGGTCAACGACCACTTCGCCCCGCTGCGCGCCCGCCGCCAGGAGTACGCGCGGGACCGGACGTACCTGCGCAAGGTGCTGCAGGCCGGCAACGAACGGGCCGCGGTGATCGCCGAGTCCACGCTCGACGAGGTCAGGGCCGCCATGGGCACCCGGTACCGGTGAGCGGCCTGCCGGGCTGGGTGCGGCACACCGCCCGGGTACGGCCGGTGCCGGTGGACCGTGCGCTGGTCGCCCGGGGTGCGCTGGGCATGCTGGTGCCCCTCGCGCTCGGCCAGGCGGCCGGGCGGCCCGACCTCGGTGCGGCCGCGGCGCTCGGTGCGTACGGCGCCGCCGTCGACGACAGCGCCGCACCCTGGCGCACCCGTGCCCTGGTCCTGGTGCTGCCCCAGTTCGGCGGGGCGCTCGGCCTCGCGCTCGGCGGGCTGACCGGCGGCCGGGCCTGGGCGCAGATCCTGCTGGTCGCCGCGGTCGCCCTGGTCTCCGGCCTGCTTTCGGCCGTCGGCCGGGTGAGCGACGTGGCCGCGCTGGTGCTCCTCCTCGCCACCGTCATGGGTCTGGGCCTGCCCACCGGGCCGCCCTGGTGGCAGGTCCCTGCGCTGTTCCTCGTCGGCGGCCTGCCCCTCGTGCTGCTCTCGCTCGCCGACGCGCTGCGCCGCCCGGGCAGGGCCGAGCGGTACGCGGTCGCCGAGGCGGTGCGGGCCGTCGCGGACCTCGTGGACGCCGACGACGCCACCTGGGCGGAGCGGCGGCACGCCGTCACGCGGGCCATGGACACGGCCCACGAGGCGGTCGTGGCCCGCCGTGTCACGCCGCCGCGTGCGGGCACGGGACCGGCCCGGCTGGCCGGTCACCTCGACGCCCTGGTCGCGGTGATCGCCGCGACACCCGCACCGGGCATGGGCCTGCCCGCGCGGCCCGGCACGGGCCCGCGCGCGAACGAGGCGCAGGTGCTGCGGCGCATCGCCGACGCCGTCGAGACGGGCACCGCCCCGTCCGTCGCGCCCGAGCAGGCGCCTCGGGACACCGACGTCCTGCAGCGCGCCGTCACCGTCCTCGCGGGGACCCTCACCGCACCGCCGGGCGGCCCCCTACCCCGCATTGCACTCCCGCCCGCTCCTCTGCGGCGCCTGACCGGCGCGACGACCGCCGTGCTCCGCAATCCGGTCGCGTGGGGCTCCGCGCTGCGCCTGGCGACCTGCATGGCCGTCGCGCAGGCCGTCGCCTGGTGGAGCGGCCTGCCCCACTCGGGCTGGCTGGCGCTCACCGTCGCCCTCGTGGTGCGGCCCACGCTCGGCACCGTGCCGGCCCGTCTGCTGCTGCGCGCCCTCGGCACCACCGCGGGAGTCCTCATCGGCCTCGCCGCGATCACCGTGCTCCCCGCGGGCTGGTGGCGCATCGCCGCCCTGGTCGTCCTGACGGGCCTGCTCCAGGCGTACGCCCGCCGCTCCTACGCCCTGCAGACCCTCTTCCTCACCCCGGTCATGGTCCTGCTCGCCGACCCGCTGGGGCAGGTCGGCTCCGCCGTCCCCGAGGCGCGTCTGCTGGACACCGCCGTCGGCTGCGCGCTCGCCTTCGTCCTCGGCCATCTGCTGTGGCCCGAGAACACCCGCGCCCGGGTGCCGCACCGGCTGGCCACCGCGCACGACACCGTCGCCGCCTACGCCGAACAGTTCCTCCGCCACCCCGACGACCGCCACGCACTCGACACCCTGCGCCGCCACGTCCATCGCGACCTGGACGCCGTCGACACGGAACTGGCCCGCCTGCGCACGGACCCGCGCCACGCGAAGTCCCTGTCCGCCTGGCGCGCCGAACTCGCCTACGCGCAGGATGCGATGCGGCGCCTGGGCACCGCCGCGGCCCTGTCCGACGACCGGCCCGACCCCCGCGCGGCCGGGGAGACCCGCGACCTCGCCGTCACCCTCCGCCGAAGGGCGACGAACCTGCGGTCCGCAGGACCCAAGGGTGACGCGTCGCCCTCAACGGAGGCCCGTTGAAGGGCTGACGGGCCGTCGGGCTCCTGGCCGCGTACGGCAAAGGCGGCCCCGTCCGTCCGGGGGGGCCGCCTCGTCCGCGTGCCGGGCACGCGGGTGCGGGGGTTCAGTACGCGGAGCTCAGGACGCGCGGCCCGGTGCTCGGAGCACCGCCTCCGCTAGCGGACGTCGACGTAGTCCTCGGTCCCGTAGTCCGCGTAGTGGGTGGAGACCGTGTCGGTGTAGCGCATCTGCCACGTGCCGTCCCGCTCCGCGGTGAACTTCTTGCTGAACGAGCCGTCGCTCAGCGTCTTGGTGCTGCCGAGCTCCTTCCACGCGGAACCGGCGGTCGCGGCCTTGAACCAGACGCGGACCTTCTGGCCGGCGTACGGCCGCCAGGTCGAGCCCGGCTTGCGCATGAGGCCGCCCTTGGCGGTGAGCGTGGTGCCCTTGCGGACGCCCTCGGGCGAGACGCCGTCGTTCCAGATCTTCGTGTACGTGCGGCCGAGCTTGGACGTCGCGCCGTTCACACCCGGGCCGACCAGGCGGAGCCGCCATTCGGCGCCGGAGTCGGCCTTCTTCGGCGAGGACGCCGAGAAGGAGGCGCCGTAGGTGGCCTCGAACGTGCCGGTGCTCGCCCAGGAACCGCCCGTCGGACGACGGTCGATGGACACCGTCGCCTTGGTGCCCGCCGGGTACGAGCCCTGCGTGACGCCGAGCTTGCCGGTGAAGGTGACCTCGCGGTACTTGCTCACCTTGGCCTGCACGTCCGACAGCTTGCTCGTGCGCGGCGGCGTGGCCAGCGTGAAGGTGTGCGGGGCCGGCGCCGTGAACCAGTTTGAATCGGTCGTCCGGACGCTCACCTCGCCGCCCTGCTTGACGGCGTACCCCCGGGAGAAGGTGCCGTTCGCGCCGCTGACCACGGTGTCCGAGGCCCCGATCCGCAGCTCGGTGGCGAACGGCTTCTCGGTGCCGTCGTCGGCGATCCGGGTCACCTTGCCCCGGACGGGGATCTCGCTGCCGTACGGCGCGGTGACCGTGCCGGTCGGGGCGTCGACCTCGAGCTTCAGCGCCTGCTTGCGGAACGGCAGGCTGAGCGACTCGTACTGCTGGTCGAACATGTACTCAAAGGTGGTGGCGGTGCTGTACTCGTCGAAGTACTCGGACGACGTGAAGCGACCCGCCTCGTCCGTCCACACCCATCCCTCGCCGTGGCTCTCCCGGGCCCGGTGGTACATGCCCACCCCGGCGAACGGCTTCACCTCGTGGGTCTTGGGGTCCTCGGCCACCAAGGATCCGGAGACCTTGATGTTCGCGTTGTCGTAGGAGATCCACGGGCGGTTGCTGCTGAGGGTCAGCTTGGGGTTCAGACCGTAGTTGAGGTATCCGGTCCCGCGCTGGACGACCTCGTTCGGCTGTCCCTCCCGCGCCACGACGTCGATCACGTAGGCGCCCATGGCCGGCAGGGTGACCGGGCCGGACCGGAAGGTGTCCTCGTAGCAGTCGCTCGTCCCGGGGCACGCGTCGGTGCCGTCGAGGCGCAGGCTGGCGAGGACCTCGCTGTCCCCCCGCGCGTGGATCTTCAGAGTGACGTCCTCCGGACGGAAGTGCGAGGACATGTGCTCGTAGCCGGCGTAGACCTTGTCCCCCTCGAGCACGGTCTCCGTACGACTGCGGGCGCCGCCGTCGCCCGCGTGCGCCCCGGGCGCGACAGTCAGTGTGGCGGCGCAGGTCACCAGGCCTGTGGCCAGCACCGCCGTGAACTTCTTCAAGACTCCCCCATCGGGCTCTTACCGTTCATGTCGCGCATATGACCCGCGGGGTTGGCGAATGGTTGTGCGATTCTCGGCACATGTCGATCACCCGGCCGCAGGTGTCGGAATAGATGTCATCTATGACAGTTATGTTCACTGCATATTGGACACTATAGATGCAGCTCATCCACCCTGGAGGAGTCAAAGGCACCGACCCATCGACACCACCGGAGGCATCTCATGGACTTCGCGCAGCGCACCGTCGACCTGGCCCGCCAGAACGTGCTGGACGGCGGCCGCCCCTTCGCCACGGTCATCGTCAAGGACGGCGAGATCATCGCCGAGGCCGCCAACCAGGTCGCCCAGACCCACGACCCGACGGCCCACGCGGAGGTGCTCGCCATCCGTGACGCGTGCACCCGGCTCGGCACCGAGCACCTGACGGGCACCACGATCTACGTACTCGCCCAGCCGTGCCCGATGTGCCTGGGAGCCCTCTACTACTGCTCGCCCGACGAGGTCGTCTTCGTCACGACCCGCGACGCCTACGAGCCGCACTACGTCGACGACCGCAAGTACTTCGAACTGGGCACCTTCTACGAGGAGTTCGCCAAGCCGTGGCAGGAGCGCCGGATGCCGATGCGGCACGACCCGCGCGAGGGGGCCGTCGACGTCTACCGCCTGTGGCAGGACCGCAACGGCGGGGACCGCCGGGTGCCGGGCGCGCCCGCTTCCGACAGCGAGCACTGAGCACGGCACGCCCTTCCCCCGGCAGAGGTCGATCAATGCACCCGATCGTGTCGTTCTGAACCACCCCCGCGCGGACAGACATCGGCCAGCGGCACGCACACCACGCCGCTGCGCCGGTACGACACCCGCCGGTGCGAGACCACCGGTACGACACCAAGGGGGGACCCAGCTGTGGCCAGCCAGTTCCAGCAGGACAAGCTTCAGGCGATGTTCGCCGCATTCGACGCCGACTCCGACGGCTACCTGCGGGAGGACGACTTCGACGCCCTCGCGGCCCGGTGGGGCCAATTGCCCGGCGTGGAGCCGGGCACCGAACTGCGGGCCCGCGTCGAGGAGATCTGCATGGGCTGGTGGGCCGCGCTGCTCGCGGCCGCCGACGCCGACCGCGACGGCAAGGTCGACTGGAACGAACTCCTCTCCGTCGTCGACCAGTTGCCCACCATGCGCGACAAGGTCACCGCCACCGCCGACACCCTTTTCGACGCCGTGGACGCGGATGGCGACGGCCGCATCTCCCCCGCCGAACACCAGCGGCTCGTCGAGACGTGGCACGGGCGGGCCCTCGACACGGGCGATGTCTTCCCCCTGCTCGACCTCGACGGGGACGGCTACCTCACCCGCCCCGAGTTCGCCACGCTGTGGACCCAGTTCTGGATCAGCGACGATCCGGCCGAGCCGGGCAACCTGGTCTGCGGACGCATCCCCGGGCAGAGCTCGGGGAGCCCGGAGCGGCTCAGCGTCTGAGCTCCGGGGGCAGTTCCACCCAGCGGCGGGGCAGGTTCGCGTCGGCGGCCACGCTGCCGTCGGTGACCCGCAGCCCGGCCGCCGCGCACGCGTAGGCGAGGTCGCGCGTCGTGAAGCGGGCCCGGGGGCCGGTCTGCCAGAACCGGAAGTGCCAGGCGGCGGGCGGATCCGTGGCATCGAGACAGAGGCCGACCTCCTCGTGGTCCACGCAGCGGCCGTCCCTGGCCAGGGTCCCGTGGGTGCCGCCCTTGGGGTTGAAGTACATCCCGTAGGCCGTGGTGTGCGCAGATATCGCGCGCAGCAGGGCGTCGTCGCCCGGCATGTACCCGTTCTGTACGAGGACACAGCCTCCGGGGCGGCCGGGCAGGCCCGCCACCCCCACGTGGCGCAGGGCGGCGTCGAAGTCGTCCTCGTCGAAGGGGGCGCCTTCCGGGGTGGTCCTCGGGCAGTGCGCCGGATCGGCGCCCAGCCGCCGGACGACCTCGTCCTCGTCGAGGTCACGGACGAACGCGATGCCGAGCCCCTCGACCCACGGCACGTCGTCCCCGAAGGCCTCGACGAGCGCGTCCGCGGCGCGGAACGCGTCCCGCTCCTCGTCCGGCAACGGGACGGCCCCCGGCAGATCCGCGACCAAGGGCGCCAGCTCCGTCGTCAGCAGCAGCCGGCCCGGCGACCACGGTCCGGTCTGCGGGGTCCACACGTCCGCCCCGGCCCGCACGAGGGCACGGACACTGCCCCCGTCGCCCCGGCAGGCGGCGTGCCACAACGCGGTGTGTCCCTCGTCGTCGGCGACGTCGACCCGGGTCACGTGCGGGAGCAGCGCGGCCACGCACTCCCCGTCCCCCCGCTCCGCCGCCAGGTGCAGCGGGGTCGTGCCCGACCCGATCAGGGCGTCGGCCGGTGCGCCGCCGTCCAGCCGGGCCCGGATCAGTGCCGCGTCGCCCCAGTCCCCGTAACCGACCCCCGCCCAGTCGGCACGGGGGTCGTAGCGCGTGCGGGCCGCTTCCTGCTCGCGCTGGATCCGGCGCTCGTGGCGCGACACCGGCCGGGCGAGCAGGTTCGGCGGACCGCTGATCCGGAGCACGCCGAACGAGCTCGGCATCGTGTCGGGTTCCACCGGCGGCAGCCCCGGCCACACCTCGACGGCCCGTGCGGCAGCGGCGCGCAGGGCGTCGGCATCGACGGGGGTGCTGGTCTCCGGGACGTCCTCGTCCGGCCACTCGACGACCAGGCGTGTCGCACCGGGGGGCGGCAGCTCGGGCAGGTAGAGGTCGACGTCGGTCTTGAACAGCGTGCGGCGGAGGTCGCTCAGCCCGGTGTCGAGCGGGATCAGCCCGTCGCTCCCGGACGCCCGCACGGCATAGGACTGTGCCGGTCCGAGCACCCTGTCCTCCGCCGGGTCGAGCGTGGTCACCCGGCGGCCGTCCCCGAGCGAGAGCCCCACCCGGAGCCCGGACGACCGGCCGCCCCGCTCCGCGTTCCAGTAGATCGGCTGATGCACCGCGAGGTGCAGTGTCACCGAGCCCGGCCACACCGACCAGCCGGTGAGCATCACCTTGACGACCGGCCCGGCACCGGCCACCGCCGGTTGCGGCACCAGCGCCGGGGCGTACCAGTCGACCGGTGGCCTGCGCGCGGCCGCGTCCTCCCCCGGCGGGCCGAGCCGGACCAGCGCGTCACGCGGTGCTGCCGCGTCCTCGGGGAGCACCAAGTCGTCGAAGAATCCCATGCCTTCATGCTGGCAGGAGGGTCTGACAACGCAGGTCCGCGCAGGCCCGTACGCAGGTCCGCCCAGGCCCGCGCGGCGGTCCCAGCCGCCGCGGCCGGTCTCGCGCCGCCACCGGACGCGAGCCTTCCGCGGCCCGGTGGCGCCCCCTCCCCTTGTTACCAAGTGTTGTTACCAAGTGCGGACAGAAGTCGGTGAACGGGTCCGGTGCGGGCCTCATCTGACGGGGTGCAGCGAACAGAAGGCCCGGCCGGGCGCCCTGCGGGTGCGGGCCGGAAGCCGCATCTCGACATCCCTTGGGGGGACTTCAGCCGTGACCACTCCGTCTACCCGCCGTGCCCGCGGTACCGTCCGTGCCGCCGGTCTGCTGGCCGTCGCCGCCGCCGCGACCCTGTCGCTGGCCGCCTTCCACGGCGCGGGCGACGCCCCAGCCGGTCCGGGGACGAAGGACGCGGCGAGCGTCTCGTACTCCATCAGCAGCGACGACGCGGGCGACACCTCCCGCACCGATCCCGGCACCGGCACCGGCACCGGCACCGGCACCGAACGGACCGTCGCGCTGTCCGACTCGGCCGTTTCGGTGTCCGCGGTCCACACGCTCGTGCTCCGCGCCGATGGTGCCACCGGCTCCCCGCAGTAGGAAACCGTCAGGACACGCGGCGAAGGACACCTACCGGGAGGGTGGAGGGCCGAGATGACGACGTCTCTCGCGGAGCTGCTGCGGGAGCTCAAGGAGCGGTCGGGGCTCAGTTACGGACTGCTGGCCAAGCGGCTTCATACGAGTACGTCCACCGTGCACCGGTACTGCCACGACGAGGCGGTGCCCCAGGAGTTCGTGACGGTGGAGCGGTTCGCCCGGCTGTGCGGGGCGAACCGGCGGGAGCTGGTGGAGATCCACCGGCAGTGGGTGCTCGCGGACGCGGACCGGGGACGGCCGGCCGAACCCTCCGGCACGTCCGCCGAACCCGCGGGCACGTCCGCCGAGCCCGACCGCCGGTCACCGACCGCCGCGACCGGCCCGGGGCGCGACAAGAGCCCACGTCCCGCCCGCCCCCGCCCGGCACGGCCGGAGCCGGAGTACGAGCAGCGGTCGGGACCCGGGACCGCGACCGCCAAGTCACCCCTCTCCCCCGCGCGCAGACGCCGGACCGCGCTCCTCACCGCTGCCGCCTCGGTCGTCGCGATCGGCTCCGTCGCCCTCACCCTGGCAGCCACCGGGGACGCCGACCGGCATCCGCGGGCCGTCGGCCCCACGGCTCCGCCGGACCTGAGCGCCCTGCCCACCCAGAGCGCCGCCCCGGGTACGGGGAGCGGCAGGGCAGGCGGCGAGCAGCAGTTCGGCGCCAAGGGCCGGCCCGGCGCGACGACCGGCCCCGGCGACACCGGCGAGAGCGCCTCCTCGGACCCGGCGTCCAGGAGCGGGCCGGGTGCCCCCGCGCCCGGCGCCACCCGGGGGGCGAGCGGTGCCCGGGACGACGGCAGGGGGCCCGCGTCCGCGGGCGGACACGGCAAGGACCCCGTCGTGCCGGTGGCGGCGCGCGTCCGGCCGTACCTCTTCGAGGACGACTGTCAGCACAGCTTCCTGGTGAACCGGAAGCCGAACGCCGTGCCGCAGCCGCCCGCCGAGCAGGACGCCCCCGCCTGGGTGGGGGAGCTCGGTGCCGTGTCGGCAAGGCGCCAGTACATCGAGGTCACGCTGCAGGGCCTGGGCGCGGGCCCGGTCGTCCTGCGCGACATGAAGGTCCGCGTGCGGAGCGTCGGCGCGCCACCGGACTGGAACAACTTCCAGGTGGGCAGGCGCTGTGGCAACACGGTGCACAGCAACGCCTTCGACGTGCACCTCGACGACGCGACTCCGCGCGCGACGCCCAGGGAGGGCGGGCCCGGCTTCCCGTACACGGTGAGCGAGGCCGACCCGCTGGTCCTGTCCGTCACGGCGGACACCAAGCTGCACGACGTGCGGTGGGATCTGGAGCTGGCGTGGTCGATCGGGGCACGGCACGGAGTGCTGCGCCTGGACGACCAGGGCAAGCCGTTCCGCACCAGCGGGCGGGAGGGGCGCCCCACGTACGAGTGGCGGAGTTCCGGTCGGTGGGCGAGCCGGGGTCGGTGACCGCCTGTCGGGCGGTCGGCCGTGACGGGTCCGGCCGGCGGTGTGGCCGACGGGCGGCGAAGGGGGTGCAGGCCGGTGGCTAGCGGGCGTCGAAACAGCGTTGGTTGTAGGAGAGCATCTGCAGGAGGCGGTCGGCGGCCCCTCCTGGTTCGTTCGCCGGTGCCTGTGCGGTGAGGGGCATGGCGCCCCGGGACGCCCAGCGCAGGGAGCCGGTGCTGTCGATCGCGGTGCGGGTCCGGTTCGCGTTGTCCTGGTGGAGGCAGTAGGGGACGTCGAGGAGGCCGAGCCGGAAGGCCTCGTGCAGGCAGTCGCCCACCGTGCTCTTGAGGGACAGCGTGGTGTTGACGAGGGCCGATGCCTCGTCCAGGATCTCGCTCCCCGGCGGGTCGGTGGAGCGGGTCGCTCCGTGGGCGGCTTCCGCGGCGATGCGGAGGGCGGTGACGTTCTCGGCGACGGTGGGGATGCGCTGGGACTCGACCGTCGTCTTGACGATGAGGCGTTCGGAGCCGGAGGCCGCGGCGAGTTCGGCGCTCTCCCGCAGCAGCGCGGTGGCGCCCGGGGTGGTCCTCGGGTAGACGCCCATGAAGGTGTAGAGGACCACGTGCCAGTCGATGCCGGGGAGGTGTTTCTCGGCGAGGGTGCGCAGGGCGTGGAGCGCCTCCAGGTCCTGGCGCGGGTTGGTCTGCTGGGCGTAGCTGAGGGAGACGCTGCGGATGCCGTGCTCGACGAAGAAGAGGCATTCCAGGACGCTGAGGGCGACCAGCAGACCGGGCGGGCACAGCTGTCCCAGCATGCAGCCGCCGAAGGTCTCCAGGTGTGCGGATTCCTGGCCGCCGTCGGCGAGGATCCGGCACCCTTCGGACCAGGCGTCGATGGACCGGCGCAGCGGCACCCTGCTGTAGGGCAGGCAGTAGGAGACCGGGCCGCCCTCCGAGACGGTGAGGCCGAGCCTGAGCATGGTGCGGAAGATCTCCTGCGGCTCGGGCGAGCCGTGCCGGACCTGGACGGGGAACGCGTCCAGGTCCAGGCCGCGCAGCAGCCGCGCGTTGCTCGCGTCGCTGTGCGAGACGAGCGGGTAGCCGTTGAGCGATTCGCCGGAGGAGATGGCGCGGCCTGCGCGCAGGAACTGCCCGGTGCGGGTGAAGCTGTCCAGGGTGATCGTCCCGGCCGTGCGGGGGCCGGCGTCCCGTACGGCTTCGAGGCCGGCCCGCATGAGGGCGGGGTCGGCGAAGCCCATGCGGGACTGGACGACCAGGTGGTTCCGGTTCCTCGCCCCGGCGACGTACGCGCCGAGGCCGGATGTCTGCGCCATGCCGGTTGTCCGTCCCTAAGCCGCGGTCGCCGTGAGGGGCGCCGCGAAGCCGGACAGGTACGAGGAGAACGCGTCGACGGCCCGCTCGCCGACGAACACGTCGTCCACGCCCAGGTCGCGGAGCCGTCGGACCTCGTCGCCGGTGATCTCTCCCCGGGTGTTGAGCTTGCCGCCGAGGACGACGGGCGGGCGGGCCCGTACCGGCACCCGGGAGACGGCGTCGAGCAGGGAGGGGACCTCCAGGAGGCCGTGGCCGTTGACCGTGCTGACCACGAGGAGGTCGACGTCCGCCGCGGTGAGGGTGTCGGCGACGAGCGCGACCGGTGTGCAGGAGCCGAGGTTGATCACCTGCCAGCCGCGCTCCTCCAGGACGAGTTGCAGATAGACCAGGTTCCAGGTGTGGGCGTCGGAGCTGATGGTGGTGATCACCGCGACGGGGGGCCGAGGATTCACGAGCGGGTTGTCTCCTTGTCGCGAAGGGGGGCCGGCGCTGCTCCGTCGGCCATGCGCAGCACCGGGGTCATCGCGAGCCCGGCGAGCGCGAAGGCCGCGCCGAGGCAGATCCAGCCGACCGTGCCGTGCTCGATGACCAGGGTGGAGATGACGAAGGGGGCGACCATCTGGGAGAACGCGAACCCCGTGTTGAAGAGCCCCTGGTACTGGCCGTTGCGGCCGGACGGGGCGAGGTCGAAGCTGATCACCCAGCCGGCGGCCGACTGGATGATCTCTCCGTAGAGGTGGAGTCCGGCCGCGACGAGCAGCAGCAGGCTGGCGCCGAGCGCGGAGGTGCCGTCCGTCAGGCCGGTCAGTACGCAGGTGCCGAGGAACAGGAATCCGGCCAGCCGCCACGACCGCCGCGCCGATTCGAGCGTGCCGATGCGGCGGGAGGCGGACACCTGGAACAGGACGCAGCCCACGGTGTTGAAGAGGATCAGTACGGCCGTCATCCAGTGCGGGGCGTCGGTGTGCTGGGCGATCCACAGCGGGAAGCCGATGTCGAGCATGGCGAAGTGGATCACCATGATCATGTTCACCATGGTGGCGGCGGTGTATCTGCGGTCCCGCAGGACGGGCAGCTTGGACGCGCCGGGTTCCACGGGGACGACCGGGATGCGGGGCAGTGCGAAGAGGATGAGGCCGCAGATGAGGTACGACGCGGCGTTGAAGCCGATGACACCCATGTAGGCACCCTGGGTGTCGGCCCAGATCGCGAGGCCGGCGATGCCGCTGCCGAGCGCGACGCCGAGGTTGCCGATGGTCCGGATCTGGGCCCTGGCCAGGGTCGAGTCGTCACCGGCGGTCAGCGTCGAGAGGACCGCTTGCCGTGCCGCGTAGGCGCCCCGCTCGATGAACGCGAACACCACCGCGACGGCGGTCACTTGGAGGAATCCGTCGACGACCAGGAAGAACATGGCGGCGAGGCCGCTGAGGAGCAGGAGTACGGCGGCGACGTCGCGCTGTCCCCGCCGGTCGGCGAGGTGCCCGAAGGGAACACCGGACAGGAGGCCGGCGGCGCCGGCGATCGCGAGCCCGATCCCGAGCTCACCGGCCGTCACTCCCGCGAACCGGATGAAGTAGAGCGCCGACGAGGCCATGAAGGCGCCCCGGCCCAGCAGGTTGAAGAAGACGGCGATGCCGAGGAGGCGGACGTCGGGGGACATGGAGCGCAGCATCACGGGCGGTGTCCCGGTTCGTCGTCGAGGTCGAAGGTGAGCGAGTCCGCGGCCGCCCGGGCGCGTTGCGTGGCTTCCTCCGGGGTCGCGCCGAGGGCCCAGGCGTACGCGAGACGGGCGAGCGAGCCGGTGAGGTCGCCGATGCGCCCTCCGACTCCGGTGACGGTGGCGACTTCCTGGACGCCCGGCATCCGCTGCGCGGCCTCGATGCCGTGGACGGCGGTGAGCACGCCACGGCGGTCGGCCAGCCGGTACTGGATCGCCGCGAAGTCCGCGCGTTCGCCGCTGTGGTGGCGCTTGACGGCCGCCTCGATCTCGGCGGCGACCGAGTGGCCCACGGCCTGGCGGGCCCAGGCCTGTTGGAGGTCGATGCCCGTCGCGGCCGCGAGCATGTCGGGGATCCGGTCGCCGCCGTAGCGCAGGTGGGTCTCGATGATCCGGACGGCGTCGTCGGTGAGGATGACCTCGGTGTGGGTGACGCCGTCCCTGATGTCGAGCGCGTCGAGCATCCGCCGCACGGTGTCGGAGAGGGCCGCTGTCCGCGCTTCGGGCAGCGGGGCGGGCAGCAGGTGCCCGACCTCGACGAAGGTGTCCTCGTCGATGGACTTCTGGGTGATGCCCGCGACGAAGTGCTGCCCGTCCTCGCTGATGCACTCGACGCTGAACTCCCTTCCCTGGTGGAAGGGTTCGGCGATGAGCTCCTCGACGTCCAGGCCCGCGGTTCCTTCGGAGCTCCATGCGAAAGCCCGGGGGACGTCCGCGGGCGACGCCAGTCTGCTGATGCCCCGGCTGCCGATGCCGCCCGCGGGTTTGCAGATGACGGGGTAGCCGAGCGCGTCGGCGGCGGCGGCGAGCGCGTCGGGGCCGACGACCTTCCGTGCGGGGGTGTCGTCGACGCCCGTCTCGTTCAGGCGGGCGCGCATGAGGTACTTGTCGGTGACCCACTGAGCGGTCCGCCCGGAGTAGCACCGCAGCCCCAACTGCTCGGCGATGTAGGCGGTCTTGTCCGCGTCCGACTCGGTGAAGTCGACGATCGCGTCGACAGGGTCGTGCGCGTGGACGGCCCGGACGAGGGCCAGCCATTCCTCCCGGCCGACTCCCCGGTCGAGGATCAGCAGCCGGTGCAGGTCCGCCCGGTCCCAGACCTTGCCCTCGGCCTCCCGACGGCAGATCACGCTGATGCGGAGTCCGGGGGCGGCCCGGAAGCACTCCCGCGGGACGTGGCGTGCTCCGCCGACCATCAGCAGGTGTCCGGCGAGCGCGGGGGTCTCCTCACGCATCGGACCACTCCGTGTTCGCGTAGAACCAGTCGACGCAGGTGCGCAGGCGCTCTTCGACCTGGTCGCTCGTGTCGCCGGAGACGATGAAGGTCGCGATCTCGCCGTTGGTGTGCCGCATGGCCTGGTAGCGGCGTCCGGCGGGGGCGCAGGTGTAGTCGAGGACCCAGTCGAACGGGGCCGTCTCGGGGACCTGCGTCAGGACCCCGACGCGGGGCGAGATCGTGGTCTGCCCCGATATCCGCTGCTGGAGGGCTTCCGTCGGCGGCCAGTCGTACGCGTCGAACCCGCAGAACGCGTGGACGGCGGCCATCTTGAAGTCGACGCCGAATCCGGCGCGGTTCTCCTCGAATATCGAGCCGCCGCCGAGCCGCTGCGCGGCCTCGCCGAGGACGAGTTCGCCGTCCGGGCGCTCCCAGAGCTCCACATGGAACAGCCCGTCCGGCCCGAACGGCAGCACGTTCTCCAGGAGGTTCCTGGTGAAGGCGACGGCCCTGCGGGAGAGGTCCCCTCGGGCGTCGAGCATCGCGCTGCCCATGAATCCGCCGTGCAGGAAGTCGATGTGGCTGCCCACGTACCGGGCCGCGCTCATGTAGCGGCAGACGCCCTGGGAGTAGTAGCCGTCGACGCGCAGTTGCGTCCCCTCGACGAAGGCTTCGGCGAGCATGTCCGGCTCACGCTCGATGCCCGCGAAGATTCCCTCGCTCAGCAGCGCGTCGAGTTCGGCTTCCGAGTCGAGGATGTACGTGTCGGCCGAGCCCTTGCCCGCGATCGGCTTGAGCACGACCGGGTAGCCCACCGTGTCGGCGAAGTCGAGCAGTTCGAAGGCGTTGCGCACCTTCCTGAACTCGGCGACCGGTACGCCCCCCGCGGAGGCACGCTGCTTCATGAGGAACTTGTCGCGCATGTGGACGGCGTCCTCGGGGCGGATGCCGGTCAGCCCGTGCCGTTCGCGCAGCCATGCCGCCCGCAGGACGTCCGCCTCCGCCAGGGGGATGATCCGCTTGAAGCCGCCGTCGGCGAGCAGCAGGTCGGCGCGCTTGGCGACGAGGTCGTTCAGTGCGTAGTTCTCGAAGCACTCGATCTCGGGGAACGCCTCACCGTAGTGCGCCTTGATCCATTCCGGCGGGTGATCGCGGTCCGTGCCCGTCAGCAGATGGGCGGTGTTCCGGGTGGCGTCGGCCCATTCCTGCGGCGTGTTCCGCAGCAGCAATTTGAGCGGCGACATGATGACGTTTTCCACTGTGCCTCATCCTGCTCGGCTGAGTATGTGCCTGGCTATTTCGTCCGCGTCGTCGAAGAACTCGCTCCAGGGACCGGGTCTGCCGCTTCCGACGAAGGTGAACCAGCGCGTGTTCTCGGTCGGAATGCCGATCACGTGCAGGCCTTCGTGCACGGATCCGTCCCGCCCCACGGGATGGAAGGGGGCACCTGTCGTCGCGACGCCGCCGGTGCGGAAGGTGCCCTCTCCGCTGCGGTTGACGTATTCCGACAGCGTCCCGCGGTCACGGAGGTTGGCGAGGAGCCCGGCGGTCTCCCGGTGGATGTCCGTGCCGGGAATCCTGGCGTCGACGAGGACGTCGAGTTCCGTCTCGGAGCCGGCGACCGCGGGCGATCCGAGGGTGAACCGGCCGGTGGACCCGCGCATCCCGAACCGGCTGTCCGGGCCCGCGATGCGCACGATCCCGGCATCGAGCAGCGCGAGCAGCTGATACACCCGCTTCCTCGGCGGCCCCGAGGACAGCAGCGAGCTCCGCGGGCTGAACCATCCGAGGAAGTCGCGCGCGTGCGACGAGGCGTCGAGCCCCGCGAAGTCCACGAGCCTGCGCAGCTCGCTGCGCGTGTCCCTGAGGACGTCCAGCGCGGCCTTGACGGGGTCGAGCCGGTTCCCGGCCTCGGCGTGCCGGAGATCCTCGCGGACACAGGCGGTCACCTGTCGCGTGAACTCCTCCGGCGACCCGTAGGAGAGCCCGTCGAACGGGCGCGCGAGGGCGAAGAAGTCGACGGGGGCCGCATCGACCCCGAAGTCCTCGGCGACGGCCCTGATCGCCAGGGGATCGCAGGATCCGCGCTCCTCGGCCCGCTCGACGAACGCGGATGCGGCGGACGCTCCGGCCAGACCGCGGACCAGCGTCGCGTAGTACACCAGATGCATCTCGGCGAATATCCACGGGGCGACGGCCGCCCGGAAGTCCAGCGGCCGGCCGCCGGCCCCGGCGAGAATGCCGTCCGCCTTGAAGAGCTTCGGACGGTAGGAATAGTCGGGCGCCTTCTGATTGCGCCCCCGTGCGGGCAACGGAAGTCCGCTGCGGGACCCCGCGACGATCAGGGGCTCGTCTCCGCTGGGCTGATAGCTGTACTCGTTCTCCGCGACCTCGAGGAACTTTCCGTGTCGGCCTTCGGTCAGGGAGAAGATGACGTCATAGGCCGACAGGCCGAGCCCGATGATCCCGGTGGGTGTACCGGCGGGAATCCCGTCGAGGTCCATCTCGGCGGGAGAGTCGCTCCGAATGTACGCGGTGCCGGGATTCCGGTCGGCGAATTCGGCGAAAGCGAGCTCGGTTCCCCGGAGTCGGGGCAGTCCGTGCCCGGTGGCCAGGACGACGCTGTCGGCAAGGAGCGTGCGCCCGCTGTCGAGACGTACGCGAAAGGTCTCCGCATCCCGCTCGCCACCCGTCCCGCCACCGCTGTCGCCAGCGATGTCGATGTCGCCGTCGATGTCGATGTCGACGACGCGGGCGTGTATCCCTTCGAACGAGACGCCCGACGGCAGGCTCTTCTCGGTGGCGTCCAGGACGAACCGCATGTACCGGCCGTAGAGCTTTCTGGGGGCGTACTCGTTCCGCCCCACCTCCGGGTCGTGGGACCGCCACCAGTCGGCGAGCGAGGGGCCCGCGCCCGGGCGGGCAGGACCGCCGTCCGCCGGTCCGGAGAACATGGTCACCTCGTCGGCGACGGTGTTCATCCGGTACAGCTCGTCCTGGTCGGTGCGCCAGATGCGACCGCAGCCGACCTCGGTCGAGTCGATCAGGAAGATCTCGAACCGGGAACCAGGGGGGACGTCGTTGAGTCGCGCCCCGATGCGTTCGAGGACCGCGAGACCCCTGGGCCCCGACCCGACGATGGCGATACGTCCTGCGCGGCCCGGGCGGTCGCCGTCATGGGCGGAGGCGGCGACCACGGAATTCCCCTGGGGAGAGCTCCCGGGGTCGGGGCATGAGTGAAACTCCACTGCATCTCCTTCATGAGCTGACGCGATCCGCGAACCACGAACGGCATGGAGCGCACAGCAGCGCATAAGTCCGCTGCGGGGCGCCGCGGTTGATACTGGCTCAATGACCCCCGAGGGAGGGGTACGACCGGATCCCTGGATACGGGGCGTACGAACCCTTGCGGGAAGTCGCCCCAGCGGGTTGTCCCTGTCAGGAAATTCCGGCGAAGGATTCACATCCGGCCCGACGAATGCAGGCCCTGACGTGTTCAGTGGATACGGCCCTCATGCGCGTTCCATCTCCCCGTTCTGATGCCCAACTGCCCCGTGTCGGCCCAGCCGCAGCAATGGGCGCACTCGGAGAGTTCCATGTGCGGTCAGGGGGTGTCAACGCCCATCCCACCGGGAAGAGAGCGTTAACCCGGTGGCGTGTGAATTTTCTTTCCGGAGTCGATCTCCACTAAAGGGGAACTCTAGATTCCCCTTTCCTGAAGGGGAAGTCGGCGCAGTTGTCGGAGTTGTCGGACACCGGAAAGGAAATCCGCGGAGTCGGGGAATCGGGCCGGATGGGGCGGGCACTCGGATGCGCGTCAAGCGCGTCCTACGGAGCCAGCGTGCGCAGTACGCAGAACTCGTTGCCCTCGGGGTCCGTCATGACCACCCAGCTCCGGTCCGCACCCTGGCCCACGTCCGCCCTGCTCGCGCCGAGGCCGAGCAGCCTGTTCACCTCGTCCTCGGTACCGGCGTCGATCGGGCTGACGTCGAGGTGCAGCCGGTTCTTGGCCGACCTGCCCTCGGGCACCTGGATGAACTGCAGGGTGGGCGGCATCTGACGGGCCCGCACATCCTCGACGGTCGGCTCCCACGAGCCGATCTCGACCTTGCCCTCGCTCCGGTCGATCACCTTGAAGTCGAGGACCGCGCACCAGAAGGCCGCGAGTCGCTCCGGGTCGTGGCAGTCGACGGTCAGCTCGGTGAACCTGCTTGTCATGCTCTCTCCCGAATCACGAATCCCGAGGAACGACGAAAGGGCTCAGGGTATGCCGCGCGGGCGACGGATCGGCGATCTTTGCCGTTTCGAGAACCCCCTCCCGACAGCTCTCTCCCGCACCCCTCCTCTCGCAGGTCCCTCTCTCGCAGGTCCCTCTCTCTCAACTCCCTCTCGCCAGACCTCTTTCGACGGACCTCGCCCCGCCCGCCCGAATCGCCTCGCGCACCGCCCCGCCGAGCGCGGACAATCGGAGGGCAGTCAGACTCATGCAGTGTGCGTCCCACGCACCTGACCCTTGGAGCAGTCGATGGCCATTCGCCGTGTCGTGCCCAACGTCCAGTCGGACGCCGTGCCGGAGAGCCGGGAGTTCTACGGCCTGCTCGGGTTCGAGGAGGTCATGAACCACGGCTGGATCATGACACTCGCCTCCCCGAGCAGTCCCGCGGCACAGGTCAGCTTCATGAGCAGCGACAAGACCGCGCCGGTCACGCCCGACATGAGCGTGGAGGTGGACGACGTGGACGCGGCCTACGCGGTCATGCGGGAGAGCGGTGCGGAGATCGTCCACCCGCTGCAGGACGAGGAGTGGGGCGTACGGCGGTTCTTCGTGCGCGACCCCAACGGGCGGGTCGTGAACGTGCTCGGGCACCGCTGACGTCCATCCTGCCTCCGCCCTCCGCGGCGCCCGCACAGACACGGCGTCCCCTGGCCACGGCAGGCGCCCGGTGGAGTGCGCGCGTCATGGGTGCGGTCGCCCGGCCCGGCTGTTGAGGGCCGGGATCACGCGTGGCTCACGCCTGGGTCACGTGAGGCTCACGCGTGGCCGTCGGCGGCCGAGGCGGCCGTCGCGGCGCGCACGACCGCGGCGATCAGGGTGTGGTTCTCGGCCGCCGGGACGTGCCCGCGAGGGGCGAACCGGCGGCGCGTGTAGCTGTACGCGATACCGCTGTCCGGGTCGGCGAACGCGTCGGCGCCCACCGCGCCACTGTGCCCGAACGCCCGTGCGCCCAGCACCGGATAGCGCACACCCTGCGCCTCGAAGCCCAACAAGAAGTGGTCCCTCTCCCCCGTGACGAGGTCGGTCCCGGGGGTGTGCGGCGTGGTGAACTCCGCGAGGACGTGCGGGGCCAGGAGTGCGGGGTCGCCATCGACCGCAGAGATCGCTCTGGCGTAGAGCGCCGACAGGCCGCGTGCACTGCCGACGCTGCCGCTGGAGGCGGGCCCCTGGGCGCGCACCGCACGGGTGTTGGCGAAGTCGACCAGGTCCGTCGGCGGCTCGGCGTGCAGGTTGAAGGCGAGGTACGTGAGGCTGCCTGGAGCCGGCGGGGTGCGGGGAGCCGCGTCCTGCC
This sequence comes from Streptomyces sp. NPDC002564, assembly GCF_042889645.1. Classification (NCBI taxonomy): domain Bacteria; kingdom Bacillati; phylum Actinomycetota; class Actinomycetes; order Kitasatosporales; family Streptomycetaceae; genus Streptomyces; species Streptomyces sp. NPDC002564. Next base: position 752,149 of record NZ_JBIARE010000002.1, on the reverse strand, counting down.
GCGGTTGCACGGGCAGGTAGCGGGGCTCCTCCCGCTCGGGCAGGCCGAGATGGAAGTCGAGCCCGTACGGGCGGCGCAACCGCTCCTCGTAGTGCTGCTGGAGGGTGCGTCCCGTGGCGCGGTACACCACCTCGCCGGTCAGCGCGGTGACGGTGAAGGCGTGGTAGCCGTAGTGCCCGCTGCCGAGCGGCCAGGCTGGTGGGAGCCCGGCCAGCAGCGCGGCCAAGCGGCGGTCGTCGGCGAGGTCGGCGGTCGTCGGTCCCGTCGGGGCGCCGACGAGTCCGGCCCGGTGGGCGAGCAGGTCGCGCAGGGTCAGCCGGTCCTTGCCGGCGGCGGCGAACTCGGGCCAGTCCGCGGCAGCGGGACGGTCGAGGTCGAGGACGCCGTCCTGCGCCAGCAGCGCCACCACCAGGTGCGCGGCTCCCTTGCCCGAGGAGTAGAGCGCGAACAGGGAATCCCCGGTGACGCCGGGCCCGGTCCACAGGTCGACGACCCGGCGCCCGTGCAGGTGCACGGCGAGCTGCGCGCTCAGCCCGGGCTCGGCGGCGGCCACGGCGGTGAACTCCCGCCGGACCGAGGCGAACCGATCGTCGGTGGCGCCGTGGACGGGTGGCGGGGCACCCGTGCCGGTGTCCGTCGCGGCCTCAGTGGCCGTGGCGGTCGATCTTTCGCTCGTGGTGGCGGTCGCCCTCTCGGTCGTAGTGGTGGTCGTTCTCCCGGGCGTGGTGGCGGTCGCCCTTTCAGTCGTGGTGGCGGTCACCGTTCCGGTCGTGGTGGCGGTTTTCGCTGTCATGACGGTGCTCCCTTCAAGCCGCTTCGGCTGTTTCACGCCGCCGTGGCGACGGGGGCCCCACCCGTGCCGGAGGCGTAGTCGGTACCGGTACCGGTACCGATGACGGGGCGTGAGCTGCGGCGCGCTTCGGCTCTGACGATCAGGGCGTCCAGGAGGTCGCCCAGCAGGGTGCGCGTCACCGGATCGGTGAGGGCGCCCGCCTCGTCGAACCGTTCGTGCGAGCGGAAGACGATGACCTCCGGCTTGGCGATGACATCGGCGTCGGTCCAGAGGAACACCTGCCGCAGCGCCAACTGCGCGCGGACGGAGCCGAAGTTGGTGGGCGCGGCGCCCATGAGGGCGATCGGCTTGCGATGCAGGGGAAGACCCTCGGTGCCGCTCCAGTCGGTGCTGGCCCAGTCGATGGCGTTCTTCAGCACACCGGGCACGGAGTAGTTGAACTCGGGCGTCGCGATCAGCAGGGCGTCGGCGGCGGCGATGCGCCCGCGCAGGTCACGGACGGCAGCCGGGCGGAGTTCGGCGTTGTCGAGGTCCATGTCGTAGGGCGGGATGTCGCGCAGTCCGTCGTAGAGGTCCACGAGGACATGCTCGGGAGCGAGGTCGCGGGCGGCGCGCAGCAGCGCCGTGTTGTGGGAGTCGGCGCGCAGGCTGCCGGAGATGGCGAGGACGTTCAGCGGGGTCACGGTGGGATCAGCTCCGATGCGTCGTGTCGTGGAAGGTCGGCGCCCAGGCCGTCGATGTCGACGACGGTGGGCGTCGACGACGGCAAGCGCTCTGAACTGTACGGTCCAGTTCAGATGAACTCAACTGTTCAGTTCAGAAGCTTGGTACGCTGCTTCCGATGAACGACTCCACGACCACCCCGACCACACCGTTCGCCGCCAAGCGGACCCCGCCGGGCGGCGAACGCGCCGCGCGCAAGCGTGCGGCGATCATCGGCGCCGCCAAAGAGCAGTTCCTCCGGCACGGCTTCGGCATCGGCGTGGACCAGATCGCCGCCGAGGCGGGTGTGTCGAAGGTGACGATCTACAACCACTTCGGCAGCAAGGAAGACCTGTTCACCGAGGTGGTCGGTGACGCCCTGGAGCAGGCTCTGGGCGACTCGGCGGCGGCGATGAGCCGGCCGGGCACGGCGGACGCCGACCTCCGCGAGGTCCTGACCGCTCTCGCCAGGGGCTGGGTGAAGGGCATCGCCCAGGACGAGGTGCTGGCGCTGCGCGCCCTGATCGCCGCGGAGTCCCGCCGCTTTCCCCAACTCGGCCGCGCCTGGCGTGCGCAGGGCCCCGACCGTTTCGCCGAACCCCTGTCACAGGCACTCCGCTCCTGCGCGGAGCTGCACGTCCCCGACATGGAGGTGGCGATCCTCCAGTTCTACGCGCTGGTGCTCTACCCCCACATCGTCCACAGCGCGTACGGCGAGCGCCTCTCCCCCGACCTCGCGGAGCGCTTGGTGGAGCGCGGCGTGGACATGTTCCTGGGGTACTACCGCAATGGGTGACCGTACGGAGTGGCCGTGAGGCGTGCCCGTAAGGAATGACCGCTAGGGGCGGCTGCTTCGGGCGACGTCCCCACGGGGCCGCCTCACGCCGGCTGGTCGGGGTCGCAGCTCGCGCGGCGCAGGCCGATGGCGCGCAGAGCGGCGTTCATCGCGACCTGGTCGCCGTGCCGGACCGCGTGCACGGCGCCTTCGGTCTCGTCGAGCAGGCGCGCCGGGACGGCGGGCTCCCCCGACACGTGCCAGATGACACCGCTGGGCGGGTCCAGGTCACGCAGCTCCTGGAACAGCGCGGCCAGCTCGGCCGGGGTCCCGGGGACGGCGGTGTCGATGATGACGATGTCCGGGAGGAGCACCCTGGCCTGGGCCAGCGCGACGGGCGGGCTGCCGGCGTGCGAGATGACGCGGTAGTGCGGGCCGTCGTGGATCAGCGGGCGCAGGGCCCCGATCAGGTCGTCGTCAGCTACCAGCAGCACGGTCATCATGCAGCCAGCATGCGCGCAGGGGGTCGGTGCCGCTCCGGGAGAGCGACCGTCGAGCTCCGGCCACGCGGGCTCGTTCGCCGGGGGGCAACCGCTCGTGGCGCGTGGTCACCGGGCATGCCCGGGGAGGACCGTCGGCGCCACCGCTCGGGTCCGACTGCCGCCGAGCGCCCGTGCCGGAAAGCCCCGCACCCGGCCGCACCGGGGGCCTCCGCCCGTCCCGTCGCCCCGCACGCCCACTACGGTGAGGCCGCATGACCCGTACGGAGACCGAGATCACCGCGGAGCTGGTCAGGGAACTGCTGCGCGACCAGCACCCCGACCTCGCCGACCTCCCTCTGAGGCTCGGCGCGCTGGGCTGGGACAACCAGCTGTGGAGGCTCGGCGACGACCTCGCCGTGCGGCTGCCCTGGGCGACCCGGTCGGCCGACGCGTTACTGCACAAGGAGTACGACCGGCTGCCCGGCCTGGCGCCGCTTCTGCCGCTGCCGGTGCCCGTCCCGCAACGGCTCGGCAGGGCCTCCGAGCGGTTCCCGCGCCCCTGGCTCGTCACCACCTGGGTGCCGGGCGAGCCCGCCGACCGCGCCCCCGCCACCCGCGGCGACGAGGCAGCCGACGCCCTGGCCGCCTTCCTGACGGCCCTGCACCGCCCGGCACCCGCCGGGGCACCCGCGGGCCGTGACCGCGGACGCCCGCTCGGCGAGCTCGGCGACCACTTCACCGAGCAACTCGCGTCGGCCGTCGCCCTGGGGCCGATCGCCGACCCGGACGGGCTCCGCGAGGTCTGGGAGGACGCCCGCGCCGCACCCGCGTGGGAGGGGCCTCCCGTATGGCTGCACGGCGATCTGCACCCCGCCAACGTGCTGACCGCCGACGGCACCTTCTGCGGCGTGATCGACTTCGGCGACCTGTTCGCGGGCGACCCGGCCTTCGACCTCGCCGCCGCCTGGATCCTGCTGCCGGACGGTGCCATCGACCGGTTCCACCGGGCCTACCGACCGTCCCCGGACACCGCCACCTTGCGGCGGGCCCGGGGCTGGGCGGTGCTGCGCGCCTTCTCCTGCGTCTTCATCGGGGACGCGGGCGACCACGGCCGCCCCGGTGGCAAGCCCACCTGGGGGCCGCCCGGCCACGCGGCCCTGCGGCGCCTGGCGGCCGCCGTCGGCCGCTGAGGAGGTACCGGCGCCTCTCAGGACCTGCGGCCGGGCCCGTCGACGATCCTCTTGGGGTCCGCCGTGTTGCTCAGCGCGTCGCCCTCCTTCACGGCCGTACCACCACGGCCTGGCGTGGTCGCGCGTCAGGGCGGGTGCGTTCTGTTCTGCACACCCGCCGTTGCCCGCAGGGCGGCGAACGGTTCACGGCGTCCCGGGGCTCCGATGCGCCGGGCGGTGGTGTTCGCGGAGGTACGGGCTGTCGAGGCGGGTGTCGTCGACACGGTCGCGCACCTCGGTCAGCAGCCAGTCCAGCAGCTCCGGTGCGGCGTGGTACTCGTCGTAGAAGCCCATGTGCAGGTCCGTGATCTCGCACTCGAACAGCACGTCGTCGACGAAGTCGGCCAAGTGCGCGTCGGCGGAAGGGCGTCGGGTGGCCGTCCAGGTGTCCAGCCAGGGGCGCACACCGCCGGTGGCGACGGTGATGAGGCTCAGGGTGCTTCTGACGGGGACGGGGCTGGGGTACGCGCTGGGGTGCGTGTGCAGGGTGGCCTGCCACCAAGCAATCCAGACGTCGTTCAACGCGCGGACCAAAGGGGCGTCCCACGTGGTCCAACTCGCCTGCAGCAGGCGGGAGGCGATGAGTTCCTCGTCGACGTACGACTGACCGGTGACGACGGACCGGACGATGCGCGGCACGAGTCGGCGGTAGAGACGCGCGAAGTCGTCCCAGTGGTCCGGCACCTCGCCCGCGACGGCGGACACCATGTCGTCGGGAATCAGGTGCAGCGGCCCGGAGAGGTCGGCGAAATTCTCCTCCCCGTAGCAGTACGTGCATCCCCTGACCGGGAACGGTTCCTCGACGGCGAACGCACGGTCCAAGTCGTCCAGGGCGAGCGTCAGTTGGTGTCGGGCATCAGACATGGGGGCCTGCCGGGGGACTCCGCCGGGGCGGCCGGCGAAGATCGCAGGCTATCAGGAGCGCCGTACGCCGGACCGCTGCCCGGCGCCGTACGCGGGCGCGATCGGGCGGGCAGGCCGTCGCCGCCTGCCCGCCCGGTGCCCCATCCCCAATCCTCGATGCCCGAGGCCCAATCCCCGACGCCCGATGCCCGATGCCCGATCATCGTCCACGGGGCCGTCCGCCCGCCGTCGGCATCCTGCCCGGCCTCGAACGGATTGCGGACCCGTGACAGGGGATCAGGGAATCACCACTCCGGCGCCGTTGTCGTCGCTCAGGTTCTCGCCGAACAGCGCCTTCGTCGCCGGTGCGCCGATGTCCTGCGGGTTCTCCGCGACCGAGTTCTTGGCCGTCAGACCGGCGGTGGCGCCGCGCAGCATCCAGACCGCGCCGCCGTTCACGATGCTGCCCAGGTTCTCGCCCGGCGCGCCCGCGGTCAGGTCGGCCCTGCCGTCACCCGTCACGTCGAGGAGGCGCAGCGAAGCGCCGAACACGTCGCCGGACTCGGCGACCCCCGGCACCCCCTCCGTGTCCTGGTGGAACGCCTGCGCGCCTGTCCCGCCGAGGCCGTTCTTGCCGCCCTTGAGCAGGACCACCGCGCCGGCCTTCTTCTTCGACCCGATCGCCTCTCCCGGGACACCGACGGCCAGGTCGGGATACCCGTCCTTGTTCGCGTCGCCCGCGCTCAGCCGCCCGCCGAACTGGTCGCCCTTCTCGCTGGCACCCGGCACGCCCGCCGTGTTCTGCGTGATCGTCTGCGTACGCGTCTGGCTGGGGCCGGACGCCGAGCCGTAGTAGATCTTGACGGTGCCGGAGTCCTCCTCGGTGCCCTCCGTGTCCCCGTTCACGAAGATCCGGGTGGCGAGGTCCGCGTAGCCGTCCTGGTCGAAGTCGGCGACGGCGGCGCCCGCCGCGGAGTTCAACGCCTTCGGGGTGGTGGACAGGCCCGTCTTCGTGCCGAGCCACAGCTTGCCGCCCTCGGCGTGGTTCTCGTAGACGTAGAACGTCGCGAGGTCCTCGATGCCGTCGCCGTTGAAGTCGCCCGTGGCCGTGGTGTTGATGAAGTTGTCCGTGCTGTACACCTTCACCACCTGCTCCCGGGCGGGCGCGCCGGCGCGGCTGAAGGGGCCGTAGAGCACGTTGTGGTCGTCGTACTCGTCGCCGTTGCGCATGAACAGGTCCACATGGCCGTCGCCGTCGTAGTCGCCCGCGGTGAGGTCGTCGCCGACCTGGGCGTTCACGGGTGCGGGGATGCGGACGGCGCCCTGCCCCGTGATGCCGGTCGTGCGGCCCCACAGGACGATCACCGACCCGTTGGCGTTGTTCTCCTCGCGGTGGTCGCGGGCGACGAGCGCCAGGTCGGTCAGGCCGTCGCCGTCCAGGTCTCGGGAGACCATCGCGTAGCCGAAGACCTGGTTGTCGCCGGAGGCGCCGGGCACACCGGCCGTGTCCTGCGTGATGACGGTCGTACGGGCCGGGTCGAGGCCGTGCGCCGAGCCGTAGCTGATCGTGACGTAGCCGGCCCACTCGTGGCCGCCGACCTTCGCACGGGGCGCGGACACGGCGACGTCCTGGTAGCCGTCGCCGTCGAAGTCCTCGCGCACGGTGGCGGCGCCGTCCTTCGCTGATGCGGTGCCCGCGACGAGCGGGACGCCGAGCGAGCCGATCAGGGCGGCGGCCACGGCGGTCGACAGGGCGGGTCGGCGGATGCCCACGGTTCCTCCTTAGGGCGCGTACGTGTCGTGACACGGACGCGCGGATGTGATTCATCTGCGAGACACGCGACAACGGCCGATGGTTGTGCGCTGAACGAAAGGTGTCGCCGGGATGGCGCAGGCCGCGCCTCCGACATCGTTGTCGGAGGCGCGGCCTGCACGGTTCGCAGCCCTACGGAGTGCGGCTCGCCCCGAGGGAGTGTCGAGCGCGGTGACCCACGGGGGCCCTACGGCTTGTAGACCGCGGCACTGCCGTACAGCTCCTTCGTGAACGCGGAGACGTCCGCGCTGCGGTCGTTGCCGTCGAGGTTGTACGTCAGGTACACGCCGTATCCCCCGCTGACGGTGCGGCGGGCGAGGTCGGTCACCGTGCTCTGCGGGGTCCGACCGATCTCGACGGCGGCCGGGGACAGCTTCGACTTGGGCAGAGCGATGCCGGGAACCTGCCAGGTGCCGTAGTACGGGTTCCAGGCGTAGTCGAACTTGGACGAGACGTCGACGCCGCCGTACGAGAGGCGCGACGCGGCCGGGCCGATGTTGTAGAGGCTGATGATCTTGTTGGGCATGTTGGCGCGCAGCGCCGTCACCAGGTGCACGAACGAGCTGGCGTTGGGCTGGCCGGTGCCGTTGTTGCCGTACTCGGCGTACTCGTCGTCGAAGTCGATGCCGTCGAGGCCGTACTTGGTGACGGTGTCCGACATCTGCTTCGCGAACGTCGAAGCGGCCTGCTGCGAGGGGAAGTTGGCGAAGCCCGCGCCCTGATGGTTGCCGAGCACCGAGAGGACGACCTTGATGCCCTTCTGCTGCAGCGGGCGTATCTGGGTGGCGGCGTTGTCGAGGACGCGCTGCACGTTCTCGTTGAAGTGCAGGTACGCCGCCTTCTTGGTCGTGTCGTAGTTGATGTTCGCCGCGAAGATGACGGCGACGTCGAAGGCGTTGCCGCCGCCGTTGGCGAGGGTGTATTTGCCGACGTTCAGCATGCTGTTGTTGTTCACCTCGACATACGCCACCGAGGTCGGCCCCTGCTTCTTGGGGGCGGGGGCGGCGGCCGCTGCCGCGCCGCCCGTGGCGGTCGTGCCGAAGGTGAGGGCCGCGACGGCCGAGAGCGCGAGCGCGGCCGCCCGTGCTCTGCTCCGTACCAGAGTGAACATCGTTGATCGGTCTCCCATCGCATGGGTCGGCGCCCGACCTGTTCGAAAGCGCCGAGTGAGCCCTCCGAGTTTTCCTCTCCCATGGTCGAATGCCGTGAATCATGCGCGATTTCTTCACGACTCCCACGCATGTCATGCGTCGATCCCGCCTCGCGCGAGCGCGAGGGAGAGCACGCGCAAGGGAGAGCACGGGAGTTGACCGTCGCGGAGCCGCGGGGGGACCGACCGGTGCCCGAGAAGTCGCGTCAGGTCAGCCGGAACGTCGTGAGCACCGCCCGGTGGTCCGACGGCCACCCCTGACCGCCGCCGATGGTCCGGGACGCCACCGTCCTGGTGGCGCCGCCCTTGTGCAGGACGAAGTCGATGCGGTCCTGCGGCTCGGGGTAGTCGTCGTGGTCGGTGTTGCGTTTGTGCACGGTGGACCAGGTGTCGCCGCGGTCCGCGGCCGGGTCCGGGTGCGCCTCGCGGAAGGAGTCCTCGAAGCCGTTGTCGGCGAACGCCTTCGTCGCCGGCCACTCCACCACCGAGTCGCAGTGCCGGTCCTTCGTGTCCTCGGTCCAGTCCAGGTGGGACGGCCCGTTGAAGTCCCCCGCCACGATCGCCGGGGACGACCCCGTCCACCGGGCCACGGCCTCGCCCTGCGCCTTCCGGGTCTCCTCGTCCGCGTAGATGTCCGCGTAACTGTCCCCGTCGAAGCAGGCGTTGTACGGGCCGTAGTCCTCCGGATCGAGGCGCACCGAATACACCCACACGCCCTCGACGCGCACGGCGACCGCCTCCGCGCCGCTGTCGTCGTCGGCGAAGGAGTCCTGCTCCTGCACCGGCTTGCGGCTGATCAGGTCGACGCCGAGGTCGCTGTCGCTCTCGCCGCCCCTGTCGGTGCGGTGCTTCCACCCGAGCCGGTCGGCGATCTCCCCGGTCAGCGTGTCCGACGACTCCTGCAGCGCCACCACGTCCGCGCCCGACAGCCTGATCGCCCGCGCCATGGCCTCGGCACCGTGCTCGACGTGCTGTCCGGCGTCCCAGGCGTTCAGCGTCATCACCCGCAGCTTCTCGTGCGCGGGCGCGGGCGCCGCCTTGCCGTCGTCCGCCCCGCCGCCCGGCGCGGACTCCCTCGACAGCATCGAGGCGGCCGTCACGCCTCCGCCCACCAGGGCCAGCGCGGCCGCGACGACGAGCGGGCGGCGCATGCCGCGCAGGCGACGGCGCCGTCCCGGCCCCGGGGACGATCCCGGCGGCGGTCCCGTCCAAAGGTGGGTGTCCCCGCGCTCCGCCGGCGGCTCCCCGGCCACGGCCCGCAGGAGCCGCGCCGCTTCCTCGGACGTGGGGCGCGCGCCGGGATCCTTGCGCAGCAGACCCGCCAGCACGTCGCGCAGCGGGCCCGCCGCGGCCCGGAGGTCCGGCTCCTCGCTCACGACGGCGTGCAGGGTGGCGGCCGGGACGGACCGCGCGAAGGGCGAGTGGCCGCAGAGCAGCGCGTACAGCGTGCAGCCCAGGGAGAACAGGTCGCTCGCCGCCCCGACGTCCTGCCCGTGCAGCCGCTCCGGCGCGATGTACTCCACCGACCCCATCACCCCGCCGGGCACCGTCAGCGAGTCCGTCCCGGCCAGCGTGGCGATCCCGAAGTCGCACAGCACCACCCGGCCGTCCGGCCGCACCAGCACGTTCGCGGGCTTCACGTCGCGGTGCAGGGCGCCGACGGCGTGCACCGCGGCCAGGGCGTCGAGGAGCTGCGAGCCGATCTCCGCCACGCGTACGGTGTCCAGGGGGCCGCTCCGCGCCAGCTGCTCGGCGAGGGACGGCCCGTCCACGTACTCCGTGACCATCCACAGCCGGTCGTCCTCGTGGACCAGGTCGTAGACGCCGATCACATGCGGGTGCGCGACCCGGGCCACGGCGAGCGCCTCGCGGCGCGCCCGCTCCCAGCGCTGCTCGCCCGCTTCCCCGGACGGCTGGACGTGCATCTCCTTGACGGCCACGACCCGCTCCAGGAGCTGGTCCTCCGCACGCCAGACCGTCCCCATTCCGCCGCGCCCGCGGGGCTCGATCAGGGAATACCGACCTGCCACCGGACGCCGTCCACCCGCACTGCTCATCCGTCCAACCTACTGATCACCCCGCGTGCGGCCACAACCGGGCCGACGAAAACCTCCGGGGCCCGCGGGTCAGGGCTTGCGGGCGACCGCCCCGTACATCGCGATGGCCCGGTCGTCGATCCCTTGCTGCTCGGGGCCCGGGCGCCACTTGTGCACCTGGGTGACTCCGGGGTCCACCAGGTCGAGGCCGTCGAAGAACGACGTCGCGGTGGCCAGGTCCCGCAGCGCCATCGGCATGCCCTGCTGCTCGTACTCCTCGGCGACCCTGCCGACCTCGCCGGGCGCGAAGTCCTTGGTGCCGATCGTCATCGCGAGGAAGCTGCCCGACGGCAGCGGTTCGAGGAGCCGCCGGACCAGGCGGCGGTCGTCCGGCGGCAGGATGAAGTGCAGGATGCCGATCACCATGAGGCCGACGGGTTCTCCCAGGTCGATCAGCTCGCGGAACTCCGGGCTGTCGAGGATGGCCTCGGGGTCGTGCATGTCCGCGTCGATGTAGGCGGTGGCGCCCTCGCGCGTGCCGTGGAGGAGGGCGCGCGCGTGCGCCACGACGATCGGGTCGTTGTCGACGTAGACGACATGCGCATCCGGCGCCACGCGCTGCGCGACCTCGTGCAGGTTGGGGGCCGTGGGCAGGCCGGTGCCGATGTCGAGGAACTGCCGGATGCCCTGCTCCGCGGCGAGGTAGTGCCCGGCCCGGTGCATGAACCGGCGGTTCTCCAGCATGTGCACCGGAAGCGCGGGCCAGTGCGCGCACATCGTGTCGCCCGCCTCGGCGTCGACGGCGTAGTGGTCCTTGCCGCCCAGGATGTAGTCGTACACCCGCGCCGAGTGAGCCGTCGAGGTGTCGATCCGATCTCCCGCGCCGTGCATGGGCCGCTCCGCTCCTGGTCGTTGACGATGTCCCCCAGACGCTACAACGTGCCACTCCCCCAACGGCTTTACCCGGCCACTCCGCATCGCCACCCGTCACCCCCCGTCACCCGGAAAACCGGTGGAACCGCGCTCCCCCGGCCCGTTAGCGTGCTCCCGCCCCGGTCCCCTCCGCGAAGGACGAGCCGTTGTACGTCAAGTGAGAACCCCCGAGCGCTGATCCGTCGCGCGTCGCCCTGGTGCGCCGCGCTCCTTTCCGCTGCGGTCCTCTCACTGGAACCGGTGTCCTTCCGTGTCACATGCCTCGTCACCTACCTCGTCGCACGTCTCGTCACATGCATCAGAGAAGCCCCACGCGTCCCTGCCCTTCATGAGCCGGGCGGCCGTGCCCACCTCGCCGTCCCTGCGACAGGCGGACGGACGCTTGCGTGTCCCCGCCCAGCACGCGCTGCCCGATACGGTCGCGCGGCGCCGTCCCACGCTCGTCCCGCGCCGGGCCGACCGTCCCGCCTGGCAGTCGCCGTACGGTCCGCCGTCCGGCCGGGCGCAGCGTGGCCAGTGGCGCCGGTCCGGCGTCAACAGGGCGCGGATCACGGCCGATCGGCCGGAGACGACCCCGCGGCGCCGCCGTGCGAACGCCCCGGAACTGAGAAGATGACCGGGTGACGGACGACGAGGTCATCGACGACTCTGAACGTGATCTGCCGGTCGGGTCCGGCCTGCGCGGACCCACCGGACGCGGTGCGCGCGAGGCCGCCCGGCCGGCGGACGCGGTGCTGCCACCAGCGCTGCGCGCGTGGTGCGGACCGGTCGCGGCGCTCGCCGCGCTCGTGGTCGTCGTGCTGGGGGTGCTGTACGCCGGGCACACTCAACCCGGCACGGTGGACCGGTGGTTCGTCGAGCCGACGGAGGACAGCGTGCGTCCGCCGTGGCGGGGGCTCGCGCTGGCCATCGACTTCCTGGGCGAACCCGTCGGGGCCGCCGTGCTGGTTTTGGCCGCCGTGGCCGGATGCCTGCTGCGGCGGCGCCCGCGTGCGGCGGTGTTCGTCGTCGTCGGGGTCGTCCTGACGGTGGGGACGGGGACCCTGCTCAAGTCCGTGGTGGGGCGCACCATCCACGGCGACGACAACCTGTCGTACCCGAGCGGGCACACCGCCTTCCTCACCGCGCTCGCCGTCATGACGGCGCTGCTCGCCCTCGGCCGCCTCCGCCTCGGAGGGGCGGCCGCCACGGCGTTCGTGCTCGCCGTCTCGCTGGCCGCCGGAGCGGCCATGGGCTGGGCCCAGGTCGCCCTGGGCGCGCATTACCCGACCGATGTCCTCGGCGGCTGGTGCATCGCGCTGGCGCTGGTGCCGGCGGCCGCGTGGCTGGTCGACCTGGTGGCCGACCGGCGCGGCGCGCGGGCGGCCGATGTCGAGGGCCGGGAGGAGGTACGCCGCTGATGTCCCCGCCCGGGCGGGCGGAACATCAGCGGCGCCGTCACACCGCCCCGGCGGCGCGACGGCGGTGACGGACCGTCACACCCGGGGCCGGAACACCGGCTTCACCGGGCGGCCGCCCACCCACGGCGTGGGGTCTCCGGCGTCAAGAGCCTTGCGGTACACCGCACATGCCTCGGCCACGACCTCGACGGTACGGTCGATGTCCGCCGCTTCGAGGGCGCTGCTGACCACGAACGACGGGGCGAGGACCCCGCCCGCGAGCAGCCTGCGCAGGAAGAGGGTGCGGTACGCCTGCGACGGCTGCCCGTTCTCGTCGAGGGTGGCGAAGACCAGGTTGCTGGACCGGCCGCGGACGACGACGTGGTCGGCGACGCCCATCCCCGCGGCGACCTCGCGCACGCCGGCGGCCAACCGCTCGCCGAGCGCGTGCAGCCGGGCGGTGATGCCCTCCTTCGTGTAGATGGTCTGCACGGCCATGGCCGCGGCCAGCGAGTGCGTCTCCGCGCCGTGCGTGGTGGACAGCAGGAACACCCGGTCGCCGGAGTGGCGCAGCCCGCCGTGCTCCATCAGCTCGCGGCGCCCGGCCAGCGCGGAGACGGCGAAGCCGTTGCCCAGCGCCTTGCCGAACGTGGAGAGGTCGGGGACGACGCCGTACAGGCTCTGGGCCCCGGCCTCGGACCAGCGGAAACCGGTGATCATCTCGTCGAAGACGAGGACGCAGCCGTGCCGGTCGGCCAGTTCGCGCAGACCGGCGAGATAGCCGGGCGGCGGCTCGGTGTGCGTGGCGGGTTCGAGGATCAGGCAGGCGATCTCGTCCCGGTACCGGGTCAGGAGCTCCTCCGTGGCGGCCAGGTCCCCGTAGGGGAAGGCCACGGTGAGGTCGTTGGTCGACTCCGGGATGCCCGCGGGCATCGGTGTGGTGCCGATGAACCAGTCGTCGACGGAGAAGAACGGATGGTCGCCGCAGAGGGCCACCCGCGGCCGCCCGGTGGCGGCGCGGGCCAGGCGCACCGCCGCGGTGGTGGCGTCGGAGCCGTTCTTCGCGAACTTGACCATCTCGGCGGTGGGCACCGTGGCGAGGAAGCGCTCCGCGGCCTCGACCTCCACGACGGAGGGCCGCACGAAGTTGCTGCCCCGGTCGAGCTGGTGCCGGACCGCCTCCAGCACGCCCGGGTGGGCGTGGCCGAGGCTGACCGAGCGCAGTCCGGAGCCGTACTCGATGTAGCGGTTGCCGTCGACGTCCCACACGTGGGCGCCCCGGCCGTGGCTGATGACCGGCGCCAGGTCCTCGGGGTACTGGTCGTCGCCCTTGGCGTAGGTGTGCGCGCCGCCGGGGACCAGGGCGTGCAGCCGCTCGTTCGCCTGTCGCGACCGGGGCAGGGGGAACTCTTCGCTGTCCACGCTGACTTCAGCTCTCTTTCTGCTGCGGATGCCCGCCGAGCCGCCGCAGTACTTCGGCGAGGCCCGGGGCCTTGCGGTCCCGGTCCGACACCGAGGTGGCGGGCAGCGGCCAGGGGATGTCGAGCTCCGGGTCGTCGAAGGCGATCGTGACGTCCTCGGCCGGGTCGTGCGGGCGGTCGATCCGGTACGAGGTGTCGGCGGTCTCGGTCAGTGCCTGGAAGCCGTGCGCGCAGCCCGCCGGGATGTACAGGGTCTGCTGGGTCTCGCCGGACAGCTCGAAGAAGGCCCGGTTGCGGTACGTGGGCGAGTCGGGGCGCAGGTCCACGACGACGTCGAAGATCCTCCCGTAGGAGCACCGGACCAGCTTCGCCTCGCCCGCGCCGGAGCGCAGGTGCATGCCGCGCAGCACGCCTCGGACCGAGCGGGACACGCTGTCCTGGATGAAGGCGTGCGGGTCGAGGCCCACCGAGCGGATCACGTCGGCGTCGAAGGTGCGGCAGAAGAAGCCGCGTTCGTCGGCGTGGGGTGTCGGCTCGAAGAGGTGGGCGCCGGCGACGGCCGGGACTTCGGTGGCTTTCATGTGTTCTCCCGCAGGGCGTGGGGCGTGGCGCGGTCGGGCGCCGGGAACAGGGCCGCGGTCAGGGCGCTGAACTGGTGGGCGAGTTGCCGGGCGGCGACCAGGTTCCGCTCGGCGAGGGTGTGCCGCAGCTGTGCCGAGCGCTCCTCCAGCGCCCGGAACTGTGCGAGCAGCCGGTCCGGGTCGACGTCGCGGGCCGGGTGGCAGTAGGCGCCGAGGCCCATCCGGTCCATCAGCGCGTCGCTCTTGGCCGCGTAGCTGAGGGCGAGCGTCGGGGTGCCGGCCTTCAGCGCGCAGACGAGGTTGTGGTAGCGGGTGGCCACCACGGTGTCGGCCGCCGCCGTCTCCTTCATCAGGTCGGCCAGCGAGGCCGCCCTGGCGGCGGTGACCAGCGGGGAGTCCACCGCGGCCAGGATCGCGTCGACCACCGGCGCGTCGCACGCGTCGCCGGTGAGCAGCCGGACCGGCCTGCCGTCCTCGACCAGGGCGCGGACGAAGCGGGTGGTGCCGTCGAGATAGCGCCGGTGGATCTCCTCGGCCCTGGCCCGGTCGTCGTCACCGCCGTGGAAGTCCATGACGCCGACGCAGACCGTTCCGGCGGGGCGGCCGGCGGGGGCGCTTCCCTCGTCCGTGGGCAGGGCCCCGTCCGTGGGCAGGGCGAAGGCGAGGTCGGGGTAGACCTCGTCGCGGGAGGTGTCCACGCCCATCGTCCGCATCGCGTCACGGGACGGGGCGTCCCGGTAGGAGCGGTAGGCGGCGCACCGCGCCGCCCCGCGCACCAGGGCCCGGGTCAGCCGGTTGCCGATCGGCCCGGCGCCGACACCGACCAGCGCGACCCGGGTGCCGAGGAGCCTGCCGGAGGCGCAGAGCAGGAACAGCGCGTACGGGAAGCCCCAGGGCCGCAGCGGCAGCGTGGCCTCCAGGACGCCCATGCCCGGCACGATCACCACGTCGTGGCGGCGCACCCAGGCGGCGGTGCGGAAGATGTCGACGACCTTGCCGAGGCCCTTGCCCGCGACCGCGCCCGCCCGGGAGGCGGTGCGGTACTCCCCGCGGTACCAGTGCAGCCGGGTCGCGGGAATGCCGTAGCGGGCGCCGACGATCTCGGGGCCGCCGCACAGCGCGTCCACGGCCGCCTCCGGGTGCTCGGCGCGCAGGTAGCCGAGGACGGCCTCGAGCGACCCGTCGTTGCCGAGGTTGCCGGAGCCCAGCAGGCCGAACACCCCCACGCGCACCGGGGTTCCGTCCGCGGACGTCATGCCTGCCTCCCCTCGCGCCCGGCGACGAGGGAGTCGACGGAGACGTCGAGGCGGTCCGGGTCGACCGGGGTGCGGTCCTCGACCCGCTCGCCGGCGCCCGGCCGGGCCCGGCTGGTCAGCCAGGTGAGGAGGTGGCGGTGGCAGGCGCGGCGGTCGGCGGCGGACAGCGGCGCGCGCTGGATCGCCGAGGCGAAGCCGAGGACGTACTCGGCGAGGAGCCGGGGCGTCGGGTGCAGCGGACCCGCCCGGCGCGGGTCCAGGTTGACGCACCGGGAGCGCTTCGAGGGGTTCGCGCGCTCGGCGCGGGTGGGGTGGTCGCGGCGGAAGTACAGCACCTCGGGCACCTGGTGGAACGGCCCGTGCAGGGTGATCTCGGCGACGAACGTGCGGTCCGCGTGGTGGTAGCTGTCGTGCGGCTTCACGCGGCGCAGCACGTCGGCCCGCAGCACGCCGTAGAAGTCGTCGCCGCCGGGCTCGAACAGCAGGCTCCGGAAGCGCTCGGGCGCGCTGGGCAGGTGGGTGGCGAGCCCGTACGCGTAAGGGACCTTCACCTTGCCGTTCTCGTCGATGACGGCCTGGTCGGAGTGGGCGAGGATCACCTCGGGCCGCTCGTCGAGCGCCTCGACGCAGCGGCGCAGCAGGTCACGGGCGTACAGGTCGTCGTGGGACGCCCACTTGAACAGCTCGCCGCGGCACTCGGTGAAGACGTAGTTGTGGTTGGGCGCGGCGCCGATGTTGCGGAGCAGCCGGATGTAGCGGATGCGTGAGTCCTTCGCGGCGTAGCGACGGCAGATGTCCTGCGTCCCGTCGGTCGAGGCGTTGTCGGAGATGACCAGCTCGAAGTCCTCGTACGTCTGGCCGAGCAGCGCGTCGAGGGACTCGGCGAGGTACTCCTCGCCGTTGTAGACGGGCAGGCCGATGCTCAGCCGGGGTTGGGCGGTCATGTCGTCCTCACTTCGGGAAGGGTGTTCCGGTGGCGCTCGTGCAGGGCGGACCGCAGTTGCAGCCACCACACGGCCGAGCCGCAGACGGTCGCGGCGGCGACGCCCCAGGCCGAGCCGACCGTGCCGCCCGCGACGGCGCCGCCGAGTCCGCCGCTGACATAGCAGGCGGAGGCGAAGAGCTGGCAGCGCAGGCTGCGCCGGGCGGCGGCGAGGGCACGCAGGCCGGCCGCGGCGCCGGTGCCGAGGCCCGCGGCCGCGACGCCGAGCGCGGCCGGCACGATGAGCTCCGAGGCGGCGGGCCACACGTCGCCGAGCACGAACTCGCCCGCCCGGTCCGGCATCAGGAGCAGCGCCGCGCCCCAGAGCAGCGCGGCGGCGGCCTGTCCGCCGCCGAGCAGGAGGCAGAACCGGCCGAGCCGGTGCGGGGCCTGCCGGAGCACCCGCGCCGCCTCGGCGACGGTGACCAGCGAGAGGCCCATCAGCAGGGCGAGGAAGGGGCCGAGCAGGAGCTCGGCGCCCCGCACCGCGCCCACCGCGCCGACCCCGACGATCGCGCCGAGCCCGTACGCCCGCAGCTGGCTCGCGCCGCTGAGGCTGACGTTCTCGACGAGGTAGCGGTAGCCGAGGTCGCGCTGTTCGCGCAGCCATCCGCGCGCCCGGGTCACCCGGGGCCGGATGCCGGACTGGAAGCAGCCGTACACCGCGGCGACCGCGGCGGACGCGCCCCAGGCGAGCACGAAGGCGGCCACGCTGCCCACCTGGGCGGCCACGACCATGGCGGGGACGAGGGCGACGCCCCACACCAGGTCGTTGGTGAACGCCTTCTGTCCGGCGCCCGCGGCGAAGAACGCGAACCGCCAGGCGTCCTGCAGCAGCAGGGCGGGCAGGACGACGCCGAGGCAGACGAACGCGGGCCCCACCCGGCCGCCGACGCCGAGCCCGACCAGCAGGCACGCGGCGCCGAGGACGCCGCCCACGGCGAGGGCGGCGCCCGACGCGCGGGCCGCCGCCGTGCGCCAGGCCTCGGTCGGCACGCCGCTGAAGCGGACCACCAGCGGGTCGGTGGCCAGCCCGCGGGCGACGTTGAGCACCACGCCGTAGGTCAGCCACGCCAGGCTGAACACGCCGAACGCGGTCACTCCCAGCGAGCGTGCCACGTAGATGCCCACCGCGAAGTTGCTGATGCTGGAGGCCGCCTGGTCGGCGAGCCCCCAGGACAGCCGGCCGGCCATGGCGCGTTTCGCGGTCCGCTTCTCCCCCTCGGTGGCCATCGGCGTCATGCCTTGATCAGCCCGGCGCCGTGCAGGGCGTCGGCCGCGGCGGCGACGGTGTCGAACGGCAGGTCGGACCGCTCGGCGATGTCCAGCAGGCCGTGCTCGCCGTCGGCGAGGCTGAGCACCCAGAGCATCGCCAGCTGGGCCTGTTTCGCGTCGCTGCGGCCGCCGAGCGAGTCGTACAACCCCCGGCGGCCCAGCTGGGGTTCGCCGTACGGGCTGAGGTTGACGTAGCTCCGGTTGCGGTCGAGCACGGCGAACGCCTCGCGGCAGACGGCGAGGGTGTCCGCCATCGCCTGCGGGGTGACGAAGCCCGGGTTGTCGGCCGAGGTGTGGTACTCGGGGTACCCGGCGTACGGCGTCCGGCTGAGCGAGCCCACGCCGAGGTTGAACCCGGGCGAGCAGAACTGCCGCTCGTCGTAGCCGTACGGCGTGAACTCGGTGACGCGGTGCGGGCGTTCGGAGGTGCCGAGGACGTGCCGCATCACCCGGTCGATCTCCGCGTCGCCGCGCCTGCTCTGCTTGTACGTCAACTGGCCGGGGTCACCGGCGCAGGCCAGCACGAGTCCGTGCTTGACCCGGTCGATGCGCTCCGCGTTGCGGGCCAGCCAGGTGATCGCCCCGATGGTGCCGGGCGCGAACAGGAACCGGTAGGTGTAGTACGGCGTGGTCCGCGCCAGCGCCTGGGCCAGGAACGTCGCCACCGCGATGCCCGCCAGGTTGTCGTTGGCGAGCGACGGGTGGCAGACGTGGCAGGAGACGATCACCTCGTCGGACACCTGGCCGGGCACCACGTGCTCGGCGTAGGTGAGGTGGCCGTCCGCGAGGGTGGAGTCGATGCGCACCTCGTAGTCGCCGTCGGGCAGCGCGTCCAAGGTGTCCTGGGACAGGCAGAAGCCCCACTCGGGCTTGTAGTAGCTGGTGCGGTAGGGCACCCAGGCCGGGTGGTCCGGCAGCGTGTACAGGTGCTCGCGGAGCTCGGCGAGCGGCAGGGTCGCCGCGACCGGCACGCTGTAGCCGAGCACGTGCAGGCTGGACGCGGCGAAGTCGACGACCCGGTTGCCCGCGGTGTCGGCGACGTACGCGTCCCGGATGTTCCACTCCTGCGGCACGGTCCAGTCGAGCACCTGGGTGCCGGTGGGCACCTCGTGGACCTGCAGCGGGATGTACTCGCCGACGATGTCCAGGGTGGCGCGCACCCCGTCGCCCGTGATGCTCCGGCAGAGCGGGTAGAGCCGCTCCACCAGTTCGTGCATGTCCTCGCCGGTCGTGGTCATCGGCGCCGCCGCAGGGTGTCGTCGACGGTGCCCGCGTCGGACGCCGCGCGCAGCACGGCCAGGCGGGTGAAGCGTGCCTGGAAGTCGTCGCTGTTCAGGCCGTGCTTGCGGTAGGCCTCGGCGAGTTCGAGCGCGCCCTGCTTGACCGTCCACTCGCAGTCGAAGCCGGGGACGGCGGCGCGGAACCGGGAGAAGTCGACCCGGTAGGAACGCGGGTCGGCGCCGGTCTCCCCGGTGATGACCACCTTCGAGCCGGCCACCGCGTCGGCGACCTGCTCGGCGATCTCGGCGACGGTGACGTTGTTGGTCTCGCTGCCGATGTTGAAGGCGCGGTCGTGGACCGCTTCCCGCGGCGCGGTCAGCGCGGCCGTGAAGGCCCGCGCGATGTCGGCGGCGTGCACCAGCGGGCGCCACGGGGTGCCGTCGGACATGACGAGGACCTCGCCGGACAGCAGGGCGTGGCCGACCAGGTTGTTCAGCACGATGTCGGCGCGCAGCCGGGGCGAGAAGCCGAACGCGGTGGCGTTGCGCATGTACACCGGGGTGAAGTCGTCGTCGGCGAGGGCGTGCAGGTCGTCCTCCACGCGCACCTTGGACTCCGCGTACGGCGTCACCGGGCGCAGCGGGGCGTCCTCGCCGACCAGGTCGCCGCCGCCCGCGGCGCCGTAGACGGAGCAGGTCGACGCGTAGAGGAAGCGCCGTACCCCGGCCTCTTTGGCCAGCCGGGCGAGGCGGACCGCGGCGTGGTGGTTGATGTCGTAGGTCAGTTCGGGCGCCAGGGAGCCCAGCGGGTCGTTGGACAGTGCGGCCAGGTGGATCACGGCGTCGACCCCGGCGACGTGTTCGGCCGTGACGTCGCGCAGGTCCACCCGGTGCCCCGAGGGGTCGGCGGGCGTCGGGCCGAGCACGCAGTCGGCGAACAGGCCGGCGTCGAGACCGATGACCTCGTGCCCGGCGGCGGCGAGGACCGGGGCCATCACGGTGCCCAGATAGCCCTGGTGTCCGGTCAGCAGTACGCGCAAGGTTCATTCCCCCAGGTCGAGAGTGAGTTTGGTGACGGCGTACGCCTCGGCGTAGCGCGCGTGGCATTCGATGCCGCGGATCCGGGCGAGGCCGAGGAAGGCCTCGCGGTCGTACCAGGGGCGGTGCCGCTGCGAGGGGTAGTGCTCCTGCAGCAGCCGCACCTTGTCCTCGGCGGTCTCCGGCGACAGGGGCTGGTAGGCCTGCGGGCGGCCCAGGTCGCCGTCCCACTTGACGATCTCGTAGCCGAGCACGAGGTGGTCGCGGAACGCGGTGGTGATCAGCCGGGCCAGGCCGCGGTGGTCCTGGTGGGCGTCCTCGGTGCGCGGCGCGAGGATCAGGTCGGGATCGGTCTGCGCCCGCAGCTCCTCGACGGCGGCCTTGGCCTCCTCCCAGTGGGCGGGCATCCGGCCGTCCGGCAGCTTGAGGACGGTCAGGCGCAGGTCGGCGCCGGGGCAGAAGGCGGCGAGCGCGGCCCGCTCCTCCTGCTCCCGGTCGCTGCCGCCGCCGGAGAGCACCAGGGCGTCGACGCGGAGGCCGGGACGGGCCCGGCACAGCGTCAGGAGCGTGCCGCCGGCGCCGATGGCGATGTCGTCGCAGTGCGCGCCGACCGCGGCGATCCGGTCGAGGGGTCCGGCCCCGAGCCGGATCACGCCCCCGCCCCTGCGGTGTCCCGCTCCCACACGGCCCACGGGCGGTCGCCGCGCGCGTAGGAGGAGTCCAGCGCGGCCCGCTCCTTCACCGTGTCGGTCGGCTTCCAGAAGCCGCGGTGCTGGTGCGCCACGAGCCGTCCGCGCTTGGCGAGTTGGCCGCAGCCGTCGGCGACGAGGTCGCCGTTCTCCGGGATGTGGTCGAAGACTTCCTGGCGGAGCACGAAGTAGCCGCCGTTCTCCCACAGAGGCATGTCGCTGACCGCGGTGATGCCGCCCACCAGGCCGTCCTCGCCGAGCTCCACGCAGTGGAACGAGGACTGCGGCGGCACGACCATCATCGACGCGCCGGCGTCACGCCGGGCGAACTGGTCGATCATCTCGGGCAGCGGGGCGTCGGTGAGCACGTCGGCGTAGTTGGCGAGGAACATCTCGTCGCCGTCCAGGTGCTGCCGCACCCGGCGCAGCCGCTCGCCGATCGGGGACTCGATGCCGGTCTGCGCGAACGTGATCGTCCAGTCCGCGATGTCGGTGGAGAGCAGCTCGGTCTGCCCACCGCGCAGCACGAAGTCGTTGGACGTCGTCTCCTCGTAGTTGAGGAAGAAGTTCTTGATGTGGTGCGCGCCGTAGCCGAGGCACAGGATGAACTCCTTGTGCCCGAAGTGCGCGTAGTAGCGCATGACGTGCCAGATCAGCGGGCGCGGGCCGACCATCGCCATCGGCTTGGGCACGTCGTCGGAGGTGCCGTTGCGCATCCGCATCCCGTAACCGCCGCAGAACAGGACGACCTTCATGACTTGACCTCGACAATGCTCAGTTCCGGTATGGGGAAGACGAGCCGGCCGCCCCAGGCGTGCACGAAGGACAGCTGCTCGATCAGTTCGTCCCGCAGGTTCCACGGGAGGACGAGCACGTAGTCCGGCTTGTCGGTGCTGATCTGCTCGGGCGGCAGGATCGGGATGCGGGTGCCCGGGGTGTATCTGCCGTGCTTGTACGGGTTGCGGTCGACCGTGTAGGCGAGCAGGTCGGGCCGGATCCCGCAGTGGTTGAGCAGGGTGTTGCCCTTGCCGGGCGCGCCGTACCCGACGACCGTCTCGCCGCGCTCGGCCGCCTCGATGAGGAACTTCAGGAGGTCGCGGCGGACCTTGGCGACCCGGGCGGAGAACTCGGTGTACCCGGACAGCTCCTGGAGACCGGCGGCCTTCTCCCGGTCGAGGACCTCGAGGACCCGCTGGCTCGGCTCGCCGGCCACCGCGTCGGGGCGGGCCCACAACCGGATGGAGCCGCCGTGGGTGGGCAGCAGCTCGACGTCGACGAGCGTGAGTCCGCCGCTGGCCAGCGCCCGGATCGCGGACGCGACCGTGTAGTACTGGAAGTGCTCGTGGTAGATCGTGTCGTACTGGTTCTCCTCGATGAGGGTCAGCAGGTGCTGCACCTCGATGGAGACCCAGCCGTCGTCGGCGACCAGGGCGCGCAGCCCCTGGGTGAAGCCGACCACGTCGGGGATGTGCGCGTACACGTTGTTGGCCACGACCAGGTTCGCCGGTCCGTGTTCGGCGCGGACGGCCGAGCCGGTGTCCGGGTCGAGGAACGCGGTGAGCGTGGGCACGCCGGCCTCGCGGGCCGCGGCGCCGACGTTCACGGACGGTTCGACGCCCAGGCAGCGGACTCCCCGGTCCACCAGGTGCTTGAGCAGGTATCCGTCGTTGCTCGCGACCTCGACCACGAAGGCGTCGTCGCCCAGCTCCAGGCGCCGCACGGCGTCGTCGACGAACGTGCGCGCGTGCTCCACCCACGACGTCGAGAAGGACGAGAAGTACGCGTACTCGCTGAACGTCTCCTCGGGGGTGATCAGCGGCGGGATCTGCGCCAGCCAGCAGTCGGTGCAGACCTGCAGGTGCAGCGGGTACGCCGGTTCCGGCTTGTCCAGTTGGTCCGCGGCGAGAAAGCTCTCGCACGGCGGGGTCGCCCCCAGATCGACGACGCTCGCGAGCGTCGCCGAGCCGCAGAGTCGGCATCGTGTCATGTGCTGTCCCCATCCCCCCTGCTCGCGCGGGCGTCCCGTCGCGAGCCGGTGCTTCCATTTCCTGACGGCGGCGGGCTTTCCCCGCCGCCCGACCGCGCCGCGATCGCGGCGCGGTACCCCTCCACCAGGCGGTCCAGGCCGACGGCCGGGCTGAAGCCCCGCTCGTACCGGCCGCGGGCCGCCCGGCCCAAGTCCCGGTTGCGGTCGGGCTCGACCGCGATCCGGCGTATGCAGGACGCGAGCGAGTCGGCCTCGCCCGGCCGGTGCAGCAGCCCGGTCACCCCGTCCTCGACGAGTTCGACGAACGCGCCGTGCCCGGCGGCGACGACCGGGACACCGGCCGCCATCGCCTCCACGACCACGAGGCCGAACGCCTCCAGCCACGTCGAGGGGGCGACCACGGCGACCGAGCGCGCGATGGCCTTCTGGCACTCCGCCGTGTCGTACAGGCCGGCGTAGTGCACGTCGTCCCGGCCCGCCGCCCACGCGGTCACCTCGCGCTCCAGGGGCCCCGTGCCGACGATCACCAGCGGCACGCCGACCCCGCCCTCGGCGGCGAGCGCGTCCCAGGCGGCCATGAGCAGCCGCACGCCCTTGGCCTCCGCGAGCCGTCCCAGGTAGAGCACGTGCTCGCCCTCGCCGGTCCTGCGGGCGTCCGGGTCGGGCACGAAGTTGTGCTTCACCGCGAGCCGTTCGGCCGGCATGCCGCCCCGGACCAGGACCTCGCGCTGAGCCGCGGAGATGCAGAAGAACCGTTGCACGCCGGACCACCAGCGCCGCCGGTTGGCGGCCAGGCTGACGGCGAGCGGTACGGTCGCGAGGCGGGAGTCGCGGTAGCAGCCGTGCCGGACGGCGGGCAGCGGCACGGTGGAGCCGACGCACTCGGTGCACGGCTTGCCGTCCCGCTGCAGGGTGCCGGGCGGGCAGAGCTGGGTGTAGTTGTGCAGCGTGGCGACTACGGGCACTCCCGCGTCGGCGCAGGCCGCGAGCACCGCGGGCGACAGGAGCGGGAACACGTTGTGCACGTGGACCACGTCCGGGCGCTCGGCGCGCAGCAGGGCGGCGAGTTCCTTGCGGACCGCCGGGTTCCACGGGACGCGCAGCGGCACGGCGGCCTTGGTCGGCAGGGACATGGCGCCGATGTCGTCGCTGCGCCGCTCGAACAGGTCGACGCGGTGGCCCGCCGCGCGCAGCAGCTCCACCTCCTGGTCGACGACCTTGTTCTCGCCGCTCGGCTGCGCCGAGGCATAGCGGTTGTGCGCCACGATGACGTGCATGGTCAGCTCACCTCGGTTTTCCGGGCCCAGCGCGGGACACGTCGGAGCGGAGCCGCGGGCTTCGGCGCGGGGATGACGGCGGCGGGTGCCGCGAGGAGCGAGGCGGCGACGGCCAGGTGCAGCAGGTACGGCGAGGCGTCGCCGAGTCCCGCCTCGGTGTACGAGGCGATCGCGCAGTAGCTGATCAGGAAGATGGCGCAGGCCCGCTGCAGCGACGGGGGCCGAAGCAGGGCGACGCCGGCCAGTACGACGATGATCGCCGCGACGATGGCGGTGCCGGTCAGGCCCTGTTCGTTGTAGACGGCCAGCCAGCTGTTGTCGATCGGCAGCCCGCCGAACGACTTGTCGCCGAGGCCCATGCCGAACAGCTGCTCCGAGGTCGAGCGGGGCGCCGCGAGCAGCGCGTCCCAGACCTTGGCCCGGCCCGTGAGGTTGGAGAAGTTCTCCTGGCTCTGGCCGCGCAGGAACCACGCCTGGATCGCGGAGCTCAGCGCCACCGCGGCGACCGTGGCGATCACCACCGTCCAGCTGAAGAACCGGCGGGCGGCGGCGCTGGTCAGCAGGAGCGACCCGATGGCGAGCACCAGGCCGACGAGCAGGCCGAGCGTCGCGGTGCGGGTGTGGGTCAGCGCGAGCAGGACCAGGGACGGCACGATGACCACCGCCGCGCTCCTGCCGTCGGTCCTGCGCCCGATGAGGAGCAGCACGGTGAGCCCGATGATGACGGCGGCGTACTGCCCGATCTGCGGCGGGGTGAGCGGCCACAGGGCGCCGACGAGGCGTCCGCCGTAGAGCTCGGGCATGGCGGCGCCGGGCGAGACGACCAGGCCGACGGCCACCGATCCGAGGACCACGTAGTACGTCCGTATGTGGTGCCGTACGAAGGTCAGGCCGCCGTCCCACCAGCGGCTGAGCAGCCACAGCGTGGCGACGAACAGGGCGAGGCGGCCGCAGCGGAACAGCGCGCCGAATCCGGATTCCAGGTCGACGCTGGAGATCACGCTGGGCACGAGCAGCAGGGTGAGCAGGAACACGAAGGCGCTGGGCCGGATGCGCAGCCGCAGGTTGACGACGAGCGCCAGCGCGAACGCGGCGACCAGCGCGCCCATGGTGGCCATCTGGATGAGCGAGCGGGGCAGCGGGACGATGGTCTTCGCGCCCGCCGAGCCGAGCGTGTTCAGGATCAGCAGCCCCCAGGCGAGGGCGACGCACTTCGACGCGTGGTCCGGACGCATCTCAACCACCGTCCCGGGTGCGGAAGGTGCTGCCCGCGTCCTGCTCGTACGGCGTGTTCTGCCACTGTCCGAAGTCGAGCACCCGGCTCGGGTCGTGGGCGACGAACTTCCACGGTCCGAGGTAGACGTTGTCGCGCCACCGGTTGTGCTGCTTGCCGGTGATCGCCTCGGCGACCCGTTCGCCCTGGTAGGGCGACCAGTCCGGGTAGGTGCCGTAGTTGGCGAGGACGGCCATCCGGTCGCACTTGGCGGTGCACTCGACGACGGACTTGTCGAGCACGAAACGGTTGTCGTGGATGTCCACCCGCTGGGTCTTCCAGCGGCAGTCGGCGTAGAGCGGGGCGGTCGCTATCCCCGGTCTCTTGCAGCGCTTGGTGTCCTTCACGAGCAGCGTGCAGTCGCCGGAGGAGGTGTTGGCCGGGCTGTTGCAGAACCGGTCGGCGTTCTCCCACAGGGTGATCCCCGACCAGTTGTTCTCCAGCACGTTGCGGTAGATCTCGATCTTGTTCGTGCGGGCGCGGACCCGTGGTTCGCCGCCGGACTCGGACAGATAGACGGTCGCGAAGGGGAAGTTGTCGCCGCGGTCGGCGTACTTGCGGCCCTCGACCCAGTTGTTCCGGCGGATCGTGTTCTTCCTGATGACCGCGTTGTAGCTGGTCTCGTAGATCAGGGCAGCGCCGTCGTTGGTCTCGATGACGTTGTTCTCGATGCGGAAGTCGTTGTTGTTGGTGTCCGCCCACAGCCCGGTGCCGCGGTTGTCGTGCACCCAGTTGCCGCGCACGTCAGCGCCGTCGACGGCCCAGAACTTGATGCCTCCGGTGCATCCGCAGCCCTTGCGCCGGCGCTCCCAGTCGCCGGTGTTGTTGCCCACGATCTCGTTGCCCTCGACGACCAGGCCGCTGATCCGGCCCTTGGCCTTGTACGCGTTCATCCCGTACTGGCCGTTCTCGCGCAGGCAGCTGTCGCGCAGCCGCTGGCGGGCCCCGGCCATCAGCCCGGCGCCGGAGTTCCGCTGGATCGTGGCGTGCTCGATCACCCATCCGTCGGCCGAGTCGTGGTTGACCACGCCCTCGTCCGGCGGCGCCACGAACCGCTGCACGGTCAGGTGGCGGATGGTGACGTCGTGGGCGGCGCCGCCGAACGCGTACTGGTTGCGTTTGCGTCCGTCGAACACCGCGCCCGGCGCGCCCACGTAGGTGTTCCCCTTCTTGGGGATGACCTGGGCGTACCGGTCCGCCGCGAGCCTGTGCGTGCCGGGCCGCAGCCAGAACGTGGTGTTCGGGGGGTTCTTCTTGGTCTTGGCGGCCAGGTCACCGACCTTGGCGGGGTCGACCGTGACCGCGCCCGCCGGTGCCTTCGTCGGTCCGGGCGCGGGCTTGGCGCACACCCGGGCCACGGACGTGGCCGGGGCGGCGGCCGGCTTGGGCCGCGCGGCCGGCCCGCTGTCGCAGCCCGTCGTCGCCAGCAGGGCCAGCGCCAGCGGTGCCGCCGGCCATGCCCAGTGCCGCCACTTGATCCCCACTCGTCCTCCTAGCCGTGGAACCTGAGTACGGTGGTGAACCCCGCGACGCCGTCGGCGAAGCCGGTGCCGACCAGCGTGGTGGCGGGTTCCTTGCGTCCGAAGCCGGGCGAGTACCAGCCCAGGGGCGGGGCACTCGCGCCGCGGTGTGCCCGCCAGGTCAGCCCCTCGGGCAGATCGAGCGCCGCGGAGCGGTCCTCGCCGTCCTTGGTCCAGGTGAGCGCCGCCCGGTTCTCCACCAGGTCGGCGACGATCCGCGGGCCGAGGTGGAACGCGAGGCGCACGGCGCGGCGCGGCCCGCGCACCTCGTCGAGCACCCGCAGCTCCCGGCTGTCGCCGATCAGCTCGACCTGCCGGCGGTGCACGGAGCCCGGGTAGCCGTCGTGTTCGGCGCACCAGCGCGCGGTCCCGCTCCCGGACCCCGCGGAGCCGCCGGCCGGCTCCGCGACCAGGACGCGGCTGCGGGCGTGCCGGGTCCACAGGAACGGGCCGCCGGAGACCGACTGGTCGGCGCCGTCCAGCTCCAGGGTGTTGTGGCCCAGGGTCGACCGGAAGTACTGCCGCCACTCGGGCTGGCCGTGGTAGCAGAAGGTCCCCGGGTCGGCGAGCACGTCGACCCCGTCCTGCCGGACCTCCACGGACAGCGCGTCCGCGTGGGCGTGCGCGGCGATGGACAGGAAGCCGTGCGGGCCGCCGTCGCAGCGGCACCAGATCTCGTCCGGGCCGCGCAGGACGGTGAGGCCCGCGTCGGCGAAGTGGCCCGGCCGGCTCGCCGGGCGCGTGACCGCCGGGGTGGTTCCCGGCCTCGCGTAGGGCCGGAGCAAGGCGCCGAGCAGCGGGGTGCGCACGTCGGTGCCGGTGACCTCCGGCCACCACGGAAGCCGCCCGAACACGGCGTCCCCGGTGGCCAGGAGCGAGGCCCAGCGGTCGGTGTCCGGGCCGTCGACGATCAGGCCGTGCCCGTCGTCGGCGTCCCCCTGGCGCGGCGGCCGCAGCCGGTTGTCGACGACGGCGGCGAGCGCGTCGGTCATCCGCAGCAGCACCAGGCGCACCGTCCTCGGGACCGGCACCCGGGCGGCGTCGGCCTCGGCGACCGCGGCCAGGCCCAGTTCGAGGACCAGGCCGTGGTACTCGGTGGCCAGCTCGCGGTTGAGGCCGGAGGGGAAGGTGTTGCCGCGCAACTGCCGCTCCAGGGAGCGCAGCGCGCCGTCGCGCCAGCGGGCCGACGAGGGGAACCAGTCGAACGCGCAGGCCGCGGCGAGCTGTCCGGCGTCCTCGGCGATGACGTGGTTGTTCGCCGAGGAGCCCCGGCTGGGGAAGGCGGCGAGCCAGCGCTGGTGGTGCCAGATCTGGTCCAGTGCCACCGGGTTGTCCTCGAAAAGACCGGCCGCGCCCGTCCAGCCGTCGAGCAGCCGGCGGATCCACACCCAGGAGAGCAGCCGGATGCCCAGCTCGATGCCGCTGATCCAGTGCACGCCGCGCAGCGGCGGGTTGGCCGTCCACCAGGACCGCAGGTGCGCGGCGACGCGCTCGGCGTACCGCTCCTCCCCCGTGAGCGCGTAGGCGGCGGCGAGCACGGTCAGGTACTGGTGGCGGGACGGCTCCCAGATCTGCTTGATGTCGCCGACCGCGTCCTCGTCCCGGTACGGCACGTCGAAGGCGTAGCCCGACGGGGCCCGGCGACCCGTCTTCGGGTCGAACCACCAGTCCGGGTCGACGAGGTCGTCGCGCGCGACGCCGAAGAACTCGGCGTGCCCGGCCATCAGCCGGTCCGCCTCGGCGACCAGCCGCTTGGCGGCGTCCGGCGGCACGGCGGCGAGCGCCTCCGCGGGCAGCACCGCGGTGAACCGGGCGCCGGTCACGGCGGGGCTGTCGGGCCGTGCCGACCGCCACCGCCGCCTGCGCACCGCGTCGCCCGCGCGGCCGCCGATCTCCCGCGGCCCCATCGCGGACAGGCGCCGCGCGTACCAGCCCGCACTCATCGTCATCGAGCGCTCGCCAAGGTCACGGGTGCGCCGCCGGCCAGGCCGGTCCGCACCGCGAGGGTGGCCGCCGTGGTGGCGACCAGCGACTCCAGCGGCACCGGCATCGGCCCGCCGGTCCGCACGGCCCGCACGAAGGCGGCCAGTTCGGCGTTCTGCCCCTTGTCGCGGGCCTTGGGCAGCCGCGAGCTGACCCAGCGCTTGCGGCCGTACACCGAGGCCCGCACGAAGTCGTCGAGCCGCAGGACCTTGCCGTCGGCGACGAGGTCGAGCGTCTCCTTGGGGAAGCCCGCCGAGCCGGTGGTGACGTAGCTGATGGTGGCGGTGGACCCGTCCGGGTAGCGCAGCAGGACCTGGAGGTCCTCCTGGCCGGACGTGCCCGTCGCGTACACGGAGACCGGGTCGGCGTCGAGCAGCCAGCTCGCGGTGTCGATGAAGTGGCCGCCCTCGCCGGCGAACCGGGAGCCCTCGGTGCCCTGCTGGAGGTACCAGCTGCCGTGCTGCAGCCGCCCCGCGTTGACGAGGTAGCGCAGGCTCGCCGGACCGGTGCGGACGCCGAACCGCTGCTTGGCCTCGCGCAGCAGCGGCGAGAACCGGCGGTTGAAGCCCACCTGCAGCCGGTCGTTGCCGGACTCCTCGACGGCCGCGAGCACCTCGGCCAGCTCGTCCTCGTCGAGCGCGAGCGGCTTCTCCACGAAGACGGCCTTGCCCGCGAGGAGGGCCTTGCGGGTCAGTTCGGCGTGCGAGCTGTGCCGGGTCACCACGAACACGGCGTCGACGGACGGATCGCCGAGCACGGCGTCGAGGTCGGTGGTCGCCCGGTCGAAGCCGAACTTCCGCTGGGCGTTGGCGCCGGACAGCGCGGTCGTGGTGACGACGGTCGAGAGGGAGACGCCCTCGCGCTGGGCGAGGTGCGGCAGCAGCATCGACGTCGCGTAGTTGCCCGCGCCGACGAACGCGAGGCGCACCGGAGCCTTGGCGGACCGCACCGGCGCGGATGCCGGGGCGCGGCGCACCGCGGGCACGGTCACCTCGGGGGCCGCCGCCCCGGCCGCCTCCTCCTGCTGCTCCGGGTACCGGAACAGCACGGCCACGGCCTTCAGCTCGCCGTCCTTGAGCCGCTGGTAGGTGTCGACGGCGTCGTCGAAGTCGGCGATGTGGGAGATCAGCGGCTCCACGTCGACCTTCCCGCGGGCGGTGAGGTCGAGGAAGCAGGCGAGGTTGCGGCGCTCGGTCCAGCGCACGTAGCCGATCGGGTAGTCCCGCCCGTCGAGCTCGTACTCCGGGTCGTAGCGGCCGGGGCCGTAGCTGCGGGAGAACCGGACGTCGAGTTCCTTCTCGTAGTACGCGTTCCACGGCAGGTCGAGACGGCACTTGCCGATGTCGACGACCCGGCCGCGGTCCCGGCAGAGCCGGGCGGCCAGCTCGACGGGCTGGTTGGTGCCGCCGCCGGCGGCCAGGTACACCTGGTCCACGCCGTGGCCGTCGGTGAGTTCGGCGACGGCGGCCTCCACGGCCGCGGACTCGGGGTCGCCGCAGGCCGCGGCGCCCAGGCGCTCGGCCAGTTCGCAGCGCGCCGGGTCGGGGTCGACGCCGACGACGCGCACACCGGATGCGGTGAGGAGCTGCACGACGAGCTGCCCGATCAGGCCGAGGCCGATGACCAGGGCCACCTCGCCGAGGTGCGGCTCGCCCTGGCGGACGCCCTGCATCGCGATCGAGCCGACGGTGCCGAAGGCCGCGTGCCGCGGTGCGAGACCGTCCGGCACCGGCGTGTAGAGGTTCTTCGGCACCCAGTTCAGCTCGGCGTGCAGCGCGTGCTCGTTGCCCGCGCAGGCCACGAGGTCGCCGACCTTCACGTCGTCGATCCCGGCACCGACCTGCTCGACGACCCCGCACAGCGAGTAGCCGAGCGGCGTGTAGGAGTCCAGCTTGCCCATCACCTTGCGGTAGGTGGCGGGCACCCCGTTGGTGGCCACGCTCTGCATGACCTTGGCCACCTGGTCGGGCCTGGAGCGGGCCTTGCCGAGCATCGACATGCCCGCCTCGGAGACCTTCATGAGCTCGGTCCCCGTGGAGATCAGCGAATAGGCGGTCCGCACCAGCACACCGCCCGGCTTGCACCCCGGCACCGGCACGTCGAGGACCGCCAACTCGCCGCTCTTGTAGTTCTGTACAACCTGCTTCACCCGAACTCCTCTGAATTCCTACGCAGTTAACCGAGTGCTCTGACCGGACCCAGAGGTCGCCTCGCGATACCAGTACTCGAGGGTCAGCACATGCCACAGATGCTTGGAGAAGTCCCGCTGCCCGGCGGCGTCCTCGGCGACCATCCGCTCCAGCGCGTCGCGGCGCAGCAGGCCGGAGCTGACCAGCACCCCTTCGTTCACCACCTCGCGCACCAGCGGGGCCAGGTCCCGGCTCATCCAGGCCCGCAGCGGGGCGCTGAACAGGCCCTTGGGCCGGTACACGATCTCCCGGGGCAGCACCGAGGTGGCCGCCTCCTTGAGCACCGCCTTGCCCTGCCGTCCGACGATCTTGCGGTCGCCCGGCACGGTGAACGCCGCCCTGACCACCTCGACGTCCACGTACGGCACCCGCACCTCGGTCGACGCGGCCATGCTGGAGCGGTCGGTGTACGCGAGGTTGAGGCCCGGCAGGAACATCCGCGCGTCACCGAGGCACATGCGGTTGACGTGGTCGTCGAGGTCGTTGTCCTCGTAGACGTCCGCGTGCTCGGTCAGCACGTCCCCGACCGTCCCCGCCAGGTCCGGGTTGATCAGGGCGAGCAGTTCCTCCTGGTCGTACATGGTGTAGCTGCGGCGGAACGCGGTCTCCTCCGGCAGGTCGGCGAAGGACAGGAACCGCTTCGCGAACCGCACCGACCGGTATCCGCGGCGGGCGCCGGCCACCGGCAGCCGGTCCACGGTCCGGGACAGGCCGCGCCGCAGGGGCCGCGGGACGCGCTGGTAGCGCAGCGCCAGCAGGTTGGCCAGGTGCTTGCGGTAGCCCGCGAACAGCTCGTCGGCGCCCATCCCGGAGAGCATCACCTTGACCCCGGCCTCCCGGGCGGCCTGGCAGATCAGGAAGGTGTTGATCGCCGCGGGGTCGCCGATCGGCTCGTCCAGGTGGTACGTCATCCGCGGCAGCAGGTCGAGCACGTTCGGCGCGATCTCGATCTCGTGCAGGTCGACGCCGAACCGCGCGGCGACCTGCCGGGCGTAGCGCAGGTCGTCCGGCATCGCCTCGAACTTGGCGTCCTCGGCGCGGAATCCGATCGTGTAGGCGGAGATTCCCGGCTGCTTGCGGGCCGCCAGCGCGGTCAGATAGCTGGAGTCGAGCCCGCCGGAGAGGAAGGTCGCCACGGGGACGTCCGAGAGGAGGTGGCGCTGCGTCGACTCCTCGACGATGGCCGCCAGGTCCGGCTGCTCGCCTGCCGCGGCCCGCTCCCGGCCCTCGGCGGCGACGTCCCGCAGGTTCCAGTACTGGCCGCGCTCCACCCGCCCGTCGGGCAGGCACCGCAGCCAGCTTCCCGGCGGCAGCTTCTCCGCCTCGCGGAACGCGCACCGCGAGTCCGGCACCCAGTAGTACAGCAGGGAGGCCACCAGCGCGGCGTTGTCCACCTCCAGGGTGCCGCCGGTCGCCGCGGCGAGCGCCTTGAGCTCGGAGGCGAACACCAGGCCCCCGCCGCGCCGGAGCAGGAACAGCGGCTTGATGCCGAGCTGGTCGCGGGCGAGCACCAGCTCGCCGGTGCGCTCGTCGAAGATCCCGAACGCGAACATGCCGCGCAGCCGGGGCAGACAGTCGGTGCCCCAGCGCCGCCAGGCCTCCAGGACCACCTCGGTGTCGGAGGTACCGCGGAAGCGGGCCCCGGCGGCGGTCAGCTCGGCGCGCAGTTCGGGCGCGTTGTACAGCTCGCCGTTGTACGTGAGGACGAGGCCGTCGGAGACCATCGGCTGCGCGCCGGTCTCGGACAGGTCGATGATGGCCAACCGGCGGTGCCCCAGCTGTACTTCACTGTCGCCGACGGGGTGGCCGTACCGGCCCGCGCCGTCCGGGCCGCGGTGGGCGAGGGTGTCGGTGAGCCGGTCGGTGACGACCTTCCCGTCCGGCCACCGGTAGGTGCCTGCTATGCCACACACGTTTACCGCGCCTCCTGGTCGGTGTCCGGGACTCGTACGGCCCAGGACGATCGTTCCGTCGGCGGCTGGCCCGTGCCGCTCTGGCGGGCCAGTCGCTCGCTGTGCCCCCGCAGCGCGATGTGCAGTCCGTCCCACAGCGTGCCGTCGCTCCGGTCGCGGGGGTCGGGGTCGACCAGCACCACGCCGATCACCGGTATGCGCTGGTCGGCGAGTTGCCGGGCCACGGTGTGCAGCCAGGTGGCGCTGCCGTGTCCGGCCCGTACGACGAGCAGGGTCTGGTCGCCCAGGTAGCGCAGGTCGGTCCAGGCGGTGCCGGGGGCGACCGAGCCGACGCCCAGGCGGCGGGTCTGCTGCGGCAGGGACGCGGCCTGGTCGCCGCTGACCACGGTCGGGGCGCCCTGCGGTGCGCGGCCCTTGGCGAGCTGCGGGCCGGGCAGGCCGTCGACGACGGCCACCGGCTCCTGTGCGGCAAGGGCCGTGGCGACGTCCAGGGCGATGGCGCTCGTGGTGCGCGCGCAGCCCAGTTCCAGCAGGGACACCGATTCCTGGGTGCCGCGCACGCTGCGGGTGAGGGTCGTGGTGAGCCGTTCGCGGGCCGTGCGGGCCCTTCTGCGCCGCCAGGGGGCGGTGGGCAGCCGGGACGGGGTGCGCAGCTCCGCGATGACGGAGGCGCCCAGGTGCACCGCGATCTCTCTGCGCAGTACGGGGCGGCCCGCCACGACCGCGCCGACGGCGGCGACCGCGAGGCCGAGGACGAGCCCGAGGACGGATCCGATCACGCCGTTGGTGACGGCGGACTTGGGCAGGGAGTGGCGCACCGCGCGCGGGGCGTCCACGATCCGGGTGCCGGCGACGACCTTGGGCGTGCCGACGCGTGCCTCCTCGGCCCGCTGGTCGAAGTCGGCGATGCGTGAGTTGAGTTCGGCCCGGCGGGCGAAGAGCGACTCGATGCTCGCCGACTCCGTCGGGTCGGTCTCGGGCGACCGGTCGCCGATCTCCTTGTTGACCGCGGCGAGCTCGTCCCGCATCCGGTCGCGCTGGTCGACCAGGGCCTTGGCCTCGGCCTTCGCCGCTTCCCGCATCCGCTTGACGTGGTCGGCGACGAACGTGTCGGCCAGCGCCTCGGCGCGGGCCACGGCGTCGGCGTCGCTCTCGCCCGTCACGTCGATCTGGAGCACGTTGTTGGTCAGGCCGGTCCCCCGGTACTCCTTCATGAAGTCTTCCGGGCTCTCGCCGGACTTGAGGGTGTGCAGGGCCTTGGCGGCGATCCGGGTGGTGCCGAGGAGCTCGACGTCGGTACGGATCAGCGTGCCGGTGTCGTTCGGCTGGTCGTCCTCGTGCGCGATCAGCACCTTGGTGACCGCGCTGGGCGGCGGCGGGCGCAGGACGGCGAGGGCCACGCCGGCCAGCAGGCCGAGCAGGGCCAGGGAGCACCAGAAGCGGCGGCGTCTGCGCACCGCGACCACCAGTGACTGAAGGTCGAACAGCGGTGCGGCATCGGGTGTTTCGGTCGTCTTGCCCGTCGTCACCCTGAACCTCCCCGTGCTTCGTCGCCGCTCGCCACGGCCACCGGGGTGGCGCGCCGCGACGAACGGCCGGCGGTCCGTTCCGGACGGGTGCGGACGGCTCCGGCGACGACTATGCCGACGACTTCGTGTCTGCCGTCGGCGCACGCCTCGGCGACGCCCGAGAGCTCTCCCGCGGTCCAGTTGCCCGCGCTGAGCACGACCACCGCGCCGGACTCGGTGCCGCGGTCCGGCACCAGCGGCCGGTCCACGGAGACCTCGACCAGGCGCAGCAGCGGGTCGCCGCCGGCCTCGGCGACGAGCCGGCCCGCGGCCCTGCGGGCGGTGTCGTCGCCGTCCGGGACGACGACGAGGAGCCGCCGGGGGGACGGCAGGCGGTCGCGCAGGCGGGCGCACACCCGGCGGTAGCGGACCTCGCGGCCCGCGTCGCCGCCGGACGGCTGCGGGGCCGGGGTGTCCCACCGGGTGTCGACGCCGAGGAGGCGGCGGACCAGGGCGCGCGGGCCGCGGTCCCCGGGCCGGCGCGCGGGCCGTTCGCCCGGCACGTCGACGGTGCCGAGCACCTTGGAGCCCAGCGCGGCGGCCATTTCCGGCTCGGTGCGCACCCGGCGGCTCACCCGGGCGGCGGCGAGGTGCCCGATGACGGCGACCAGGAGGGCCAGCAGGGCGCCGCCGACGACGAGTTGCGTCCTCGTCGGGGGTGCCTCGCCGGTCGGCCGGGCGGCGGGGCCCATGACGACCATGCCCGCCTTGTTGGTCGCCGGGTCGGCCTCGTCGAGTTTCTTCATGGCTTCCTGCAGCGCGGTGCGCAGCTTTTCGAGTTCGGTGCGGACCTGTACGCCTTCCACGGTCTTGCCGGGGTCGGCGGAGTCGGCCAGTTCGGTGATGCGGCGGCTCGTCTGTGCCACCTTCTGCCGCAGTGCCTCGGGGCCCGTCGCCGCGTCGGACTCGGGGTCGGTGTCCTCTCCCGCGATCCGTGCGGCGAAGCCGACGAACTGCTTGGCGACCTGGTCGGAGAGCTGCTGGGCGCGCTCCGGGGTCTCCGCGGTGCCCGAGATCTTGATGATGTTGCCGTCGGCGGCCGTGGCGGTGACCCGGTCCCGCAGGTCGCTGCCGCTGACGCCGGACCAGTCGAGCGTGGCCGCCGTGCGGTCGACCACCGCCGAGCTGGCGGCGATCTCCGCCTGGGTCAGCAGTTCCCGCTCCTCCCACTGTCCCGCCAGCAGCACCGACGTCGACGTCGTGTAGTTCGGCGGGAACAGCAGGGACGTGCCATAGCCGACGAGCGCGCCGAGCACCGCGGCGACGGCGAGGAGCCGCCAGCGCCGGCGGAAGATCCGCCCGATCGTGACCAGGCGTATTGCGTCTTCACTCAACTGCGCTGCCTCTTCTTCTTCCCTGTACGGACCGCGGCGAGCGCGGACACCGGGGTGTGGTCACGGCAGGCGGCGTCGTACGCCGCGAGCAGCGAGGCCTGCGAGTTGCGCCAGGAGAGCTGGCCGGTGATGCGTTCCTGGCCGATCTTGCCCATCCGGGCGCGCTGCTCCGGGTCGTCGAGGAGTCCCGCGATGAGCCCGGCGAACTCGCTCTCGTCGTTGGCCGCGGCGTAGACGGCGGCCTCGCCGGCGGACACTCTCGCCTCCCGCAGGTCGAAGGAGACGAGCGGCCGGCCCATGACCATGTACTCGAGGACCTTGTTCATGGTCGACACGTCGTTGAGCGGGTTGCGCGGGTCGGGCGACAGGCACACGTCCGCGGTGGAGAGGTAGCGCACCAGGTCGGCGTCGGGGATGCGCCCGGTGAACTGCACCTGATCGGCGAGCCCGAGCCGCCGGGACAGGTCCACCATCGCGTCGAAGGCGTCGCCGCCGCCCACGAACACCGCGTGCCAGTCGGTGCGTCCGACCTCGTCGCGGAGCTTGGCCAGGGCCCGCAGGGCGTAGTCGACGCCGTCCTGCGGTCCCATGACACCGAGGTAGCACAGCAGGTGGGGCTTGCCGCGCTTGAGCTCCGGCTCGGGCGCCACGGCGTGGAAACGCTCGACGTCGGGCGCGCTGCGCACCACGAAGACGTCCTCGGGCCGCTTGCCGCCCCGGCGCACCGCGACGTCCCGGTAGCTCTCGTTGGTGGCGAGCACGATGTCCGCGGCCCGGTAGGTGCGCCGTTCCAGCGCGCACACGGCGCGGTAGAGCAGGTCCTCGCCGCGGTCGAACCGGGAGAGGTACAGCTCGGGCACCAGGTCGTGCTGGTCGAAGACGAACCGCGCGCCCTGCCGCTTCAGCCACAGCGCGGGCAGGAAGAGCAGGTCGGGCGGGTTGCAGGCGTGCACCACGTCGACCGGGCCGACCTTGCGGGCGAGGCGGGCGGTGTGCCACAGCGCCGATCCGTACTCCCGGAGGTAGCCGGCCGGGCCTCCGGTGGCGGCGCGCAGCGGGTAGCGGTGGATGCGCACCCCGTCGATCACCGCTTCGGCCTCCGTGTCCCGCTTCTCCCCCCGGGGACAGATGACGTGCACCTCCCAGCCCGCGTCGCGCAGCGTCCGGCACTCCTGCCAGACGCGGCGGTCGAACGGCACCGACAGGTTTTCCACCAGGATCAGGGCGCGCCGCCGCTCGGGGCGGTCGCCTCCGGTCGTGTCACCAAGCAAGGCCCATGTACCCCGGTTCGGCCCGGCGCGCGTCGGCGTCGGGGAGGTGGATGAGGTCGACTATCGCGGTGTCGCCGCCGTGCGGCAGCGCCGCGAGGACGTCCGGGTCACGGGTGCCGACGAGGATCACGTCGGCGTGCCGCAGGACGTCGTCCACGGAGTCCGCGAGCAGCTGCGTGAGGTGCGGCAGGCGGGTCTCGATGTACTCGCGGTTCGCGCCCATCAGCCGGGAGAGGCTCACGTTGGCGTCGTGGATGCGCAGGTCGTACCCCTTGCCGTGGAGTCGCTCCGCCAGCTCGACGAGCGGGCTCTCGCGGAGGTCGTCGGTGCCCGGCTTGAAGGACAGGCCGAACAGCCCGACCCGGCGCTTGCCGGTGCGCTCCACCAGGTCGACCGCCCGCTGCAGGTGGTCGGCGTTGGAGGGCAGCACGTGGGAGAGGATGGGCACCGAGACGTCGGCCCGCCGGGCCGCGTGGACCAGGCTGCGCAGGTCCTTGGGCAGGCAGGAGCCGCCGAAGGCGAAGCCGGGCCGCAGGTAGGCGGGGCTGATGTTCAGCTTGCGGTCGGCGAGGAACACGTCCATCACCTGGTGCGAGTCCACGCCGAGCGCCTGGCACACCGCGCCGAACTCGTTGGCGAAGCCGATCTTGAGGCCGTGGAACGCGTTGTCCGCGTACTTGATCGCCTCGGCCGCCGGGACCGGTACCCGGAAGACCTCGCCGGGCAGCCCGTCGTAGAGCGCGGCCACCACGTCGCCGCTCTCCGGGTCGAGCTGGCCGATGACGGTCTTGGGCGGGTCGAAGAAGTCCCGCACGCTGGTGCCCTCGCGCAGGAACTCCGGGTTGACCGCGACGCCGAAGTCGACGCCTGCCGTCCCGCCCGTGTACTTCTCCAGGATCGGTACGAGCAGGTTCAGGCAGGTGCCGGGGAGCATGGTGCTGCGGAACACGACGGTCTGCCGTCCGCCCCGCTCGGCGACCGCGGCGCCGATCTCCTCGGTGACCCGCTCCAAGTAGGTGGTGCACAGGCTGCCGTTGGGCTCCGACGGAGTGCCGACGCAGATCAGCGACACCTCGCTGCCCATGATCGCCTCGCGGACGTCGGTGGTGGCGCGCAGCGCGCCGCTCCGTACGACCTCGGCGGTGAGCTCGCCGATCCGCTCCTCGACCACCGGGGCCTTGCCCGCGTTGACCAGGTCGACCTTGGCCTGGTTGACGTCCACGCCGATGACCTCGTGGCCCAGGCTCGCCAGGCACGCGGCCGACACGCAGCCCACGTAGCCGAGCCCTAAGACGCTGACTCTCATGTCCTGTTCCTCCCCCAGGGCAGGCCCTTGTGGCCTGCCGTCCGCGCGCCGTTCGTACGGCGCCCCCCACGCATCAGTACGCCCCTTGCCCCTGGAGCACCGCACGCAGCGTCTTCCACAAGATCACCGCGTCCAGGGCGAGCGACCAGTCCTCCACGTACCGCAGGTCGAGGCGGACCGCCTCCTCCCACGGCAGGTCGCTCCGTCCGCTGATCTGCCACAGGCCGGTGAGCCCGGGCTTGACGAGCAGCCGCCGCCGGATGTCCGGGCCGTACGCCGCGGACTCCTCCGGCAGCGGGGGCCGGGGGCCGACGAGCGACATCGATCCGGTCAGCACGTTGAACAGCTGCGGGAGCTCGTCGAGCGAGTACCGGCGCAGCACGGTGCCCACCCGGGTCACCCGTGGATCCCGGCGGAGCTTGAACAGCAGTCCCGCGCCTTCGTTGCGGTCGGCCAGCTCCGCACGGGCGAGGTCGGCCCCCACGACCATGGTGCGGAACTTGAAGATGGTGAACTCGCGGCCGTCCTTGCCGACCCGGCGCTGACGGTACAGCGCCCCGCCCCTGCTGTCCGTAAGGACGAGCAGACCGACGATCACCATCACCGGCGCGAGCAGCATCAGCAGGATCGCCGCGCCCAGCCGGTCGACCACCGCCTTGACGGCCCTGCGGCCGCCGGTGAAGGTCGGCATGCTGACCCGCAGCAGCGGGATGCCGAGCACCGCGTCGACGTGCAGCCGCGGTCCTGCCACCTCCATGAGGACGGGGGCGACGACCATCTCGGCGTCGCTGCCCTCCAGGTTCCAGGCGAGGCGTTGCAGCCGGTCCGGGGACCAGTGCGGGTCGGGCGTGACGGCGACGACGCGGTAGCCGTCACGGCGCACGTGGTTGGCGACGTCGGCCAGTTCGCCGACGACCGGTACGCCGTCCAGCTGGTCGCCGTCCACACCGAGGCCGTCCACGGTGCACACCGCTTCCACCCGCCAGCCGAGGTGCGGGAACTTGCGGGACCTGCCGATCAGGTCGCGCACGGTGTCCACGCTCCCGGCCGCGAGTACGGGTCTCAGGCACCGCCCTTCCTTGCGCTGCTTGTGGAGCCACAGGCGCAGCAGATACCGCACGGTCATGGTGACGATCGCGATCGCGGGTATCGCTACGAAGATCCAGAGCTTGATGTTGCGCGAGGTCAGCGCGATGCCGCCGAGCGCGAGGACGACGGCCGCCGTGAACAGCGAGCGGCCCAGCCTGCGGAATTCCTCGGCCCCCTGGCCCAGTACGGCCGGCGCCCACGAGCGGCTGACGGCCAGTGCGCCCAGCACCAGAAGTTCGGTGCCGAAGGCGAGGATTCCCCACTTCTCATGCCAGTTGGCCGCGTCCCGGGCACCGAAGAAGAGGCCGATCGAGGCCACCACGACGGCGGTGGCCACGGTGTCGCTCGTCATCACGGTACGCCGGTAGCGTCGCTCCCAGTCGGTCGCGGGCTGGCTGATGGTCCCGTTCGCCAGACGCCCTCGCGCCGACGGAAACGGGTTGACTAATTCCCCCTGTTGCACAGGACCCCCCAGGTCTCCAGTGGTGCGACGTGCTCGTCTAACACTGTTTTTCCCCGGGAGGCACCCCTGCCTCCCGCGCCGCGCTGGTCTTCCCCCCGGAAGGCACCCCTGCCTTCCGTGCATGACAATTCGGCTGTTTCAGCGCTACTTGCACAACTCACCCTGGCGGCAGCGAACCCGCTTGCCCGACCAGACTCGACTCAGCGCGCGGAACCCGTCGACACCCCCGGATGTCCCCACATCCGAGGCCCCCTCGCGGGCTCCAGTACTGACCACCCCCACGTCTGACGCCTGGACAGGTCTGTCGGTCGTCCGCGGCGCCGGACTGATAGATCACTCACGGTTGCTGTCTCGTGACCGAGCAGCTGAAGCACGGTCAATCTAGACCATCGGAACCCGGATGGAGAGGGGATGTGTGTAATTCGTAATCAACCTTTGAGAGTGGGGGTTTCGCCCCGTGAAGTGATGCTGGAGTTCTGGGGTGTTGCTCCTGTTTCCTGCGAGTTCGTTCCACCCCCGCAAAGGCTCACATACACGGCCCTGCGGACCGCCCGACAGCCTGAAGGGCCGCTCTACCCACGGGAGTTCGACCCTTCACCGCGCCGCACGGCGCTTCACCGCGCCGTATCGGCGCCCGCCCGCGGCTAGAGATCCACCTGCACGAGGAAGGGGCGGCCGGTGCGGTGGCCGTCGGCCAGGACGTCGCCGAGGTCCTCGGCCGACGCGGCCCGGCGGGCGGGGACGCCCATGGAGTGGGACAGCGCGACGAAGTCCATGGCGGGCCGGTTGAGGTCCATGCCGAGGAGCCGGGACGGGCGGGGGTCGCGCTGCTGCCAGTTGTCCTTGAGCACCCGGTACTCGCGGTTGTTCACGACCACGAACCCGATGGGGAGTTCCAGGCGGGCCGCGGTCCACAGGGCCTGCGGGCAGTACATCGCGGCGCCGTCGCCGACGGTGCACAGCACGGCGCCCCGGTCCCGCGCCAGGCTGACGCCGACGGCGGCGGGCATCGCCCAGCCGAGACCGCCGGCCACCCACTGGTACTGGTTGGCGCGCCGCAGGTCCAGGGCGGCCCGGATGTGCCGGGCGGCCTGCGGCGCCTCGTCGCACACGATGGCGCCGTCGGGCAGGGTGGACGCCAACGCCTCCGCCACGGACGGGAGATCGAGCGTCGACGGCTCGGCCGCCCCCTCGGGCCCTTCCGTGTCGGGCACCTGCTCCGCCTGCTGCCCGGCGGGAATCAGGTCGAGCAACTCGCGCAGGGTGGGCCGCAGTTGCCCGTGCAGGGCCATGTCGACGGGGGTGTCGCGCCCCGGCGCGGAGGGGTCCTCGGTGATCTGGACGACCTGGGTGCGGTCGCTGAGCAGCGGGCCTGGGGCGTAGGGGTAGTAGAGGGAGAAGGGCTGCGCCCCGGCGATGACGACGAGACGGTACGGGGCGAGGGCCTCGTGGATGCCCGGCACGTGGGTGGGCAGATATCCGCGCCACAGCGGATGCCGCGTGGGGAACGGATTGGTGGCCGGCCAGCCCGTGCCCCACACCGGCGCTCCGAGCCGCTCCGCGAGAGCGAGGCCCTCGCGGGGCGCGTTGCGTGCGAGTTCGTCCCCGAAGACCAGGGCGATGTCGTCGCGTGGCGTTCCGGCGAGCAGTGCGGCGAGGTCGTCGACGGGCGCGCCCGCGGCGTAGCGGATCTCCGTGTGCCGTGGCGGGGGCGGGCCCACCTCGTCGAGCAGGTTCATGGGCAGGGACAGGAACACCGGCCCCGCGGGCGGTGCCTGGGCGACGCGGAACGCCTGGTGCAGGGCCGTGCCCAGTTCGGTGCGCGTGGACACCTCGTGGGACCACTTGACGGTGGCGCGTGCCAGCCCCGTGAGGTCACCGGCGAGGACGGGTTCGTGGATGAGGTGGCGCAGGTCCTGCTGGCCCGCGGTGACCACGAGGGGGACCTGCGCGGCGGCCGCGTTGGTCAGCGCGCCCATGCCGTTGCCGAGCCCCGCCGCCGCGTGCAGGTTCACGAAGGCCGGACGTCCGGTGATCCGCGCGTGCCCGTCGGCCATCGCCACCGCCGAGGCCTCCTGGAGGGCCAGCACGTACTGGATGTCGCGCTGACCTGCGA
Organism: Streptomyces sp. NPDC002564; assembly: GCF_042889645.1. Lineage (NCBI taxonomy): Bacteria > Bacillati > Actinomycetota > Actinomycetes > Kitasatosporales > Streptomycetaceae > Streptomyces > Streptomyces sp. NPDC002564. Next base: position 710,263 of record NZ_JBIARE010000002.1, on the reverse strand, counting down.
GCTCCTGCATCAGGGGGAGTTCGGTGGTGCCTGGATTACCGAAGACGTGATGCACGCCTTCGTCCCGCAGGACACGGAGCACGAGCTCGGCCCCACTGATGTCGGCAGAGCGGGCGGGTGCGGGGGTGGGCGATGAAGGGGTGGACGATGAGGGGTTGGGCGTCGTGGTTTCCGGGGCGGAGGAGGTGGGGGTGGCGGTCATCGGCGCTCCTGACGGTCGCGGATCTCCTGCTGGGTCACGGGTGTCCTGCGGGTCGCGGGCCTCCTGGTGGTCGTGGGGGGGCGGTCGTGGTCGTGGGGGGCGGTCGTGGTCGTGGGGCGCGGTCGTGGTCGTGGGGCGCGGTCGTGGTCGTGGGGCGCGGTCGTGGTCGTAGGGCGCGGTCGTGGTCGTAGGTTCGGCCGCAGGTGCCGGTCTGAGGCCGCGGCATTGGGTTCGGCCACAGGTCCCGGCCGGAGGTCCCGGCCGTGAATCCCGACCGCAGGTCCGGCCGGAGGCCGCGGTCGTGAGTCCCGACCGCAAGCCCCGGCCGCGGGCCCCGACCCCAGGTCTCCTACCGGCCGCGGCCCTCCCCCGGGTCACCGTCCCTCCCCTCGCCACCACCGGTCCCCCGTCGGGAGCCGGCCGCTCGCGCCCCCTCCCCCGAGGGCGAAGTCCGCTGTCCCGCAGCGAAATCGGCCGGAGGGGCGGCGGGGTACGTCCCGGCCATGCGCAGCCGCTCACCGTGTTCGCGCAGGGCGCTCAGGACGTGCAGCAGGTGCGGATCGGTCGCGTGGCCGCGGACGTCCAGCCACAGCAGGCGGGACGCCTCTCCGGCGGGCAGCGCGTGCAGGCCGAGGACCTCCGCGTGCTCCTGGGCCAGGCATTCGAGGATCCCGGTCAGGGCCGAGACGGGCGCGGTGAGCGCCACGCTCGTGACGTCGTTGCCGGTCGGGGCGGGCGGTGCGCCCGTGGGCCGCACGAGGACGAACCGCGTCACCGGCATCTGCGCCCGCCCGGGGCGCGCGAGGACGTCCAGCCGGTAGTGCTCGGCCGCCCGCCGGGTGCAGATGACGGCCTCGTACGGGGCGTCGGGACGCAGCAGCCCGGCCGCCGAGCGGGACGTGGAGGCCGCGCTGGTGCTGGTGGCACCGGGCAGGACGCCGGTCAGCCACCGCTTCGTCTGGGTCAGCGCATGCGGATGGCTGGCCACCGTGTCGACGCTGGTCAGGGCGGTGCCGGGGGCCGCCGCCAGGACCCAGTCCACGGGGAGGCGGGCCTGCCCGGCCACCGACACCGCGTCGCCGGCCGCGAGCGCGAACAGGGTGTCGTGGACGGGCCCCGAGACGCTGTTCTCCAGCGGGACGACCGCTTCCTCGGCGGCCCCCTTCCCCGGCCCGGCCACCGCCTCCTCCAGCGAGTCCACCGGAAGGAGCTCCGCGCCCGGCGGGCCGGGCCACGCCTCGGCGGCTTGGTGGGACACGGATGCGGCGGGCCCGAGGAAGGCCCTGCGGAGCCGCCGGGCGCCGCCCGTCACGGCGGGCACGGGGTCCCGGCCCCGGCACAGCCGCAGCAGGCTGAGGCCGATGTCCCGGCCCGCGGGACCGAGACCGTCCTGGTAGCGGCCGACGACGACGTTCTCGCGCGCGCTGTCGGTCCGGCAGCCGCCCCGGGCGATGCGGGACGACTGGACGAGCGCGGAGAACGACACGCGTTCCTTCACGGCCCGGATGATCTGCTGGTCGAGCTGGTCCAGGCGCTCGCGCGCCTCGGTCACTTCACGGTCTCCGGCATTCTCGGCGTGGGACATGGTGTGCTCCAGAGCGACGTTCGCGATGCGCTGCGTCCGCTCCCGCGAGACGGGGACCGTTCAGTGAGGCGTGGTGGCGAGCCGTACGGATCCGCCGCGCGCGGGAGTCGGGAGGTCCGCGCGGAAGGCTTGGGTATCCGGGTTGCCCGATCTCCCGAAGTCACCGGGGCGCAGACCCGAGGTGCGGCAGCACATAACGGGCGCTCGCCCGGGTCCTGGCCCTACGAAGTGCGCTCGTAGGGCCCGTGGTGCGCGTGGCGCCCGCACCACGGGCACCTCTCGCCTCAGTGTCCCGGTACGTCTCGGTCGCCGGCGGCGGTCGGCCAGGCCGCTTCCCGCAGCAGGCGCAGGCCGTTGAGGCCGACGACGACGGTGGAGCCCTCGTGTCCGGCGACGCCGAGCGGCAGCGGCAGCGTGGCGACCAGGTCCCACGCGACCAGCACGGCGAGGAAGGTCCCGGCGATCACCAGGTTCTGCACGACCAGTCGGCGCGCCGTGCGGGAGAGGGCCACGACCCCGGGGATCGCGGCGAGTTCGTCGCGGACGACGACCGCGTCCGCGGTCTCCAGGGCGAGGTCGGAGCCCGCCCTGCCCAGGGCGACCCCGGCGTGGGCGGCGGCCAGGGCCGGGGCGTCGTTGACGCCGTCGCCGACCACCAGCACCCGTCGCCCGGCGGCCTCCCACTCCCGTACGGCCGCCACCTTGTCCTGCGGGAGCAGTCCGGCGCGGACGTCGGTGATGCCGACCTCGGCGGCCAGCCGGCGGGCGGCGCGTTCGTTGTCGCCGGTCAGCAGGACGGGGGGACGTCCGGTCAGCGCGGTCAGCGCGGCAACCGCCCGCCGGGCGTCCGGCCGGAGCCGGTCGGCGATGCCCAGCACACCGACCGGCGTGCCGTCGCGCAGCACGAGGACCGCGGTGCGTCCTTCGGCTTCGAGTTCCCGTACCGCGCGGTCCGCCTCCGGGTCGGCGCCGTGGGCGAGTCCGGCCGGGGAGCCGACCCGCACGGTGCGACCGGCGACGACGGCCGTGACGCCCAGGCCGGGGGCGGAGGCGAAGTCACCGGCCGCTTCGAGGACGAGGTCCCGTTCGCGGGCGGCCCGGACGACGGCGCGGGCCAGCGGGTGCTCGCTCGGGTACTCCGCCGCCGCGGCCAGCGCCAGCAGCGCGTCGCCGCCCAGGCCCGCTCCGGGAAGCGTGCGCAGGTCGGTGACGTGCGGGGTGCCTTCGGTGAGGGTGCCGGTCTTGTCCAGGGCGACGGCGTCGACCTGTCCCAGCCGCTCCATCACGACGGCGGACTTCGCCAGCACGCCGTGCCGTCCCGCGTTGGCGATGGCGGACAGCAGCGGGGGCATCGTGGCGAGCACGACCGCGCACGGCGAGGCGACGATCATGAAGGTCATCGCCCGCAGCAGGGCGGGCTGCAGGGCGGAGCCGAGGGCGAGCGGGACCGCGAAGACGGCGAGGGTCGCGGCGACCATGCCGATCGAGTACCGCTGCTCGATCCTCTCGACGAACAGCTGGGTGGGGGCCTTGGTCCGGGAGGCCTCCTCGACCAGCTGCACGATCCGGGCGATCACCGAGTCCGCCGGGTCGCGCCCGACGCGGACCCGCAGGGCGCCGGTCCCATTGACGGTACCGGCGAACACCTCGTCACCGGCCCGCTTGGCCACGGGAAGGGGCTCGCCGGTGATGGTCGCCTGGTCGACGTCGCTCGTACCGTCCAGGACACGACCGTCGGCGCCCACCCGCTCGCCGGGCCGCACCAGGACGACGTCCCCGACCTCCAGGACCTCGACGGCGACGGTCTCCTCCACGCCGTCCGGCAGCAGCCGGGTCGCGGTGGCGGGGGCGAGATCCAGCAGGCCGCGCACCGAGTCCGCGGTACGGGCGGTCGCGACCGCCTCCAGGGCGCCGGAGGCCGCGAAGATGACGATCAGCAGCGCGCCGTCCAGAACCTGCCCGACGGCGGCGGCGCCCAGAGCGGCGACCACCATCAGGAGATCCACGTCCAGGGTCCGGGCCTTGAGGGCCTTCAGGCCCTCCCATCCCGGTTCCCAGCCGCCTGTGACGTACGTGGCGGCCAGCAGCGGCGCCCATGTCCACGCCGGGGCGTCGCCGAGGACGAGCGGGAGAGCGGCCAGGAAGCAGACCAGGGCCGCCAGCGCCCACCGGGCCTCCGGGAGCGCCAACACCCGTGTGCGCCGCGGGGGTACGAGCGGTCGCGGCCCGGGGACGGCTCGCGCAGGGCGCCGCTCCAGGACGGAGGACATGCGATCCAGGACAGAAGACATGACGAGGCAACCCTTCACGGGCGGACGGCGGCAGCGGCCTCACCATACAGGAACACATGAACAGGTCTTCATGTGTCGTCGGTATGATGTGCCCCATGGGCCACGGAACCGACACCGCCAGCAGCGCCACCACGCGTGAGCGCCTCGACGCCGTCGGCACCGCCGACGTGGCCGCCACGCTCCAGGCCCTCGCCACCCCCTCGCGGCTCTACATCCTGGCCCGGCTCCAGGAAGGCCCCTGTTCGGTGGGTGAACTCGCCGAGGCCGTGGGCATGGAGGCCTCCGCCTGCTCCCACCAGTTGCGCCTGCTGCGCAACCTCGGCCTGGTCACCGGCGAGCGCCACGGCCGCTCGATCGTCTACGCCCTGCACGACAACCACGTCGCCGAACTCCTCGACCAGGCCCTCTACCACGTCGAGCACCTGCGTCTCGGGGTCAGCGACGCGCCGACCGCCGCGTCCGGATCCGTCGCCGACCGGCCGTCCGGGCGGCGAGGGGATCAGGTCGCGAGGACCGGGCGCAGCTGACGCGCGTAGGCGCCGCTGATCCAGCCGCGCCGCCCTTCGAGCCGGTACCAGGTACGGGTGCCGCCGACCCGCTGGCCGGATTCGCGCCGGACGACGGCGACCACGGCGCACGGCGGAAGCTGGCCCAGGACGCGGCTGCGGGTGGTGGGGTACTCCCGAATCCTCAGGTGCACGCGGGAGGTCTGGACCCACCCGCTGTTGGCGTCGGCGTCCACCGTGACCCGCGGGCACCCCGCGGGCGGGCGGGCGACGGCGCCCTCGGCCGCGGCGGGGCCCGCCGCGACACCGCCGAGGGTCATGACGGAGGCGACCAGGAGCGACAGGGGCAGAAGGGGTCTCGGCACGTCACGGTCCTTCGGGTGAGGCGGCTGGGGGCCACACCTTTGCCGAACCGTTTCTGTGGTGCCAGCCCGCTCACCCGCCGGGATGAAGTCCTCACCCGATGCACTGACCGGCGCGCCCACAGGCTGACGCCGCGTCACCGCACCGGCCGCACGGGCGGGTCACAGGCCGGGATGTCAGGATGCCGGGCATGAATGCCCCCGAGGTCACGCCCGGCACGCGCCTGCTCGTCGTCGACGACGAGGCCGCGATCCTGGACGTCCTGGCCACCTCCCTGCGGTTCCTCGGGTACGAGGTGGCCGAGGCGGCGACGGGCCACGACGCGCTCGCCGAGGTCCGCCGACACGCACCGCACCTCGTCCTGCTCGACGTGATGCTCCCCGACATCGACGGCTTCGAGGTGGTGCGCCGGCTGCGGCAGGCCGGCTCCCAGGTGCCGGTGATCTTCCTGACGGCACGTGAGAGCGGGCAGGACGTCGTGGGCGGCCTGGACCTCGGGGCGGACGACTACATCACCAAGCCGTTCCGGCTGGCGGAGGTCGCCGCCCGGGTGCGCGCGGTGCTGCGCCGCGGCGAGAACGGCGCGGCCCGCCCGCTGCTCGCCTGCGGGGACGTCCGGATGAACACCGAGACCTACGAGGTGCACCGGGCGGGCGTACGGGTGGAGCTCTCCCCCACCGAGTACCGGCTGCTCCACCACCTGCTCCTGAACCGGGACCGCGTCCTCACCCACGAGCAACTGCTGTCCCACGTCTGGGCGTTCGGAGAGGGCGACCACGGCGTCCTGAAGACGTACATCTCGTATCTGCGCCGGAAGCTCGACGCCCTCGGCCCCGGTCTCATCGAGACCCGGCGCGGGGTCGGCTACATCCTCCGCGACCGGGGAAGCGCATGAAGCCCGCGCCGGCCCGCCACCACCGGGCGCGGCCCCGTTCGCTGCGCGGCCGGCTCCTGCTGGCCCTGCTCACCCTCACCGCCACGGCCCTGATCTGCCTCGACGCCGTCGTGTACGGCGCGCTGAGCAGGGACCTGACCCACCGCACCGACGTCACGCTGCGCGCCGTACGCCAGCGCGTCGCGCAGCAGTTGGCGCACTCCGCGCCGGGCGGCACGCTCGGCAACGACGTCCGGCTCTTCGGCGCCTCGGAGTTCTACCTCCAACTGCGCCGGCCCGACGGCACCGTACGGGAGCTGGCGCCGGGACTGCGCGACCCGGACGACGCGGCGCCGCGCCTCCCGGACCCGCTCTCCCGTGCCCACGGCGGCGAACCGGTCACCGTGGGGCCCGCGTCGCCCGCGGGGCCCGACTACCGGCTCCTCACCCAGCGGATTCCCGGACGCGGCACCCTGATCGCGGCCGTGCCCCTGGACCAGGTCCGGGGAACGCTGCGGCAGGTGCTGTGGGTGGAGGCGGTGGCGACCGGCGGCGTGCTGGCCCTCCTCACGGGCGCGGGCCTGTGGGTGCTGCGCCGCGGTCTGACGCCGCTGGAGTCCATGGCCCGGGACGCGGACCGCATCGCCTCCGGGGACCGGGCGGGGCATGTCGAACCGGCGGACGAGGACACGGAGGTCGGGCGCCTCGGGCTCGCGCTGAACACGATGCTGGCCGCGGAGCGGGGCACGCAGGACCGGCTGCGCCGGTTCGTCGCGGACGCCTCGCACGAGCTGCGGACCCCCCTGACGGCGGTGCTGGGGTATGCGGACCTGCACCATCAGGGTGCCGTCGTCCGCCCCGAGCAGCGGGACCGCGTGATGCGGGGCATCACCACCGAGGCCGTACGCATGCAGCGCCTCGTCGACGACCTGCTGCTGCTCGCCCGGCTGGACGGCGTGCCCGGCCGGGACCACGACGTCGTCGACCTCGCCTCGGTCGCGCGCGAGGCGGCCTCCGCCGCACGGGTCGTGGCGCCGGAACGACCCCTGACCGTCCGGGCGGAGACGGGTGCGCGGGTGCGCGGGGACGCCGAGCACCTGCGCCGCGTGGTCGACAACCTCCTGGCCAACGTGCGCGAGCACACGCCGCCGGGGACGGCCGCGCGGGTGACGGTACGGACGACCGCGCCGCCTCCGCCAGCACCGGGCGGGCCCACCGCCGAACTGGAGGTCGACGACGAGGGCCCGGGGATCCCGGAGACCTCTCTGCCGCACGTCTTCGACCGCTTCTACCGCGGCGCCCCCGGGCACCGCGGTGACGGCAGCGGTCTGGGGCTGGCGATCGTCGCGGCGGTGGCCGACGCGCACGGCGGCGGGGTGACGGTCGCCGCCGCGCCCGGCGAGGGGACCCGGGTCACCCTCCGGATCCCCTCGGTGGCCTGACCTGCCGGGTCGCACCGGCCCTCAGGACAGTCCGGCGTCAGGGGCCCGGGCGGCGGCGGAGCACTCCTTCGCCCCCTCGCAGTCCCGCATCTCCGCGACGGCGGCGGCGAGTTGCTCGCGTACGGCCGGGTCGAGCCCCGCGTAGGTGTTGTGCAGCATGTCGGGGTCCTTGCCCCGGTCGTAGAACTCGTGGGCGCCGTCCCGGTACTCGACGTAGGTGTAGCGGTCGGTGCGCAGGGCGTCGTAGGTGGGCGGGTTGCCGCTGCCCTTGCGGGGCTTGTCCGGGTCGTCCGGCGCCGAGTTGGGCCCGTGGTGCTCGATCAGCGCGCCCGTCGGCCAGTCCTGCGGCGTCCCGCCCTTCAGCAGGGGCAGCAGGCTGCGCCCGTCGGCGCCGGGGTCCGGTGTGCCGCCGCCGAGCTCGGTGAAGGTGGGGCACAGGTCGATGTTGGACGCGATCGCCCCGGTCGTGCCGTGCTCGACGCCCGGTCCGGTGACCACCAGGGGGACGTTCACGTCCGTGTCGAAGGCGGTCTGCTTGCCCGGTGTCAGACGGTACTGGCCCAGGTGGAAGCCGTTGTCGGAGGCGAAGGCGAACACGGTGTCGTCCGCGACCCCCTCGGCCTCGAGCACCTTCCGCAGGTCGCCGACCATGCGGTCGACCGCCTGCACGGCGCGTACCCGCTTGCGGTGGGTCCGGGTGATCTCCTGGACCTGCTGCCGCGTGAGGGGCTTCTTGTCCCGCAGCCAACCCGGCGCGTCCGTGGGCGTTTCGTCGAACGCGGGTGACTTCGGGAGGTCCAGATCCCGGTACGTGCCCCGGTCCTGCGGTGCCGGAGTGGCGGGCCCGTGCGGGGCGAAGGTGGAGATGTCGAGCAGGAAGGGCTTCTTGTCCGCCACCGCCTCCTCGACGAAGTCCTGCCCCTTCGCGCCGACGACATCGGTCAGATAGTCCTTGGCGTCGTGGCCGTAGTCGACGGTTCTGCCGTTCTCGTTGAGCGTGTAGTCGTACTCCTTGTAGCCGTTCCCGGCGACGGCCCACTCGTCCCACCCCGGCGGAACGTAGTTCTTCTCGCCGCCCACCGTCATGTCCGGCTCGTAGCCGTTGAGGTACTTGCCCATCATCGCGGTGCGATAGCCCTGCCGCTGCAGGGCGGTGGCGAAGGTCTTGTCCTCGTTGCCCTTCCGGTGGAAGACGTCGAAGCCGCCGTCCGGCGGCGAGTTCGTGAACACGCCGGTGTTGTGCGGGTACTTGCCGGTGAAGAGGGACGAACGCGAGGGGCAGCAGAGGGAGTCCGTGACCGTGTAGTTCTCGAAGGACATGCCCTCCTTCCGCAGGGCCCGCACGTTCGGCATGTGGTCCACCAGGTCCGACGAGAGATCGTCCGTCAGCACCCACACGATGTTGGGGCGCGCCGCCGGGGCCCCGTGGGCCTCCGGCGCACCGTCCCGCTCCTCCGCCGCGCCCGCCCCACCGCCGCCCCCGCTGTCGCACGCGGTCACACTTCCCGCGAGCACGACCGCGGCCAGCCAGGGCATGGCCTTCCTGCGCACACCTGCGAAAGTCAACGGTTCTCCTCCTGAGCCGAGCCTCTTCGGACGTTCCGTCGGGCCGACGCACCGACGGGACGAACACGAAGGACCCACCCTGCCGATGGAGGGTGGGAGAACCGTGGGAACGGGGGCTGTGCCGGGTGGGAATCGCGGGAATCGGGGGGGGGACCGCCTCACGGCCCGCGGCCGGATCCCGTACGTGATGAGGCCCCTGACGAAGGGGTTCCGTACGAGATCCGGCCAGGAACGCCCTCGCTCAGCGCATCCACTCCGAGTAGAAGTTCGGGAGGCCGGGCTGGGGGTCGCTGACGCAGGTGGCCTCGTGGTACTGAGGGTTCTGGGCCAGGTCGCTCTGCATCTGGTCGTAGCAGGCCTGCCAGGAGTCGAACGACTCGCCGCCGACCGGCTGCCAGCCGTCACCGGGCGGCGGGCCGGCGGCGACGGCACTGGTGCTGGTCAGCGGAATGGCGACCGCCGCCGCCCCGACGGCGAGACCGACCCCGATACGCGTACGCCACGACTTCATAGTTGTCTCCTGGCTCGTCTTTCACCACTGAGCTGGTCACGCCCAGGGGTCGGCGAACCGACCGCACCAGTCTCACGCGGTGACTCCGCACGCCTCCAGAGACTCCCAGGCAGCCTTGCGGAAGCGAATGGGCACGGGACCCTGCCCCGACGTGCACCCGGACGCGCGCCTCGCTTCCTCCCGACCGGGCAGGTGAGCGGGTGTGCACCGGGCGAAGTCGGTGATCAGGTCGCCTTGCCGCGGGCGATGTAGAGGTTCATGTCCGTGAAGTCGACGGTGACGCTGTACGGCTTGTGGAAGGCATGGAAGAAGGAGGCGCGGACGTCGAAGCCGTAGGGGGCGAGCGCGGCCTGCGGGTGCGTCTCGCAGTAGATGTGCCGGGCGACCGCGCCGCCGAGGCTGATCTCCTTCGGGTAGCAGGGGTAGGTGACGGCCGGGTGGCTGTGGGCGAAGGTCCCGATCGGGCGGTCGTGGTCGCTGCGGATCCCCAGCCGCTCGGCCGAGTCCCCGAAGACGACCGCGGCGCTCTCGCCGCCGCTCCCGCCGAAGTTCACGCCCACCACACCCGTGCTGGATCCGGCGGCTCCGGCGACGCGCCCCCTGGTGTGCAGATACTGGTCGGCCAGCCACAGCGGCAGGCGGTCCGCGCCCGCTCGCGCCGCGTCGGCGCGCACCTTCCTGGCCGCACCGGGCGTGCGGCGGCGCAGGACCAGTTGCCTCCCCGCGTAGTCGAACGTCGTCAGCAGGTGGGTGAAGACCCACGTGCCGATCATGCCGTCCCCGTCGTCACCACCGCCCCCGTCGGCATCCGCGCCCGACTCCGTCGTCGACCAGCCCACGGGTACGTTGCGCAGTTCGATGCCGCCCAGCTCGACGGAGTCCAGCACCCCGTAGTTCGCCCAGACGAAGCCGCCCTCGAATTCGATCTTCTGACGGGCGACGGGACGCAGACCGGCCTCGGCGGCCAGCTTCGCGGTCAGGCTCAGGTTCGTCGCGCCCGTGTAGAACGTGAAGCGCTTCGCCGGACCGCCGTTGACGGAGGCCTCGACGAGCGGCGTCGGGTCGGTCCGCAGGAAGTCCAGCCGCGCGAGATCGCCGTGGACCTGATACGCCTCGCCGCGCACCGCCGCGAACCACTGCGCGTAGCCCTCTTCGCCGGCCGCTCGCCAGTGCGGTACGGACAGGGCGAACTTGTCCTGGCGCAGGTAGCAGTCGCCGAGGAGGTAGTGGGCGTCCTTGTCTGCGGGCGCGAGCCGGACGGCGGTCCGCAGATACTTCTCGGCGTCACGGAAGTCGTGGGAGAGCAGGGCGACTTGGCCGCGCCGCCGGGCCGCATGCACGTTCTCGGGGTCGCCCCGCAGGATCGCCTCGTACGCCCGCGCGGCCTGGTCGAACTCCCCCGCCCTGAACAGCGCGTCCGCGTCACCGCCCGCGGCCGACGCCGCGGCCTCCCCGCCGGTCAACGGTGCCGTCGCCACGGCACCGGCCACGCCGGCGGCCCCCCGTAACAGCGAACGCCGGGCCCATCGCCTGCCGTGCCCCACGTCTTGCTTGCTGTGTCCCACGTCTTGCTTCCCTTCGCGATCACACGGTGCTTCGTGCTCCCACTCAAGGCGCGGGACCGTTGCGGTGACGTATGCGCTTCCTGATACGCCCGCGATACACGCGAGGCCACCGCGCGTCGGCCGCCCTGGGCGAACGCGGCGTCAAAGCGGCCGCGTGACGCCGGATCTGACGCAAAAACCCTGGTCAGATCCGTTATGATCAGACTTACTCAGAGTCGCCCGGACGCCGGAAGGCACCCTGAACCATCCGAGGAAAGTCGGAAAGGACACAAACGGTGTGCTGCCCCTTCTGCAGGCTCCCCGACAGTCGCGTCATCGACAGTCGGTCGACTGACGACGGGACCTCCATCCGCCGCCGGCGGCAGTGCACCCACTGCCAGCGCCGCTTCACCACCGTGGAGACGTACTCCCTCCTCGTGGTCAAACGCAGCGGCGTGACCGAGCCGTTCAGCCGCACCAAGATCGTCAGCAGTGTCCGCAAGGCGTGTCAGGGCCGCCCCATCACGGAAGACATGCTCGACCGGCTCGGCCAGCAGGTGGAGGAGAACGTGCGGGCCACCGGGAGCGCTCAACTGTCCACCCACGAAGTGGGACTGGCGGTGCTGGAACCGCTCAGCGAGCTGGACCCGGTGGCCTACATGCGGTTCGCCTCGGTCTACCGCTCCTTCGAGTCGCTCGCCGACTTCGAGAACGCGATTGCCCAACTGCGCGCCAAGTGCGGCTGAGCTCCGAGCCGCCGCCGGCTCGCGATCAACTGCTGGTGAACTTCGCGGGGGCGAGGTCGAGGAACGCCGCCATCGCGGCGTGCAGACGGGACTCTTCGGGACTGCCGGGCTCCGGCACGAGGCTGCGGAACGTCAGCTCAAGGACCCTGTCACCGTCGCGCACCAGCAGCGTGGCGATCCGAGCCTGCTGCCCGGCCGGACCGGCGAGCATCGTCCGCATCAGGGCCTCGTCGCCGAACCGCCGCTCGACGTCGAGCGGCCCGCTCGGGTCGTCGGCAGGGTTCACCACCCGCACAGGGAACTCCTGATCGCCGACGCGGACCGTCCAGGCCGCGCACCGCGCGTACACCTGGCGCATGTCGGCCATCCAGGCCGTGGCGGCTCCCGCGGCCCGTTCCGAGATCCCCTCGTCCACGACGACCGAGGAGTCGGCGGTCGCGAACGAGGTCCTGACCTCCCTCGGAGGCTTGTCGGTGAACGTCCGGTTCAGCAGGGCCGTCGTCTCCGGGGTCGGACCGGTCATCGGCGGCGGGTCCTCGTCCGACGAAGGAGCGGCCAGCTCGGCGAAATGACCCAAGCCCGCCTGGTCCAGGTCCACGGAGCGGAGCAGCAGCCCGCCCAGTTCCCTCGACGCGGCAGCCGCAGCCGCACCCGTCTTGGTGTCCGCGGTCGCGACGTCCGTCGCTGACACGCCCTCAGAAACCGTCATACGTCCCCCTCTTGCCGAGCCATGGATGGTGCAGCCCTGCCGCCCCCGGGACGAGCCGAGGGCCGGGTGGCGGCTGCAAGATCAAGCATCTCCTCCAAGGGCCCGCGAGAACAAGCCAGTACGGCCGACTTCGACCGGCCGCGGACGGCGGCGAGGGGGTCAGCGCACCCGGCCCCGCGGCTTGAGCGGGACCGGCGGCAGGGCGGGGGCCGGGAGGCGGTCGCCGTCGTAGCCCCTCACCTCACCGAAGCGCGAGGTGTCCATCCAGTCCGAACGGGCCTGCGCGATCTCCTCGTTCGAGCGGCCCACGAAGTTCCACCACATGACGAGTTCCTCCTCGAACGGCTCGCCGCCCAGGAGCATCAGGCCCGCGTCCGACTCGGCGCGCAGCGGGAGTTCCGTGCGGCCGCAGCCCAGGTAGAGCATCGAGCCGGGCAGCACCGGGACGCCGTCGACGTGCGCCTCGCCGGACATGGCCAGGACCGCGTACTCGAAGTCCGGGTCCAGCGGCAGGCGGACGTCCGCGCCACGGGTCAGCGCCAGGTCCGCACCGACCAGGGGCGTGAACGTCGTGCCCGGCGAGACCGCGCCGTCCAGAGCGCCCAGGAGGACCGTCGCCGTCAGGCCCGCCGCAGTGACCTGGGGCAGGTCCGCGTGGTGCTCGAAGTGCGGGTCCGTGTGCCGGTCGGCGTCGGGCAGTGCCACCCAGAGCTGGGCGCCGTGCAGGAACCGGGCGTGCGATGCGGGGCTCTCCTCGGAGTGCGAGATGGCCCGGCCCGACGTCATGAGGCCCAGCTCGCGGGGCCGTACGGTCTGCAGGCTGCCGGTCGAGTCGCGGTGCAGCACCTCGCCCTCGTGCAGCCAGCTGACGGTCTGCAGGCCCATGTGCGGGTGCGGGGGCACCTGCATGCCGGGCTCGTCGGCGATGTCGTCGGGACCGTAGTGATCGACGAAGCACCACGCGCCCACCATCCGGCGCCCCAGGTTGGGCAGCAGGCGGCGGACCTCGGTGGACTCGCCGAGCTTGACCCGCTTGGGGCTGAGGAGTTCCCGTACCGGTTCCGCCACGACGAAGCCGCGGCCGCCGCACAGGGACGGCACCGCCTCGCGATCAAGATTGCTCATGCCGGACAACCTAGCCCCGCACGGCCCCGGACGGCAGTCGGGTACCCGCCAGCAGGGTCGACGCGCCGCCCCGCGCGGGACCCGGTCCGCCGCGTCCACCCGGGCCCCATCTGGTGGAATATTCAACCATCCGGCCCCGTTGGAGGCCGTGAAGGAGGCAGACAGTGGACATGACCTATTACGACCACGGGACCGCGGCGGAGCGCTGGGAGCGCGCGCGGCAGTTCTTCGACGCCAAGGAGTACACGACGGCGGCGCGCATCCTCGACGGTCTGGCCGACGAGGTGCCCGAGCAGGTCGCCCCGCGTCTGCTGCTCGCCCGCTCCTACTACCACTCCGCCCAGTTGCTGCGCGCCGAGACCGAGCTGCGCCGCGTCATCGAGCTCGACCCGGTCGAGGGCTACGCCCGGCTCATGCTCGGCCGCACGCTGGAGCGGCAGGGCCGGGCGGACGACGCGGCGCCCCACCTGCGCATGGCCGCCGCGCTGAGCGGCGACTTCACGGAGGCGTGAGGCACGCGCGCGGCGCCCGCGTCAGGGCCACAGGGCCTCGGCGACGGCCACTCCCCCCAAGGCCGCGCCGAGGCCCGCGACGACGCTCCCCAGCGCGTTGGCCACCGCGTAGAACCGCGCGCCGCCCTCCGCGAGGCGCAGGGTCTCGTACGAGAACGTCGAGTACGTCGTCAGCGCGCCGCACAGTCCCGTGCCGAGGAGCAGCTGGACGTCGGAGGACACGGCGCCCGCCGCGACCGCGCCGGTGAGGAGTCCGAGGATCAGACAGCCGACGACGTTGACGGTGAAGGTGCCCCAGGGGAACCCGCTGTCGTGCCGCGCCTGGACGATCCGGTCGGTGAGGTAGCGCAGCGGGGCGCCCGCCATGCCGCCGACGATGACGAGAAGCCAGTTCACGCGCGCCTCCCCGCGACCGCGCGGCGCGTCGTCCGTGCCGCCGCCCACACCGCCAGCAGCGCCGTGAGCAGCGTCAGGGCCAGGTAGGCGAGGCCCGTGCGCGCGTGGCCGTCCCGCACCAGGCGTTCGATGTCCACGGCGTACGTCGAGAACGTGGTGAAGCCGCCGAGGACCCCCGTGCCGAGGAAGGGCCGGACCAGGCGGTGCGCGGTGCGGGCCTCGCCGACCAGCACCATGAGCACGCCGATCGCGGCGCACCCCACGGCGTTCACGGCGAGCGTCGTCCAGGGGAACGAGCCGGTGGCGGTGGGCCAGAGCTCGGCCGCCGCGTAGCGGGCCACCGCGCCGATGCCGCCGCCGACGGACACCGCGGCGAGCACCTGCCCCTGCCCTTCGGACAGCTCGCGGCGCTGCGCCGGGACGGTCAGGTCGACGTCGGGGTCCGTCGGTTCGTGCTCGGTTCCGGGCCGTTGCGCTCCCATGCCGCCCACGCTATCCGGCACGGCGGATCATCGCGTCGCCGCGTCCCCGTCCACGGGGCGCTCCGCGTCGCGCACCGCGCGGACGAGGCCGGTGACCAGCTTCGCCCGCTCCGTCATGGCGTCGACGACCAGGTACTCGTGGTCGGCGTGGGCGCCGCCGCCGACCGCGCCGAGGCCGTCGAGGGTGGGGACGCCGAGGGCGGCCGTGAAGTTGCCGTCGCTGCCGCCGCCGACCGCCCTGGCCTCGACGCCGGGGAGCAGCCGCTCGGCGAGCGCGAAGAGGCCGGCCGCCGCGGACTCCGGCATCGGCGGGCGGCCGACGGACCCGGTGACCGTGAGCCGCGCGCCGTCGAGGTGCGGGGCGAGGGACGCGAAGGCCGCCTCCACGCGGTCCTGCTCCGCCGCCGACTCGACGCGGACGTCGACGACGATCGTCGCCTCGGCGGGGACGACGTTGTCGAGCGTGCCCGCGGAGGCGACGGTCGGGGTGACGGTGGTGCCGAGCGCCGGGCGGCCCAGCGCCGCGATGGCAAGGACCTGGTGGGCCGCCTCGACCAACGCGTTGACGCCGGCCTCGGGTTCGAGGCCGGCGTGCGCGGCGCGGCCGGTGACGGTGACCTCGAACGTGCCGCAGCCCTTGCGGCCGGTCTTCAGGCCGCCGCCGTCCGCCGCACCCTCGAACACCAGGACCGTGCCGCAGGCGAGCGCCCGTTCCTCGATGAGGGCGCGGGAGGCGTGCGAGCCGACTTCCTCGTCCGCGGTCACCAGGATCTCCACGCCCGAGAGGTCGTCGAGTGCCGCGAGGCCGTGCACGGCCTGGACCAGGCCGCCCAGCATGTCGAAGACGCCCGGGCCGGTGGCGCGGCCGTCGGCGACGCGGAACGGTCGGCGGCCGAGGGTGCCGAGCGGGAACACCGTGTCGTGGTGACCGAGGATCAGGACCCGCGGCTCGCCCCCGCCCGACCAGTGGACGTGCGGCCCGGCCGGGCTCGCGACGAGCGCGGCGTGCCCGCCGAGCCGTTCCTCGACGACCCCGGCGACGGTCTCGGCCGACCGCTTCAGCGCCGCCGCGTCGCGGGACGGCGACTCGACCTCGACGAGTGTCCGCAGGTCCTCGATCATCGCGTCGACCTTCACGTCGACCGCCTGGTGCAGGGTCACGGCGCCAGCGTACGGGGGGCGGGTCGCCGCGGCGGAACGCAGGATCCGCCCCGGGGTGCGCGCGGGAGCCGCCGCTTCCGGCGGCCGCGCCTGGGGCCGGGGGCCGGGACACGTCCCCCGTCAGCCGCGGTACGTCTCCAGGAGCCGCAGCCACACCTCGCTGATCGTCGGATAGGCGGGGACCGCGTGCCACAGGCGGTCCAGGGGGATCTCGCCCGCCACTGCCATCGTCGCCGAGTGGATGAGTTCGCCGACGCCCGGGCCGACGAACGTGACGCCGAGGAGGACCTCGCGGTCCAGGTCGACGACCATGCGGGCGCGGCCGCGGTAGCCGTCGGCGTACAGGCCCGCGCCCGCGACACCGGACATGTCGTAGTCGACGGCGCGGACGCGGTGGCCCGCGGCCTCCGCCTCCGCGAGGGTCAGGCCCGCGGAGGCCGCCTCCGGGTCGGTGAAGACGACCTGCGGGACGGCGGCGTGGTCGGCGGTGGCCGCGTGGGCGCCCCAGCGGTCGCTCTCCAGGAGCGGGACGCCCTGGGCGCGGGCGGCGATGGCCGCGCCCGCGATGCGGGCCTGGTACTTGCCCTGGTGGGTCAGGAGCGCGCGGTGGTTCACGTCGCCGACCGCGTACAGCCAGTCGCTGCCCGCCACCCGCAGGCTCTCGTCGACGGGCAGCCACGAGCCCGGCTCCAGGCCGACGGTCTCCAGGCCGATGTCGTCCGTGCGCGGGGCACGGCCCGTGGCGAAGAGGATCTCGTCGGCCCGGAGGGTCGAGCCGTCGTCCAGGGTGGCCGTGACGGTGCCGTCCTCCCGCCGGACCGCGGTGACCGACACCCCGGAGCGGACCTCGGCACCCGCCTCGGTGAGTGCCTCGCGCACCAGCTCGCCCGCGAACGGCTCCATGCGGTCCAGCAGGCCGCCGCCCCGCACCAGCACGGTCACCTCCGACCCCAGCGCCTGCCAGGCGGTCGCCATCTCCACGGCGACGACGCCGCCGCCGACCACCAGGAGGCGGCCGGGCACCCGGTCGGCGCTGGTGGCCTCGCGGCTGGTCCACGGCTTGACGTCGGCGAGTCCCGGCAGGTCGGGCAGGGCGGCGCGGGTGCCGGTGCAGACGGCGACCGCGTGCCGGGCCCGCAGGGTGCGCGCCGTGCCGTCCGTGCCGGTGACCGTCACCTCACGGGTGCCCGCGATCCGCCCGTGGCCGCGGTACAGGTCGACGGCGACGCCCTCCAGCCAGCCGACCTGGCCGTCGTCCTTCCAGTGCGAGGTGTAGTCGTCACGGTGCGCGAGGACCGCGGAGGCGTCCAGCGGGCCCTGCACGGCCTGCCGCAGTCCGGGGACGCGGCGGGCGTCGGCGCGGGCGATGACGGGGCGCAGCAGGGCCTTGCTGGGCATGCACGCCCAGTAGGAGCACTCGCCCCCGACCAGCTCGCTCTCCACGATCGCGGCGCTCAGCCCGGCGGCCCGCGCCCGGTCCGCCACGTTCTCCCCCACGGGGCCCGCTCCGATGACTACTACGTCGTACGTACTGGCATCCGTCATATCCGTCATGAGGACAGTCTGTCGGCAGGTGTGCGCCGTGGCCACATGGGTACGCGCGCGGGACACGCCGATGTGCGCGCGGCCCGTTCGCGCGCGCTACCAGGCGGAATAGGACCGCACGATCGGCCGTTGTGCACAGCGGCCACGCCATACACAGGAAGTAGGACACACCATGAGCAGCGCCACCGTGGAGCTCACCAAGGAGAACTTCGACCAGACGGTCACGGACAACGGGTTCGTCCTGATCGACTTCTGGGCGTCGTGGTGCGGGCCCTGCAAGCAGTTCGCCCCCGTCTACGAGAAGGCGGCCGAGGAGAACCCCGACCTGGTCTTCGCCAAGGTCGACACGGAGGCCCAGCCGGAGCTGGCCCAGGCCTTCAACATCCAGTCCATCCCGACGCTGATGATCGTCCGCGACCAGGTGGCCGTGTTCGCCCAGCCCGGCGCGCTGCCCGAGGCGGCGCTGACCGACGTCATCGGGCAGGCCAGGAAGCTGGACATGGACGAGGTGCGCCGGCAGGTCGCCGAGGAGCAGGCCAAGCAGCAGCAGGGCGAGTAGGCCCGCGGCGGCTCCCGGAGGCCGTCCGGGTCAGCTGGACTCGCGGTGCACGACGTCCGCGCCGAGCACGTCGTGCACCTCGGGTTCCGCGCCGGGGTCGCGCACCACGCGGTCGACGAGCTCGGCCAGGCCGCGGCCGGACGGCAGCTCGATGCGGACGGTGCTCAGGCGGGGCCTGAGCAGGCGGCCGAGCATCAGGTCGTCGGTGCCGATCACGGCGATCTCGTCGGGGACGCGGATGCCCTCGTCCTGGAGGGCGCGCATCAGGAGCATCGCGTATTCGTCGTTGTAGGCGAACACGGCCTCGGTCCCGAGGGCGCGGCAGCGGGCGGCGACCCGGGCCGCGGACTCCTCGTCGTAGGCGAGCGGCAGCTCGGTGACCGAGGCGTCCGTGGTGCGTGCGCTCTCCACGGCCTGGCGGATGCCTTCGAGGCGGGGCTGCGAGAAGTGCTCCAGGCCCGGCTCCTCCGGGACGACCACGCCGATGCGGCGCCGGCCGCGGGCCAGCAGGTGCAGCGCGGCGGCCTCGCCGACCCTGCGGCCGTCCATCAGCAGGGCGTGCGCGCCCTCGACCCGGTGCGGGCCGAGCGTGAAGACGGCGCGGGCGCCGGAGCGCTTGAGGACGGTGACCCCGCGCGGATTGAGCGCGGACGCGTCGGGGGCCAGGACGGCCACCGGGCGCAGCTCGGCCCAGGCGCGTGCGGCGTCCTCACCGGTCAGGCCGAGGCTGGCGTACTGCACGACGGTGTAGTCGAGGCGGCTGAGCGCCCACTGCAGCTCGTTGAAGAAGCGGCTGAAGAGCGGGCCCATCGGGATCTCCGAGGTGGGCATGAGCACCATCCGGCTGTGTCCGGCGCGCAGGCTGCGGGCGGCGGCGTGCGGGACGTAACCCAGCTCCCTGGCGGCCTCGTGCACGCGGCGGCGGGTGGGTTCGCTGATGCGGACGGCGCTGGTGTTGTTCAGGACGTACGAGACGGTCGCGCGCGAGACCCCCGCCAGGCGGGCGACGTCGGCGCTCGTCGGCACGGAGCGCTGCGGGGGCTGCTGCTTCGGTATCTGCACCATGACATGGGCATCCTTGCAGACGTGCGCGGGGTGTCCGCGGGCGGGCGGTGCGGCGCACCCGGGCGGCGCGGGGCGCGCGCCCCGGTTCCGGATCGCGCGGGAACGTCCCGGATCGCCCCGGGCGGGCCCGTGACCGGCCCGGCGTGAACTTCCCTGCGCGCGTTCCGCGTTGACCTACTCGCCGGTTAACCTCGGGCACCCGTCGTCGAGCGAAGGTGTCCCCACATGACTGCCGACCGTGCCGAAGGCCTGGCGCGCACCGCCCGCGCGCTGGCCGCGGGCGAGGTGTCCTCGCGTGCGCTGACCGAGCGGACGCTGGCCAGGATCGAGGCGTCGCAGCCCGTGCTCAACGCCTTCAAGCTGGTGCGGGCCGAGGCCGCGCTCGCCGAGGCGGACGCCGCCGACCGGGAGCTCGCGGCGGGCGGTGCCGCCGCGCGGCCGCTGCTCGGGGTGCCGCTGGCCGTCAAGGACGACATGGATGTGGCGGGTGAGCCGACGGCGTTCGGGTGCCGGGGTGATTTCCCGCCGAAGACGGCGGACTCGGAGGCGGTGCGGCGGCTGCGGGCGGCCGGGGCCGTGATCGTCGGCAAGACCAATACGTGCGAGCTGGGGCAGTGGCCGTTCACCGAGGGACCCGGCTTCGGCGACACCCGCAATCCCTGGCACACCGGCCACACTCCCGGCGGCTCCTCGGGCGGTTCGGCGGCCGCGGTCGCCGCCGGGCTCGTCCCGGCGGCGCTGGGCTCCGACGGCGCGGGCTCGGTGCGGATCCCGGCCGCCTGGACGCACCTGGTGGGGATCAAGCCGCAGCGCGGGCGGATATCGACGTGGCCCTGGCCCGAGGCCTTCCAGGGCATCACCGTGAACGGGCCGCTGGCCAGGACGGTCGAGGACGCCGCGCTGCTCCTCGACGCGGCGAGCGGCAACCACGCGGGCGACCTGCACCGGCCGGTGGCGGTGCGGGCCGCCGAGGCCGCGACCCGCGAGCCGGGACGGCTGCGGATCGCCCTCTCGCTGCGGATGCCGTTCACCGCCACGTCCAAGCATCTGCACCCGGTGGTGCGCGACCGGGTGACGACGCTCGCGGACCGGCTCGCCGGACTGGGGCACGACGTGACGGAGGCCGACCCGCGCTACGGCCAGGTCGGCCTCGCGTTCGTGCCCCGCGCCACGGCGGGCGTCGCGGAGTGGACCCGGCAGGTGCCGGACGTCTCGCTCCTGGACCGGCGCACGCGTGAAGCGGCCCGCATGGGGCGGCTGCTGGGCGGCGCGCCGCTGCGCCTCGCCCGCCGCTCGGAGGCCGCGCTGCACCGCAGGGTGGGGGCCGTGTTCTCGACGTACGACGTGGTGCTCGCCCCGACGACGGCCGCTCCCCCGCCGCGCGTCGGGACCCTCGCCGCGATGAACGGCTGGCGCACCGACCAGGCGATGATCGCCGCCTGCCCCTACGCGTGGCCGTGGAACGTCCTGGGCTGGCCGGGCGTCAACGTGCCCGCGGGCCGCACCCCGGGCGGGCTGCCGGTCGGCGCCCAGTTGCTCGGCCCGGCCGGCAGCGAGCCGCTGCTGATCTCGCTGGCCGCGCAGTTGGAGGCGGACCGGCGGTGGCACGAGCAGTGGCCGGCGCCGGTGCCGGACGCGGCGGCCGCTTAGCCGGGCCGCCGCCGGGGTCAGGAACGGGCCAGTTCCCGCCACAGGTTCGGGTCCTCGAAGCCGAGCGCCCACAGCACGGTGTGGCGCACCCCGTAGCGCCGCAGCACGGGCAGGTGCGCGGCGGTGCCGCGGGCGTCCTGGTACCAGACCGTGCGCCGGGTGCCGCCGTCCTCGTACGTGAAGTGCGGGGTGCGGGACGTGGGGTCGATGCGGTAGGGCGCGCCGACCTTGCGGCGCAGCGCCTCCGCCTCCAGGGAGGTCACGTGCCGGGCCCGGTCGCGCTTGCCGACGGCCCAGTCCCAGCCGTAGGCGGGCAGCCCCATCTCCAGCTTGTCGCGCGGCACTTCGGCGGTGGCGCGGCGCAGGATCTCGTCGTACCAGGCGGGGGTGGACAGGGGGCCGGGCGAGCCCTCGGCCCAGTGCAGGTTGTACGCCATGACGCGCAGCCGGTCGGCCGCCGCGCCGAGGCGCCGGTAGTCCCAGACGCGGCCGGTGCCCGCGGTCTTCGGCGAGACGGTGACGACGCACTGCTTGCGCAGGGCGTGGAGGCGGCGGCAGAGGTCGGTGACCAGCGTGGCATAGCCGTCCCTGACCTTCTCGTACGCGGCGTCGCCGGTCGGCGCGATCGACTCGTAGTCGAGGTCGATGCCGTCGTAGGCACGGCTGCGCACGACCTTCAGCAGGGTCTCGACGTGCGTGGCGCGGCGTCCCGGGTCGGTGACGACGGCGGCGAGCGCCCCGCGCGGCAGGGTCTCCATGACGGTGGGCACGACCTTGATCCCCGCCCGGTGCAGTCCGTCGACGATCCGCCGTGAGCCCGCGCCGCCGTGCAGGTCGACACGCCCGGCCGACTTCATCCGGTACCAGAAGGGGCTGACGGTGTGCAGCTGGTCGGCGTGCCGCAGGGCGATCTTGTACGCGTTCTCCTGGTCCCAGTACGGCAGCCAGGCGGAGACGGTGCGGGGCGGCGCGGCCGCACCGGGCGCGGACACGGGCCGCGGGGCGGGACCCGCGGGGTCGGAGGCCGCGGGCAGCGGTGCGAGCACCGCGCCGGCGACGGCGAGGACGGCGAGGGTCCGGGCGTTGCGCAGGCGTCGTAGCAGCATGGCCCGAGCCTGCGGGTCATCGGGCGGTCCCGCTCAGCGGATTGGGCCGGACAGGTCCTACGGTGATCTCCGTGACTGCCTTCATCGAAGACCCCCACACGTCCGACACGCCCGGCCGTTCGGGCGCCACCGCGACCACCGAGGCCGCGCCCCGCGAGGTGGGCCGGGTCCGCACCGAGTACGCGCCCGACCGTGACGGCGACCCCGATCCCGGCGAGATCGTCTGGACGTGGGTGCCCTACGAGGAGAACGACGGGCGCGGCAAGGACCGGCCCGTGCTGGTCGTCGCCCGCGAGGCCGCCGGGACGCTGCTCGCCGTGCAGCTGTCCAGCAAGCGGCACGACGGCGACCGTGAGTGGGTGCCGATCGGCAGCGGTCCGTGGGACCGGGCGGGCCGGGACTCCTGGGTGGACATCGACCGCGTGCTGCGGGTGCACGAGCGCGGGATGCGGCGGGAGGCCTGCGCGCTGGACCGCATGCGGTTCGACCTCGTCGTGCTGCGCCTGAGGGAGCGCTACGGCTGGCGGTGACGGGCCGTCCCGGGCGCCCGGGACCCTGAGGGGCAGGGGGTCCGGGGTCTACGAGTGGCGCTCGGGCCCGTCCCGGCCGACGCTGAAGTGGTGTCCGAACGCCTCCTCGAACGCGCCACGGGTCACCGCGCCCTTCGTGCGGTCGAGCACCCCGAACACGACGTGCGCGAACTGCCCGGCGAACCGCCCGCCGTCGCCGAGCAGGGCCCGGAAGGCGCCCGCCACCTGCGCCGGGTCGTTCATGAACACTCCGCAGCCCCACGCGCCGAGCACCAGACGGCGGTAGCCGCACGCCGCCGCCGTCTCCAGGACCCGCTCGGCGCGGGCGGCCAGCGCCCGCTCGATCCCGGCCGTCCGCCCGGGTGTCCTGCGGCGGATCACTCCGGCGTTCGGCGCGGCCGAGGTGAGGAAGCCGACGGTGTACGCGCGGTCGAGGAGCGTCCCCCGGTCGTCGCGGAAGACCGGGACGCCGGGCGAGTGGATCACGCGGTCGGTGTAGAACGGGTCGCGGTCCGCGCGGTGGTGGGCGTAGAACTGCGGCGCCTGGAGCAGACAGGTGTAGAGCGCGGAGGCGCGGCACAGCGCCTCCTCCTGGGCCTGGGCGCCGTTCAGATAGCCGCCGCCGGGGTTGCGGGCCGACGAGAAGTTGAGCACCGCAACGGGTGTGTCGTCCGCGGCCGTGAGCCTGCGGGCGGCCTCCTGGCTGCTCTCCCCCGTGACCTCGACGACGGTGGGCACGGGCGCGCGGGGCGCCGCCTCCACCGGCTCCGGGCCGAACATCCGCGTCCCGGCACGGGCCGCCGCCACCGCGTCCGCGATCGTGATCCGCCCGCCCGGCGTGTCGTACGCCCCGGCCGCGACGATGCGCTCGGTCTCCCGTGCCTGTCCGCGCAGCCTGGCGCTCACATCCGCTCCCCCGTGCCGTCCATGAACGCATGGTGAGCGGGGTGTGTCGGGCCGCGCAACAGAAATTCGCGGTACGAGAACGGCCTGAGGGGCACTCTTGTGCAGATGCCCGCGAAGGTTTTGGGTGTGACGAGCAGAACCGGATGGAAGGATCCCCGCATGCCAGAGGGAGACTGTACGAAACACCGCACCACGCACCCCACAAGGGCGCGGGACACGGTGTCCGAGGCCGAGGTGGAGGCGCTGGTGCGCGGCATCTGCTTCAAGACCGGGCCGCCCCGCACCACCGGCGTGGAACTGGAGTGGCTCGTCCACGAGCCAGGACTGCCCCACCTGCCCGTGCCCACCGCCCGTCTCGAAGCGGCCTACGCCGCACTGCGGGACCTGACCCTGCACTCGTCCGTCACCGTCGAACCCGGCGGCCAGCTGGAGCTCAGCTCGCTCCCCGCCCCCTCTCTGACGGAGTGCATCTCGGCCATGGAGGCCGATCTCCGCGTCGTGCGCGACGTGTTGCGTTCCCACCACCTCACCCTCAGCGGCGTCGGCGCCGACCCGTGGCGTCCGCCGGCCCGGATCCTGCGTGAGCCCCGCTACGACGCGCTGGAGTCCTGCCTGGACCGCGGCGGCCCCGCCGGACGCCGCATGATGTGCTCCACGGCGTCCGTGCAGATCTGCCTGGACGCCGGGTACGAGGAACCGGGTCCGCTCGGCTACGCGAGGCGCTGGCGCCTGGCGCACCTGCTCGGTCCCGTCCTGGTCGCCGCGTTCGCCAACTCGCCGCTGCAGGACGGCCGTCCGACCGGCTGGCGGTCCACCCGGCAGGCCGTGTGGGCGGGCATCGAACCCGGCAGGTCGGGCGCCCCGCCGCTGGACGGGGAGCCGCGCGAGGTGTGGGCCAGGCACGCCCTGGACGCGCCCGTCATGTGCGTCAAGAGAGGCCCCGGCGAGGGCCCGTGGAGCGTTCCGGACGGGCTGACGTTCCGGTCGTGGGCCCGGGCGGGCGCGGCCCGCAGACCCACCCGCGACGACCTCGCCTACCACCTGACCACGCTGTTCCCGCCGGTCCGTCCGCGCGGCCACCTGGAGTTGCGCATGGTCGACGCGCAGCCCGGCGAGGACGGCTGGATCGTGCCGCTCGCCGTGACGAGCGCGCTGTTCGACGATCCGGAGGCGACCGAGACCGCCTACCGCGCCGTCAAACCGCTGGCCGAGCGGTACGGCCCCGCGGGCTCGCCCGCGGCGCCGCACAACCCGCTCTGGCTGGACGCGGCGCGCCACGGCCCCGCCGACCCCGAACTGCGCGAGGCCGCCGTCCTCTGCTTCGCCGCCGCCGTCGACGCGCTGCCCCGGATGGGCACGCCCGGCGCCGTGCGGGACGCCGTCGCGACGTTCGCCGACCAGTACGTGGCGCGCGGCCGCTGCCCGGCCGACGACCTGCTGGACGACCTGCGGGAAGCCCCGCTCCCGCAGGACATACCTGGAAAGGACGCCCGCCCATGACCGGCCCCACCGCCGACCCGGAAGCCCTGCGCGAGCGCGCCCTTGCCGCGCTCCTGGCCGCCCGGGACCGCACCACCCTCCTCACCGGCTGTGTGGAGGAGTCCGAACTGACGGCGCAGCATTCGCCGTTGATGTCGCCGCTGGTCTGGGACCTCGCGCACATCGGCAACCAGGAGGAGCAGTGGCTGCTGCGCGCGGTCGCGGGCCGCGACGCGATGCGGCCCGAGATCGACCCGCTGTACGACGCCTTCGAGCATCCCCGCGCCGAGCGGCCGAGCCTGCCGCTGCTCGCCCCGGGCGAGGCCCGCGGCTATGCCGCCGAGGTGCGGGGCCGGGCGCTCGACGTGCTGGAGAAGACGCCCTTCCACGGCACTCCGCTCACCGACGCGGGCTTCGCGTTCGGGATGATCGCGCAGCACGAGCAGCAGCACGACGAGACGATGCTCATCACCCACCAGCTGCGCACCGGCCCCACCGCCCTCACCGCGCCGGACCCGCCGGCCGGTGACCCGTACACCGGGCCCGCCGAAGTGCTGGTGCCCGGCGGCCCGTTCACCATGGGCACCTCCACGGAGCCCTGGGCCCTGGACAACGAACGCCCGGCGCACCGCCGCCTGGTCCCGCCCTTCTACATCGACACCACCCCGGTGACCAACGCCGCCTTCCAGCTGTTCATCGAGGACGGCGGCTACGAGCGGATGCGCTGGTGGGATCCGGCGGGCTGGGCGATGGTCCACCGGAACGAGCTCCGGGCGCCGCTGTTCTGGCGCCGCGAGGGCGGCCAGTGGCTGCGCCGGCACTTCGGCACGCTCGAACCGGTGCCCGCCGACGAGCCGGTGCTCCACGTGAGCTGGTACGAGGCCGACGCGTACGCGCGCTGGGCCGGCCGGCGCCTGCCCAGCGAGGTCGAGTGGGAGAAGGCGGCCCGGCACGACCCGGTGGCCGACCGGTCGATGCGCTACCCGTGGGGCGACGCGGACCCCACGCCCGAGCGCGCCAATCTGGGCCAGCGCCATCTGCGCCCCGCCCCGGCCGGGAGCTATCCGGCCGGGGAATCACCGCTGGGCGTGCGCCAGTTGATCGGTGACGTGTGGGAGTGGACGTCCAGCGGATTCCTGCCCTACCCGGGCTTCTCCGCCTTCCCCTACCGGGAGTACTCCGACGTCTTCTTCGGCGGCGACTACAAGGTGCTGCGCGGCGGCGCCTTCTCCGTCGACGCGGTGGCCTGCCGCGGCACGTTCCGCAACTGGGACCACCCGGTGCGGCGGCAGATCTTCTCCGGGTTCCGCACGGCCCGTGACGCCGGGCCCGCCGAGGCCGCGGATCCGGGAGGTCGCTGATGTGCCGTCACCTCGCCTATCTGGGACCTCCGGAGCCGCTGGGCGCCCTTCTCGTGGCGCCCGCGCACAGCCTGTTCCGCCAGTCGTGGGCACCGAGGATGCAACGGCACGGCACCGTCAACGCCGACGGTTTCGGCGTGGGCTGGTACGCCGAGGACGACCCGGCACCCGCACGCTACCGCCGCCCGGGGCCCGTCTGGGGCGATCCGTCCTTCGCCGACCTGGCCCGGGTGGTGCGCTCCGGCGCCTTCCTCGGCGCGGTGCGCGACGCGACCGTGGCGGGTGCGGACGGGGAGGCCGCGGCGGCGCCCTTCGCCGCCGGTCCCTGGCTGTTCAGCCACAACGGCGCGGTCACCGGCTGGCCCGGCTCGCTCGCCGCGCTCGCCCGGGACCTGCCGCCCGCCGAGCTGCTCTCGATGGAGGCGCGCTGCGACTCCGCGCTGGTGTGGGCGCTGGTCCTGCACCGGCTGCGGCGCGGCGACGAGGAGGGGCAGGCCCTCGCGGACACCGTCCTCGACGTCGCGGCGGCCGCGCCGGGATCGCGCCTGAACCTGCTGCTCACCAACGGCGATACGATCACCGCGACGGCCTGGGGCGACACCCTCTGGTACCGCGCGGAGCCCGGCCGCCGCACGGTCGTCGCCTCCGAGCCCTACGACGACGACCCGCACTGGCGCGAGGTGCCGGACCGCACCCTGCTCGCCGCCAGCCGCACCGACGTACTGCTGACCCCGCTCAAGGAGCCCCCCGCGTGAGCCCGTTCCTGCTGACCCGCACCCTGCCCGAGGACGCGACCGGCGCCGCACTGCGCGCCGACGTGCTGCAGGGCCTGACCCACACCCCGAAGTCCCTGCCGCCCAAGTGGTTCTACGACGCGCGCGGCAGCGCCCTCTTCGAGGAGATCACCACCCTGCCCGAGTACTACCCGACGCGTGCCGAGCGGGAGATCCTGGTCGCCCGGGCGGACCTGATCGCCCGGATCACCGGCGCGCGCACCCTCATCGAGCTGGGCTCGGGCTCCTCGGAGAAGACCCGGCACCTGATCGACGCGCTGTCCGCCCTGCGCACCTACGTGCCCGTGGACGTCAGCGAGAGCGCGCTGACCGGCGCCGCGAACACCCTGATCGCGCAGCGGCCCGCGCTCGACGTGCACGCCCTGATAGCCGACTTCACCCGCGGCCTCGCGCTGCCGGGGACGCCCGGCCCGCGCCTGGTCGCGTTCCTCGGCGGCACGGTCGGCAATCTGCTGCCCGCCGAGCGTGCCGCGTTCCTCTCCTCGGTGCGCGGGCTGCTCTCCCCCGGCGACGCGCTGCTCCTCGGCACGGACCTGGTCAAGGACGAGTCGGTGCTGGTCTCGGCCTACGACGACCGGACGGGGGTCACCGCCGCGTTCAACAAGAACGTCCTGTCGGTGATCAACCGTGAGCTCGGCGGGGACTTCGACCCGGACGCCTTCGAGCACGTCGCCGTCTGGGACCGCGAGCGCGAGTGGATCGAGATGCGGTTGCGTTCCACGGCCGACCAGACGGTGAAGGTCCACGCGCTCGACCTGGCGGTCGACTTCACCGCGGGCGAGGAGCTCCGTACGGAGATCTCGGCGAAGTTCCGCGAGGACGGCGTGCGCGGTGAACTGGCCGCGGCGGGTCTTGAGCTGGCGCACTGGTGGACCGACGAGCGCGAGCGCTTCGCGCTGTCGCTGAGCACGGTGGCGTAGTTCCGGCCGGCCCCACCACGGCTGTGGTGGGGCCGGGCCCCGGCGTCACATGCCGAACGCGTCCAGCGTTTTGGTGATCCGGCGCGAGGCCTTGCGGGCCTCGGTCGCCGGGTCGCCGCCCGTCAGGACCTTCGTCATGTAGCCCTTGATCGGGTTGTCCGCCTCGACGCCCGCCCAGCGCGGCGAGTTGGGCGTCGCCCGGCCGTTCGCGGCGCCGACCGCCATCGCGGCGACGCCTTCCTCGTCGGCGACCGCGGGGGCCAGCTTCGCCTTGTTCGGCACGTAGTTCATGGTCCGCGCGAGGTCGGTCTGCCACTTCTTGCCGGCGAGCGCCTCGATCACCTCCACCGCGCCCTTGTGGTCGTCGCTGTGCTCGGGCACCACGAGGTCGGAGCCGCCGGTGAAGACCGCGCCGGGCTTTCCGGCCTTCTTGCCGGGGATGGGGAAGTAGCCGAGCCTGCCCTTGAGCTCCGGGTTCTTCTCCTCGATGGCGCGGGCCGCGCCCGGCACCGCGACGATCTGCGCGACGTCGCCGCCCGCGAACACCCCGGCCTGCGCGGGGTGCTCCTCGTCCGCGTCGCGCGGGCCCTGGCCCAGCGCCTGCAACTGCCGGTAGAACTCCATGCCGCGCAGCGCCGCGGGGGTGTGCAGGCTGCCGCGCCAGTCGCCGGACGACTTCTTGGTCTCCGTGGCGAGGTCACCGCCCTCGTCCCAGATGAACCCGGCGAGGGTGTACCAGTCCTGCCCGGCGAGGTAGATGCCCTGCTTTCCGCCGGAGTTGAGCTTCCGGGTGGCCGCCAGCCACTCCTCGCGCGTCCGCGGCGGCTTCGTGATGCCCGCCGCGGCGAACAGGTCCTTGTTGTAGATGACCACGCGGTTGGCGGCGTACCAGGGGATGCCGTACTGCGCGCCGCGGTAGCTCCCCGGCTCGGCGAGGCCGGGCAGCCAGTCCTCCTTGCCGAGGTCGCGGGCGGACTCCAGCGTCAGGTCGTACAGGCCGCCCTCGTCGACGTACTGCGCGACCTGGGTGTTGCCGACCTCGATGACCTCGGGTCCGTCGCCGCCCTCCTCCTTGAGGGCCTTCTTCACCTTGGCGCCGATGCCGGTCCACTCCTGGATCCGGATGTCCAGGTCGATGTCGTCGTGCTGCTTCTCGAAGTCCTCCGTGAAGCGCTCGACGAACTCGGGCGACGCGCTGCCCTTCATCAGCCAGACCGTGACGGTCCTGCTGTCGTCGCCCGGCAGCATGCCGCAACCGGCGGTCAGGACGGTGGCGGACAGGGCGAGGGCCAGGGCCGTGGCGGCGCGGCGGTGCGGCTTCACGTGGGTCACTTTCTTCCTGCGGACAGGGGAAGGTCAGCCCGACGCGGGGGGTGAGCTCGGTGCTCGAACGGGTACTGGCTGGATTTTGGTATGTACCAATGAGCCGGTCAAGGGGGGTACGCCACCTCGCGCGGACGGACGGGCTGGGGCACCGTGGAGTGACGGCACTCCACGGCGTCGTACGACGTCACCCGACGGCCCGGAGGAACATCCTCATGTCGAACCACACGTACCGCGTCACCGAGATCGTCGGCACCTCGCACGAGGGCGTCGACCAGGCGATCCGCAACGGCATCACGCGCGCCTCCCAGACGCTGCGCTCCCTGGACTGGTTCGAGGTCACGCAGGTCCGCGGGCACATCGAGAACGGGGAGATCCAGCACTACCAGGTGGGCCTGAAGGTCGGCTTCCGCCTGGACGACGACGCCGAGGTCTAGACACCCGGGCGGAGCTCGGGACGACTCGGCGCCGCCGGGGTCCGCGGGCGAGCCCCTCGGTTCCCTCCGCTCAGGTACGGCCCTCGCGCTCCTGGGCGTCCTTCAGGGAGTCCGACGGGGCGGCCCAGCGTGCCCGCACGACGGTGAAGCCCGCGCGTTCCGCCTCGTCGCAGACCAGCTCGTCGTCGTCGACGAGCATCCGGACCTCCTGGGTGCGGGCGATCTTCCGCAGGATCTCCAGCTTGGTGCGGCGGGCGGGGCGGCGGTCGTCGTTGCGCCGCATCCAGATCCGTCCCTGCGGCAGCCCCTGGCGCGCCAGCCAGTCCACCGTGTCCGCGCGGCACCGCTCGGGGCGGCCGGTGAGGTAGCCGACCTCGCACTCCCGGGCGCTCTCCAGGGCCAGGGCGACTCCGCGGGGCAGCGGCGGGTCCTGCGCCGCCGCCGCGAAGAACCCGTCCCAGTCGCGCGGGGCGCGCGTGAGGAAGTGCTGGCGGTGCGCGGTGTCCGCGAGCGTGCCGTCCAGGTCGAACACGGCCAGAGGTCTGTTGTCTTCGGTCACCGCGCCAGCCTAGGAGCGGCGTGCCACGGTCCGCGCGGCGGGCCGGTGCCGGTCGGCACCGGGGCCGGGAATCCTGGCGGCCCGCAGGCGTTGAACCCTGTGTGAGCTCAGTGATCGCATCAACCCGGTTCTCCGTCCTCGACCGTTCGCGCACCCGGGAGGGGCACGACGGGCCCGAGGCCCTGCGCGACACCGTCCGCCTGGCCCAGGACCTCGAGGCGCTCGGCTACCACCGCTTCTGGGTCTCCGAGCACCACGGCGTGCCCGGCGTCGCGGGCTCGGCGCCCACGGTCCTCGCGGCCGCCGTCGCGGCGGCCACCCGCACCATCCGGGTCGGCACCGGCGGCGTGATGCTGCCGAACCATCAGTCGCTGGTGGTGGCCGAGCAGTTCGGTGTGCTCGCCTCGCTCTTCCCCGGCCGGATCGACATGGGCCTGGGCCGGTCGGTCGGCTTCACCGACGGGGTGCGCAAGGCGCTGGGGCGCGACAAGCACGACGCGGAGGACTTCGAGGGCCGGATCGGCGAGCTGCTCGGCTGGTTCCTCGGCACGTCCGGCACGGGGGTACGGGCCCGCCCCGCCGAGGGCCTGTCCGTACCGCCGTACGTGCTGGCGATCGGCGAGGGCGCGGGCATCGCCGCCCGGGCGGGCCTGCCGCTGGTCATCGGGGACATCCGGGGCCGCGAGAAGATGCTGCGCGGCATCGAGGAGTACCGGGCGGGGTTCCGGCCCTCCTCCTGGCTGGCCGAGCCGTACGTCGTGATCTCGGGGAGCGTCGCGGTGGCCGGGGACGAGGCGGCGGCGCGGCGGCTGCTCGTGCCGGAGGCCTGGTCGATGGCGTACTCCCGCACGCACGGCACGTTCCCGCCGCTGGCACCGGCCGAGCGCGTGGAGTCGCTGGCGATGACCGGGAAGGAGCGCGGCTTCTACGAGTCGGGGCTGCGCGGGCACGTGTACGGCACCGAGGAGCAGGTCGCCGGCGAGCTGGAGCGGGTGATCAAGGAGAGCGGTGCGCAGGAGGTCCTCGTCACGACGAGCACGTACGACCGGGCGGGGCTGCTGGACTCCTACCGGCGGCTGGCCCGTCTCGCGGGTCTGACGGCCTGACGCGGTCCGGGGTCCCGCCCGCGTCGCGCTCCGGGATCGGCCCGGAGGCGGCGCGGGCGGGCGCGGTACCCCCCTGGCACGGGGGACGGGTCCAGCGGGAGCACCGCGGTCCCGGGGCCGTCGCGGGTGCCTCTCGCGCGGGCACCGGTGGTCTCACGTCGTCGCCAGCGCCTCGGTCGGGGGCAGCCGGGCCGCGCGGACGGCCGGGTAGAAGCCGGCCAGACCGCCGATGACCAGCGTGGCGCCGACGCCGCCCGCCATCGCCCAGACCGGCACGACGGACGGCCAGCCCTGGTAGGCGGCGTAGCCGCCGGTGACGGCGATGCCGAGCAGGACGCCGCCGACGCCGCCGAGGGCGGACAGGAGCAGCGCCTCGGCCAGGAACTGGGTGCGGATCTGGCCGCGGGTGGCGCCCAGCGAGCGGCGCAGGCCGATCTCCGAGCGGCGTTCGAGGACGGAGATGACCATGGTGTTGGCGACGCCGACGCCGCCCACGAGCAGGGCCACGCCGCCGAGGCCGAGCAGCAGGCCGCTGAGGGCGTCGTCGGTGGCTTCCTTGGCGGCGAGCGCGTCGGAGGGCCGCGAGACGTTGGCCTCGTTGGGGTTCTCGGGGTTGGTGGTGGCGCCCAGAACGGCCTGCACGTCGTCCACGGCCGACTCGTCGGCACGCGTGAAGATGGTCGTCGGCGAGCCGTCGAAGCCCAGCTCGCTCTCGGCGACGGGCCAGCCCACCAGGGCGGCCGAGTCGAGCGAGGGCACGAGTTCGTTGGCGGCGAGCAGGCCGACGACGGTGAACCAGCGTCCGCCGAGCCACACCTTCACGTCCTCCCCCGCCCGGTGGACGCCGAGTTGCTCGGCGGCCTTGGGCCCGAGGACCACGGCGGGGTAGCGGCTGTTGGCGGCGTTGAGCCAGCGGCCGTCGACGATCTTCGCGCCGACGGACTCCGGCAGATCCGTCCGCGCCGCCGAGACGTTGAGGCCGCCGGTCTCCTCCTTGGGCGTGCGGTCGCTGCGGTAGACCTTGGCGTCGGTCTTGCCGAGGGCGGACACCGAGTCGACGTCCTCCATGGCGGCGATCATGCCGACCGACTCGGCCGGCAGGTGCGCCTCGCCGCCGCTGAAGTCCTGCCCGGGCGTCACCGTCAGGAGGTTGGTGCCCAGCGCCTGCAGCCTGCGGTCGAGGTCCTCGGTGGAGGAGGTCGAGATGCCGACCACCCCGACCATCGCGGCGATGCCGATGGCGATGCCGAGCGCCGAGAGGAAGACCCGCATCGGGCGCGAGCGCAGCCCGGAGCCGCCGACCCGCAGCACGTCGGCCGGGTTCATCCGGGCCGGTTTCGGCCGCCGCGGCGGCTCGGCGGCGGCGGACCGCTCCAGCTCCCTGATCGTGCTCATCGCACGGCCTCCTGGGGGACGAGGGCGGTGGAACCGCCGTAGGAGGCGGCCTGCGAGTCGTGCTCGACGCGGCCGTCCTTGACGCGCACCTCGCGGGGCAGGGTCGCCGCGATGTCCCGGTCGTGGGTGATGACCACCACGGTCGTGCCGGCCTCGTGCAGCTCGTGCAGGAGCTCGATCACCACCGCTCCCGACCGCGAGTCCAGTGCGCCGGTCGGCTCGTCGGCGAGGAGCAGCGGCGGGTCGCCGAGCACCGCGCGGGCGATGGCCACCCGCTGCTTCTCGCCGCCGGACAGCTGGTGCGGGTGGTGGTGGAGCCGGTGGCCGAGCCCCACCCGGCGCAGCGCCCGCTCGGCGAGACGGCGGCGCTCGCCGCGGGACCGGCCGCTGTAGAGCAGCCCGTCCGCGACGCTGTCCAGCGCCGGTACGCCGAACGCCAGGTGGAACTGCTGGAAGACGAAGCCGACGGTCTCGGCCCGCAGCGCGGACAGTTCACGGTCGGTGAGGTCCGCCACGTCGTGCCCGTCGATGCGGACCCGGCCCGCCGAGGGGCGGTCCAGGGTGCCCATGATGTTGAGCATCGTGGACTTGCCGGACCCCGAAGGGCCGACGATGGCGAGGAGTTCGCCGCGCCGGATCAGCAGGTCGGCGCCGCGCAGGGCGGCCACGTCCCCGTACGTCTTGGAGACCCCGGTCAGCTCGACGACCGGCCGGTGCGGGGCGGGCGCGGGGAGCTCCGCGCCGGTCGGGGTCATTTGGGGACCCCCACGACGGTGCCTTCCTTGATGCCGGTGCCGGACACCTCGACCTTGCTGTCGGCGAACATGCCGAGTTTGACCGGGCGGTGGGCGGTGCTGCCGTCGTCGGCGACCACCTCGACCGCGTAGCCGCCGCCGCGCTGCGCGACCAGGGCGGCCACCGGGACGACGAGGACGTCCTTGCGGGACTCGGCCTTCAGCGTGACCTGGACGGCGGCGGCCTGGTAGCGGCCGAGGCCCTTCTGGTCCTTGACGGTCAGCTCGACGGGCAGGGTGGCCTTGTCGTCGGAGTCCGCGGACCCGGAGTCGCCGGAGCCGCCCGACGCGTCGTCGCCCTGCGAGGTCGAGGGCGACCCGACGTCCGTCACCGTGCCCTGGACGGTCGTGTCGTCGGGCAGTTGGACGGTGGCCTTGGTGCCCTTCTCCACCAGGTCCTCGAACTGCACGTCGAGGTCGACGCTGACGATCCGCTCGGTGCCGGTCCAGGTCAGCACGGCGCCGCTGAGCGCGGCGCCCGGCGAGGCCTTCACGTCGGCGACGCGCCGGGCCCCGGAGGCGACCACCGCGTCCCCGGCCGCCACGGTGCCGGTCTCCTTGCGGTCCAGGTCGTCCTGCCAGTCCTTGACGGCCTCGGCGGTGGCCGAGTCGTAGGTGTCGTCGACGGTGAAGCCCTTGTGGCCGAGGGCGCGGAGGTTCTTCTCCAGCATCCTGACGTCGTCGCCCTCGCTGCCCGGCTCCAGGGTGCGGTAGAGCGGGAACGATCCGTACAGGAGCGGCACGCGCTGCTGGTCGACGCGGTAGACGGTGTCGCCCCGCTCGACCACCTTGCCCTCCTCGGGCACCCAGGTGACGATGCCGTCGCCGGAGCCGCCGTCCTGGCCCGCGCCGTCGTTCTGCGGGCTCTGCCCGCCGTCGGTGCCGGTCGCGGAGCCGGGGGTCTGCACGGTGGTCGCGTCGCCGTAGCCCAGGTTGCCGTCGACGGTCTCGGTGTCGGTGAGCGTGGTGCGCTCCACCGTGGCCGTGGCGGGTGGTCCCGCGGGCGCGGAGCCCGCCGGGTCGTCGCCGTCGCCGCCGATGGTGCCGGTGGCGGCGACGCCGGCCGCCGCGGCCACGGCGATCGCGGCGAGCACGATCAGGGAGGTGCGCAGCGGGCGGCGCCTGCGACCGGTGCCCGCAGGGGGCTCCGGCTCGTCCCGTTCCCGCACCGACGCGGTGTCGGGCGCGGGCGAGGTGTCGAGTTCCCGGGCGGGGCCCTCGGCCGTGTCGAGGGACCCGGACCGCGGGGCCGGCACCTCGCCGGAGCCGCGGCGTTCCAGCGCGCCCGACGACTCGCCCGGCCCCGGCGGCGCTTCGGTCTCGTCGCGGCTGGTCACTGGGGGACTCCTCCCCCTTGACCGTTGTTCATCATCATGCCGCCGCCCGGGTACTTGCTCTGGCAGGTGCCCATGGCCTTGGTGAAGTCCGCGTTGCCCGGGGTGATGCCGGTGCCGTTGATGTCGATCTTCATGTTGCTGCCCTCGATCTCCGGGTCGGGGAACTTGGGCAGCCCGTTCGTGCGCAGGCACTTCGCCCAGTCCGCGACCTTCTTCGAGTCGAGGGCGGCGCCGCCGCCCCCGCCGCCGAGCCCCTGCGGGGCCTTGTCGCGGCAGGCCTCCTCGGCCTTCTTGTACGACTCGGAGTCGACGTCGACGCCCTTTCCGGGGGTGAGCCGGACGCCGCCGGTGTCCTGTTGCGGGTCGGGGTAGTCGCCCGCCCCGTTCTCGCGCATGCACTTGGAGTACGCGAGGCCCTGGTCGAACGGGCTGGTGGGCGAGGCGGAGGGGTCCCCGCCGTCGTCCGACGAGGCGGCCTTGGAGTCGCCCGAGCAGCCCGTCAGGAGGATTCCCGAGACGAGGGCGGAGGCGGCGACGAGTGCGGGTGCGATGGCTCGCTTGCGGGCCGACGCCCGCCGGTGTGTGGTGAACATGGCCCAACTTCTACGCGGCGGCCGGTCACACGGCGGACACAAAGCCGGGCGTCCGCACAGTGCCCTGACACCTGCCGATTCGGCGCCCGGGCAGGCCGGAACGGCCGCGGGCGCGAAGCGCGCGGCCGTTCCGGTTCCCCGCGGTGCGGGGGCCCGCGACCTCTCAGTTCTCGGCGCGCCGCAGCGGCGGCGCCAGCACGGAGGTCGAGTCACCTCCCGGGTCGGGGCGCGGCGGCGCGTTCACCGGCCTCGGCCGGTACGCCCGGGGCCAGTTCGCCGTAGCGCCGGAAGCCGTACAGCAGGGCGCTGTCGTGCGGGAAGCGTTCGACGGACCGCACCTCTCCGACGACGATCATGTGGTCGCCGGAGGCGTGGGTGCGCTCGACGGTGCACTCGGCGACGGCGTGGGCCGCCTCGATCAGGGCCGGGCTGCGGGTGCGTGCGGCCGGCCGCCAGGCGACGCGCTCGAAGCGGTCGGGGGCGCCCGACGCGAAGAGCGCGGCGACCCAGTCGGCCTCCCCGTGCAGCAGGTTGACGGCGAACGCCCCGCTGGCGAGGACGGCCCCCAGGGTGGGGCTGCCGCTGCGCAGGCAGGTCAGGAGGGTCGGCGGGCGCACGCTGAGGCTGCACAGCGCGGAGCACGTCATGCCCCGGGGCGCCGCGCTGCCGTCCCGGGCGGTCACGACCGACACTCCGGTCGGGAACGCCGCCATCATGTCGCGGAACTCGGTGTCCATGCCCCTCGCTCACACCCCGTCGCGCATGCGCCGGAAGTACTCGTTCTGCGTCGGCAGGGTGCGGACCAGTTGCCGCGCCTTGTCCTTGATCGCCTGGAACTCGGCGAGCGCGTCCTTCTCGTCCACCAGGTCGAGGGCGGGCGAGGGCCGGACGGGGATACCGCCGGTGCCGAGCAGGATGCAGTTGTACGAGTAGGGCGGCAGGCCGTGGTAGCGCGGGTAGACCGTGCCGGTGTCGGGGACCTTGCTCTCCCACAGGGCGAGGCGCTCGGCGAGCGCGTCGGGCACGGCGCGGGTCTTGGTGTCCCGCCAGTACTGGTTGTCCGCCCGCTTCGCGCCGCGGTAGTGCAGGACGAGGAATTCGCGTACGCCGTCCATGACGTTCATCAGCGCGCTGTTGTACTGCTCGCGCAGCGGCCGGTCCCAGTCGGTGGCCGGGTAGTACTTGACGAGTTGCTCGATCGCGTAGTGGATGAAGAAGATCCCGGTCGACTCCAGCGGCTCGACGAATCCGCTGGACAGGCCGACGGCCACGCAGTTGTTGACCCAGGAGCGGCGGCTGCGGCCGATGCGCATCCGGATGTGGTTGGCGGGCACGTCGGCCGCGGCGGGTCCGACGAAGTCGCGCAGCGTGCGCTCGGCCTCCTCGGGTTCGAGGTAGTCGCGTGCGTAGACGTAGCCGGTGCCGATGCGGCTGATCAGCGGGATCGTCCAGATCCAGCCCGCATCGCGGGCGGTGGCCGTGGTGCAGGGCCGCAGCGGCTCCTTGTCCATGTCCATGGGCACCTGGAGGGCGACCGCGCTGTCGTTGGGCAGCGTGTCCTGGTAGGACACGAAGGGCTCGTCGAGCGCCTTGTTGATGAGCAGGCCGCGGAAGCCGGTGCAGTCGACGAAGAGGTCGCCCTCGATGCGGCCGTGTTCGGCGCTCTGCACGTGCGTGATCCAGCCGCGCTCGTCGAGGCCGACGTCCACGACGTTGTCGACGACGTGCCGCACTCCGCGCCGGGTGGCGTACGTCGTGAGGTACTTGGCCAGCAGGTGGGCCTCGAAGTGGTAGGCGTAGGGGAACTGCGCGCCCTGGTACTCGGCGATGGTGTTGGGCAGCGCCTCGCCCGTCTCGCTCTCGACGAAGTCCTGCTCCAGGAGGCGGTTGTCGAGGTGGCGGGGGCTGCGGTTGGCGTCGATCACCGAGCCCATCACGAAGCAGTCCACGTCGAACCGGTCGCTGGTGGGGTGGCGCAGCCACCAGTCGGTGAGCGGGAACCCCTTGACCGACCTGAGCTGCTCGAACGGGTGGTAGAAGTGGTGCCCGGGCTCGCGCCAGTCCTCGAAGCGGACCGCCAGTTTGTACGTGGCGTTGCAGGCCGGCATCCAGTCCCGTTCGGCGAGGCCGAGGAACTCGAAGAAGTGCCTGATGTCGCTGAACGTCGCCTCGCCGACGCCGATGGTGCCGACGTCCGCCGACTCCACCAGCGTGATCCTCACCCGGTCGCCGAAGGCCGCCGTCAGATAGGCGGCCGTCATCCAGCCGGCCGTGCCGCCGCCGACGATGACGACGTCGCGTACAGGAGCATGCGTCATTTCCCCACCCCACATTGATGATTGAGCCTGAGCACCGATGCACTCGGCCGGGCCTAGCGGCCGCGGTCGTCCCGGCCGTCCAGCGTGATCGCCCCGGTCGGGCACCGGGCGGCCGCGTCGCGCAGCGCGGCGGCCGGGCCGGTGCCGGGGCGGGCCGCCTTGAGCAGCACCTTCCCGTCGTCGTCCGACTGGTCGAAGACGGCGGGCACGTAGCTCATGCACAGGCCGGAGCCCGCGCACCTGCCGCGATCGACTCGCACCTCCATGTCTGTCTCCCCCTCTCGCCGGTCCTGCCCGGGTTCACCAGGCGACCGGCAGCCGTTCCACCCCGTAGGCGGTCGAGCGGACGCGGAACTCGACGTCCCGCACGGGCACCGCGAGCCGCAGCCCGGGAAAGCGTCCGAGGAGCGCCGCGTACGCGACGCGCAGTTCCATCCGGGCCAGTGCGGCGCCGATGCAGTGGTGGATGCCGTGCCCGAAGGCGACGTGCGGCACGGGTTCCCGCGTCAGGTCGAGCCGGTCGGGTTCCGCGGTCAGCGCCGGGTCGCGGTTGGCCAGCGGGATCGAGCAGACGACGGTGTCCCCGGCCCTGATCAGCCGTCCGCCGAGCGTGACGTCCTCGACGGCGGTACGGGGCGTGGGCGCGTGCGGCACGGACAGGTAGCGCAGCAGTTCCTCGACGGCCCGGTCGAGGGCCGCGGGGTCGTCGCGCACCAGGGCGAGCTGTGCGGGGTTCTCCAGGAGCGCGAGGGCGCCGAGGCCGAGCATGCCGGAGATGTTGTCGAGGCCGGCGAGCATCAGCAGGATGCAGATGCCCCGGAGCTCCTTGTCGGTGAACTCGCTGCCGTGGTCGCGCACCAGCATGCCGAGGAAGCCCTCGTCGGGGTCCTCGCGCTGCCGGGCGACCAGGGCGGCGAGGTAGCGGGTGAACGCCGATCCTGCGGCGGTGCGTTCCTGGCGGTCGCCGCCGGTGGCCAGGTGGGCGTGGCAGCGGCGCAGGAAGTCGTCCCGGTCGTCGCGGGGCACGCCGATCAGTTCGCACAGGACCGGGCCGGGAACGGCGGACGCGAACAGCCCGGCCAGGTCGGCGGGTTGCCCGGCGTGCTCCATGGCGTCGAGGCGTTCGGCGACGATGGCCTCGATGCGCGGCTGGAGGCGGCGCATGCGGCGGACCGTGAACTCGGGGGTCAGCATCTTGCGCAGCCGGGTGTGCTCGGGCGGGTCGTAGTCCATCAGGAGGCCGACGCCCTCGTCGGGCCGCTCGTCGGCGGCGCCGGCCGGGGTGCGCGAGCCGAAGCGGCGGCGGGTGGAGAACCGGACGTGGTCGCCGAGGACCGTGCGCACCTCGCCGTGCCCGGTGACCAGCCACAGGGGGCTGTCGCCCGCGCCGGGCGCCAGGCTGACACGGGTGACGGGCCCGTCGGCGGCGATCCCGCGGAGTTCGTCGGCCGGGTCGAAGTGGCTGCGGCGGGTGTGCAGCGGCAAGGGTGCGCTCTCGTGCGGCATGTCGCCCCCTACCAGGCCACCGGCAGGTTCTCCACGGCCTTCGACGTGAAGCGGAGTGCGTCGCGCGGCACGGCGAGCCGCACCCCGGGGAACCTGCGCAGCAGCTGCTCGAGGGAGACGCGCAGTTCCATCCTGGTCAGCGGGGCGCCCAGGCAGTAGTGGATGCCGTGTCCGAACGCCATGTGACCGCTGTTGTCGCGGGTGATGTCGAGGGGTTCCTGCGGCTCGCCGGGTGAGCGGGTGTTGTTGGCGCCGAGCAGTGAACAGGCCACCGGCTCGCCCGCCTTGACCACCTTGCCGGCGACGGTGACGTCCTCCAGCGCGGTGCGCGGCGAGGCGTGCGAGATGATCGAGACGCTGCGGATCAGCTCCTCCACGGCGTGGTCGATGAGGTCGGGGCGCTCCTTGAGCAGGGCGAGCTGCCCGGGGTTCTCCAGCAGCGCGAGGATGCCGAGGCCGAGGGTGCCGCCCACGTTCTGGATCAGGGAGGCCAGGAGCGTGGCGGCGGTGCCGGTGAGCTCCGCGGGGGTGAGGTCGGTGCCGTGCCGCTGGATGAGCCGGCCGAGGAGGTCCTCGCCGGGGTCGCGGCGCTTTCGTGCCGTGAACTTGCTCAGGTACACCAGGTAGGAGTTGCCCGCCGCGTCGCGCTGGTCCCGGTCGGGGTTGTCGACGCGGTTGGTGTCGAGGTGGCGGGCCAGTTCGGCCTGGTCGTCACGGGGGATGCCGAGCATCGCGCAGCCGATCAGGCTGGTGGTGGGCCACACGAAGTGCGGGACGAGGTCGATGGGCTGGGCCGCGCCCTCCAGGGCGTCGAGGCGCTCGGTGACGATGCCCTCGACCAGGGGCTGCAGCATGCGTACCCGGCGCAGCGTGAACTCGCCCGTCAGCATCTTCCGTAACCGGGTGTGCTCGGGCGGGTCGTAGTGCAGGAGGTTGCCGGGCTGCACGAGCCGCCGGGAGTCCTCGATGTTGTCCGCGGGCGGCAGCGTGGTGAACCGGTCGGAGTCGCCGAGGATCGCCCGCACCTCCTCGTATCCGGTGGCGAGCCAGGCGCGCTCCAGGGTGCCGGGAGGGGTGGTCTCGACGAGCGGTGACTGTTCGGTTTCGTCCAATGGCTTCGGCATTCTCGTATTCCTTTCGCCCCTTGCACACGAGTCTGAATTTCGCTGCGCGCAGCCGTCAAGGATGTCCAGAAAGCCGCGCTCACCAGTCCACGAGAAGTTCGTCGACGCCGTAATTGGGCGTCCAGGTACGGAATCGGATCTCTTCGGCGGGCACCGCCACGCGCAGTGCCGGGAATCGGTCGAGGAGTGCCCGCAGGGCGATGCGCAGTTCCACCCGGGCCAGGACCGCGCCCAGGCAGTGGTGGACGCCGTGGCCGAAGGAGAGGTGCCCGGAGTTGTCGCGGGTGAGGTCGAGCGTGTCCTGGGGGACGCCGTCGACCGGGCCGCGGCTCACGCCGAGCAGGGAGCAGATCACGGACTCCCCCGCCCTGATGAGGTGCCCGCCGACGGTGACGTCCACCAGGGCGGTGCGGGGTGTGGCGTTCTGCACCGACGAGACGTAGCGGATGAGTTCCTCCACCGCCGAGTCGAGCAGGTCGGGGCGTTCCCGGAACAGGGCGAGCTGGTCGGGGTGGGCGAGCAGGGCCAGCGGGCCGAGCCCCAGCATGCCGCCGATGTCCTCCAGGCCCGACCCCATGACGGCGGCGGCCATGCCCGTCAGTTCCTCGTCGGTGAGGTCGTCGCCGTGCCGCCGGATCAGCATGCCGAGCAGGTCGTCGCCGGGATCACGGCGCTTCTGCCGCACCAGCCTGCCCATGTAGGTCATGTACGCGTTGACGGCGGCCCGTTGCCGTTCCCGTTCCTCGCGGCTGGTGTGCCGGCCGAAGCCGGTGCCCGTCCTGCTGATGTTCAAGTTGCGGGCGAGTTCGGCCGCGTCGTCGCGCGGCACGCCGAGCAGCGCGCAGCCGACGAGACCGGGGATGGGCCAGGCGAAGTGCCGGATGAGGTCGGCGGGCCGGCCCGCGCCCTCCAGCGCGTCGAGGCAGTGCGCCAC
Source organism: Streptomyces sp. NPDC002564 (assembly GCF_042889645.1). Taxonomy (NCBI): domain Bacteria; kingdom Bacillati; phylum Actinomycetota; class Actinomycetes; order Kitasatosporales; family Streptomycetaceae; genus Streptomyces; species Streptomyces sp. NPDC002564. The sequence goes on along the minus strand of NZ_JBIARE010000002.1, from coordinate 668,907 downwards.
GATCTCCTCGATGAAGGGTTCCAGCCTGCGGATCCGCCGGAGGGTGAACTCGGGCGTGAGCATCCGGCGCAGCCGGGTGTGGTCGGGCGGGTCGTACTGGCGCAGGTTGCCGACCTCGATCTGCCGCGGCCCGCCGCTCCTGCCGTCGTCGGGCGGGAGCATGCTGAACCGGTCGTCGCCGAGGACGGCCCGTACCTCGTCGTAGCCGGTGGCGAGCCAGTGGCGGTTCGGGGTGTGCCCGCCGGTGTCCAGTTCCACGAGCGGTGTGTGCGCGTTCAGTTCGACGAGTTCGGGTACGGGTTCTATGCCGTCCCTGCGGGTGTGCGCGGAGGTACTCACTGCCTTTGTCATTCAGGGGCCCTTTCGCCCTGTCCGCGCGGCGGGGACATTCGCCACACCTTTTCCGTCCGTCCCCGCCCGCGAAATCCGTAGCACTGCGCGATTCCCGGGAATCGCTTTCTCCTTCACTCCTTTCCGGTGGTGTGCGCGGCCCGGAGCTTGTCGGCGACGACGGCTCCGATGCGGGCCGAGGGCGCGGGCTGGAGCATGGTGTAGTGACCGGCGGCGATGTCGTGGGACTCGATGTCCCCGGCGATGTAGGGCCGCCAGCTCTCGCCCGCCACGGCGGCCGGGGTGTCGGCGGGCCGGTCCTCGGTGGCGACGAAGAGCAGCAGGTCGCCGCGGAAGCGGCGCGGGGTGTGGCGCGGGGTGAGCCGTCCCACGTTGTCGATGACCTGGCGCATGTTCGCCCTGAGGTCCTCGTCCATGTCCTGGCCGATGTTCTCGTCGGGCGGCAGCCCCAGGTCGCTCGCCCGCGGTGCGGCGGCGTCGTCCTGGCCGCCTGCCGGCTGGACGGTGCTGTACTGGGCTCCGCCGAAGCCCTCGGGGTAGCCGTCGATCACCGCGAGGAGCTCGACGTGGTCGCCCTGGTCCTCCAGGTGGGTGGCGACCGCCTGGGCGATCAGGCCGCCGAGGGACCAGCCGAGCAGCCGGTAGGGGCCCTCGGGCTGCACGGACTTGATGCTGCGTGCGTAGTCGGCGGCCATCTCCGCGAGGCTCTGCGGGAGCGGTTCCGGCGCGGCGAGCCCGCGGGCCTGCACCCCGTACACGGGCTGGTCCTGCGGCAGGTGCCGGAGCAGGGCGGCGTACGCCCAGCTCAGTCCGGTGCCGGTGTGCAGGCAGAACAGCGGCGGGCGGTCGCCCTTGGGGCGCAGGGGCAGCAGCATCTCCAGGTCGCCGTGGTCGCCGCCTGCGAGGTGGCCCGCGCCGGCCGTCCTGCTGCCGTCGCGGCCCTTGCCGTGCAGGGTCAGCAGGCCGGTGGCGGTGCGCCTGGCCCGCTCGCCGGTGTGCAGCATCCGCTCGCCGCCGGTGCCGAACGGGCAGGCGACGAACCGTTCGCCGGTCAGGCCGGGGGCTTCGGCGTAGCCGCGGGCCAGCGACGTCCCGGCGACGTACAGGTCGCCCGTGGCGCCCGGTGGGACCGGGCGCAGGAAGTCGTCCAGGACGAAGGCGCGGGTGTGGGGCACCGGGCGGCCGACGGGCGCCTGCTCGGGCAGGTGCTCGCCGGGGCCGGTGCGGTGGCCGAGCCACGGGCCCGCTGTCTCGGCCGCGCCGTGCGCGCTGACCAGGGTGGCCCGGGGGTGGGCGGCGAGCCAGGCGCGGGTGTCGTCGACGGGCGCGGTGCCGTCGTGGTCGACGACCGTGACCTCGGTGTACGGCGCTTCTCCGGCCGTGCGCCCGGTGGCGTCGGCCAGCAACTCCCGGGTGGTGACGAGGTGTTGTGATCCGCCGGGTCCGGCGGTGGGTGTCGCGTCGTCGCCGGGTACGCCGAGCCGCACGCCACCGCCCGCGCACAGGGCGGACAGCAGCGGGGTGAGCAGCGCCGACACCGGGGCCCGCACGTCGAGGAGGGTCACGCCGTGGTGCGTGGTGGAGGCCTCCTGGTGGTGCACCGCGTGGTCGAGGAGCGTGCGGTGCTCGACGACGGCGCCGGGCACGGTCCCGTCGGCGGTGCCGGACCGGGCGGCGCCGAGGACGAGGGCCGCGTGGCCGGGCAGGGGCCGCGCGAGGGGCGGGCCGCCGTGCGGGGCGGTGCCGTTGGTCGCGGTGAGCCGGGGGTCGTCCAGGAGCAGGACGGGCACCGTCACGCCGTCGCCGAGCAGCGGGGCCATGGCGGTGGCGCAGACCAGCGCGGCGGGCGTGACCTGGCGCAGGCAGGTGCCGACGTCCTCCATGGGCCGGTTCGGGTCGGCGATCAGGCATGCGGCACCGGACCTGAGCACGCCCAGCAGGGCGACGACGAGCCCGGTGGTGGGCGGCAGCGCGAGGACGACGACGTCTTCCGCGCCGATGCCCTGTGCGGCCAGCCGCCGGGCGAGGCGTCCGGTGGCGGCGTCGAGCGCGCCGTGGGTGAGCAGGCCGTCGTGGTCCATGACCGCGACGGCGTCGGGCGCGAGGGCCGCCTGTTCGGCGAGCAGGTCGAGGACGGTGCCGTCCGGGATCCGGGGCGCTGCGGCGTCGCGGGCCTCCAGGACCTGGCGCCGTTCGGCGTCGTCGAGCAGCAGCTCGATCCGGCTCACCCGTCGTTCGGGGTCGTCGGCGACCTGCCGGAGGACGTGGGTGAGCCGCTGGGCGAGCGTGGCGGCGGTGGCGCGGTCGAACCGTTCGACGGCGTAGCGGATCGTGCCGTCGGCGCCGCTGGGCGCGCTGTCGGAGCCATGCCGTTCGGTGAGGCCGATCACGAGGTCGGCCTCCGCGGCCGGGGTGCCCACGGGCAGCCGGGTGGTGCGCAGGCCCGGCAGCTCCGGGGACTCCCACATCTCGGCGGAGTCGCCGAGGATCTCCAGGAGCACCTGGAACACCGGGTGGTGCGGCGCCGCGGGCAGGCCGAGCGCGTCCACGAGGCGCCCGAAGGGCACGTCGGGGTTCTGCACCGCGCGCTGGTAGGTGTCCCGGGCCCGGCACAGGAGTTCGCGGTACGTGGGGTCGCCCGAGGTGTCGGTGCGCAGCACCAGCGGGTCGGCGAAGGGCCCCACGAGGCCGTCCAGGTCGCCCTCCTCGTCGCGGCGCGGCAGCACCGTGCCCAGAGTCGGGTCGGTACCGGCGCCGAGCCCGGAGAGGAGCAGCGCGAGTGCCGCCTGGACGACCATGAAGAAGGTCGCGCCGTCGGCCTCGGCGATCTCCGTCAGGCGCTGGTGGGTGTTGCCGTCGAGGGCGAGCGGCACCTCGTCCGCGCGGTGCGAGGGCAGCGGCGGGCGCGGCCGGTCGGCGGGCAGCTCCAGGTCGGTCCCGGCGTCGGCCAGGGCCTTCTTCCAGTAGGCGAACTGCTCGCCGATCAGGCTGTCGCGGTCGTCCTGGTCGCGGAGCATCTCCTGTTCCCAGAGCGCGTAGTCGGCGAACTGCAGTGGGAGCGGGGCACGTTCGGGCGCCCGCCCTTCCCTGCGCGCTCCGTAGGCGGCGGCCAGGTCGCGGGCCAGGACGATCAGTGAGGCGTCGTCCGCGGCGATGCGGTGCACCACGAGGAGCAGGACGTGCTCGGTCTCCTCCAGCGCGAACAGGCGGGCCGTCCAGGGGGTCTCGCGGGCGAGGTCGAACTCGTGTGCCGCGTGGTCGGCGAGCAGGCGCGGCAGTTCCTCCTCGGCGGCCGGGGTGACGGGCAGCGCGGGCCTTGCGGCGTCCGCGTCGGCGGCCAGGACGTACTGGCGTACGCCGTCGTCCGCCCCTGTGGCGCCGTCCGTGCGGTGCGCGGTGTCGGCGGCGAAGGTCGTGCGCAGGATGCCGTGCCGTGCGGCGACGTCCCCCAGGGCCGCCGCCAGCGCCGGACGGTCGAGCCGGCCGCCCAGGCGCAGCGCGATCGAGGTGCGCTGGGCAGCCGATCCGGGGTTGGTCGCGGCGAGCCGCCAGGTCCGCGACTGGCCCGCGGTGAGCGGGATGTCGTCGGGGTCGTCGACGGGGCGCAGCTCGGGGAGCTCCTTCGACGTCAGCATGCGGGCCACGCCGAGGGGCGTGGACTCGCCGAAGAACCGCCGCATGCTCAGCTCCATGCCGAGCTCCTCGCGGATCCGCGCGGCCAGGCGCATCGCCAGGCCGGAGTCGCCGCCGAGATCGAAGAAGTTGTTGTCGACGCCGACCCGTTCCAGCCCGAGGACCTCGGCGAACAGGGCGCACAGGGTGGCCTCGATCTCGGTCTCCGGCTCGCGGCCCGAGATGCGTCCGGCGAAGTCGGGCCGGGGCAGCGCCGCGCGGTCGACCTTGCCGTTGGCCGTCAGGGGCAGTGTCTCCAGGACCACGACGGCGGCGGGCCGCATGTGGTCGGGCAGCACCTCGGCGAGGTGGTCGTGCACGGACTGGATCTCCAGGTCCTTGGTCCCGGGCACGATGTAGCCGACGAGGCGCTTGTCGCCGGGCCGGTCCTCGCGGGCGATCACGGCGGCCTGCCGGACCTCTGGGTGGGCCGCGAGGACGGCTTCGATCTCGCCGGGCTCCACGCGGAATCCGCGCACCTTCACCTGCTGGTCCGCGCGCCCGACGAAGGACAGCTGTCCGTCGGCGGTCCAGCGGGCCAGGTCTCCCGTGCGGTACATGCGCCGCCCGTCCGTGCCGAAGGGGCACGCCACGAAGCGTTCCGCCGTCAGGCCGGGCCGCCCGACGTAGCCGCGGGCGACGCCGGGTCCCGCGATGTACAGTTCGCCGGTCGCGCCGGCGGGGACCGGGTGCAGGAAGCCGTCCAGGACGTACGTCCGTACGTTGTCCAGCGGGCGCCCGATGGCCGGTGGCCTGTCCTGCGGCCTGATGTCCTCGTCGACGGGTCCCGCGGTGGCCATGACGGTGGCCTCGGTGGGCCCGTAGGTGTTCCACACCGTCGCCCCGGCGGTCCAGCGGCTCGCCAGGTCGGCGGTCATGAGTTCCGCGCCGAGCACCCAGTTCCGTACGCCGGGCACGGATCCGGGGTCGAGCATGGCGAGCAGGGACGGCACGACGCTGGCGGTGGTGACACCGGCTTCGTCGATCATGTCGGCGAGCGCCGAGGGCTCGGCGCGCTCCTCGGCGGAGGCGATCACCAGGGTCCCGCCACCGGACAGCGTCACGGCCACGTCCAACACCGCCGCGTCGAAACTGAACGACGCGAACTGCAGCACCGACACACCCTCGGCAACCCCCAGCACCGGCCCCATCGACCCCACCAGATTCGCCACACCACCGTGCGCCACGGCCACACCCTTCGGCCGCCCCGACGAACCCGACGTATAGATCACATAGGCGAGTTGATCCGGACGCACCGAAACCCGAAGCGGCGCATCCGACTCCCCCGACAGGGCCCGCACCACGTCCTCGTCATCCAGGAGGACCACGCGCGCGCCGTCGGCCGACACCTCGGCGAGACTCTCGCCGAGGCCCACGACCACCTGCGCACCACTGTCCGCCACCATGAACGACAACCGCTCCGACGGATACTCCGGATCCAACGGAACGAACCCACCACCCGCCCTCCACACCGCGAGCTCGGCCACCACCATCTCCGCCCCACGCGGCAGGCACAGGCCGACCCGGGCCTCAGGCCCCACCCCCAGTCCGGCCAAGTGGCGGGCAAGACGATTCGCACGGGACTCCAACTCCCCGTACGAAAGCACCTCTTCACCACAACGCACCGCCACGGCCTCGGCACTCCGCTGCGCCTGCGCGGCGATCAGATCCGGGACCAGACCCGGAGAACGGGACACATCGGTCGCGTTCCACTCCTCCACGACCAGACGGCGTTCCGGCACGTCGGTGAGCTGCAACCTGCCGACGGGGGCGTCGGGGTCCGCGGCCATCTGGCGCAGGGCCCGCAGCAGCCGGTCGAGCAGGGCACGGGCGGTCTGCTCGTCGAAGGCGTCGGGGCGGTAGGTGAGGCGCATCCGCAGGCCGCCCATCGGGTCGACGACCAGGCCCAGCGGGTAGTTGATCGACTCGCGCATGCCCGCTTCGGTGAGTGCCAGCCCGGCAGGCCCCTCCTCGCGGGTCGGCGGCTCGACCCGGCCCTGCGCGGAGGTGCTCGTCCCGGTCGGGAAGCTCTCGAACGCCATCAGGGTGTCGAAGGTCGCGCCCCGGCCGGCCGCGCGCTGGATGTCGCCCAGGCTCAGGTACTGGTGGTCCATCAGCACGGACTGCCTGGCCTGTACGTCCGTGAGGACCTCGGCGACGGTCAGCGCGGGGGCGAACCGCACCCGTACCGGGACGGTGTTGATGAACAGGCCGAGCATGTTCTCCATGCCGGGCAGGTCCGCGGGCCGGCCCGCCACCGAGGCGCCGAACACGACGTCCTGGCGGCCCGCCAACTGGCCGACGACCAACGCCCAGGCGGCCTGCACGACGGTGTTGAGGGTGACGCCCCGGGAGCGGGCGAGCTCGCCGAGCGCGCGGTCCAGGGCGGGCTCCGCCACGGCGAAGGCCTCGCCGGACGCGGCGTCCGGGTCCATCGCGGCGACCGCGCCCGGCGCCATGGGCACGACCTGTGTCGGCTCGTCCGCGCCGGACAGCTCCTCGCGCCAGGCCTCCTGGGCCGCCTCCTTGTCCTGCCGCCCCAGCCAGGCCAGGTACTCCCGGTAGGGGGTGACCGGCGCGAGGCCGTCCGCGGTGCCGCCCGCCTCGTAGCAGGCCCACAGCTCGCGCCGGAGCACCGGCAACGACCAGCCGTCCAGCACGATGTGATGGAGCGTCACCATCATGCGGTGGCGGTCGGGGCCCGTCTTCGCCAGGAGCACCTTCACCAGCGGGGGCGCGGCCAGGTCGAAGCCCTTCGCCCGGTCCTCCTTGCCGATCCGCTCGGACTCCGCCCACGCCGCGTCCTCGCCGAGGTCCGAGAGGTCCTCCTCGCGCCACGGCAGCGTCGCCCGTTCGGCGACGACCTGCACGGACCGGCCGGAGCCCGCGACCTGCCGGAAGCCGACGCGGAGGCTGGCGTGCCGGTCGAGGAGCGCCTGCCAGGAGGCCCGCAGGCGGGCCGCGTCGAGGGGGCCTTCGAGGCCCACGATCATCTGCTCGACGTACACGTCGGTGCTCTGCCGGTCGAAGAGGGCGTGGAAGAGGAGGCCTTCCTGCAGCGGTGACAGCGGCCAGATGTCGACCAGGTCCGGTGCGGCGGTCTCCAGCTTCTCGATCTGCGCCTGGTCGAGCGCGACCAGCGGGAAGTCGGACGGGGTGTGGCCGCCCGCCGTGGGCTCGTCGACGTGGGCGGCGAGGCCGCCCAGCATCGCGGCCCAGCCGTCGACCAGGGCCTGTGCCGCCGTCCCGTCGAGCAGCCGCTCGGGCCAGGCGAGGCTCAGGGTGAGCCGTGGCCCGTCGGCGCGGTCGTGGACCGCACCGGTCATCTCCAGCGGGTGCGCGACCGGGAACCGGCCGCCCGCGGGGTCGCCCGCGGGGGTCCCGGCGTCGCCGTCCGCCGCACCCGCGGGGACACGGCCCAGGTAGGTGAAGCCGATCCGCGCGGCGGGCAGGGCCGCCAGCGCGGCGGCGGTCCCGGGGTTGAGGTGGCGGAGCAGACCGTGGCCGAGGCCGTCGCCGGGCACCGCGCGCAGTTGTTCCTTGACCCGCTTGAGGGCGCTCGCGGCGGCCGGACCCCCGTCGACGAGGTCCTCGAAGTCGGCCGTTCCCGCGTCGATCCGCACCGGGTGGGTGCCGGTGAACCAGCCGACGGTCCGCGACAGGTCCAGGGTGTCGGCCTGCGCCACCCGGCCGTGCCCCTCCACGTCCACCAGGAAGCCGCCGTCGGGCGTGCCGCCCTCGCACCACTGGGCGACGGCGGCGGCGAGCCCGGTCAGCAGGACGTCGTCGACGCCCGCGTGGAACGCCTCGGGCACGCCGGTCAGGACCGCCCTCGTGACCGCAGCGGGCACCGTCACCGACACCCGCCGCACGGTGTCCGCGAGGTCGCGTGCGGGGTCCGGGGCGAGGGTGGTGAGCTGCGGGTCGGGGCCTTCGAGGAGGCCGGTCCAGCCGGCGAGCTCCGCGACGCGTTCCGTGCTCGTCGCCTGCTCGGCGAGCGCGCGCGCCCAGTGCCGGAACGACGTGGGCACCGGCTCCAGTTCGGGCGTGCGGCCCGCGGTCGTCGCGGCGCACGCGGCCTCCAGGTCGGGCAGCAGGATCCGCCACGACACGGCGTCCATCACGAGGTGGTCGACGACGAGCAGGAGCCGCCCGGTGCGGTCGGGGCCCCGGTCGAACCAGACCGCCTGCAGCATCACGCCGGCCCGCGGGTCCAGCCGCGCGACGGCGGCCCTGGTCTCCTCGGCGATGGTGCGGGGCAGGTCCCGTGCGTCGGCGCCGGTCGCGTCGAAGCGGCGTACGAACGACCCGGCGGGCACCGTGCCGGGACCGGACACCACGAGGCGCCGTTCCGGGTCGGTCTCCAGGCGGGCCCGCAGGGCGTCGTGGTGGTCGACGACCGCGCGCACCGCGTCCGCGAGGGTCCCGGCGCTCAGTCCGGGCGGGGCCTCGACCACGGCGGACTGGACGACCTGGCCCGCCGCGTCGGCGCCGACGCGGTCGAGCAGCTCGTGCATGACGGGGGTCAGGGGAATCTCGCCGACGCCGGAGTCGCCGCCGCCCGTGCCGGTCGTCGCGTCGGCCGGCACGGCCACCAGGGCGAGGGCGGCGGGGGTGCGGTGCTCGAACACCTGGCGTGCGGTGAGCGAGAGGCCCGCGCGGCGGGCACCGGAGACCAGCATCATCGACGAGATGGAGTCGCCGCCGAGCGCGAAGAACGAGTCCTCGGCGCCGGCCCGTTCGACGCCGAGCACCTCGGCGAACAGGTCGCACAGCACCGTCTCGACGGGGGTCCGCGGGTCGCGGCCGTGCGGCACGGCGCGTTCGGGCGCGGGCAGCGCGGCGCGGTCGAGCTTGCCGTTGACGGTGAGCGGCAGCGCGTCGAGTACGACGACCGTCGCGGGCACCATGTACGCGGGGAGCCGGGTGGCGGCGAAGGCGCGCAGCGCCTCGGAGTCGAGCGCGCCGGTGTTGGGCGCCTCGGTGTCGAGCACCTCGGTGTCGAGCGCCCCGGAATCGAGGTCCGTGGCGGTCGGTGCCGGGTCCGTGCCGGCCGCCAGGCCCTTGGCCTCCGCGGGCTGCGGCTCCGGCACCACGTACGCGACGAGCCGCTTGTCGCCCGGCAGGTCCTCGCGGGCGATCACCGCCGCCTCGCGCACGCGGGCGTGCCCGGCCAGGACCGCCTCGACCTCGCCGGGCTCGATCCGGAAGCCGCGCAGCTTCACCTGCTCGTCGGCGCGCCCGGCGAACGACAGCTGGCCGTCGGCGCTCCAGCGGGCCAGGTCCCCGGTGCGGTACATCCGCCCGCCCGTGTCGAAGGGGCACGCCACGAAGCGTTCCGCCGTCAGGTCGGGCCGCCCCACGTAGCCGCGCGCCACCCCGGGGCCCGCCACGTACAGCTCCCCCGTCACCCCCGGCGGCACCGGCCGCAGGAAGCCGTCGAGGACGTAGGTCCGCATGTTGCCCAGCGGGCGTCCGATGGCGGGCGGCGCGTCGACCGGCTTGATGCCCTCGTCGACCCGGCCGACGGTCGCCATGACGGTGGCCTCGGTGGGCCCGTAGGTGTTCCAGACGGCCGCGCGGCCGGTCCAGCGGCTCGCCAGGTCGGCGGTCAGCCACTCACCGCCGAGCACCCAGTTCCGTACGCCCGCGACCGTGTCGGGATCCAGGGCGCGCAGCACCGACGGGACGACGCTGGCCGCCTCGACGCCCGCCGAGCGGATCATGCCGGCCAGCGCGTCGGGCTCGGTGCGCTCCTCCGCGGAGGCGATGGCGAGGGTGCCGCCGGACGCCAGGGTGACGGCGACGTCCAGGACGGCTCCGTCGAAGCTGAAGGAGGCGAACTGCAGCATGACGACGCCCCGGCGCAGGGCCAGCGCGGGCCGCATCGCCTCGGCCAGGTTGACCACGCCCCGGTGCTGGAGGGCCACGCCCTTGGGGAGGCCGGTCGAGCCCGACGTGTAGATGACGTAGGCGAGTTGGTCGGTGTGGAGCGGGATGTTCAGCGGTTCGGCGGACTGGGCCGCGATGGCCGCGGCCTCGGCCCCGGGTCCCGTCCCGTCGAGGAGCACGACCCGTGCGGGGCCGACGGGGACGCCGGTCACGGCGGCGCGGGTGGCGAGGACGACCCCGGCGCCGCTGTCGGCGATGAGATGGCCGAGCCGGTCGGCGGGGTACTCGGGGTCGAGCGGCACGAAGGCGCCGCCCGCCTTCCACACCGCGAGTTCCGCCACGATCATGTCGATGCCGCGGGGCAGGCACAGGCCCACCCGGCGCTCGGGGCCGACGCCGAGCCCGACGAGGTACCGGGCGAGCCGGTTGGCCCGCGCGTCCAGGCCGCCGTAGGTGACCACGTCCTCGCCGAACCGCACGGCCGCCGCGTCGGGCGCCCTGCGGGCCTGCGCCTCGAACGCCTCGACGAGCGAACCGGCGGCCAGGGGCTGCCCGGTCGCGTTCCAGCGCTCGACGACCGAGGACCGCTCGTCCTGTTCGAGTACGTCGATGTCGCCCACCCGGGCCGCAGGGTCGGCCACGATCTGTTCCAGGACCCGCACGAAGCGCCGCACGACGGCCCGGGCCGCGTCCCGGTCGAACAGGTCGGGCCGGTAGTCGAGCTTGAAGCGCATCCGGTCGCCGCCCGGCACGGCCACCAGCGTGAGCGGATAGTGCGAGGCGTCGCGCGACGCGCCCGAGGGCCGGAAGGTCACGGCGTCGGGGCCGGGTTCGGGACCGGCCGGGGGCAGCGGGTAGTTCTCGTACAGGACGAGCGTGTCGAAGACGGCCGCGGGCCCGGCGAGCTTCTGCACCTCGGCGAGCCCGACGTGCTGGTGGGCGATGAGACCGGACTGGCTCTCCTGGAGCCGGGCCAGCAGGTCGCCGACCGGCCGCGCGCCGTCGAGGCGCACGCGCACCGGGAGGGTGTTGATGAACAGGCCCACCATCGACTCGACGCCCGGGAGTTCGGCGGGGCGGCCCGCGACGGTCGCGCCGAACATGACGTCCGTGCGTCCGGCGAGACGGGCGAGGATCAGCGCCCAGGCGCCCTGCACCACGGTGTTCACGGTCAGTCCCCGGCCGCGCGCCAACTCGGTGAGGGCGCCGGTGAGTTCCTCCGGTATGGCGGTGAGCACGTGGTCGGGCAGCACCGGGGCGCGGCCGGGGTCCCGCGGTGCGACGAGCGTCGGACCGTCGGCCCCGGCGAGCTCCGCGCGCCAGGCGGCATGCGCCGCGTCCTTGTCCTGGCGGCCGAGCCAGGCGACGTACTCCCCGTACGGTGCGACGCGCCCCAGCACGGACGCGTCGCCGCCCGCGTCGTACACCCGGGAGAGCTCGGTGAGCAGGACCGGCATCGACCAGCCGTCCAGCAGGATGTGATGGAACGTCATGACGAGGCGGTGGCGGTGCCCGCCCAGCCGTACGAGGAGCAGCCGCAGCAGCGGCGGCGAGGCCAGGTCGAACCGCTGGGCGCGTTCGCGGGCGGCGAGGCGGTCGGTCTCGGCGAGCGCCTCGGGCTCCACGAGCCCGCTGACGTCGGCCTCGCTCCAGGGCAGGGTGACCTCGCGCGGGATCACCTGCACCATGCGGGATCCGGCCACCGGCCGGAAGCAGGCGCGCAGTGCGGCGTGCCGGGTCAGCAGGGCCTCCCACGATGCCCGCAGTCGATCCGCGTCCACGGGCCCTTCGACGTCCAGCGCGGACTGCACGGTGTAGACGTCCGGACCCTGGTCGTCGTAGGAGGCGTGGAAGAGCATGCCCTCCTGCAGCGGCGAGAGGGGCCACACGTCCTCGACGAGGGAACGGGATCGGGTCATCGTTCTTTCTCCTCACAACGGCTTGTGCCTGTCGGCTGGGGCTGCTCGCCGGCGAATCCGGCTTCGAGTTCCTCGATCTGGTGTTGTGCGAGGTTGAGGAGGTGGAAGTCGGACGGCGTGTGTCCGCCCGCCGTGGGGTCCGCGGTGTGTGCCGCGAGGCCGGCCAGCATCGCCAGCCAGGTCTCGCCGAGCCGGTCGGCGTCGGCTTCCTCAAGCAGCCGGCTCGCCCAGCTCAGGGTGAGCGTGAGTGCGGGTCCTTCGGCGGTGTCCCGGACCACCGCACCGGCGTCCAGGACGTGGGTGGCGGGCATGTCCGGGTCGACCGCTCCGCCGATCGCGGTCTCGCCGGCCATCTCCCAGGGTCCGGGCGGGCCCGCCGCGCGGCCGCCGGCGGCGAACCGGCCCAGGTAGTTGAAGCCGATCTGGGGAGCCGGCGCGGCCTCGAACGCGGGCCGCGTCACGGAGTTGAGGTGACGCAGCAGTTCGTGTCCGAGTCCGTCGCCGGGCACCGCCCTGACCTGCTCCTTGACGGCCTTCACCAACGTACCGGCAGCCCTGCCCCCGGCCATAGCGGCGTCCAGGTCCGCGCCGGTCACCTCGACACGCACCGGATGCACGCTCGTGAACCAGCCCACCGTCCGCAACAGGTCGACGCCGTCGAGCGGCGGACGGCCGTGGCTCTCGACGTCGACCAGGAGTCCCTTCGCGGCGTCGGGTCGCCAGTGCCCGACCGCCCCGGCGAGGGTCGCGAGGAGCACGTCGTCGACGCCGCAGTGGAAGGCGGCCGGCGTCCGGCCGACGAGGGTGGCCGCGTGCTCCTGCGGCACGGTCCAGGAGCGGTGGCGCAGGGTGCGCACGGTGTCGAGGGCGGGGTCCAACGCGGCGCGGGCGACGGCCTGTTGACCGGCTCCCAGCAGCTCCAGCCAGTCCTCGGCCTCCGCGGCCCGATGTCCGTCGACGGCCTGCGCGCTCAGCAGCTCCGACCAGCGGCGGAACGACGTGCCGACCGGTTCCAGGTCCTGCGGGCGCCCGGCCGCCGCGGCCTCGCAGGCCGCCCGCAGGTCGGGGACGAGGACGCGCCAGGACACCCCGTCGACCACGAGGTGGTGCACGACCAGGACGACCCGCCCGGTGCGCCCGCGCCCCGCGTCGACCCACACCGCCCTGGCGAGCACGCCCGCTGCGGGGTCGAGCCGCAGGGCCACCTCGCGCGCGGCGCGGGCGGCGACGGCGTCCAGCTCCCCCGCACCGTGGCCGGTCGCGTCGACGCGGGTCACCAGAGGCGTGGCGTCGACGGAGCCGCGTTCGCCGACGAGCAGCTTCCGTTCGCCGGGCATCGTGCGGGCGCGCAGCATGTCGTGCGTGTCCAGGACGGCGGCCAGGCCCGCCGTGAGGACGTCGGTGCCTAGGCCTGCCGGGGCGCCGACCACGACCCACTGGGCGAAGCCGGGGCTCGTGGCCCGGTCGCCGAGCGCGTGCATCACGGGGGTCCAGGGCACCTCGCCGACGCCGATGTCGTCGGGCACGGTCTCCGCCTCGGCGGTCCGTGCCACCTCCGCGAGGCGTTCGGGCGTCTTCTCCTCGAAGACCTGGCGCGACGTCAGGAGCAGTCCCGCCCTGCGGGCCCGCGAGGCGAGCTGCATCGACATGATGGAGTCGCCGCCCAGCTCGAAGAAGCTGTCGTCGGCGCCGACCCGGCCCAGGCCGAGGATCTCGGCGAACAGCTCGCACAGGGTCGCCTCGGCGGCCGTCCGCGGCTCGCGGCCGGTCACCCGCCCGGCGAAGTCGGGGGCGGGCAGGGCGGCCCGGTCGACCTTCCCGTTGGGCGTGAGCGGCAGCCGCTCCAGGGGGACGAAGGCGGCCGGGACCAGGTACTCGGGCAGCCGGTCCTGCGCGTACGTGCGCAGGTCGGTGCCCGGTTCCGCGTCCGCCCGGGGCCGCCCGCCGCCCGCCGTCTCCTGCCCTGTCGCTCCCGGTCCGGCTTCCGCCGTTCCGCGCCCCTGCGCGCGCACGGTGTACGCGACCAGGCGGTGGGCGTCGTCCGGCCGGTCGCGGCGGGCGACGACGACGGCCTGCGCGACGTCCGGGTGCGCGGCGAGGACGGCCTCGACCTCGCCGGGTTCGATCCGGTGGCCGCGGATCTTGATCTGGTCGTCGGCACGGCCCACGAAGAGCAGCTCACCGCCGTCGGTCCAGCGCACCACGTCACCCGTGCGGTACATCCGCTCCCCCGCCCCGTACGGGCAGGCGACGAACCGCTGGGCGCTCAGGCCCGCGCGGGCCAGATAGCCCCGGGCGAGCCCCGCTCCGGTCACGTACAGCTCGCCGCTCACGCCGGGCGGGACGGGCAGCAGGAACTCGTCGAGGACGTACGCCCGTACGCCGTCCATGGGCCGCCCCAGGGGGACGAGATCACGGCCGGGGGCCAGCGGCTCGCTCATCGCGGCGCACACCGTCGTCTCGGTCGGGCCGTACGCGTTGATCATGCGCCGGCCGGGCGCCCAGCGGTCGACCAGCCCGGGCGGGCAGGCCTCGCCGGCCACGACCAGCGTCCGCAGGCCGTCCGGGAGGGTGTCCTCGGCCGCGAGGATGCTCGGCGGCACGGTGACGTGCGTCGCCCGGGTTCGGCGCAGTGCCGCGTCGAGGGAGACCTGCGGCGGCAGTTCGTCCGCGTCGGCCAGGACGAGGGTCCCGCCCGAGAGCAGTGCCATGAGGATCTCGGAGACGGCCGCGTCGAAACTCAGCGACGCGAACTGCAGCACGCGTGCGTCCGGCCGCACGTCGAAGCGCTCGATCTGCGCCCGCGCGAGGTTGCCGAGCCCGGCGTGGGTGACCACGACTCCCTTGGGGGTGCCGGTGGAGCCGGACGTGTAGATCACATACGCCGCATGATCCGCCCGCAACGGCGCCAACCGATCACCATCCCCCACCGGACCCGACCCACACCTCCCCACCAACCCAACCGTCTCCGCATCATCGACCACCACCACCCGACCCCCGAACCACCCCGGCACCACCCCCAAAAACTCCTCCACACACACCACCACCGACACACCCGCATCCCCCAACACAAACCCCACCCGCTCCACCGGCAGACCCACATCCACCGGAACAAACACACCCCCCGCCAACGACACCGCCAACAACGCCACCACCAACACCCCAGACCGCTCCCCCACCACCCCCACCCGCACCTCAGGACCCACCCCCACACCCACCAAAAACCGAGCCAACCGAGCCGCCTCCACCCCCAACTCCCCATACGACAAACCCCCACCACCCCACACCAACGCCAACCCACCCGACCCACGCCCCACCACACCACCGAACAAATCGGGGAGTGACTGCGCGGGGGCCGGGAGCCGGGTGGTGTCTCCGGCGCGGAGCACCTGGTCGCGGGCGGCCGTGCCGGTCACGTCGAGGCGGCCCACGGGGACGTCCGGGTCGGCGACCAGCTGTTCGAGGACGCGGATCAGCGAGGCGACCATGCCCTCGGCGCGCGTGCGGTCGCACACGTCCGGCCGGAAGACGAAGTCGCCCTGCATGCGGCCGCCGGGTGAGCCCGGCGACACGACGAGGGTCAGCGGGTAGTGGCCCATGTCCTGCGGTGTGCCGGACGGGCGGATGGCGAGGGCGTCGGGGGACGTGGATCCGGCGGGCGGGTGGGGGTAGTTCTCGTAGACGACGAGGGTGTCGAAGACCGCCCCCGGACCGGCGAGTTGATGGATCTCCGAGAGGCCCATGTGCTGGTGGGCCATGAGCGCGACCTGCCGCTCCTGGAGGTCGGCCAGCATCTCGGCGGCCGGTTGCCGGGGGTCGAGCCGTACCCGTACCGGGAGCGTGTTGATGAACAGGCCGACGGCCGACTCCGCGCCCGGCAGGTCGGTGGGCCGTCCCGCCACGGTGGCGCCGAACACCACGTCGGTGCGCCCGGCGAGCCGGGCGAGCAGGGCCGCCCACGCACCCTGCATCAGGGTGTTCACGGTCAGTCCGCGGTCGCGGGCGAGGCCGGCGACGGCGTGCGACAGCTCCGCGGAGAACGCGAACCGCACCCGGTCCGGCACGACCGGCACGCGTACCGAGTCCGCGGGCACGACGAGCGTCGGGCCGTCCGGGCCCGCCAGTTCGGCGCGCCAGGCCCGCCGCGCCTCCTCCTTGTCCTGCCGGTCGAGCCATGCCAGGTAGTCGCGGTAGGACGTGACCGCGGGGAGGGCCCGCGTGTCGCCGCCCGCCGCCGACGCCTCGTACACGGCGGTCAGGTCCGCGATCAGGACCGGCAGCGACCAGCCGTCCATGATGAGGTGGTGACTGGTGATCACCAGGTGGTGGCGGTCCTCGCCGAGGCGGATCAGGAGCAGGCGCAGCAGCGGCGCGCGGGTGACGTCGATGCGCCGCGCGCACTCGCCGCGGGCCAGGCGCTCGGTCTCGGCGAGCGCGTCGGCCGGGGGCAGGCCTGATACGTCTGCCTGCTGCCAGGGCAGTTCGATGTCCTCCGCCACGACCTGGACGGCCTCGCCGGACGCGAGGCGGTGGAAGCTCGCGCACAGGATCGGATGCCGCAGCAGCAGCGTCTGCCACGCGGCGCGCAGCCGGTCGGCGTCCAGCGGCCCTTCGAGTTCCAGGGCCCGCTGCCCCTCGTACACGTCGGGGCCGCCCTCGTCGTAGGTGGCGTGGAACAGCATGCCTTCCTGCAGGGGCGACAGGGGCCATATGTCGGCCAGCCCCGGCACCTCGGCGGTGAGCCCGTCGACGTCGGCCTGCGTCAGGGCTGCCCTGACCAGGGGGAAGTCGGACGGTGTGCGACCGCCCGCGGTGGGGTCAGCGCCGACGTGGGCCGCCAGCCCGGCCAGCATCGCGGCCCAGGTCCGGCCGAGCCGCTCGGCCCCGGCCTCCGGCATCAGCTCGCCGGGCCAGCTCAGGGTGATGGTCAGCTCCGGGCCGTCCGGGGTGTCGCGCACCGCGGCCCCGGCCTCCAGGGCGTGTCGGAGGGGCATGTCGGGGGCGACGGTGCCGCCGATCGCGGTCTCGCCGCTCAACTGCCAGGCACCAGAGGTGCCTTCACCCGCGCCGGCCGCCCCGAACCGGCCCATGTAGTTGAAGCCGACCTCGGGCGAAGGACAGTCCTGCAGCACACGGGCAGTGTCCGGGTTGAGATGACGCAACAACCCATGACCCAACCCGTCACCCGGGAACGCCCGCACCTGCTCCTTGACCGCCTTGAGCAGCACACCGGCAGCAGGCCCACCCGCCAGAACCTGAACAAGATCGATCCCCGCCACATCGGTGCGCACCGGACGCGCACCGGTGAACCAACCCACCGTCCGCGACAGATCCACATCCCCCAGCGCCTCACGACCATGCCCCTCGACATCCACCAAGAAGCCCGATCCGCCGGACGCCGACTCCGGCCGCCAGTGCGCCACCGCACCCGCCAGAGCGGCCAGCAGCACGTCGTCCACACCACAGTGGAACGCCACCGGCACCCGCCCCAGCAACACCTCCGCCTGCGCACAGGGCACGGTCCAGGCGCGACGACGCTGGGTCCGGGCGGTGTCGACCGTCGGGTCCAATGCGCGCCCCGCGAGCGGGTGTTGCTCCTCGCCCAGCAGGGTCAGCCAGTCGTCGAGCTCCGCGGCCCGGCTCTCGTCCACCGCCTGCGCGGCCAGGATTTCCGACCAGCGGCGGAACGACGTCCCAGCGGGTTCCAGCCGCGGCGCCCGCCCCTCGGCCACCGCCTCGCACGCGGTTCGCAGATCGGCGACCAGGACACGCCAGGACACCCCGTCCACCACCAAGTGATGGGCTACGAGGACGAGTTGACCGGGCCGGTCGGGTCCGGCGTCGATCCAGACCGCGCGCACCATGACGCCGGAGGCCGGGTCGAGCCGCCCCACCGCTTCACGGGCCAACTCGCCCACATCGGGGGCGTCGGTGCCGGTGCCGGTGCCGGTGCCCGCGGCAGTATCGCCCGTCGCGTCCACCCGGGTGATCAGGCGCCCGGCGTCGGGGGAACCCGGTTCGCCGACGATCAGCTTCCGCTCGCCGGGAACGGTGCGGGCCCGCAGCATGTCGTGCGTGTCCAGGAGGGCGCCCAGGCCCGTGGCGAGGACGTCCGGGGCAAGGCCCGGCGGGGTTCCCAGCACGACCCACTGGGCGAATCCGGGGTCGGTGACGCGGTCGCCCAAGGCGTGCATGACCGGTGTCCACGGGACCTCGCCCACGCCGACGTCGGCCACCGCGGTCCCGCCGTCGGCCCGCTCCGCGACCAGCGCGAGCCGCTCCGCCGTCTTCTCCTCGAACACCTGCCGCGGGGTGAGGACCAGGCCCGCCCGGCGCGCCGTGGACGCCAGTTGCATCGAGCTGATCGAGTCGCCGCCGAGCTCGAAGAAGCCGTCCTCGACGCCGACCCGTTCCAGGCCGAGGACCTCGGCGAACAGGGCACACAGGACGCGTTCGGTCTCGGTGCGCGGCGCGCGGCCGGTGACCCGTCCGGCGAAGTCGGGGGCGGGCAGGGCGCTCCGGTCCACCTTTCCGTTCACCGTGAGCGGCAGGGCGTCGAGCACCACGACCGCCGCCGGGACCATGTAGTCGGGGAGCCGTCCGGCCGAGTACGCACGCGCCTCCTCGCCGAGGCCACCGAGGTCGCCCGGCTCACTGGGCCCGTCCGGCTCACTGGCCCCCTCCGGCTCACGGGGCCCGTCCAGTTCATGCGGGGCGTCGCCCGTCGCGTGTGCCCCGTCCGGCACCACGTAGGCGATCAGCCGCCTGTCGGCCGGTCCGTCCTGGCCGGCACCGTCCCGGCGGGCGACCACCACGGCCTGCCCGACCCCGTCGCACCCGGCCAGGACCGCCTCGACCTCGCCCGGCTCCACCCGGAAGCCGCGGACCTTGACCTGCTCGTCGGCGCGCCCCACGAACAGCAGCTCGCCGTCGGCCGTCCACCGGGCCAGGTCGCCGGTCCGGTACATCCGCCGCCCGTCCGCGTCGAACGGGCAGGCCACGAACCGTTCGGCCGTCAGGCCGGGTCGGCGCAGGTAGCCGCGCGCCAGTCCCGGCCCCGCGACGTACAGCTCGCCGACGGTGCCGGGGGCGACCGGCTTGAGGAAGGCGTCGAGGACGTACGCGGCGGTGTTGATCAGCGGGCGGCCGACCGGCACGGAAGCCTCCGCGACCGCCGGCCGCAGCGGCTCGCTCATCGCCGCGCAGACGGTCACCTCGGTGGGGCCGTACGCGTTGACCAGGCGGCGGCCCGACCAGCGGAGGGCCAGCGGGGTCGGGCACTCCTCGCCCGCGACGACCAGCGTCTCCACGGTGTCCGGGAGGTCGTGCACGGTCCCCAGGACCGACGGGGGCACGGTCATGTGCGTCACGCCGAATTCCGCGGCGACGTCCGCGAGCGAGCCGTGCGGGGGCAGCCGGTCGGCGTCGGCCACCACCAGGGCCGCGCCCGACAGCAGGGCCATGCACAACTCCGACACCGCCGCGTCGAAGCTCCACGAGGCCAGTTGCAGGACGCGCGACTGCGGATGTACCGCGAAGCGTTCGATCTGGCCGGCGGCAAGATTGCCGATGCCGCCGTGCGTGACGACCACGCCCTTGGGGGTGCCGGTCGATCCGGAGGTGTAGATGACGTACGCGGGATCGGCCGGGCCGCTGACCGGCCACTCCGGCGGGGGCGTGCTCCCGGCGGGGGCGGGCGGCTCGGCGGCGGTGTCGCGAGGGGCGTCGTAGGCCCAGCGGGTGGTACCGGCCGGGACGATCCGCGCGGTCGCGGGCGTGCAGACGACCAGTGCGGGCTCGGCGTCGGCGAGCACGTGCGCGATGCGCTCCGCCGGGTACGCGGGGTCGACCGGCACGAACGCCGCCCCGGCCCGGACCACGCCGAGGAGCACCGCGACGACGTCCACCGAGCGCTCCATGACCACGGCGACCAGGTCGCCGCGGCGCACGCCGCGGGCCGAGAGGCCCCGCGCCACATGTTCGGCCGCGCGCGAGAGTTCTGCGTACGTCCACTGCCCGTCCGCGCCGATCACGGCCGGCGCGTCCGGGGTGCGCCGCACCTGTGCGTCGAAGAGGTCCGACAGCGTCCCGGCGGGCGCGGGCCGTCCGGTGTCGTTCCACCGTTCCACGACCGTCGTGCGCTCGTCGGGGGCCAGCACGTCGACGTCGCCCACCCGTAGCGCCGGGTCGGCCGCGAGCTGTTCGAGGACCCGCGTCAACTGCCGTCCCACACGGAGGGCCCGCTCGCCGTCGAACACGTCCGGGCGGTAGGTGACGCGGACCTCGATGCGTTCGTCCGGTACGACTCCGACGGCAAGGGGATAGTGCGTGCCCGCCTGGCTGCTGAGCTGGGTGAGCGTGACCTGGCCGCCCGGGGCATCGGATCCGGAGAGCCGGGACGCGTTCCGGGGGTAGTTCTCGACCATCAGCATCGTGTCGAAGACCGCGCCGGGGCCGCCGACGGCCTGGATCTCGGCGAGGCCGGTGTGCTGGTGGGAGATCAGCGAGGCCTGGCGTTCCTGGAGCCCGGCGAGGAGGTCGAGGACGGGGCGGCGCGCGTCGAGGCGTACCCGTACCGGCAGCGTGTTGATGAACAGGCCGACCATCGACTCGACACCGGGGATCTCCGGCGGCCTGCCCGCCACGGTCGTGCCGAAGACGACGTCGGTGCGCCGCGCCAGCCGGGCGAGGACCAGCGCCCACGCGCCCTGCACGACGGTGTTGACGGTCAGCCCCCGCGAGCGGGCCAGCTCGGTGACGGCACGGGTCGCCGTCCCGGACAGGCGGACCGAGCGCTCCTCGGAGAGGACGAGCCCTCCCGCGAGATCGGCGGGGGCCACCAGGGTCGGCTCGTCGGCCCCGGCGAGCTCGTCGTGCCACGCGGCCCGCGCCGCCTCCTTGTCCTGCCGGTCCAGCCAGGCCAGGTAGTCCGCGTACGAGGAGGTCCGGACCGGGACGGGGACGGGACCGGGCGCCGCGTAGGCCGCCGACACCTCGTTGAGCATGACCGGCGTCGACCAGCCGTCGGCCACCACGTGGTGGCTGGTGACGACGAGCCGGTGCCGTTCCTCGCCCAGCCGGATCAGGAGCAGGCGCACCAGCGGCGGGGCCGCGAGGTCGAGCCGCCGCGCCGCCTCGTCCTCGGCGAGCCGGTCCGCTTCGGCGAGGGCGTCGGAGGGGTCGAGCTCCGACACGTCGGTCTCGCGCCACGGCAGTCGTACGTCGCGCGCCACGATCTGCACGGCGTCGCCCGACGCGAGGCGCCGGAAGCCGGCCCGCAGCGCCGCGTGCCGCGCGACCAGCGCCTCCCAGCACTGTCGCAGCCGCCGCGCGTCCAGCGGCCCGTCGACGGCGAGCACCCGCTGGCTCTGGTAGGCGTCGGGGCCGCCCTCGTCGTAGGTGGCGTGGAACAGCATGCCTTCCTGCAGGGGCGACAGGGGCCATACGTCGGCCAGCCCCGGGACCTCGGCGGTGAGCCCGTCGACGTCGGCCTGCGTCAGGACCGCCCCGACCAGGGGGAAGTCGGAGGGCGTGCGACCGCCCGCGGTGGGGTCGGCAGCGTGGGCCGCCAGCCCGGCCAGCATCGCGGCCCAGGTCCGGCCGAGCCGCTCGGCCTGCTCCTGTGCCAGTGCGCCGAAGGCCCAGCTGAGCCTGAGTTGCAGCTCGGGTCCGTCGGGCGTCTCGCGTACGGTCGCGTCGGCCTCCACGGTGTGGGGCAGGGGCATGTCGGGGGCGACGGTGCCGCCGATCGCGGTCTCGCCGCTCAACTGCCAAGCACCAGAGGCGCCTTCACCCGCACCGGCCGCCCCGAACCGGCCCATGTAGTTGAAGCCGACCTCGGGCGAAGGACAGTCCTGCAGCACACGGGCAGTGTCCGAGTTGAGATGACGCAACAACCCATGACCCAACCCATCACCCGGAAACGCCCGCACCTGCTCCTTGACCGCCTTGAGCAGCACACCGGCAGCAGGCCCACCCGCCAAAGCCTGAACAAGATCGATGCCCGCCACATCGGTCCGCACCGGACGCGCACCGGTGAACCAACCCACCGTCCGCGACAGATCCACATCCCCCAGCGCCTCACGACCATGCCCCTCGACATCCACCAGAAGCCCAGTCACCGCCCCGGGCCGCCAATGCGCCACCGCACCCGCCAAAGCGGCCAGCAGAACGTCGTCCACACCACAGTGGAACGCCGACGGCACCCGCCCCAGCAACACCTCCGCCTGCGCACAAGGCACGGTCCAGGCCTGTTGGCGCAGGGTGGCGACGGTATCGACCGTCGGGTCCAGATCCCGGTCCGCCAGGGGCTGTTGGTCATCGCCGAGGAGGGTCAGCCAGTCGTCGAGCTCCGCGACCCGGCTCTCGTCCACCGCCTGCGCGGCCAGCAGCTCCGCCCACTGACGGAAGGACGTCCCAACAGGCTCCAGCTTCGGCACCCGCCCCTCGGCCACCGCCTCACAGGCCGCCCGCAGATCCGGGACCAACACCCGCCAGGACACCCCGTCCACCACCAAGTGATGCGCTACGAGGACGAGTTGACCGAGCCGTCCGGGACCCGCGTCCACCCACACCGCACGTATCATCACGCCCGCCACCGGGTCCAGCCGCCCGGCCGCCTCCCGCGCGGCCCGCACCGCGATCCCGTCCAGCTCCCCGGCCCCGGCACCCGTGGCATCGACACGCGACACCAGCGAAGCCACGTCGACCGAGCCCCGCTCGCCCACGATCAGCTTCGCCGCACCCGGCACGCTCCGCGCCCGCACCATGTCGTGCGTGTCCAAGAGCGCACCCAGTCCGGCCGTCAGTGTGTCCAGACCCAGTCCTGCCGGGGCCCCGAGAAGCACCCACTGCGCGAACTCGGCGCTCGTGGCCCGCTCCCCCAGGGCGCGCATCACCGGGGTCCACGGCACCTCGCCGGTCCCCGTGCCGGTCTGTGGCGTCCCCCGTCCCACCGACTCCACGACTTGCGCGAGCCGTTCCGGGCTCTGCTCCGTGAACACCTGGCGGGGCGAGAGGACCAGCCCTGCACGCCGGGCCCGCGAAGCCAACTGCATCGAACTGATCGAGTCCCCACCCAGCTCGAAAAAGCCGTCCTCCACCCCGACCCGCTCAAGCCCCAACACCTCCGCGAACAGAGCACACAACACCCGCTCCCGCTCCGAACACGGCCCACGACCCGACACCCGCTCCCCAAAGTCAGGAGCCGGAAGCGCCGACCGATCCACCTTCCCGTTCACCGTCAACGGCAACCCGTCCAACACCACCACCACAGCCGGCACCATGAACTCCGGCAACCGGCCCCCCACGAACACTCGCACCTCATCACCCGACACACGCCGACCCTCATCACCCCCACACGCCCCCTCCGCCACCACATAACCGACCAGACGCTTCTCACCGGGACCGTCCTGACGAGCCACCACCACGGCCTGACCGACGGACGCGTGTTCGGCCAGGGCCGCTTCGACCTCGCCGGGTTCGACGCGGAAGCCGCGGACCTTGACCTGTTCGTCGGCGCGTCCCACGAACAGCAGCTCACCGTCGGCCGACCAGCGCACCAGGTCGCCCGTCCGGTACATGCGCGCGCCGCCGTCACCTCCGAACGGGCACGCCACGAACCGTTCCGCCGTCGCCCCCGGCCGTCCCGCGTATCCGCGCGCCAGACCGGCCCCGGCCAGGTAGAGCTCTCCCGTCGCACCGGGCGGGACCGGCTGCAGAAAGACGTCGAGCACGTACACACGGCGGTGGGGGAGCGGGCGGCCGATCGGCAGGGTCCGCCCGGCCGTCGCGCCGGCCGGGAGCAGGTGCCAGGTGGCGCAGAGGGCGGTCTCGGTGGGCCCGTACAGGTGCCGTACGGCAACGTCGGGGCACGCCTCACGGACGCGGGCCACGGCACCCGCGGGCACCACGTCCCCACCCGTCAACACCTCACGCAAACCCGCGAAACACTCCGGGGACTCCTCCGCAAGCACCCGGAACATCCCCGCCGTCACATGCAACGACGACACCCCACCCGCCACCGCCACACCCACAGCACGCCCATCCACCACACCCACAGGCGCCACCACCACACGCCCACCCACCACCAACGGCACCCACACCTCGAACAACGACACATCAAACGCATGCGGCGCATGCATCAACACCGCATCCCCACACCCCACCGACCAACCACCACCACCCACCAGACCCGCCACAGCCCCATGCGGGACCGCCACCCCCTTCGGCACCCCCGACGACCCCGACGTGTACATCACGTAGGCCAGATCACCCCCACCGACGTGGACATCAGGGCCTTCGGCCGGGCAGGTGCCGGTCTCCGCGACGACCTGCGCGTCGTCCACCACCACGAGTCGCCTGCCGGCCACCGCGCGGTCGGGCACGAACCGGCTCGTGTCACGGGTGCACACCACGGCCGCCGGGTCCGAATCCTTGAGAAGAAGCTCCACGCGCTCCGCCGGATACTCCACATCCACCGGCACGAACGCCGCCCCCGCACGCCACACCCCCAACAACACCACCACCAGATCCACCGACCGCTCCATCACCACCGCGACCCGATCACCCCGCCCCACCCCTGCACCCACCAAAAACGACGCCAACCGACCCGCCGCCGCATCCAACTCGCCGTAGGACAACGACCGCTCGGCATCGACGATCGCCACCGCGTCCGGCGTCCGCCGTGCGTGGCGTGCGATCAGTTCGGGGACGGAGACCGACGGCGACGGGGAGTTGGTGTCGTTCCATTCGTCCACCACCAGGGCCCGTTCGGCCGGGCCGGTCACGTCGATCCGGCCCACCGGGGCGGAAGGGTCGGCCACCATCTGTTCGAGGACGCGCGTCAGCCTGGCGACGACCGAGCGTGCGGTGGCGCCGTCGAAGAGGTCGGGGCGGTGGTCGAGCTTGAAGCCCATGCGTGCGCCCTCGGGGGCGACGACCAGGGTGAGCGGATAGTGGGCCGCCTCCTCGCCGCCGAGGAACCGGATGTCGAAGGTGTCGGGGGCCGGCTCCTCCTCGGGGGGACGCGGGTAGTTCTCGTACACGACGATCGTGTCGAAGGCGGCGCCCGGGCCCGCGAGGCGCTGGATCTCCGGGAGTCCGAGGTGCTGGTGGGGCATGAGGGCGGCCTGACGCTCCTGGAGGGCCGTGAGCATGGCCGACACGGGCTGCCCGCCGTCGAGGCGGACGCGGACCGGGAGCGTGTTGATGAACAGGCCGATCATCGACTCGACGCCGGGCAGGTCGGCGGGGCGCCCGGCCGCCGTCGCGCCGAAGACCACGTCGGTGCGGCCGGAGAGACGGGCCAGGACGAGGGCCCACGCGCCCTGGACGACCGTGTTCACCGTGAGGCCGAGGCCGCGGGCGAGCCAGGTAAGGCCCTGGGTCAGTTCCTCGGAGGCGTAGCTGATCAGGCTCTCCGGGGGCACGGGCGTGCGGGCCGGGTCGGCCGGTGCGACGAGCGTCGGCTCGTCCGCCCCGGCGAGCTCCGCCTGCCAGGCGGCCCGCGCGGCCTGCTTGTCCTGGCGGTTCAGCCAGGCCAGGTACTCCCGGTAGGAGGTCGTGCGGGGCAGGCCGCGGGTGTGGCCGCCCG
Organism: Streptomyces sp. NPDC002564; assembly: GCF_042889645.1. Classification (NCBI taxonomy): domain Bacteria; kingdom Bacillati; phylum Actinomycetota; class Actinomycetes; order Kitasatosporales; family Streptomycetaceae; genus Streptomyces; species Streptomyces sp. NPDC002564. Next base: position 643,479 of record NZ_JBIARE010000002.1, on the reverse strand, counting down.
CCGCGTACACGGCGGGCATCTCGTTGAACAGGACCGCCATGGACCAGCCGTCCATCACGACGTGGTGGCTGGTGACGACGAGCCGGTGCCGCTCCCGGCCGAGCCGGACGAGGAGCAGCCTGAGCAGCGGGGCGACCGCAGGGTCGAAGCGCCGGGCCCGCTCACGCGCGGCGAGGCGGTCGGTCTCGGCGACGGCTTCGTCCTCGCCGAGGCCGGAGGCGTCCACCAGGTGCCAGGGCAGTGTCGCCTCGCGGGCGACGACCTGGACGGCCTCGCCGGACTTGCGGCCCCGGAAGCTGGCCCGCAGCGCGCCGTGCCGGGCCAGCAGGGCCTCCCAGGTGCGGCGCAGCCGGTCCACGTCCAGCGGGCCGACCAGTTCCAGCATCCGCTGCCCCTGGTAGACGTCCGGTCCCTGGTCGTCGAAGGCGGCGTGGAACAGGAGCCCTTCCTGCAACGGCGACAGGGGCCAGACATCCTCGACTTGGGAGCGGGTCATCGTCTCTGTCTCCTCACGGCGGCAACGGCGTGCGGCGCCGGCCACGGCAGCGGCTGGTTACTTCTCGGGCGGTCGGAGGTGACGGGCGGAACGCGTCTCAGGCCGAGCCGTCGCCGTCGAACCTGCCGACCCTGCCGACCTCATCGACGTCGTCGATGTCATTGATGTCGCCGACGTCGTCGGTGCCTTCGGTGTATTCGGTGTCGTCATGGGTGTCGTCGAACTCGTCGATCTCGTCCTGTGCGAGGTCGAGGAGCGGGAAGTCGGACGGCGTGTGGCCGCCCGAGGCGGGCGCGTCGGTGTGGGCGGCCAGGCCGCCCAGCATCTCCACCCAGGTCAGGCCGAGCCGCTCGGCGTCGGCGTCCGCCACCAGGTGCCCGGGCCAGCTCAGGGTGAGCGTCAGTTCGGGACCGTGCGGGGTGTCGTGGACCATCGCGCCCGCGTCCAGGAGCCGTTGCAGCGGCGTGTCCGGGTCGGACGACCCGCCGATGGCGGAACCGCCGGTCAACTCCCATGCCCCGGCGGGGCCTTCGTCACCACGGGATGCGAAGCGTCCCATGTAGTTGAAGCCGATCTCGGGGGCCGGCCGTGCACGCAGGACCGGGCCGGTCTCGGGGTTGAGGTGGCGCAGCAGGTCGTGGCCGAGACCGTCACCGGGAATCGCCCGCGCCTGTTCCTTGACGCCCTTCACCAGCGCTCCCGCGGCGGCCCCGCCCGCGAGGGCCTGTGCCAGGTCGATGCCGGTCGTGTGCACACGTACCGGATGGGTGCCGGCGAACCAGCCGACCGTCCGTGACAGGTCGGCCTCGCCGATCGGCTCGCGGCCGTGCCCCTCGACGTCCACCAGGAAGCCCGATGCGCCGGAAGCCGTCTCCGGCCGCCAGTGCGCGACCGCGCCCGTCAGAGCGGCCAGCAGGATGTCGTCGACGCCGCAGTGGAAGGCGCTCGGGGTGCGGTCGAGCAGCGTCGCGACCTGGGCCGGCGGCACCGACCAGGTCCGGTGCCGCAAGGTGCCGACCGTGTCGAGGTACGAATCCAACGGCCGCCGCGCCAGGGGCGTTTGACCCTGGTCGAGGAGGGCCAGCCAGTCGTCGAGCTCCGCGACCCGGCTCTCGTCCACCGCCTGCGCGGCCAGGATCTCCGCCCACCGGCGGAACGATGTCCCGACAGGCTCCAGCTTCGGCACCCGCCCCTCGGCCACCGCCTCACAGGCCGCCCTCAGATCCGGGACGAGCACCCGCCAGGACACCCCGTCCACCACCAAGTGATGTGCTACGAGGACGAGTTGACCGAGCCGTGCGGGCCCCGCGTCCACCCACACCGCACGTATCATCACGCCCGCCACCGGGTCCAGCCGCCCGGCCGCCTCCCGCGCGGCCCCCACCGCGATCCCGTCCAACTCCTCGAACCCGGCACCCGTGGCATCGACACGCGACACCAGCGAAGCCACGTCGACCGAGCCCCGCTCGCCCACGATCAGCTTCGCCGCACCCGGCACGCTCCGCGCCCGCACCATGTCGTGCGTGTCCAGGAGGGCGGCGAGGCCCGCCGCGAGGACATCGAGGCCCAGCCCGGCCGGGGCGCGCACGATCGCCCACTGCGCGAATCCCGGCCGTGCGGCCCGCTCGCCCAGCGCCCGCATGGGCGGCGTCCAGGGCACCTCTCCCACGCCGATGTCGGCGGCCGTGTCCGCCGAGTCGGGCACCTGCGCCGCAACCGCCAACCGTTCCGGGGTCTTCTCCTCGAACACCTGGCGGGGCGAGAGGACCAGCCCCGCGCGCCGCGCCCGCGAAGCCAGCTGCATCGAGCTGATCGAGTCCCCACCCAGCTCGAAAAAGCCGTCCTCCACCCCGACCCGCTCAAGCCCCAACACCTCCGCGAACAGAGCACACAACACCCGCTCCCGCTCCGAACACGGCCCACGACCCGACACCCGCCCCCCGAAATCAGGAGCCGGAAGCGCCGACCGATCCACCTTCCCGTTCACCGTCAACGGCAACCCGTCCAACACCACCACCACAGCCGGCACCATGAACTCCGGCAACCGACCCCCCACAAACACCCGCACCTCATCACCCGACACACCCCGACCCTCACCACCCCCACACGCCCCCTCCGCGACCACATAACCGACCAAACGCTTCTCACCGGGCCGGTCCTCGCGGGCGATCACGGCGGCCTGCCGGACCCCGGGGTGGGCCGCCAGGACGGCTTCGACCTCGCCGGGCTCCACACGGAATCCGCGCACCTTCACCTGCTCGTCCGCACGCCCGACGAAGGACAGCTGCCCGTCGGCCGTCCAGCGGGCCAGGTCCCCGGTCCGGTACATGCGCCCGCCACCGTCACCCGCGAACGGGCACGCCACGAAGCGTTCCGCCGTCAAGCCGGGCCGCCCGACGTAACCGCGGGCCACACCAGGACCCGCGACGTACAACTCCCCCGTGATGCCGACCGGCACCGGCCGCAGGAAGCCGTCCAGGACGTACGTCCGTACGTTGCCCAGCGGGCGGCCGATCGGCGGTGGCCCGTCACCGGTGCCGGGGGCCACGGGTCCCGCGGTGGCCATGACGGTGGCCTCGGTGGGCCCGTACGTGTTCCACACGCTCGCGTGCGTGGTCCAACGGCGCGCCAGTTCCGCGGTCAGCAGCTCGGCGCCGAGGACCCAGTTCCGGATGCCGGGGACGGTCGAGGGGTCGAGCACCGCCAGCAGGGACGGCACGACGCTCGCCGTGCTCACGCCGGTCGTCCCGATCATCTTCGCGAGGGCCGACGGCTCGGCGCGCTCCTCGGCGGAGGCGATCACCAGGGTCCCGCCACCGGACAGCGTCACCGCCACATCCAGCACCGCCGCGTCGAAACTGAACGACGCGAACTGCAGCACCGACACACCCTCGGCAACCCCCAGCACCGGCCCCATCGCCGCCACCAGATTCGCCACACCGTCATGCGCCACGGCCACGCCCTTCGGCCGCCCCGACGAACCCGACGTATAGATCACATAGGCGAGTTGATCCGGACGCACCGAAACCCGAAGCGGCGCATCCGACTCCCCCGACAGGGCCCGCGCCGTCCGGGAGTCGTCCAGCCGCAGCTCGATGGCCGCACCCGAGGACAGCTCCGACAGCGTGTCGCCGAGGCCCACAACCACCTGCGCACCACTGTCCGCCACCATGAACGACAACCGCTCCGACGGATACTCCGGATCCAGCGGAACGAACCCACCACCCGCCCTCCACACCGCGAGCTCAGCCACGACCATGTCGACGCCGCGCGGCAGGCACAGGGCCACCCGCGACTCCGGCCCCACACCGAGCCCGGCCAAGTGCCGCGCCAGACGATTCGCACGGGATTCCAACTCCCCGTACGAAAGCACCCCTTCACCACAGCGCACCGCCACGGCCTCGGCACTCCGCTGCGCGTGCGCGGCGATCAGATCCGGGACCAGACCCGGAGAACGGGGCACGTCAGTGGCGTTCCACTCCTCCACGACCAGGCGGCGTTCCGGCGCGTCGGTGACGTCGATCCGGCCCACCGGGGCCGACGGATCGGCGGCGATCCGGCGCAGCACGCGGAGCAGGCGCCGGCCCATGGCGGCGGCGTCCTCGCGGGCGACCAGGTCGGGGCGGGAGGTGACGCGCACGTGCAGCCGGTCGGTGGCGAGGACGCCGAGGGTGACCGGGTAGTTGGTCGCCTGGTGGCCCGCCGTGGCGGCAAAGACGGGTTGGCCGGGCGATGCCGGTGCGCCTGCGGCGGCGGGGTAGTTCTCGAAGACCACGAGTGTGTCGAAGACCGCTCCGGGGCCGGCGATCTTCTGGATCTCGGCGAGGCCCAGATGCTGGTGGGGCATGAGCCCGGCCTGGCGTTCCTGCAGCGCGGCGAGCAGGTCGGCCACCGGCAGGGCGGGGTCCGGGCGGACGCGGACCGGGAGCGTGTTGATGAGGAGCCCGATCATCGACTCGGCGCCGGGGAGATCGGCGGGGCGGCCCGCGACGGTCGCGCCGAACACGACGTCCGTGCGTCCGGCGAGGCGGGCGAGGACCAGCGCCCAGGCGCCCTGGACCAGGGTGTTCATCGTGAGTCCGTGGGCGCGGCCCACTTCGGTGAGCGCCCGGGTGTCCTCCTCCGAGAGGCACAGCGAGGTCTCCTCCGGCAGGACGAGGGCGCCGCTCGGGTCCGCGGGAGCCACCAGTGTCGGTTCGTCGGCCCCGGCGAGGTCGGCCTGCCAGGCGGCCCGCGCGGCCTCCTTGTCCTGGCGGCCGAGCCACGCCAGGTACTCGCCGTAGGAGGCCGCGCGCTGGAGCCCGGACGGGTCCCCGGACGCCGCGTACACCCGGGAGAGTTCGTCGAGGAGGACCGGCATCGACCAGCCGTCCATGAGGAGGTGGTGGGAGGTCACGACGAGGCGGTGGCGGGTCGCGCCGAGGCGTATGAGCAGGAGTCGCAGCAGGGGCGGCACGGTGAGGTCGAGGCGTTGGGCGCGCTCCTGGGCGGCGAGCTTCTCCACCTGGTCGCTCAGGTCGGGTTCGGGGAGGCCGGAGAGGTCGGCCTCGCGCCAGGGGAGGGTGACGTTGCGGGTGATGAGCTGGACCGCTTCGCCGGTCTTCCTGCGGTGGAAGCTGGCGCGCAGGGCGGCGTGCCGGCCGAGGAGGGCCTGCCACGAGAGGCGCAGCCGGTCCGCGTCCACCGGTCCGGTCGCGTCCAGCATGAACTGGACGGCGTAGACGTCGGGACCCCGGTCGTCGAAGTCCGCGTGGAACAGCAGCCCTTCCTGGAGGGGCGACAGGGGCCACACCTCGGCCAGGGCCGAGCCGTGGGCGGCGGTTGAAGACTTCACCGGGACAGGCCTCCCTCGAGCTTCGCTGCGATCGCTTGGAACTGGTCGACCTCGTCCTGCTCCAGGTCGAGGAGGTGGAAGTCGGACGGCGTGTGGCCGCCCGCCGTGGGGTCGGCGGTGTGGGCGGCGAGCCCGGCGAGCAGGCGCAGCCAGGTCCGGCCGAGCCGTTCCGCGTCGGCCTCGGTCAGGAGCCGTCCGGGCCAGCTGAGCGTGACGGTGAGTTCGGGTCCCCGGGGGGTGTCCCGGACGACGGCGAGGCCCTCCAGGACGTGCGGGGCCGGGGTGTCCGGGCCGTCGGTGCCCCCGGCGCCGGTCTGCTGCCAGGGTGCTGCCGGTCCGTTCGGCGTTCCGGTGGCGAACCGGCCGAGGTAGTTGAAGCCGATCTGTGCGGCCGGTGCGGCCGCGAGGACCGGGGCCGTGTCCGGGTTGAGGCGGCGCAGCAGGCCGTAGCCGAGTCCGTCCCCGGGCACCGCCCTGACCTGCTCCTTGACGGCCTTCACCAACGTACCGGCAGCCCTGCCCCCGGCCATAGCGGCGTCCAGGTCCGCGCCGGTCACCTCCAGCCGCACCGGGTGTGCGCTGGTGAACCAGCCGACGGTCCGGGACAGGTCGGTGCCGTCCAGGGGTTCGCGGCCGTGTCCTTCGATGTCGAGCAGGAGGCCGGTGGCGGTGTCGGGGCGCCAGTGCGCGACGGCGCCGGCCAGCGTGGCGAGGAGCACCTCGTGCACCCCGCAGTGGAAGACGGCGGGGGTGCCGGTCACGAGCGTCTCGACCTGCTCGTGCGGCACGGACCACGAGCGGCGGCGCAGGGTGCGTGCGGTGTCGATGGCGGGGTCGGGGGCCCACCGTGCGAGGGGGCGGCGTTCCTCGCCCAACAGTTGGAGCCAGTGCGGGAGTTCGGCGGTGCGCCGGTCGTCGGCCGCCTGCGCGACCAGCAGCTCCGACCAGCGGCGGAAGGACGTGCCCACAGGCTCCAGGACGGCCGGCGTGCGGCCCTCGGCGGCCGCCTCGCACGCGGCGCGCAGGTCCGGCACGAGGACGCGCCAGGACACGCCGTCGACCACCAGGTGGTGGGCGACCAGGACCAGCCGTCCCGTACGGGCGGGCCCGGCGTCGAGCCACACCGCGCGGATCATCGTCCCGGCGGCCGGGTCCAGCAGCCGTGCGGCGTCGTGGGCCGCCCGGTCGGCGAGTTCGTCCATGGCGTCGTGCGCGGTGGCGTCGACGCGGGAGAGCAGGGTGGTCGCGTCGACGGTGCCGCGTTCGCCGACGAGCAGCCGCTGTTCGCCGGGCATCGTGCGGGCGCGCAGCATGTCGTGCGTGTCCAGGACGGCGGCCAGGCCCGCGGCGAGGGCGTCGAGGCCGAGCCCCGGCGGGGCGCCCAGCGTCGTCCACTGGGTGAATCCGGGGCCCGCGATCCGCTCGCCGAAGGCCCGCATGACCGGGGTCCAGGGCACCTCGCCGACGCCGTCGTCGTCCGTCGTGCTCCCGGGGTCCGCGGGCTCCGCGACCTCCGCGAGACGCTCGGGGGTCTTCTCCTCGAAGACCTGCCGGGGTGTCACGAGGAGACCGGCGCGGCGGGCCCGCGACACCAGCTGCATCGAGCTGATGGAGTCGCCGCCCAGCTCGAAGAAGCTGTCCTCGGCGCCGACCCGCTCCAGTCCCAGCATGTCGGCGAACAGAGCGCACAGGATCTCCTCGGCGGGTGTGCGCGGGGCACGGCTCGTGGCGCGGCCGCCGAAGTCGGGTGCGGGCAGGGCGGAGCGGTCGACCTTGCCGTTGGCGGTACGCGGCAGCGCGTCGAGGACCAGCACGGCGGTCGGCACCATGTACTCCGGCAGGAGTCCGGCGGCGTACTCACGCACGGTCCTGCCGTCCAGTGTCCCGTCGGCGGCGACGTAGCCGATCAGGCGGCGCTCGCCGGGGCGGTCCTCCCTGGTCGTCACGGCGGCCTGGCGGACGCCGGGGCAGGCGGCGAGGGCCGCCTCGATCTCGCCGGGTTCGACGCGGTGGCCGCGGATCTTGATCTGGTCGTCGGCGCGGCCCGCGAAGACGAGCTCGCCGTCGTGGGTCCAGCGCACGACGTCGCCGGTCCGGTACATCCGCTGCCCGGGGGTGAACGGGTCCACGACGAAGGGGTTGGCGACGAAGCGCTGCGCGGAGAGGCCCGGGCGCCCCAGGTATCCGCGGGCGAGCCCGTCCCCGGCGACGTACAGCTCCCCCGGCACGCCCACCGGCACCGGCCGCAGGGCCGCGTCCAGCACGTACGCCCGGGTGTTGGCGACCGGGCGGCCGATCGGCGGCGGGGCGTCGTCGTCCCGGATCAGGCCGGCCGTGGAGATGACCGTCGACTCGGTGACGCCGTACTGGTTGTACATGGCCCGGCCCTTCGACCAGCGTCGGCGGACCTCGGCGGGCATGGCCTCGCCGCCCGTGATCAGCAGGCGCAGCTCGGGCAGTTCGTCGGCGGGCATCTGCGCGAGGAAGCTGGGCGGGATCGCGGCGTGGGTGATGCGCCGGGTGCGGACGAGGCGGACCAGTTCGTCGCCGGAGATGTCGAGCCGGGTCGGGGCGAGCACGAGGCACGCGCCGGCGCAGAGGGCGGGCCAGATGTCCGCGAGGGACACGTCGAAGCCGGGGGAGACGAGTTGCAGGACGCGGCTGTCGGAGTCGACGGCGTAGCGGCGCATGTTCTCCGCGACGAGGTTGCGCAGGCCGTGGTGCGAGACGGTGACGCCTTTGGGGGTGCCGGTGGAGCCGGACGTGTAGATCACATACGCCGCATGATCCGCCCGCAACGGCGCCAACCGATCACCATCCCCCACCGGTCCCGACCCACACCTCCCCACCAACCCAACCGTCTCCGCATCATCGACCACCACCACCCGTCCCCCGAACCACCCCGGCACCACCCCGAAAAACTCCTCCACACACACCACCACCGACACACCCGCATCCCCCAACACAAACCCCACCCGCTCCACCGGCAGACCCACATCCACCGGAACAAACACACCCCCCGCCAACGACACCGCCAACAACGCCACCACCAACACCCCAGACCGCTCCCCCACCACCCCCACCCGCACCTCAGGACCCACCCCCACACCCACCAAAAACCGAGCCAACCGAGCCGCCTCCACCCCCAACTCCCCATACGACAAACCCCCACCACCCCACACCAACGCCAACCCACCCGACCCACGCCCCACCACCCCACCGAACAAATCGGGGACCAGGGCGTCCGGTACGGGTGCCGTCGTGTCGTTCCAGTGCTCGACGACGCGGGCCCGTTCGGCGGGCGAGAGGACGTCGATGTCGGCGAGGCGGATGCAGGGGTCGGCCGCCACCTGTTCGAGTACGCGGGTCAGGCGCTCGGCGAGAGAGCGGGCCGTGGGGTGGTCGAAGAGGTCGGTCGCGTAGAGGATCTCGCCGTCGAGTCCGGCCGGGGCGCCGCGTTCGTCGCGGCGCTCGACGACGGAGACCGCCAGGTCGAAGCGGGCGGAGAGCTCGGGCGGCAGGGGCGCGGGGGTGACGTCGACGCCGGGGAGTTCCCAGGTGACCTCGGGGACGTTCTGGAGGGCGAGCATCACCTGGAACAGCGGGTTGCGGGCGAGCGAGCGGGTCGGGTTCAGCTCTTCGACCAGGCGCTCGAACGGGACGTCCTGGTGGGCGTAGGCCGCGAGGTCGGTCGCCCGTACGCGCTCGAGGAGTTCCGCGAACGTCGGGTCGCCGCTGACGTCCGTGCGCAGGACGAGGGTGTTGACGAAGAACCCGGCCAGGTCCTCCAGGGCGGCCTCGCCGCGGCCGGCCGCCGGGGTGCCCACGGCGATGTCCTCTCCCGCCCCGAGGCGGGAGAGGAGCAGGGCGACGGCGGCGTGGACGACCATGAACATGGTGGCGCGGCCCTGCCCGGCGAGTTCCACGAGCCGCGCGTGGGTCTCGGCGTCGGCGGCGACCGGCACCAGGCGTCCCCGGAACGACGGCACGGCGGGCCGTGCCCGGTCCACGGGCAGGGTCAGCTCCTGCGGAAGGTCCGCCAACGCAGCACGCCAGTAGGCGAGTTGTCCGCTGAGCACGCTCGCCGGATCGTCCAGCTCACCGAGCATCTCCCGCTGCCAGAGCGCGTAGTCCGCGTACTGCACCGCCAGCGCGTCCCACCCCGGCCCGCGCCCCTCGCACCGCGCCGCGTACGCCACCTCCAGATCCCGTGCCAGTACGCCCATCGACCAGCCGTCCACCGCCACGTGATGCGCCACCACCGACAACACGCACTCGCCCGGAGCGATCACAACCAGGCACACCCGCCACGGCAGCTCCGTGCGCAGGTCGAAGCCGGTCGCCAGGAGGCCGGCGAGGGTCCGGTCCACGTCCCGCTCGTCGGCGCGCACGGTCATCAGCGGCGGACGTCCCGCCGCGCCGTGGCGGATCTGCTGGTGGGGGACTCCGTCGAGGTCGGGAAAGACGGTCCGCAGGCTCTCGTGGCGGTCGGCGACGTCGCCGAGCGCGGCTTCGAGGGCGGCCACGTCCAGGACGCCGGAGATCCGCAGGGCCAGCGGCAGGTTGTACGCGGAGGCGGAGCCCGGGACGGTCTCCTCCAGCCGGTTCAGGAACCACATCCGCTGCTGCGCGAACGAAAGGGGCACCACCTCCGGCCGCGCCCGCGGCCGCAGCACGGGCCCCTCCACGGTCCCGCGCTCCCCCAGGGCCGCGGCGAGGCCGGCCACCGTCGGCGCGCCGAACAGCGTCCCGATCCCCACCTCCACGTCGAGGACCGCCCGCACCCGCGCCACCAGGCGCATCCCCGACAGCGAGTCCCCGCCCAGGTCGAAGAACCCGTCGTCGACGCCGATCCACTCCAGGCCGAGGACCTCGCCGAACAGACCGCACAGGATCTCCTCGGTCTGGGTGCGCGGTTCGCGCCGGGTGGTGCGGGCGGCGAAATCCGGTGCGGGCAGCGCGGCGCGGTCGACCTTGCCGTTCACCGTGAGCGGCAGCGCGTCCAGGACCAGGACGGCCGCCGGGACCATGTACTCCGGCAGGACCCCGGCCGCGTATTCGCGTACCTCGCGGGGGTCCGGGACGCGGCGCTCCGGGGGGTGGGCGGGCGGCTCCTCGCGCGGGTCGTCACCGCGCGGGGGTGCGGCGGCGACGTAGGCGACGAGGCGTTTGTCGCCGGGGCGGTCCTCGCGGGCGACCACCGCCACCTGGCCGACGCAGGGGTGGCGGGCGAGGGTCGCCTCGACCTCGCCCGGCTCCACCCGGAACCCGCGGATCTTCACCTGGTCGTCCGCGCGCCCGGCGAACACGAGCTGTCCGTCGGCCGTCCAGCGGGCCAGGTCCCCGGTCCGGTACATGCGCCCTCCGGCCGGGCCGAAGGGGCAGGCCACGAAGCGTTCCGCCGTCAGGTCGGACCGCCCGACGTACCCGCGCGCGAGGCCGGGGCCCGCGATGTACAGCTCGCCCACGACGCCGGGCGGTGTCGGGTGCAGGAACTCGTCCAGGGCGTGGAGCCGGACGTTCGCGAGCGGGCGGCCGATCGGCGGCGGCCCGTCATCGGGGCCGGGGGCCACGGGTCCCGCGGTGGCCATGACGGTGGCCTCGGTGGGCCCGTACGTGTTCCAGAGGGTCGCCCCGGCGGTCCAGCGGCGGGCGAGGTCGGCGGTCAGGAGCTCGGCGCCGAGGACCCAGTTGCGCACGCCGGGCACCGCGGCGGGGTCGAGGACGCTCAGCAGGGAGGGGACGACGCTGGCGGTGGTGACGCCGGTCGCGCCGATCATCCGTGCGAGCGCGGCGGGCTCGGCGCGCTCCTCGGCGGAGGCGATCACCAGGGTCCCGCCGCCGGACAGTGTCACGGCCACGTCCAGGACCGCCGCGTCGAAACTGAACGACGCGAACTGCAGCACCGACACACCCTCGGCAGCCCCCAGCACCGGCCCCATCGCCGCCACCAGATTCGCCACACCACCATGCGCGACGGCCACGCCCTTCGGCCGCCCCGACGAACCCGACGTATAGATGACGTAAGCGAGTTGGTCCGGTCGTACGCGCACATCCAGGGATGACGCCTGCTGCGCCGCCAGCTCCCGTAGGACATCCGCGTCGTCGAGGAGGATCACGCGCGCCTGCCCCAGGGGCACCGCATCGAGGCTGTCCGCGACGCCCAGCACGACGCTCGCTCCGCTGTCCGCGAGTACGTAGCCGATGCGGTCGGCGGGGTATGCCGGGTCCAGCGGGACGAACGCGCCGCCCGCCTGCCACACCGCGAGCTCGGCCACGACCATGTCGACGCCGCGCGGCAGGCACAGGGCCACCCGCGACTCCGGCCCCACACCGAGCCCGACCAGGTGCCGGGCGAGCCGGTGGGCGCGTCCGGCCAGTTCCTCGTACGACAGGGCCGTGGACCCGCACCGCGCCGCCACGGCGTGCGGTGCACGGTCCGCACTCCGCTCGAAGAGCTCCGGCACCAGGACGTCCGGGACGGGGGTCGCCGGGGCGTCCCACCCGTCGACGGTCCGCGCGCGTTCAGCGGGCGTCAGGACGTCCACCGCGCCGAGCCGGATCCGCGGGTCGGCGGCGACCTGGTCCAGGACGCGGCGCAGCCGGTCGGCCAGCGCGCGGGCGGTGTCGTCGTCGAAGAGGTCCGTCGCGTAGCGGATCTCGCCGTCCAGTCCGGCCGGGTTCCCGTGGGCGTCGCGGCGTTCCGTGAAGGTCACGGCGAGGTCGAAGCGGGCGGCCGGGGCGACCATCGACGCGGAGCGGACGTCCACGTCACGCAGGCGCCACTCCGGTTCGGGGACGTTGTCCAGGGCGAGCATCACCTGGAACAGCGGGTTGCGGGCGACCGAACGCGCCGGATTCACCTCTTCGACCAGGCGCTCCAGGGGGACGTCCTGGTGGGCGTAGGCCGCGAGGTCCGTCGCCCGTACGCGCTCGAGGAGTTCCGCGAACGTCGGGTCGCCGCTGACGTCCGTGCGCAGGACAAGAGTGTTGGCGAAGAACCCGGCCAGGTCCTCCAAGGCCGCCTCGCCCCGGCCCGCGACGGGCGTGCCCAGCGGGATGTCCCGGCCGGCGCCGAGCCGGGAGAGCAGCAGGGCGACGGCGGCGTGGACGACCATGAACATGGTGGCGCGGCCCCGCCCGGCGAGTTCCACCAGCCGCGCGTGGGTGGCGGCGTCGGTGGCCAGGGCCGTCGACCACCCTGCGAACGAGGGCACCGCCCGTCGCGGCCGGTCCACCGGCAGGGTCAGCTCCTGCGGGAGGTCCGCCAAGGTGTCGCGCCAGTGGGCGAGTTGGCCGCTGAGCACGCTCGCCGGATCGTCCAGCTCACCGAGCATCTCCCGCTGCCACAGCGCGTAGTCCGCGTACTGCACCGCCAGCGCGTCCCACCCCGGCGCATGCCCGTCGCACCGCGCCGCGTACGCCACCTCCAGATCCCGTGCCAGTACGCCCATCGACCAGCCGTCCACCGCCACGTGATGCGCCACCACCGACAACACGCACTCGCCCGGAGCGATCACGACCAGGCACACCCGCCACGGCAGCTCCGTGCGCAGGTCGAAGCCTCGCGTGGACTGTTCCGCGAGTGCCGCTTCGAGCTCGTGCTCGGCGCACTCGACCGTCAGCAGGGTCGGCCGGGCCGCTTCGCCCGCCAGGACGTCCTGGCGGGGCACGCCGTTCACCTCGGGCAGGACGGTACGGAGGCTTTCGTGGCGGTCGGACACATCACCGAGCGCCAGCTCGAGGGCGGCCACGTCCAGGACGCCCGAGATCCGCAGGGCGAGGGGCAAGTTGTACGCGGCGGACGCGCCCGGGACGGTGTCCTCCAAGCGGTTCAGGAACCACATCCGCTGCTGCGCGAACGAGAGCGGCACCACCTCGGGTCGCACCCGCGGCCGCAGCACGGGCCCTTCCACGGCCCCGGTGCGCCCGTCGACCAGCCGTGCCAGGCCCGCCACGGTCGGCGCGCCGAACAGTTCGCCGATCCCCACCTCCGCGTCGAGGACCGCCCGCACCCGCGCGACCAGCCGCATCCCCGACAGCGAGTCCCCGCCCAGCTCGAAGAAGGAGACGTCGGCGGGGACCCGCCCGAGCCGCAGCACCTCCGCGAACAAGCCGCAGAGCACGTCCTCGACCGGGCTCGCGGGCCCGCGCCCGGCGCCCTCGAAGTCGGGCGAGGGCAGGCCCGCGCGGTCGAGCTTGCCGTGGGCGGTGAGCGGCAGCGCGTCCAGGACCAGGACGGCCGCAGGGACCATGTAGTCCGGCAGGAGCTCCGCGAGGTGTGCCCGGAGGTCGCGCGGGTCGAGGGCGCCGCGCTGCCGCTGCTCCTCGTCCGGGACGACATACCCGATCAGGCGTTTCTCGCCGGGACCGTCCTGGCGGGCCACCACCACGGCCTGACCGACGCCGGGCTGTCCGGACAGGGCCGCCTCGATCTCACCGGGTTCGACGCGGAAGCCGCGGACCTTGACCTGTTCGTCGGCGCGCCCCACGAACAGCAGCTCACCGTCGGCCGACCAGCGCACCAGGTCACCGGTCCGGTACATGCGTCGCCCGTCCTTGCCGAACGGGCAGGCGACGAACCGTTCGGCCGTCAGGGCATGACGCCCGAGATAGCCGTGCGCAAGGCCCTCCCCCGCGATGTACAGCTCCCCCACCACACCGGCCGGGACGGGCTGCAACGCCGCGTCCAGGACGTACGCCTGACGGTTGGCCAGGGGGCGGCCGATGGGCAGGACCTGGGTGACCTCGTCCTGCGGTCGCAGCAGGTGGGCGGTCGCGCAGAGGGTGATTTCCGTGGGCCCGTAGAGATGGCGTACCGCCACATCCGGGCACGCCTCACGGACGCGGGCCACAGCACCCGCGGGCACCACGTCCCCACCCGTCAACACCTCACGCAAACCCGCGAAACACTCCGGCGACTCCTCCGCAAGCACCCGGAACATCCCCGCCGTCACATGCAACGACGACACCCCGTCCGCCACCGCCACACCCACAGCACGCGCATCCACCACGCCCACAGGCGCCACCACCACACGCCCACCCACCACCAACGGCACCCACACCTCGAACAACGACACATCAAACGCATGCGGCGCATGCATCAACACCGCATCCCCACACCCCACCGACCAACCACCACCGCCCACCAGACCCGCCACAGCCCCATGCGGGACCGCCACCCCCTTCGGCACCCCCGACGACCCCGACGTGTACATCACATACGCCAGATCACCCCCACTGACCGACACGGCGGGCCCGTCGGCGCGGGAGACGGCGACGGCCGCCCGGACCTCGGGGTCGTCGAACACGACAGGAACCGGCCCGGAGGCCTCGGGGATCAGGTGCCGGTACGCCTCGGTGCACACCACCGCGGCCGGCTCCGCGTCGTCGAGCAGGAACGCCACGCGCTCCGCCGGATACTCCACATCCACCGGCACGAACGCCGCCCCCGCACGCCACACCCCCAACAACACCACCACCAGATCCACCGACCGCTCCATCACCACCGCGACCCGATCACCCCGCCCCACCCCCGCACCCACCAAAAACGACGCCAACCGACCCGCCGCCGCATCCAACTCCCCATACGACAAAGACCGCTCGGCATCGACGACCGCCACCGCGTCGTACGACCAGGGGAGATGGCGGGCCAGGAGTTTCGGCACCGAGTCGGCCGGGTTCGCGGAGTCCACCGGCCCCATCGGGGCTGCCGGGCCGAGCTGTCCCATGGGGGCCGTCGCGTCGGTCGCCCCGGAGCCGGTGCCGTCGAGGACCGGGACACGGCCGATCTGCCGGGACGGTTCGGCGGTGAGCCGTTCCAGGAAGCGCAGGAAGGCGCGGTGACTCCCGCGCAGCCACGCGGTGTCGTACAGCGCGGAGTTGGCCTCGAAGGTGACCTCCATCCGCCCGTCGGGTCCCGCGCCGCCGACGAGGACGCCGAACTCCTCGACGCGACGGCTCGACAGGTCGTGGACGACGGAGTGGTGCCCGGCGAAGGAGAGGGTCTCCCCGGCCATCGGCAGGACGTTGACGTACGGGCCGAAGTGCCAGCGGTCACCGGTCGGCCAGCCGAGTTCACGGCGCAGCCGCTCGCCGCGGAACGCCTGGTGGTCGAGGAGGGCGTCGATCTCCCGGCCCGCCGCCCGTGCCAGGTCCAGGAGGCTGGTGGCGGGGTGCACGGGGAGGCGCAGCGGCAGGATGTTGGCCGTCGTGCACGGGGTGCGGCGGGCCTGATCGCCGGTGCGGGCGGCGACCGGGAGGCTGAGGACCGCCTCGTCCGCTCCGCTCATCCGGCCGACGAAGGCGGCGACCGCGGCGACGACGAGCCGGGGCCAGCTCACCTCGGCGCGGGTGGCGGCCGTGCGGAGCGCCGTGACGGTGTCGGGGGTCAGGTGGCCGGTCTCGCGCAGCACTTCGCCGGGTCCCGCGGGTGCGGCGCCGGGTGTGCGGTGGCCGGGGATGCCGGTCAGGTCGGGGCGGTCGGCGAAGTGCTCGTGCCAGT
Organism: Streptomyces sp. NPDC002564; assembly: GCF_042889645.1. Classification (NCBI taxonomy): domain Bacteria; kingdom Bacillati; phylum Actinomycetota; class Actinomycetes; order Kitasatosporales; family Streptomycetaceae; genus Streptomyces; species Streptomyces sp. NPDC002564. The sequence goes on along the minus strand of NZ_JBIARE010000002.1, from coordinate 627,645 downwards.
AGCGGCGGTCGGCCTCGTGGCGGGGGGACGCCCGGTAGGCCTCCTCCTGGTCCTTCAGGTCCGCCAGGGCGGCGTGGCCGGCGGGGGCGAAGGGCCGTCCGGCGAGGAGCGCGGTGTAGACGTCGGCGGCGCGGCGGGCGAGCAGGGAGCAGCCGAGGGCGTCCATGAGGAGGTGGTCGTAGCGCTGGTACCAGATGTGGTGATCGGGCGTCAGGCGGACGAGGGCGTGGGCGAGGAGGTGACGCGCGTGGGCGGGGATCTCCTGGTCGAGCTCGGCCCGCATCCACGCCTCCGCGGTCGCCCTGGGGTCGGCCTCCGCGGTGAGGTCGAGGAAGGTGAAGGGCGGTGCGGCATGCTCCGCGCGGTGTTCCTCGTCGCCGCCTTCCGGAGTGGCGGCGGGGGTCGCCCCGGGGAACGTCATGCGGGTTCCGCCTGCGCCGTCGTCCTCGAATCGCGCGCGCAGGATTTCCGTCTCGTCCGTCATCTGTCGCAGGGTGCGGCCGAATGCGTCCCGGTCGACGGGTCCGTATATCTCGACGTACTGCCCGACGCTGTACAACCGGCGCGAGCCCGCCACGCGTTGCGCCAGCCAGATTCCCTCCTGGGCGTCCAGAAGGGGCAGGGTGCGAGCAGCGTTGCCGTTCATGTATTTCCCCCTGGCCGAGCAATTCCCCTCGGCTGCTGCGTCTGTTGTCCGGGCCATGTGATCGTCGGGGACAGGTGGCTGTCCACGTCGTACGAGCCGTCCAACCGCGCACTTTCCGCACTTGGACACGGAGACGGCATGCGCTCAGGCATTCCGTACGGGCGTGCGCAGGGAAATGCGCGCTGCCTCGCACGGAGATTCCGATGCTATGGCCGAGGGGGAAAGGAAGCGACCGTCCGCCTTTCGCGTTCCGGTCGGGGGGAGGTCGTCGGTCGCGCCCCTATTCGGGAAGCGATTTCGGGGTGGCGCGCGCGGGGCGGAAGCGGCCGTCCCTGGAGGAGGGTTCGGACGGTTCCGTGAAGTGGGGTGCGGGGGGTGCCGGGGTGCGCAGGGGGAAGCCGACTTCGACGACGAGCCCGCCCTGGGGGCGGGCGTGGGCGCTCAGGGTCGCGTCGTGTGCCGCGGCGATGGAACGCACGATGGACAGGCCGAGGCCGTGGTGGCCGTTGTCGGCCGTGCGGCCGAGGCGCTGGAACGGTTCGAAGAGGCGGCTCACCCCGGCCGCCGGGATCTCCGGGCCGGTGTTGGAGACACGGACGAAGGCCCGGCCGTTCTTGGTGTCGGTCACGACCCGTACCCAGCCGTCGGGCACGTTGTAGCCCATGGCGTTGTCCAGGAGGTTGGCGACGAGCCGCTCGACGAGGGCGTCGTCGCCCCAGATGGCCGCCGGGCCGGTGCGGGGCTCCACCCGCACTCCGTGCCGTGCCGCCTCCTTGGCGCAGCCGAGCAGTACGTTCCCGGTGAGTTCCGCCAGGTCCAGGGGGTCTCTGCGGTCGAGGCCGCGCTCGCTGCCGGAGAGGGTCAGGAGGGACTCCAGCAGGCGGGCCTGCTGTTCGCTGAGGGTCAGGAGCCGCTCGAAGTTCGACCGGAAGGAGTCGACGGTCGCCTCACGGTCGATCAGGGACTCCTCGAGGAGGGCGTGTTCGACCGTGAGGGGCGTGCGCAGTTCGTGCGCCGCGTTGGCGACGAACCGTTTGTGGGAGTCCAGTGCCGCTTCGAGGCGGCCGAGCAGCCCGTCGACCGTGTCGGCCAGGTCCTTCAGTTCGTCGCCCGGCCCTTCGACGGCGAGCCGCTCGTGGACGTTGTGGGCGGAGATCCGCTGGACGCTGGTCGTGATGGTGCGCAGGGGGCGCAGCACCCGCCCGGCGACCAGCCAGCCGAGGCCTATGGCGATCACCGTCATGATCGCCAGGGCGATGCCGGACTGGGTCAGCAGATGCTGCATCTCGGCCGCGTGCTGGCGTACGGCCTGTTGCTGCTGCGCCTGGGCGAAGCGGTCGACGCCGCCGGGGATCTGGTCGCGGGTGTACATGTGGACGCCGGCGTCACCGGGCGGCCCCGTGCCGCCCTGACGGCTGATGAGGACCGTGTTGTCGGGCCGGTTGACCAGCAGGTAGGTGATCGTCAGGAGGACCGCGCCGGACACGACGAACAGCAGGCCGTACAGCAGGGTGAGCCGCATGCGGACGCGGCGGGGCAGGAGGCGGGACAGGAGTCCGGTCCGGGACAGGGCCGCGCGGGCCGCACTGCGCAGACGCATCGGCATCTCGCCTCACCTCGTCAGATCCGGTAGCCGCCGCGGGGCACGGTCTCGATCACGGGCGGGGAACCGAGCTTGGGCCGCAGCCGGTTGATGGTCGCCTTGACGGTGGTGGTGAACGGATCGGTGGCCTCGTCCCAGACGCGTTCGAGCAGTTCCTCGGCGGAGACGACGCGGCCGCGGGCCGCCATCAGGTACTCCAGGACCGAGAACTCCTTGGGGGTGAGCGTCAGTCGCTGCTCGGCGCGGGTCGCGATCCGCTGGGCCGGGTCGAGCCGCAGGTCGCCGTGGACGAGGACCGGCGGCACCGCGGGCTGGGCGCGGCGGGCCACGGCGCGGATGCGGGCGACCAGTTCGGCGTAGGCGAAGGGCTTGGGGAGGTAGTCGTCGGCGCCGAGGCTGAGCCCCGCCACCCGGTCCGCGATCGTCCCGGACGCGGTGAGCATCAGGACCCGGGTGCGGGCGGGCTCGGCCATCAGGACGCCGCACACCTCGTCGCCGTGCACGGTGGGCAGGTCACGGTCGAGGACGACCACGTCGTAGTCGACGACGGAGGCGCGCTCCAGCGCGCCCTCGCCGTCGTAGACGACGTCGACCGCCATGCCTTCGCGGCGCAGCACCCTGGCCACGGAATCCGCCAGTTCGGTCTGGTCCTCGACCACCAGCACCCGCACAGCCCCACCCCCCGATGGATCATGGCTGACCAGGATCTCCGAGCGGGGGTCACACACTGGTCACAGCCCGCCCTCGCTCAGCGTACCGGCGGGGCGTGCGCTCCGGGCCGGTACGACGGCACGGCATCCGGGCGGCGGGGGTGCCGCCGCCCGGATGCCGTGGACGGGCCGTGGCGGGAAGCGCGGGCAGGGCGCGGGCGGGTTACGAGGGCCGGCGCCGGGGCGTCGGCCGGTTCCGTGTCACCCGTGGCCCGGGGGCGGTGGGCCGCCGGGGCCGCGGTGGCCGCCGGGAGGTCCCCCAGGTCCGCCGGGAGGTCCGCCCGGCCCACCGGGGCCGCCCGGTCCGGCCAGGAAGACTCCCGGTCCACCGGGGAAGGCGCCGTGCGGGCCGCCGCCTGGGCCACCGGGTCCGCCGGTCAGCACCGGGCCGGGGCCGTGCGGCCCTGGCGGTGCGCCGACCGGTTCGGGCACGGGCGCCTCACCGTTCCTGGCGGGCTGCCGGGAGAACTGCGTGCGGTACAACTCGGCGTACAGGCCGTCCAGTTGCATGAGCTCCTCGTGGGTGCCGCGTTCCTGGACGCGGCCCTTGTCGACGACGAGGATCTGGTCGGCGTCCCTGATGGTGGAGAGGCGGTGCGCGATCACCAGGGAGGTACGCCCCTTCAGCGCGGTCTTCAGGGCGCGTTGGAGCGCCGCCTCCGACTCGGAGTCGAGGTGGGCGGTCGCCTCGTCGAGCACGACGATGGGCGGGGCCTTGAGCAGCAGCCGGGCCATGGCCACGCGCTGTTTCTCGCCGCCGGAGAAGCGGTAGCCGCGGTCGCCCACCACGGTGTCGAAGCCGTCCGGCAGCGAGTCGATCAGGTCCCAGATCTGGGCGGCCTTGCAGGCGTCGACCAGCTCCTGCTCGGTGGCGTCGGGCCGCGCGTAGGTGAGGTTGTCACGGATGGTCGCGTGGAAGAGGTGCGCGTCCTGCGTGACCATGCCGACGGTCTCGTTCAGCGACTTCAGCGTCACGTCGCGGATGTCGTGGCCGCCGATCCGGATGGCGCCCTCCACCGGGTCGTAGAGGCGGGGCACCAGATGCGTGATCGTGGTCTTGCCGGCGCCGGACGGGCCGACGAGGGCGGTGAGTTTGCCCGCGGGGGCGGTGAAGTTCAGGTCGCGCAGGGTCCAGGTGTTCTGCGCGCGTTCCTGCGAGGGCAGCGCGATCGACTCCAGCGACGCGAGGGAGACGTCCGCGGCCTTCGGGTAGCGGAACGACACCCCCTCGAAGGTGATGTCCGGTGCCGTGCCGGTGCCGTCGGCGGCCTTCGTCGCCGCCGCGGCCGGCAGCGGCACCGCGTCCGGCTTCTCGGAGATCAGCGGCTTGAGGTCGAGGATCTCGAAGAGCCGGTCGAAGCTGACGAGGGCCGTCAGGAAGCTCGTCTGGGCCCCCGACAGCTGGTTGATCGGGCCCATCAGCCGGGTGAGCAGCGTCGCGAGGGCCACCAGCGTGCCGATCTGGAACGTCCCGTCGATGACGAGGGCGCCCCCGATGCCGTACACGAGCGCGGTCGCCAGGGCGCTGACGAGCGTCATCGTCAGGAAGAGCAGCTTTCCGTAGACGGAGGTCAGGACCCCGAGGTCGCGGCCCTTGCGGGCCAGGCGGGAGAACATGCCGGTCTCGCTCGCGGGACGGCCGTACAGCTTGGCGAGCAGCGCGCCGGTCACGTTGAAGCGCTCATTCATGAACGAGCCGACCTCGGCGTTGACCATCATGTGCTCCCGCATGATCCGCTGCAGCCGCCGGCCGACGACGCGGCCCGGCAGGATGAACAGCGGGATCACCACGAGGGAGATCAGGGTGACGATCCAGGACAGGTAGAACATCGCGCCGAGGACGAGCAGCAGGGTCAGGCCCGCCGACACCACCGTGGACAGCAGTGCCGTGACCGCCTGTTGCGCGCCGACGACGTCGGTGTTGAGGCGGCTGACCAGGGAGCCGGTCTGCGCGCGGGTGAAGAACGCCAGGGGCTGGCGCTGCACATGGTCGAAGATCTTGGTGCGGAGGTCGTAGATGAGCCCCTCGCTGACCCGGCCCGAGTACCAGGCCTCCGCGAAGCCGAAGCCCGCGCTCAGCAGCGCGAGGACGGCGACCGTCACGGAGATCCACACGACCACCGAGGTGTCCCGGGCGACGATGCCGTCGTCGATGAGGTACTTGAACAGGATGGGGATGGCCACCACGTTGCCCGCGCTGAGCACGGTGACGACGAGGAGAACGCCTATGTTGAAGCGATACGGTTTCGTATAGGGGAGGATTCGCTTGGCCGTGCCAGGCTTTATCTTCTGCTTGGTCACCGAATCGTCGGGTCCCATCCCCCGCATCAGTACCGGCCCCGGGCCGCCGATCATGGCCACGAAAACCTCCTGTTTCGTTGTCGTTTCGGTCGGGGCGTGCCTAGCCTGCGGCTTCGAACTTCGCCATCTCGTCGATGAGGCTCTTGGGACGCATGTCCGTCCAGTTCTCCTCGATGTAGTCCAGGCAGGCCTTGCGGTCGTCTTCTCCGAACACGGCCTTCCAGCCGGCCGGGATCTCTGCGAAGGCCGGCCACAGCGAATGCTGGTTCTCGTCGTTGACGAGAACCAGGAAGGTGCCGTTTTCGTCGTCGAACGGGTTCGGCATAACCACTCCGATCAATTTCCGTCGGCAGGACGTGTTTCACGCTATCGGCGTGTTTCGTGACCGACAAGGCCGTCCAGAAAGGGGGGCCGCGGGCCGGGGAATTCATGGCTGTCGGACGGCGAGGAATCCGGTGATCGCGGAATTCACCGCTTCGGGGCGCTCCAGATATCCGTAGTGGCCGCAGCCCGGGATCTCGGTGTAGGAGCTGCCGGGAATGCTCCGCGCGACCTCGCGGGACAGGTGGGGGCGGATGACCAGGTCGTCCTGGAATCCGATGACCAGGCACGGCCTGCTGATGTGCCGGTAGGCGGCGAGCCGGTCCGGGATGAGCTGGAGGGCGAGCTGGCCGCGTGCGCCGGCCGGGTCGACGGCCGACATCTCGAGGACGGCGAGCCAGTCCCGCAGCCGTTCCTCGTCGTTCAGGGTGCGCGGGGAGAGGTTCTGCAGGGCCTGGACGTAGGCGGCGAAGCGGGGCGGGAGTTTCCCGCCGCTGTCGCCGAGTTCGACGTCGGCGGCGGTCATCGCGGCCGTGAGGGCGTCGGTGCGGCCGCTGGTCGCCATGAGGACGGCGCGGTGTACGAGGCCGGGGCGGGCCAGCAGGAGTTCCTGGACCGCGACGGCGCCCAGCGAGTAGCCGACGATCCGGCAGGCGCCCTCGCCGAGGTGCTCGATGAGCCCGGCGATGTCCGCGGCCATGTCGGCGAGGGTGAACCCGTCGGGGCACGGATCGCTCGGCGGGATCCCCCGGTTGTCGAGGGTGATCACCCGGTGCCCGGCGGCCGTGAGGGCGGGCACCTGGTGGGTGCGCCAGATCCGGCCGGGGGCGCCGGTTCCGGTGACCATGACGACCGGCTCCCCGTGGCCGTACGTGTCGTAGCCGAGGCGGGTCCCGTTGATCCGGGCGATCGGCATCGCGGTGTCCCTCCCCCCGTCAGCCGCGCGGTGGCGCGGGGACGTCCGCCGGCCCCGGCGGGGCGTCCGGGGGCGTGGCGCCGAACCGGCCGACCTTGGCGATGACGTCCTGGCCGTAGATGCGCAGGGCCTGTTGGAGCGCGAACTCCGCGACGTACGCGCGGAACGCGTCCGGCGGTTCCTCGGCGAGGTTGAGCATCCGCCGGTTGGCGAGGACCGCGGCGCCGTCGAGCCGGGCCAGGCTCCGCTCGACGGCGGTGTCCATGGCATCCGGCTCGACGACCTCGTCCACCAGCAGGCGCGCGTCGGGTTCGGCGGCCCTGATCCTGCGGCCGCCGAGGACGATCTGGCGGGCCGTGCGAGGCCCCACGTACCTGCCGAGGCGGTGGTTGGCGACGCCCGGGATGATGCCCTCCTTCGCCGCGGGCAGGCTCAGGTAGGCGTCCGACGCGGCGAGCACGTGGTCGCAGACCAGCAGGATCTGCATGCCGCCGCCGATGGCGAACCCGTCGACGGCGGCGACCCACGGCTTCGCCACGTACGGCGTGTGCCACGTGCCGGGGTGGTCGGTGCGCAGACCCCGCACGAGCTTGTGCAGGTAGCCGAGTTCGCGGCGCAGCAGGAAGCCGACCAGCGGGATGTCGCCGGAGCTGAGGCTCTTGAGGTTGATGCCCGCGCTGAACACGCGCCTGCCCCGGTGGCGGGGATGGCTCATCACCCCGCCGCGCAGCAGCCCGACCCGTACGGCGGGATCGAGCAGCGCGAGGTCGACGGCGGTCTCCATGTCGTCGACCTGGCGGACGTCCTCGGCGTTCAGGCAGTCGTCCCGGCAGAGCGTCAGCCGGGCCACGCCGTCCGCCCGCCGTTCCAGGCGCACGGCCGCCATCTCCACCACGCCGGTACGGGTGAAGTCGTCGAGGAGGGCCAGGGCGCGGGGCGTCGGCCGGAGCATGGCGTCGAGCAGGTGGGGTCCCGCGGTCGGTGAGCGCAGCACGGACCGCAGGAAGATGCCCTGGTCGATCTCGTGCCCTTCCTTGGCGGCCTGCGGCCTGCCGCTCTCGGCGGCGAGCAGGGCTGCGTCCGGCACCAGGCCGGGGAAGGCGTCGGCGGCCGCGTCCAGGAGCGCGTCGATGCGCAGCGAGGTGGTGCGGTGCGCGGTCAGCAGGTCGTAGACGGCGTCCGCGTACGTGTCGAGGAAGCCGGCCCGCAGGGTCCGTGCCGCGTCCTTGGCGGCGCCGATCGCGGCACGCTGCTCGGCACTGCGGGCGGGCGGCTCCGGCAGGGCGGCCGCCAGCGCGTGGACGCGGGAGAGGACGTCGCGGGACGCGGTGAGGCCGGACCAGATCGCACGGACGTCGGCGGTGGCGCCGGGCGCGGCGCGGGTCACGTCCATCGCGCGCGTACCCGTCACGTCCGTCGCGCCCGTACCCGTCACGTCCATCGCGCCCGTACCCGTCACGTCCGTCGCGCCCGTACCCGTCACGTCCGTCGCGCCCGTACCCGTCGCGTCCGTCGCGCCCGTACCCGTCGCGTCCGTCGCGCGCGTGCCGGTCGCGGCCTGCGTGCGGTGGCCGTCCGGCGGCTGCTGTCCCGGGAGGACCGTCGTCATCGGGCTTCCTCCTCCGCGCCTTGGCGCAGCGCGCGGTCGCAGGCCGCCAGGTGCGCGCCGAGCGCGTCCTCGAAGCCGGTGGTCGCCGCGTCGAACATCAGCTGCCGCCGGATCGCGACCTCCTTGCCCGGCACCGTCCCTGCCAGGCCGGCCGTCGCCGCCACCACGGCCGCCGGATCGTCCGTCAGTTCGTCGACGACGCCGAACGCGAGGGCTTCGGCGGCCTCGATCGGGTGGCCGAAGAGGACGGCCCTGCGGATCCGGGCGGTGCCCGCGAGCCGGACCAGGCGGTAGGCGGCCATGCCGGGCCAGGGGGCGGTGGCGCCGCGCGGGAGCAGCAGCCGGGTGCCCGGCGCGGCGACGCGGACGTCGGCGGCCAGGAACGTCTCGAGTGCGGTCCCGCCGCAGTCGCCGCGCGCCACCGCGACCGTGACCAGGGGCAGCCGCTCCAGGCGGCGCAGCGCCCGCTCCCACTTGGTGACCAGCATGACGTCGAGGCCGGTGGACCAGCCGTCGGCCGGGGCGCCCGAGACGCGGAAGGCGACGGCGCTGCGGCCGGCCGGGCCGGGCGGCCCGCCCTCCGTCCGGGTACCGGCCCGGTCCTCCGCCCGGTCGCACAGGCCGCCGACCGCCTTGACGGCCGTCGCCGACAGGGGCTCGGTCCCGTCGAGCTCCAGCGCGTACAGGGGTTCCCTGGTCTCTCGTGTCGTCGGCATCGGCCGGTCCCCGCCCTTCGTCACCATCGGATCAGCGCCGTCTCGATCGTGGAGCCCGGCCCCATGGTCATGAGCACCCCGTACTCGCCGGGCCGGGTGACCTCCTCGTCGAGGAGGCGTTCGTACGAGAACAGGAACGAGCCGCTGGACACGTTCCCGTGGTCGCGCAGCACACCGACGGTGTGGCGCACGTCGTGCCGGGTCAGTCCGAGGTTGACGACGACGGCGTCGATGACCTTCTTGCCGCCGGAGTGCACCAGCCAGTGCCGGATGTCGCTCCTGCGCAGCCCGGTTCCTTCGAGCAGCCGGTCGACGACGAGTTCGGCGTGTGCGCCCACCACATAGGGGATCTGCGGGTCCAGGAAGAAGCTGAACCTGTTCTGGTCGCGGTCCCAGTCGTAGCGCATGGCGTCGACGGCCTCGGGGATGACGCAGCTCGCGAACTTCAGGACCGTGGGGGCCTCGCCCGCCGAGGGTGCCGGGTCGGTGTCCGTGCCCGCGTCGGTGAGCAGCGCGACGGCGGCCGCGCCGTCGCCGAAGAGGCTGTTGACGACGGCCGTCCGCATCGTCGAGTCCACGGTGTACGCGGCCGAGCACGCCTCCACGCAGAGCACGACGGCGAGTTCGCCGGGGTGGGCGGCGGACCAGCCGGCCACCACGCCCAGGGCGTTGAGCCCCGCGTTGCAGCCCATGCCGACGATGTCGGTCCTCGCGCAGTGCCGGTCGATGCCGAGCTCCTTGATCAGCAGGGCGCTGATGCCGGGGGTGAGCAGTCCGGTGGAGGTCACGCAGCACAGGTGCCGCAGGTCGGCGAGCTCCGCCCCGGCCTTCTTCAGACAGGCGCGCAGGGCCTCGCCGCCCATCCGCAGGGCCAGTTCCTTGTGCTTGTCGAGCAGGTCGCCCTGCGGCTCCGGGACGCGGACGCCGTGGGCGTCGGCCGGGGGCAGGACGAGGTTGCGCCGTTCGATCGCGCTGTTGAGGAAGACCGAGCGCACCTTGGGGTCGGTGATGCCGAAGGCGTCGAGCACTTCCTGCTGCGAGTAGGAGGCGGCGGTCACGGCGGTGCCCACACCGACGATGCGGGGGTGCAGGGCCGCCGGGGCGGGTGCCGTCGTCCGGGCGTCGCGCCTCGCGGGCGAGGGGGCGGCCGGGATGTCGTCGAGGACTCCGGGCAGGGCTGTGTCGATGGTCATCGGAAGGTCCACCCCCACATTCGTGGCTTGCTGCGCGGGTACGGCATGGAGTTGGTGCCGGTCACTGTCCCTGTTCCTTTCTGGAGGTCCCGGTTCTGGAGGTCCCGGTTCTGGATGTCCCGGTTCTGGAGGTCCCGGTTCTGGATGTCCCGGTTCTGGAGGTCCCGGTCAGGTGGTGCGCGCGCTCTCCGCCTCGATGAACCGGGCGAGGCGCCCGGTGCCCTCGGCGATCTGGGCGGGCGTCAGATAGCTGGTCGACAGGCGGATGCCGTGCAGGCCGCCGCCGCCGGGATAGAAGTACGTCATCGGCGTCCAGATGACGCCGAAGTCCTGGGCCGAGCGCTCCAGCGCCGCGTTGTCCGCCCGGAAGGGCACCCGCAGGGTGAGGAAGAAGCCGCCGGTGGGTTCGTTCCAGCGCACGCCCAAGGCCTCGCGTCGGTCGGCGGGCAGGTGGGCGTCGAGTTCCCTGAGCGTGGCCCGCATCGCGTCGCCGTAGTAGGCGGACGCGGCGGTGTTCAGCTCCGAGACCCGGCCGCCCGCCGCGAGGAGCGCGCCCGCGACGACGGCCTGGCTGAGGCTGGAGGTGTTGACCGTCACCATGCTCTTGATCTTGGCGAGTTCGTCGGCGAGCAGCCCGGTGCGGCCGCCGGCGTCGACGACGGGCTGGTCGGCGACGACGAAGCCGACGCGGGCGCCGGGGAACACGGTCTTGGAGAAGGATCCGAGGTGGACGACCGTGCGGGCGCGGTCCTGCGACTTCAGCGTGGGCAGCGGAGGCCCGGGACTGACCAGCCGGTAGGGGCTGTCCTCCAGGATGAGGATGCCGTGCCGGGCGGCGAGGTCGAGGAGTTCGGTGCGGGCCCGTGGCCCCAGGGTGGTGCCGGACGGGTTGGAGTGGTCGGGGACGACGTAGAAGGCGCGGGGGCGGCGGCCGCGGGCCCGTTCGTCCCTGATCACCGCTTCCAGGTCCGCGCAGGAGAGGCCGTCCTCGCGTTCCTCGACGGGGGTCACGGCGATGTCCAGGAGGCGGGCCGCGCCGGTGATGCCGACGTAGCAGGGGCTGGAGACCAGGAGGACGTCGTCGGGTCCGCTGATCAGCGCCCGCAGCACGAGAAGCATGGCTTCCTGCGCGCCGACGGTCACCACGATCGACTCGGCGGGTACGTCGATGTCCTCGTCGGCGCGCAGCGAGTCGGCGATGATCTCGCGGATCTGCCCGGCGGTGGGCCCGTACTGGTAGAGGGCGGTCCGCACCTGCTGGGGCGAACTCCCCTGCTCCTGGAGGTGGTTCAGGTAGCGCCGCAGGTGCGTGAAGATCTGCTCGCTGTCGAAGAAGCCGTCGTAGGGGCGGCCGGGGGCGAACGAGATCGCCTGCGGGTGGCGGGAGGTGATCTCGTTCAGGAAGGTCATGGTGTCCAGGACCGGGTCGGACACGCCCGCGTGCAGCTCGGCCTTGTGCAGCGGCCGCGCGACCGCGGTGGGCGGCGGGTCGGCCGGGCGCGGACCGGTGCGCACGACGCCCGGCGCGATGTCCGCGACGGTGGCGCTGCCGGTGAAGGCCATGGCGTCGGCCAGTTCCCGTACGAGGCCGGCCAGCGCCTCCGCCACGCCCGCGCGCCCGCCGGCCCGCAGCCCGTCGAGGACGGGGCGGCCCGCGAAGACGGCGTCGGCGCCCGCCGCGACCGCCGTCAGGATGTCCGCGCCGCGCCGCACTCCGCCGCTCAGCAGGACCGGACAGCGGCCCGCCACCGCCTCCGCGATCTCGGGCAGCGCGTCGAGCGAGGTGACCACGATGCTGTCGGCGCCGCTGTCCACGGCGCGCAGCGCGTCGGCGGCGGTGCGCACCCCGGCGACCAAGAGTCGCAGGTCGACGGCCGCGCGCAGCCGGTCCACGGCCGGCCAATCGGCGCGGGCGTCGAGCAGGCTCCGGATGTCGCTGAGCGGCCCCGGCCGCCCGAGGTTGGCGGGGGCGGCGACCTTCCTGACCCGTACGTCCTCGTGGCCGTGCAGGGCGAGGACGACCGCCCCGAACCCGGCGTCGCGCGCGGCGGCGGCGAGCCGCCGTTCGGTGTCGTGGTCCCGGAAGGCGTACGTGCGCAGCCACGGCGGGACCTCGGCGGCCGAGGCGAGCTCGGCGAAGGTCCGTTCGGCGAAGGCGCCGACCACGGCGGGGAGCCCCGCCGCACCGGCGGCCCGGACGACGGCGAGTTCGCCGCCGGGACGGGCCGGGGCGGCGAGCGGGCCGACGACGAGCGGCGCGGACCAGACCCGGCCGAGGATCTTCACGGCGGTCTCGGGCGGGCCCGGGGTGCCGGGACCGCCCTGCCGCAGCCCCCTGCGGTCGAACGCCGCGCGGTTGGCCGCCGACGCGCCACCTCCGTCGGCGGCGTGCTCGGCGCCCTCGGCCATCTGTCCCGGCATGAAGTGCCCCCAGGCGTGCGGAAGTCATCGGGAATGTGTCGTCCGTCGCTCAGAGTCACACGGTTCCCGGCGGTCCAACAACGCCGTCCAACCGGCCGATTCGCACACTTGGACAGGCCGGGACGGGCGTGTGCGCGCATCGGCGGGCGCGTGTGCCCGCGTGACCGTCCCCGGCGGCGATTACAGCGGGCGACGACCCGCCCGCACGCCGGGGCGGCTCCGCCGAGGGAGGGTGCGGACGGCACGGTCAGGCTCTGCCCCGTACCGCATCCTTCCGTACGGCCTCGCCCCGTCCCGCGTCCTTCGGTACGGCCTCGCCCCGTCCCGCCTTCTCCCGTACACCCTTTTCCCGTACACCCTTTTCCCGTACGGCCTCAGTCGTTCGTACGGCCTGCTCGCGTACGGCATCCCATCCGCCCGCCCCGAGCACCGTCACGAGCCGGTCCGCGAGGGGCGGCGGGACGGTGAAGCGCACGACGAACCGCGCGGCGTCCAGGGAGTCCGTGCCGCCGGGCTCCCCCTCGCCCCCGGCACCCTCACCCCCCGCGCCGCCCGCCGGCTCGACCAGCGCGTCGTCCGCCGTCACCCCCAGGTCCGCCACGGCCGCCAGGAGCCGGGCCAGGGCGCCGGGGCGGTCCGCGACGGCGACCCGGACGCGCACGTCGTCGGGCGTGGCGCCGGGCCGGGGCGCCGGGATCTCCGCGAGTCCGTCGATGCCCCGGTCGAGCAGGTCCACCAGCGTCCGCATGCCGTGGTCCCGTTCGCGCCCGCCCGGCCCGGCGAGCGCGTCGAGGGCCGGGACCAGGCGAGCGAGGTCCGTGTGGAGGTCCCTCAACACCCCCGCGATCGCCGGGGCGTTGGACTGCAGGATGTCGCCCCAGAGCCGGGAGTCGCCGCCCGCGATCCGGGTGGCGTCGCGCAGGCCCTGCCCGGCGAGGCGCGGCAGGTCGGCGGGGCCCTCGCGCAGCCGCGCCGCCATCAGGCTGGCCATCAGGTGGGGCACGTGCGAGGTCACGGCGACGGCCGCGTCGTGGTCCTGACTGCGCATCACCACCGGTACGGCATCGCACAGGGCGACCAGTTCGAGGGCCCGGTCGAAGGCCGCGTCCGAGGTCAGCCGGGAGGGCGTGAGGACCCAGGTGCGGCCCTGGAAGAGATCGGCGCGGGCAGCCAGCGGGCCCGAGCGCTCCCGGCCCGCCAGCGGGTGCCCGCCGACGTAACGGCAGGGGTCGGGCGCACGGCTCAGCGCAACCCGCTCCGGCTCGGCCTTCACGGACGCCACGTCGGTGTAGCACTGGGCGAGCCGACGCTCCTGCGCCTCGGCGAGCACGGCGCCCACCTGGCTGGGCGGCACGGCGATCACGACGAGATCCACCGGGGCCGCCGGTTCGCCCGGGGCCCGCGCGAGCCCGGCGCCGAGCGCGGCCGCCGTGCGGGCGGCGGCGGGGTCGCGGTCCTCGAGGAAGACGGTGACGCCCCGCCGCCGTACGGCCAGCGCCACCGACGTACCGATCAGGCCGGTGCCGATGACGGCCATGGTGCGCATCACAAGTCATCACCCGCTCAACACAAGTCGTCACCGGTTCGAAAGGCCGTCGACCGCGAACCGAAAGGCCCGCCGATTTTATGCGCGGGCCGGCCTGCCCCGATTACCGGCCGACTTCTTGGACAACACCTGCCCTGGACAGGGAAGTCGGCCGTCCACACGTCCCGTAGCCAGATTCGAGACCGGGCTCGTAGAGTCCCCAGCAGCTCATTTCTCTCCGGAACTGGAGACACTCATGAGAGATTTATCAGAATCGGCCGATCCGCTCGCGGATCTCTCCATCGACTACGTGGAGATGTACGTCGAGGACCTCGACACCGCCGTGGCCCACTGGACCGAGCAGTACGCCTTCACGGTGGTCGGCACCAGCACGTCCGCGGAGCACCGCGGGGTCGCGGTGCGGCACGGGCAGATCACGCTCGTCCTGACGCAGGCCACGTCCGAGCTGCATCCCGCCGCCACGTACGTGCTGGGCCACGGGGACGGCATCGCGGACATCGCGCTGCGCACCGCCGACCCGGAAGCGGCCTTCCACGCGGCGCTGGCGCGCGGCGCCGTCGCCCACCGGCACCCGGAGCCGCGGACCGCGCGGCGCCCGGCCGTCGGCGCGGCGCTGCGCGGCTTCGGCGACCTGGTCCACACCCTGGTCCGGCGCCGGCCCGGCGAGGGCCCCGGACTGCCCGCCGGATACCTGCCGGTCGAGGCCCCGGAGTCCGAACGGCCGCGGGACGTCGACCTGTTGGAGCTCGACCACGTCGCCGTCTGCCTCCCCGCGGGCGACCTCGACCCGATGGTCGCCTACTACCGCGACGCGCTGGGCTTCCGCTTCATCTTCGAGGAACACATCGTGGTCGGCACGCAGGCCATGGAGTCGAAGGTGGTGCAGAGCCGCTCGGGGACGGTGACCCTGACCCTCATCGAGCCCGACACCTCGGCCGCCACGGGTCAGATCGACGAGTTCCTCAAGGGCCACCAGGGAGCGGGAGTCCAGCACCTGGCGTTCTCCACGGGGGACGCGGTGGCTTCGGTGCGCGCCCTGTCCGCCCGCGGCGTGGCGTTCCTGCGCACCCCGGCGTCGTACTACGACCTGCTCGGCCGGCGCATCGGGCACCTCGGCGACGAACGGCTCGCGGACCTGCGGTCGACGAACGTACTCGCCGACGAGGACCACAACGGCCAGCTCTTCCAGATCTTCACCGCGTCGAACCATCCGCGCAAGACGCTGTTCTTCGAGGTCATCGAACGCCAAGGGGCCGCCACCTTCGGCAGCGCGAACATCAAGGCGCTTTACGAGGCGGTGGAGTTGGAGCGGACCAAACAGCGCGGATTCGACCAGCGCTGAGAAGCGGAGAATGAGAAGCGGAGAAGGGGGCGAGACCTTTTCGCCCTTTCTCCATCCGCTCCCCCTCCTTCGCCTTTCCCGTCAGCTGTCCCCTTCGCTTTACTTCCTGGGCCCGCCCTTCCGGTGCTTCTGGCCCTTCCCGCTCTTCCCGCTCTTCCTCAGAAGCTCACTCAGCCACTCAGCCACGCGGCCACGCGGCCGAAGGTCACTCAACCAGCCATCCGGTAGCCGTAGTTGCCGCCGCCCGCAGGGCCGCCGACGTTCCCCAGGTGGAAGCTGGTGGCACCCTCACCGGTGACGCCGGAGGCTCCGGTGGCCAGCTTCCAGACCCGGCCCTTGTACCCGTCCTCGCCGTTGCCGCCCACGTACAGCTCCATGGAACCGTCCCGGCCCGCCCCGACCACGGCCGCCGAGGCGCCGAAGTGGTCGTCGTTCTCCGACGTGCTGGGGATGCCGCGGGAGTTCTGCGTGAACGAGGCGGCACCGGTCGTCGTGATGCCGTCGGCGCCGCCGCGCAGCACGGTGACCGCACCCGACCGCGCGGTGGTGGCGGCGTCCGCGCCGGTCTCGTACGAGGCGCCGATCACCAGGTCCGCGTAACCGTCGCGGTCGGTGTCGCCGACGGCGACCGCCGACCCGAACCGGTCGCCGGCCTCGTCCACGCCCGGCACGCCGGCGCTGGCCTGCGTGTACGTACGCGACTTCACGCTGCCCGAGACGCCGTTCGGGCCGCCGTAGGTCACGTACACCTTGTTCTGCTCCGGATAGCCGGTGACCAGATCCTGGTAGCCGTCCTTTTTCAGGTCGCCGAAGGCCGAGGGCAGACTGCTCTGGTACTGGTACGGGCCGGCGAAGGAACTGCCCTTGACCAGGCTGTCGGCGGAGCCCTTGAGGATCACGCCGCCGGGCTTCCCGTTGCCCAGGACGACGCCGCCGCTGGCCACGACGTCCGCCTTGCCGTCGCCGGTCAGGTCGCCGACATACACCGTGCCGAGGACGAGGTCGTCCTGCTGGGCCGTGCTCCGGTTCCAGACCGCGGCGGGCAGGCCCGTGCCGCGGTTCAGCGGGCCGAGCAGGACCGAGACGCCGATGCCGGAGCCGTTGTGGGCACGGCTGACGAAGTCGTCGACGCCGTCGCCGTTGACGTCGCCGACCCCCATGCCGCCGCCGAGCAACTTCGGTGATCCTGCGGTGTAGTTCCCGGCGGGCAGGACCGTGCCCTCTCCGGTGATGCCCTCCTTGCTCCCCCAGAGCACGGTGGTCTTCTCGAGCCAGTGGACGACCAGGTCGTCGTACCCGTCGCCGTCCAGGTCACCCGCGGCGCTGACCTCACGCCACTTCCCGTCCGGCACGGGCTCCCCCGGGACGCCCGGGTCGGCCTGGCCGAGGATCTTCGAGGTCTCGTACTTCAGGCCGGTGGCCGAGCCGTAGGCGACGGTGACGACACCGGCGCGCTCGACGTCGCCGACGGACGCGGTGTGGGCGCCGATCGCGAGGTCCTGGTAGCCGTCGCCGTTGAAGTCGGCCTTGTCCCCCGCCGGACGGGCCGCCGCACCGGCTGCCGGTGCGGCCGAGGCGACGGACGTCACTCCCGTCGTGACGACGAGCGCGGCCGCGCAGACGGCGGCCGTCGTGAGCGCTCCATGGCGCATGTGGTTCCCCCCACTTCCCATGACGGCAGGTCCGGTCGGACGGCGATGCCGCGCTCCGGAAAAACCGCCAAAAGATCAAATTACGCGAGATGATAAACACAGCGGGTCGAGAATGCTCATCGCCGTGTTCCTCGGGGTTCCGAACGGTCCGGAACCGGCGTCGGGCCACCGGACGTCTCGGGGTCCGGGACGCGGCTGATCTTTCTCGCCGTGTCCCGGCGGTACGGCGCGCTCCGGGGGGAGGGAGGTCCGCCGGAAACGGAAGGGGACGGTGCGATGACGGCGTCGCTCGCGGAGCTGCTGCGGGACCTCAAGGAGCGTTCCGGGCTGAGCTACGGAGTGCTGGCCGGACGGCTCCACATGAGTACGTCGACGGTGCACCGCTGCTGCAACGGCGCCGCGGTGCCCGCGGAGTTCGCCGTGGTGGAGCGGTTCGCCCGCCTCTGCGGCGCGACACCGGAGGAACTGGTGGAGGCCCACCGGAGATGGGTCCTGGCGGACGAGGGCCGCGGGCGCGCGCGGGGACCCGAAGGCGAACGCGCCCGTCGGCCTTCACCTGCCTCATCCATCTCACTCACCTCACCCGCCGAATCCGCCGCACCACCCGCAACCACCACACCCGGCGCCCCGGCATCCGCGCCTCCCACCCCGCCGGGCCCCGCGACCACCACGTCCTCGCTCTTCCCCGCCCGCAGGCGCCACGCCTGTCTCCTCGCCCTCTCCGTCGCCGCGGTCGTCGCGGCCGGTTCCGTCGCCCTCGGCGTGAGCGGCGGCACGGACGGCGACCCGCACCGGCAACTGGCCGGCCCGATGCCCCCGCCGGCCCTGAGCGCCGCCCCCGCCCCGCGCCCCGGCGAGCACGGCGCCGAGGACGGGCCCGGGGAATCCGCACGGCCGAAGCGGACCCACGGCACGGACGGCGCAGGAAGCCCGGACGCCCCGCACACGGCGGGTGGGCAGCGCACGCCCGCCGCCCGTACCCCGTCCGGCGCCCGCCCCTCCGCCGGGGCCCGCACGGGACCCGGCGTCCCGCACGGCGGCGGCGAGGGTCCCGCGTCCGTCGGCAGGGGCGCCGAGCCCCCCGGCCTCGCGCTGACCGCACGGACCAGGCCGTACGCCGACGAGTACGAGGACGACTGCGCCCAGAGCTTCCTGGTGGACCGCGAGACCGCCGACGTGCCGATGCCGCCCGCGCGGCAGGACATCCCCGCCTGGGTGGGCGAACTCGGTGCCGTCCCGGCCGGTGGCCAGTACGTCCAGGTCACCGTGCAGGGCCTGGGCAAGGCCCCCGTCGTCCTGGAGGACATGGCCGTCCGTGTGCACGGCACCGGCGCTCCGCCCGCGTGGAACGTCTTCCACCTCGCGACCAACTGCGGCGAGACGGTGGAGACCAAGGCGTTCAGCGTCGACCTCGACGCGGCGGCCCCGCGCCTCGCGCCGATCGCGGGCCAGCGCGGCTTCCCGTACCGGATCAGCGAGAGCGACCCCTTGGTCTTCTACGTCGACGCCCGGGCCGAGCGGCTCGACGTCCGCTGGCACCTGGACCTGCGGTGGTCCAGCGGCGACCGGCGGGGCACGCTCCGCATCGACGACCAGGGCAAGCCGTTCCGCACCAGCGGCACCCGAGGACGCCCGTCGTACCACTGGAGCGGTGCGGACCGCTGGGAGCCGGGTCCCCGGCCGGAGGGCCCGGGCCTCTGAGGCGCGGGCCACCGGGCACCGGACCGCCACCGTCGGCAGTACGCTGGCCCCCCGCCTCGCGTACCTCCCCCGGAGTCACCCTTGCACACCCCGCCCCAGGACCTGCTCGCCGAGAACCCGGTCATCGCCTCCGTGAACGACGAGGACGGACTGCGGGCGGTGCTGACGTCGTCGTGCCGCATGGTGTTCCTGCAGTACGGGTCCGTCCTCGACCTGCCCGACGTGGTGCGGCGCATCAAGGACACCGGGCGGACGGTCCTCGTCAACGTCGACCTGATCGAGGGGTTCAGCAGCAAGGAGGTCGTCGTGCGCTACGTGCGCGAGCGGACGGCCGCCGACGGCGTGCTCAGCTCCAAGGGCTCCATGGTCCGCGCGGCGCACGAGCTGGGGCTGATGGCGGTGCACCGCTTCTTCCTGATCGATTCGCTGTCCTACCGCAACCTCGCGGCGCAGGTGAGCCGGTCCAAGGCGGACTGCGTGGAGATCCTGCCGGGCTGCATGCCCCGGGTCATCGGCTGGGTGGTCGCCGACATCGACGTGCCGCTCGTCGCGGGCGGCCTCGTCTGCGACCGGGACGACGTGTTCGCCGCGCTCAAGGCGGGCGCCGCGGCCATCGCGTCGTCGAACCAGGACGTCTGGGAGATGTGAGCACGGCGGGACGTTCGTCCCGTGTTCCGGTAGGGGGTTGACTCCGCCGAAAGGTCACCTTTACCGTGATCACGCGGCTCACTGCTGAGCCGTCCCACAACCTCATATCGGTTTCCGCCGTCACCGGCGGAAACAGTTACTAGAGACCAGAGAACAGTAACTCCACCTCACCGAGGGGATTACTGTTCTTTTTTGTTTGCCCATTTTGTCTGCTCTACGAAGAGGTAGTGCCGCATGAGCAAGGCCCGGCGATGGACCAGTTTCGCGATTCTGGCGATGTCCTGCGGCATCATTTTCCAGGTCGCCTACATTCGCTTCGTCTTTCTCGGGCCGACGGCCGCGGCACTGGATCTGACGGCGCAGGAGTACGGGAACATCATTTCGGTCTTCGGCGCCGTGGCCACCGTCATGTACTTCGTCGGCGGCTGGTTCGCGGACCGGTTCCCGCCCCGCCTCCTGATCGCGGTGGCCCTGGCGGGGACCGGCGCGGCCGACCTGTTCCTCGCCCTCGGGCCCGGCTACTGGGGGGTCCTCGCGGCACATGTCCTGATGGCCGTGATGGGCATGGGCCTGTACTGGTCCGCGCTGGTCAAGGCGATCGGCATGCTGGGTGACGCGGGGACGCAGGGTCGCCTGTTCGGGTTCCTCGAAGGCGTGCGGGGCGTGACGTCGACCGTGGTCGGCCTGATCGGCGCCGCGGTCGTCGCGGCCGCCGTGGTGGAGAGCGCGGGCGTATTGTGGCTCATCCGCGTCTACGGGGTCCTCTGTTTCGTCTTCGCCGCCGCGGTGTGGTTCTTCGTCGCGGAGGACCGTGACCGTCTCGCGGAACTCGGCAGTTCCGCGGTCACCCTCCGACAGTTGGCGCGGGCCGCGCGCAACAAGTACACCTGGCTGATCGGTCTGACCGCGATGCTGATGTACTGCTTCTACACGACGCTCGGGTATTTCTCGCCGCTCCTGGAGAACAATTTCGGGGTGTCGGCCGGTCTGATCGGCGTCATCGGAGTCGTCCGCACCTATGTGTTCCAGTTCGTGGCGGGCCCTGCCGGTGGATTCGTCGTCGACAAGGTCACCAAGTCGTCGCCGAAATTCCTGCGTTGGATGTTCGCGGGCAGTGCCGCCGTCGCCCTGGCCTTTTTCCTCATGCCGCACGAACCGGCTCTGATGGCGGTGGCCGTCGCCCTCATGTTCGTGCTCTGCCTCTTCGTCTTCGCCAGCCGTGGCGTGTACTTCGCGACCGTCGGCGAGGTCGAGGTGCCGGAGAACGAGCGCGGCGGGGTGATCGGCCTGGCGTCCGGCATCGCCTTCCTCCCGGACGCGTTCCTGCCGTCGCTGTGCGCCTGGTGGATCGGCGACCCCGCCGCGCGCCCGGCCGTGCCCGAGCGCGGCGGCGGCTACCTCACCCTCTTCGCCGTGCTGTTCGGCGTCGCCCTGCTCGGCGTACTGCTGACCACCCTCACCACCCGGGTGCGCCGGCGCGAGCTCGCCGCCCGCGCGACGGCCGACGCCCGTCAGGAGCTCGCCCTGGCCTGATCAACCCGCCTCCCCCACCCCGCCCCGCTCCCGTGTCGCACGGCTCCACCCGCACCTCCCCGCACCGATCCGAGGAATCCGCACCATGGACATCACCGAATTCAACCGGGACTTCTTCTCCCTCGACGGCAAGAACGCCATCGTCACCGGCGGCAACACGGGCCTGGGCCAGGCCTTCTCGCTCGCCCTCGCCAAGGCCGGCGCCAACGTCTTCGTGCCGTCGGTCGTCGAGGACGACGGCACCACCCGCAAGCTGATCGAGGCCGAGGGGCGCCGCATGGAGTTCCTGGCGGCGGACCTCACCGCCCCGGGAGTGCCCCGCCGCATCGTCGAGGGCTGCGCCGAGGCCTTCGGGTCGGTCGACATCCTGGTGAACTCGGCCGGCATCTGCAAGATCGCCGACGTGTCGGAGTTCGGGCGGGCCCAGTGGGACCCCATGGTGGACCTGAACCTCACCGCGCCGTTCGAACTGAGTCATGAGGCCAGCAAGTTGATGGTGCCGCAGCGCTCCGGAAAGATCATCAACATCGCGTCGATGTTCTCCTTCCTCGGCGGCCAGTGGTCCCCCGCCTACGCCGCCACCAAGCACGGCATCGCCGGCTTCACCAAGGCCTACTGCGACGAGCTCGCCCAGCACAACGTCCAGGTGAACGCCATCGCGCCGGGCTACTTCGCCACGAAGATCACCGAGGCGACGCGGGCGGACCCCGAGACGAACCAGCGCGTCCTCGACCACATCCCGGCCGGCCGCTGGGGCGACGTGGCGGACCTGATGGGGGCGACGGTCTTCCTCGCCTCGCGCGCCTCCGACTACGTCAACGGCCATGTGCTTCCGGTGGACGGGGGCTACCTGGTCCGCTGAGCCCCACCCGCACCCCCACCGTCCCCCACTTCTCACCGGGCAAGCCCCACCACCCCACGCAGCGAGGTAGAACCAGCATGACCAAGTCGCTCTCGAAGCTCACCCGCGAAGACATCGTCGCCCAGCTCTCCGGCCTGGTGCCCGCCGACCGGATCGTCACCGACGAGCGCGAGCTGGAACTGGCCAGCGTGGACCGCTTCAAGAAGTACCAGTCGGTCCACGGCATCTTCGACGGCCCGATCCCGGCCGCGATCGTCAACGCCCGTTCCACCGAGGACATCTCCAAGGTCCTCGCCTTCGCCGACGCCCACCGCGTCAACGTGGTCGCCCGCACCGGCCGCACCGGCACCGAGGGCGGCCTGGAGACCGCGGTGGACGACACCATCGTGCTGGACGGCTCGGGCATGGACGAGATCATCTCCGTCGACCCCGAGAACATGACGGCCACCGTGCAGTGCGGCGTCCCGCTGCAGGTCCTTGAGGACCGGCTGCGCGCGCAGGGGCTGACCACCGGACACTCCCCCCAGTCCAAGCCGCTCGCCCAGTACGGCGGCCTCGTCTCCACCCGCTCCATCGGCCAGTTCTCCACGCTGTACGGGGCGATCGAGGACATGGTCGTCGGCCTGGAGGCGGTCTTCCCCGACGGCACCGTCACCCGCGTCAAGAACGTGCCGCGCCGCTCGGGCGGCCCGGACATCCGGCACATCGTCATCGGCAACGAGGGCGCGCTGTGCTACATCACCGAGGTCACCGTCAAGGTCTTCACGTACCAGCCGGAGAACAACGAGTTCCACGGCTTCCTGGTCGACGACCTGGACACCGGGATCAAGATCATCCGTGAGGTCGTGGTCAACGGCTTCAAGCCGTCCGTGGTCCGCGTCTACTCCCCCGAGGACGCCCGCCAGCACTTCGCGCACTTCTACGACGGCAAGGTCGTCGTCGTCTTCGTCGCCGAGGGGCCCCGGGGCATCGTCCGCGCCACCAGCGAGGAGATCGGGCGGGTGGTCGACCAGTACGCGCACACCAAGGTCGACCCGGCCCTGATCGAGGCCTGGTTCGACAACCTGAACTGGGGCGTCGACAAGATCGAGGCCGAGAAGCGGCACATGCTGGAGCACCAGGAACTCGGCTACACCACCGAGGTCTCCGTCGACTGGTCGCGCACCACCGAGCTGTACGAGAACGTCATGCGGCGCATCCGCGCGGAGTTCCCCGCCGCCGACGACCTGACGATGCTCGGCGCCCACTCCTCGCACAGCTACCAGACCGGCACGAACCTCTACTTCGTCTACGACTACAAGATCAACTGCGCGCCGCGCGAGGAGATCGAGAAGTACCACGTCCCGCTGAACGCGATCATCGTGGAAGAGGCCCTCAAGGTGGGCGGCTCGATGTGCCACCACCACGGCATCGGCAAGTACCGCGCCCCCTGGACCACCCGGGAGCACGGCAGCGCGTACTACATGCTGGCCGCGCTCAAGCAGGCCTTCGACCCGAACGGGATCATGAACAAGGGGACCATCTTCCCCCTGGACAGCTGACCCGACGCCGCATGCCCGACGGGGTGTGCGCCCGTGGCGCACACCCCGCCCCCTTCCCTCTTCCGCCTCCTCCCCCGGGGATCCGCCCATGCCCAGCTACTTCATCGGCATCGACAACGGCTCGCAGTCCTCCAAGGTGACCGTCTTCGACGAGCACGGCCGCGCCGTCTGCGAGGGCCGCCAGAGCCTGAGCCCGTACGACACCCCGCGCCCCGGCGTCGTCGAGCACCCCGACGACGACCTGTGGACGTCCATCGGCGCGGCGGCCCGGCAGGCCATGGCCGCCTTCCCCGGGGACCCGGCGGAGATCGTGGGGGTGGGCGTGTGCACCATCCGCTTCTGCCGGGCGGTCCTCACCGCGGACGGCACCCTCGCCCAGCCCGTCATGAGCTGGATGGACGAGCGGGTCTCGCGCCCCTACGAGCACACCGACGAGCGGGCGGCCTACGTCACGACGTCCTCGGGCTACATCGGCCACCGCATGACGGGCGAGTTCAAGGACACGGCGGCCAACTACGCGGGCATGTGGCCGCTCGACCCCGACACCCTCGACTGGACCAAGGACGAGGAGGTGCTTGCCGCGCACGGCATCCCCCGCGCCATGCTGTTCACCCTGGTCCAGCCCGGCGACGTGCTCGGCACGCTCACCCCGGAGGCCGCCGGGCACACCGGCATCCCGGCGGGCCTGCCCGTCGTCGCCACCGCCAACGACAAGGCCGTGGAGGCACTGGGCTGCGGCCTGCGCTCCACCGACACGCTGCTCGTCTCGCTCGGCACCTACGTCGCGGGGATGACCACCGGTCCCGCCAACCGGCCCGGCGCCACGTCCTTCTGGACGAACTACGCCTCCACACCGCACGACTACCTCTACGAGAGCGGCGGTGTGCGGCGCGGGATGTGGACCGTCAGCT
Source organism: Streptomyces sp. NPDC002564 (assembly GCF_042889645.1). Lineage (NCBI taxonomy): Bacteria > Bacillati > Actinomycetota > Actinomycetes > Kitasatosporales > Streptomycetaceae > Streptomyces > Streptomyces sp. NPDC002564. The sequence continues at coordinate 603,473 of NZ_JBIARE010000002.1, read as the reverse complement.
GGTACCGCGACCTGCTCGGCGAGGAGGCCGTCGCGGGCGCGCGTGCCGCCGGTCTGTCCGTGGAAGACCACCTCAACCGCGAGGCCGCCAAGATCCCGCCCGGCAGCGACGGGCTGATCACGGTCCTGGACTGGCTCGCCCCCACCGAGGCGCCCTTCCGCAAGGGCTCGCTCCTCGGCTTCGACGGCCGTCAGGGCCGCTACCACGTCTACCGCTCGATCCTGGAGGCGCTCGCCCTGACCCTGCACGGCACCTGCGGCGACATGGCCGCCGAACTCGGCGTCGAGTACCGGGAGGTGGTGGTGTCCGGCGGCGGCTCCAACTCCGACCTCATGATGCAGATCTTCGCCGACGTCTTCGGCGTGCCCGCCCGCCGCCCGCAGGTCAACAACGCGGCCGGGCTCGGTGCCGCCCTGTGTGCCTCCGTGGGCCTCGGGGTGCACCCCGACTTCGACACGGCGGTGGCCGCGATGGTGCGGCCGGGCCGCCGCTTCGAACCCAGCCGGACCCACCACGCCCTCTACACCCGTCTGGGCGAGGTGTACCGGGACGTGCGCACCCACACCGACGCGATCTACCGCCGCACCCGCCCGCTGTTCGGCTGACGCCGGGCCGCCCGCGGGCCGGGTGCGCGACGCCACCGCCGCACACCCGGCCCGCGGGCGGGGCACCTCCCGGCTCGCGGATTCGCCCGCGGCCTAGAATCGTGGGGTTTGTCCCCGAGCCGCGTACGGAGCCCCGCCCATGCACAGCCCCCACGATCCGTTCGTACGCGTCCGCGGTGCCCGGGAGCACAACCTCCGGGGCGTCGACGTGGACATCCCGCGCGACGTGCTCGCCGTCTTCACCGGCGTCTCCGGCTCGGGCAAGTCCTCCCTGGCCTTCGGGACGATCTACGCCGAGGCCCAGCGGCGCTACTTCGAGTCCGTCGCGCCCTACGCCAGGCGGCTGATCCACCAGGTGGGAGCCCCGAAGGTCGGCGAGATCACCGGCCTGCCGCCCGCGGTCTCGCTCCAGCAGCGCCGCTCCACGCCGACCTCGCGCTCGTCCGTCGGCACCGTCACCACGCTCTCCAACTCGCTGCGGATGCTCTTCTCCCGCGCGGGCAGCTACCCGCAGGGCGCCGAACGGCTCGACTCGGACGCCTTCTCGCCCAACACGGCGGCCGGCGCCTGCCCCGCCTGCCACGGCCTGGGCCGCGTCCACCGCACCACCGAGGAGCTGCTGGTCCCCGACCCCTCGCTGTCCCTCCGCGAGGGCGCCATCGCCGCCTGGCCCGGCGCCTGGCAGGGCAAGAACCTGCGTGACGTCCTGGACGCCCTGGGGCACGACGTGGACCGCCCCTGGCGCGAGCTGCCGCAGCAGGACCGCGACTGGATCCTCTTCACGGACGAACAGCCGGTGGTGACGGTGCACCCGGTGCGCGAGGCGGGCCGGATCCACCGCCCGTACCAGGGCACCTACATGAGCGCCCGGCGCTATGTGATGAAGACCTTCGCCGACTCCAAGAGCCAGACCCTGCGCGCCAAGGCCGAGCGGTTCCTGACGAGTGCGCCCTGTCCGGCGTGCGGCGGGAGCAGGCTGCGCCCGGAGGCGATGGCCGTGACGTTCGCGGGCCGCACCATCGCCGAGCTCGCCGCGCTGCCCCTCTCCGACCTCGCCGAGGCCCTCGCGGGCGCCGACGAGGCGTCCGAGACCGCACGGGTCCTGACCGAGGACCTGCTGGCCCGCATCGCGACCGTCACCGAGCTCGGCCTCGGCTACCTCAGCCCGGACCGCGCCACGCCCACCCTGTCGGCGGGCGAGCTGCAGCGGCTGCGCCTCGCGACGCAGCTGCGCTCGGGTCTCTTCGGGGTGGTGTACGTCCTGGACGAGCCGTCGGCGGGGCTCCACCCCGCGGACACCGAGGCGCTGCTCACGGTCCTCGACCGGCTGAAGTCCGCGGGGAACTCCGTCTTCGTCGTCGAGCACCATCTCGACGTCATGCGGCACGCGGACTGGCTCGTCGACGTGGGCCCGCAGGCGGGCGAGCACGGCGGGCAGGTGCTGCACAGCGGCCCGGTGGCGGAGCTCGCGGGCGCGGCCGGGTCGGCGACGGCGCGCTTCCTCTTCGGCGGGTCGCCCGCCCCGGTACGCGCCGTGCGTCCGGCGCGGGGCCGGCTGACGGTCGGCCCGGTGAGCCGCCACAACCTGCGCGAGGTGACCGCGGAGATCCCGCTGGGCGCGTTCACGGCCGTCACGGGCGTGTCCGGCTCGGGCAAGTCCACGCTCGTCGGCGCGATCACCGAGGACCTGCCGGGCGTCGGACGGCTGGTCAGCGTCGACCAGAAGCCGATCGGGCGTACGCCGCGCTCGAACCTGGCCACGTACACCGGCCTCTTCGACGTCGTGCGCAAGGTCTTCGCGGCCACGGACACGGCGAAGGAGCGCGGCTACGGTGTCGGGCGCTTCTCCTTCAACGTGGCGGGCGGCCGCTGCGAGACCTGCCAGGGCGAGGGTTTCGTCAGCGTCGAGCTGCTGTTCCTGCCGAGCACCTACGCGCCCTGCCCGGACTGCGCGGGCGCGCGCTACAACCCCGAGACGCTCCAGGTCACCTACCAGGGGCGCGACATCGCCCAGGTGCTCGACCTGACCGTCGAGGCCGCCGCGGAGTTCTTCGCGGACACCCCGCCCGTCGTCCGCAGCCTGCGCACGCTCCTCGACGTGGGCCTCGGCTATCTGCGGCTCGGCCAGCCCGCCACGGAGCTCTCGGGCGGCGAGGCCCAGCGCATCAAGCTGGCGGGCGAGTTGCAGCGGGTGCGGCGCGGCCACACGCTCTATCTGCTCGACGAGCCCACCACCGGGCTGCACCCGGCCGACGTCGAGATCCTCACCCACCGGCTGCACGAACTCGTCGACGCGGGACACTCGGTGGTCGTCGTCGAACACGACATGGCGGTGGTGGCGGGCGCGGACTGGGTGATCGACCTGGGCCCCGGAGGCGGTGAGCAGGGCGGCACGGTCGTCGCGGCGGGTCCGCCCGCGGAGGTCGCGCGGTCCGCACGGAGCCGGACGGCACCGTATCTGGCACGGGCCCTGGCACCGAACCCGTGAGGGTCGGCGCGCGTCCCGGCACCGAACCCGAGAGATCCGGCGCGCGATCCGGCACCGAACCCGAGAGGTTGGTCCGCACCAACTCCTTGACGGGGTCTCGGGGGCTGCCTTAAATCAAGTACTGAACAAAGCGGTGCGACCGGTCGCCCGCCGCGTTCAGTTCTCGACCGTACTTTGTCATGCGCATGCCTAACAGGTCGTCCGGTGCGCCAGACGGTCCGCACGCCGGTACGCCGGTCCCCCACCCGCATTACCGCCCCCACGCGAAGCGATGTGATGACAGTGCACACCTCCCTCCGACGCCGGACGGCGCTCACCGCCGCCGCCCTGGCCTGCTGCGCCGCCTCCCTGGTCGCGCTCCCCTCCGGCGCGTCGGCCGAACCCGCGCCGCGCGCGGCCGCGCCCCGGGCCGCCACCTTCACCGACGACTTCAACGGCCCCGCCGGGTCGGCCGTCGACGGCTCCAAGTGGCAGATCGAGACGGGCGACAACGTCAACAACCACGAGCGGCAGTGGTACACCTCCGGCAACCGGAACGCCGCCCTCGACGGCCAGGGCAACCTGGTCATCACCGCCCGCAAGGAGAACCCCGGCAACTACCAGTGCTGGTACGGGCGGTGCGAGTACACCTCGGCCCGCCTGAACACCGCGGGCAAGTTCACCCAGACCTACGGGCACGTCGAGGCCCGGATGAAGGTGCCGCGGGGGCAGGGCATGTGGCCCGCGTTCTGGATGCTCGGCGCCGACATCGGCAACGTCGGCTGGCCGCAGAGCGGCGAGATCGACATCATGGAGAACGTCGGCTTCGAGCCCGGCACCGTGCACGGCACGCTGCACGGCCCCGGCTACTCCGGCTCGGGCGGCATCGGCGCCGGCTACACCCTGCCCGGCGGCCAGGCGTTCGCCGACTCGTTCCACACCTTCGCCGTGGACTGGTCGCCGAACAAGGTGACCTGGTCCGTCGACGGCACGGTCTACCAGACCCGCACCCCGGCCGACCTGGGCGGCAGGCAGTGGGTCTTCGACAAGCCGTTCTTCGTGATCCTGAACCTCGCGGTCGGCGGCTACTGGCCCGGCGACCCGGACGGCAGCACGAGCTTCCCGCAGCAGCTCGTCGTCGACTACGTCCACGTGAGCACCAACAACTAGCGGACGCGGTCCGATCGGGCCCCGGCCCGTGTCGCCTCACACGTCCTGACGTGCCCCGTCCGCGTGCTGACGGGCCGCCAGGACGTGTGCGGCCTCGCGGGTCGCCGGATACAGGTCGAGGTAGACCGCGTAGAGCTCGTCGTAGACGGCCGCGGCGGCGCCGTCCGGGGTGACGACCTCGACGGTCGGATTCCAGTGCGCGATGTCGCCGGGCACGGCCAGCCCGGCTCCGACGGCGGCGAGGAACGCGTCGCCGTACGCGGCACCGATGGTGTGCCGCGGCAGGTGCTGGGCGCGCCCGGTGACGTCGGAGACGATCCGCGTCCACAGCGTGCGGGCACCGCCGCCGACCGCGACCAGGCGCTCGGCGGTGGCGCCCGCCTCGCGCATGGCGGCGAGGTTGTGCCGCACGCCGTAGGCCGTGGCCTCCAGGGCCGCCCGGTACAGGTGTCCGCGGCCGTGCCGCAGCGTGAGCCCGTGCACCAGCCCCCGGGCGTCCGGATCGAAGATGGGGGTGCGCTCCCCCGCGAAGTACGGGAGCATCACCAGGCCCTCGGCACCGGGCGGCAACCGGTCCGCCTCGGCGGTGAGCCGCTCGTACGAGGCACCCGTGAGGTCCCGCAGCCAGCCGGTGACCGCCCCGGACGTCGCCATGCCCGCGGCCAGGCAGTACGTCCCGTCGAAGGCGCCCGCCGTGCCCCACAGGTGAGGGCTCGTCAGCGGGCGCTCCACGATGCCGACGAGGAACATCGTCGTGCCGTACATGAGCATGAGGTCGCCGGGGTCCGCCACGCCGACCCCGGCCGCCTCCGCCCACGCGTCGACCGTGCCCGCGACCACGGGGGTGCCCGCGGGGATGCCCGTGCGCTCCTGTGCCTGCCGGGTCACGGTGCCCACGACGTCGGCGGGCCGGACCAGTTCGGGCCACTCGACGCCCGGCGCGATCTCCTCGCAGCGCTCGGTGATCCAGGTGCGGGCCGCCAGGTCGTACAGCGGTGTGCACTGGCTCGCCGAGTGGTGGTCGAGGACGTACCGCCCGGTGAGCCGGTGCACGAGGTACGAACTCGCCATGTACCAGCGGCGCGTGGCCTCGAACACCGTCGGCTCGTGGCGGCGCAGCCAGGCCAGCTTCGGGCCGACGGCCTGACTGGTCAGCGGCGCACCGCAGCGGGCGATGATCGCGTCGGGGCCGTAGCGCTCGTTCTGCTCGGCCAGTTCGGCACCGGCCCGCGTGTCGATCCCGTAGAGGATGGCGGGGCGCAGCGGGCCGTCCCGCTCGTCGACGGGCAGCAGGCAGGGGCCGATGCCGCTGACGCCGACCCCGGCGAGGGGCTCCCCGGCGGGCAGCTCCGCGAGCAACTCCCGTGCCAGGGCGCGGAAGTCGGCCCACCACACGTCCTCGGCGTCGTGCTCGAACCGGCCGGGGCCGGGCGTGGACGTGGTGTGCTCGCGCTGTGCCCGGGCGACGAGGGTGCCGTCGGGGCGGACCAGGACGCCCTTGGCGGAGGACGTGCCGATGTCGATGCCGAGCAGCAGCCCGGCACGGGGAGCGGCGGCGGTCATCGGTTACGGGACGATCGAGTCCACGTACCCGCCGTCGACGCGCACCGCGCCGCCCGTCGTGGCCGAGGCCAGCGGGGAGCTGAGGTAGACCACCATGTTGGCGATCTCCTCCGGCTCGATGAGCCGCTGGAGCAGCGACTGCGGCCGGTGCTTGATCATGAACTCGCGCTGCGCCTCGTCCCACGGCAGCGACCGGTCCACCAGTTCGTAGACGAAGTCCTCGACGCCGCCGGTGTGGGTGGGGCCCGCGATCACGGAGTTCACGGTGACGCCGGAGCCCGCGGCCTCCTTCGCGAAGCCCCGGGAGACGGCGAGCAGCGCGGTCTTCGACATGCCGTAGTGGATCATCTCGGCGGGCGTGACGAGCGCCGAGTCGCTGGCGATGTTCAGGACCCGGCCCCACGAGCCGTCCTTCATCCCCGGCAGGTAGTGGCGGATCATCCGGACCGCGGTCAGGACGTTCACCTCGAAGTAGCGGCGCCACTCGTCGTCGCTGATCTCCAGGGCGGGCTCGGCGCCGAAGACGCCCAGGTTGTTGACCAGGATGTCGGCCTGCGGGACGGCGTCGAAGACCTGCGCGACACCCTGGTCGGTGGAGATGTCGCCGGGCGCCCGCAGGAACGGGACGCCCGGGTGCTCCTGCGTGAGGCGGTCCACGGCCTTGTCGACCGATTCCGCGGTCCGTCCGTTCACCGCGACCCGCGCGCCCGCCCGGGCCAGGCCGGCCGCGATGGCGGCTCCGATGCCCTGGGTCGAGCCGGTGACGAGGGCGGTCTTTCCGGAGAGATCGACGAGCATGTTGCGTACCTCCTGCTGTGGCCTGACAGGCCCTGCCGTGTCGTCCGTGTCCAGTAGATCACTCATGTGGCGAGCCGGATCGCTCATGCGGCGAGCGTCCGCCGCAGGGCGGCGAGTCCGTCGCCGAAGATGCCGTGGAAGAGGGCGACGGCCTCGGCGTCGTCGACGCCGACGGGGGTGAAGACGCCGGACCACTCCACGCGGGAGGCGTCCTGGCCCGGCACCTCGTGCACGGTGAGGGTGGCGACGTAGTCGGTGACGGGGAAGGGCGCGCTCAGGATGGCGTAGCTGTAGGTGCGTGCCGTGTCGTCGAAGGCGAGGAGGCGCTCGACGATGACGCCTCCCTCCTCGTTGGTCAGGCTGCGCACGCGCCCGCCCTCGCTCGCGGTGCTGGAGGTGATGTACGGGAGCCAGTCGGGCAGGGCGTCGAAGCCGCCGACGAGCTGCCAGACGCGGTCCGCGGGCACGGGGATGTCGAGGGATGCGGCGGTGGATGCCATGGTTTTCTCCTTGCGGCTTGAAGGGTCTCGGCCGGGGTGCGGCGGCGGGTCAGGCGGACGGGACCGGGGCGTCGGGGGCGATCAGCTTCTCCTCGCGCAGGTCCGTCCAGAACGCGGCGGGGATCCGCTCGCCGAGCGCGGCGACGTCCTCGGCGATGCGGCTGGGCCGGGTCGCGCCGGGGATCGCGGCGGCGGTCGCCGGGTGGGCGAGGGAGAACTGCAGCGCGGCCGACTTGATGCCGACGCCGTGGCGCTCGGCGAGCGCCTTGATGCGTGCCACCTTGTCGACGATCTCCGCGGGCGCCTCCTGGTACTCGAAGTGCCGGCCGCCCGCGAGGATGCCCGAGCTGTAGGGGCCGCCGACGACGACGTCGACGTGCTGGGCGGCGGCGTCCGGCAGCAGGCGCTGCAGGGCGCGGTCGTGGTCGAGGAGGGTGTAGCGGCCGGCGAGCAGGAACGCGTCGGGCTTCGGCTCGTCGAGGTCGAGGGTGAGTTCGAGCGGCTCGACGCGGTTGACGCCCAGGCCCCAGGCCTTGATGACGCCCTCTTCGCGCAGCCGGTCCAGGACGCGGAAGGCGCCGGTGCGGGCGCTCTCGTACGCGGCGAGCCACTCGTCGCCGTAGAAGTCCTGGGCGACGTCGTGCACCCACACGATGTCGAGCCGGTCGGTGCGCAGCCGTCGCAGGCTGTCCTCGATGGAGCGGAGCGTGGCGTCGGCCGTGTAGTCGTTGACGATCTTGTTGGGGCGGCCGTGCGCGAAGAGGCCGCCCTTCTCGCCGAGGTCGCGGGCGGCCGGGTCCTCGACCTCGTCGAGGATGACGCGGCCGACCTTGGTGCTCAGGACGTAGGCGTCGCGCGGGTGCCGGGCGAGGACCTCGCCGAGGCGCAGCTCGGAGAGTCCGGCGCCGTAGAAGGGGGCGGTGTCGAAGTAGCGGATGCCCTGGTCCCAGGCGGCCTCGACGGTGGCGGCGGCCTCGTCGTCGGGGATGGCGCGGAACATGTTGCCGAGCGGGGCGGTGCCGAAGCCGAGCGAGCCGGGCAGGAGGGAGGTGATGCTCATGAGGGGGGTCCTTGCGGTGGTGGTTTTCCGACGGTTCCGGTGGTTCGGGGTGATCCGTCGGCCTGGTGGGTTCGAGGTTAGGATCGGAGCTTGAGACTGTCCAAGACTCGCTTGGACACACTTGAGTCCTCCGAGGTCTTACATGCTTGACCTGCGACAACTCCGCTATTTCGTGGCCGTCGCCGAGACGGAACACGTCGGGAGGGCGGCGGAGGCCCTGCACATCTCGCAGTCGCCGCTCAGCCGCCAGATCGCCCAGCTGGAGAAGCAGCTCGGCCTCGCGCTCTTCGAGCGCAGCCAGCAGCGCATCCGGCTGACGTCCGACGGCCGGGTCTTCCTCAGCGAGGCCCGCGCGCTGCTGCGGCACGCCGACCGCCTGGAGAACCTCGGCCGCCGCCTGGGCCGCGGCGAGGAGGGCGGCCTGTGCATCGGGTACGTGGGCGACGCCATGCACACCGGCATCCTGCCCGGCGCGCTGCGCGCCCTGCAGGACGAGCGGCCCGGCATCCACGTCGCGCTCTACAGCCTGTCGACGGCGGAGCAGTTCGAGGGGCTGCGCCAGCGCAGCCTGGACATCGCCCTGGTCCAGGAGCCGCCGGCGCGGGACGACCCGGACCTGGTGGCGGCGCCGCTCCTGGAGGACCCGCTGCTCCTCGCGCTGCCCGCGCACCACCCCCTGGCACAGCGGGCCGAGGTCACCCCGGCCGACCTGGACGGCCAGCCGTGGATCGCCGTGGAGGACGCCGGTGATCCGGCCTGGCGCGACGCGTTCGTGGGCGCGTGCGTGACGTCCGGCTTCACCCCGGACATCAGGCTGGACGCGGCCGAACCGCTGACCGCGCTCGGTCTCGTCGCCTCGGGGCTCGGCCTCGCGCTGATCCAGCGGAGCATGGTGCGCGGCACCACGGAGGGCGTGGCCGTGCGCGAACTGCCCTGGCACGAGGCGTCGGTCCAGCTCTGGGCCGCCTGGCACCACATCGACCTGCGGCCGGTGGTGGCGTCCTTCCGGGAGACGGTACTGGCGGGCGGCGCGCCGGCCGCGTGACTCGGCGGCCCGCTCACTCCCCGTACGACGCGCGCAGCCGGGACTTGGCCAGTTTGCCGGTCGGGGTGCGCGGCAGGGCGTCGGTGAAGTCCACCGAGCGCGGCGCCTTGTAGTGGGCCAGGCGTGCGCGCGCGAAGTCGACGAGTTCGCGCTCCAGGCCGGGGCCCGGCGCGATCCCCGGCTCCACCTGGACGATGGCCTTGACCGACTCCCCCATCTCGGCGTCGGGCACGCCGATCACCGCGACGTCGGCCACGGCCGGGTGCATGACCAGCACGTCCTCGGCCTCCTGCGGGTAGACGTTCACACCCCCCGAGATGATCATGAACGCCTTGCGGTCGGTGAGGAAGAGATAGCCGTCCTCGTCGACGTGCCCGATGTCGCCGGTGGTGGTCCAGTTCGGGTGGTCGGGGTGCTGGGCCGCACGGGTGCGGGCCTCGTCGCCGTGGTAGCGGAAGGGCGTCTCGTCCCGCTCGAAGTAGACCGTGCCGGTCTCGCCGGGCGGCAGGACCCGCCCCTCGTCGTCGCAGATCCGCAGTGTGCCGAGGAAACCGTCCCGGCCGACCGAGCCCGGCTTGCTCAGCCACTCCTCGGGCGAGATGAAGGTGATGCCGTTGCCCTCCGTCGAGGAGTAGTACTCGTACAGGACGGGTCCCCACCACTCCATCATCCGGCGCTTGACCTCGACCGGGCAGGGCGCGGCGGCGTGGATGGCCACCTTGGTCGACGACACGTCGTAGCGTTCACGCACCTCGGGCGGCAGCTTGAGCATGCGCACGAACATGGTCGGCACCCACTGACTGTGCGTCACCCGGTGCCGCTCGACGGCCGCGAGGGCCGCTTCGGCGTCGAAGGACTCCATCAGGACGACGGTGCCGCCGAGCGCCGTCACCACGCCGCAGAAGCGCAGCGGCGCCGCATGGTAGATCGGCGCGGGACAGAGGTAGACGGTGTCCTCGCCGAAGCCGTACATCGTCTGGAAGACGACGGTGTACGTGGTGGGCCGGGTGCGCACGTCCCCCTCGGGGAGCGCGGGCCGCACGCCCTTGGGGCGGCCGGTGGTGCCCGAGGAGTAGAGCATGTCGGCACCCAGCGGCTGCCGGTCGGGCGGTACGGGGGAGGCCGCGTCCAGGGCCTTCTCGTACGTCCCGTCGTCGAGGCCGAGTACCAGCGCGGGGCCGCCCGCCGTCTCCCGTACCCGCACGCCCAGTGCGGTCAGCGAGCCGGACACGATCAGGGCGCCCGCACCGCAGTCCCGCACGATGTAGGCGGCCTCGTCGGCGCTCAGGTGGTGGTTGACGGCGGTGAGGTAGAGCCCCGACCGCATCGCGGCCCAGTAGACCTCCAGGGCGCGCGGGTCGTTGTCGCAGAGGAGCGCGAGGTGGTCGCCCCGGCGCAGGCCCACGGACCGCAGATGGACCGCGAGCCGCAGGGAACGCTCCTCCAGCCGTCCGTACGTGAGGGTCCGCGTGCCGTCGGCGCTGACGACGGCCGTTCTGGCGGGGTCGTACGCTCCCGGATACATGCGCCGACGGTACGCGCCCCCGGGGGCTCGGGGAACCGGGCGGTGGCTAGCGGCCGACCTTCCGGGTCGCGCGCAACCACTCCTTGTTCATGGCGGAGATGGACGGAAGCGGGATGCCCTTCGGGCAGGCGGTGGCGCACTCACCGGTCAAGGTGCACCCGCCGAAGCCCTCCTCGTCCATCTGCGCGACCATGTCGAGCACCCGCGTCTCACGCTCGGGCGCGCCCTGCGGGAGCACGTTCAGGTGGTTGACCTTGGCCGAGGTGAAGAGCATCGCCGACCCGTTGGGGCAGGCGGCCACGCACGCCCCGCAGCCGATGCACTCGGCGTGCTCGAAGGCGAAGTCCGCGTCGGGCTTCGGCACGGGCGCCGCGTGCGCCTCGGGCGCCGCGCCGGTCGGCGCGCTGATGTAGCCGCCGGACTGGATGATCCGGTCGAAGGCCGAGCGGTCCACCACCAGGTCCTTGACGACCGGGAAGGCGGCGGCGCGCCACGGCTCGATGTCGATGGTGTCGCCGTCCTCGAAGGACCGCATGTGCAGCTGGCAGGTGGTGGTGCGCTCGGGGCCGTGCGCGTCGCCGTTGATGACGAGCGAGCAGGCGCCGCAGATGCCCTCGCGGCAGTCGTGGTCGAAGGCGACGGGGTCGTCGCCCCGGACGATGAGCTCTTCGTTGAGGGTGTCGAGCATCTCCAGGAAGGACATGTCGGACGAGATGCCGTCCACTTCGTACGTGGACATCGCTCCGTCGGCGTCGGCGTTCTTCTGGCGCCAGACGCGCAGGGTGAGCTTCATGCGTAGCTCCGCTGAGTGGGGTGGACGTACTCGAAGACGAGGTCTTCCTTGTGCAGGACGGGCGCGACGCCGGTGTCGGTGAACTCCCAGGCGGCGGCGTACGAGAACTCCTCGTCGTGGCGCGCGGCCTCACCGTCGGGGGTCTGGGACTCCTCGCGGAAGTGGCCGCCGCAGGACTCGGCGCGGTGCAGCGCGTCGAGGCACATGAGCTCGGCGAGCTCCAGGTAGTCGACGACGCGGTTGGCCTTCTCCAGGGACTGGTTGAACTCCTCACCGGTGCCGGGGACCTTGATGCGGCGCCAGAACTCCGCACGGATCTGCGGGATGCGCTCCAGGGCCTTGCGCAGTCCGCTCTCCGTGCGGGCCATGCCGCAGAACTCCCACATGACCTCGCCCAGTTCGCGGTGGAAGGAGTCGGGGGTGCGGTCGCCGTCGACGGACAGGAGCAGGTTCAGCCGGTCCTCGGTCTCGGCGACGGCCTCCTGCACCACGGGGTGGTCGTCGCCGACCTCGTCCCGGTGCGGGTGGCGGGCGAGATAGTCGTTGATGGTGGAGGGCAGCACGAAGTAGCCGTCGGCGAGGCCCTGCATGAGGGCGCTCGCGCCGAGCCGGTTGGCGCCGTGGTCGGAGAAGTTGGCCTCGCCGACCGCGAAGAGCCCGGGCACGGTGGTCTGCAGGTCGTAGTCGACCCACAGGCCGCCCATCGTGTAGTGCACGGCGGGGTAGATCCGCATCGGCACCTCGTACGGGTTCTCCGCGGTGATCCGCTCGTACATGTCGAAGAGGTTGCCGTACTTCTCCTCGACCTTCTTCTTGCCCATCCGCCGGATGGCGTCGGCGAAGTCGAGGTACACGCCGTGGCCGCCGGGGCCCACGCCCCTGCCCTCGTCGCACACGTTCTTCGCGGCGCGCGAGGCGATGTCGCGGGGCACGAGGTTGCCGAAGGAGGGGTAGATGCGCTCCAGGTAGTAGTCGCGCTCCTCCTCGGGGATCTGGTTCGCCGGGCGGTCGTCGCCCTTCGCCCTGGGCACCCAGATGCGGCCGTCGTTGCGCAGCGACTCGCTCATCAGCGTGAGCTTGGACTGGTGGTCGCCGGTGCGCGGGATGCAGGTGGGGTGGATCTGGGTGAAGCAGGGGTTGGCGAAGTAGGCGCCGCGCCGGTGGGCCCGCCACACGGCGGTGGCGTTGGAGTTCATCGCGTTGGTCGACAGGTAGAAGACGTTGCCGTAGCCGCCGGAGGCGAGGACGACCGCGTCCGCGAAGTAGGTGTCGATCTTTCCCGTGACGAGGTCACGGGCGACGATGCCCCGTGCCCTGCCGTCCACCACGATGACGTCGAGCATCTCCGTGCGGGGATGCATCTCCACGTTCCCGGCGGCGATCTGCCGCGACAGCGCCTGATAGGCGCCGAGCAGCAGTTGCTGGCCCGTCTGTCCGCGCGCGTAGAAGGTCCTGGACACCTGGACGCCGCCGAACGAGCGGGTGTCCAGGAGTCCGCCGTACTCGCGGGCGAACGGCACGCCCTGCGCGACGCACTGGTCGATGATCTCGACGGAGATCTGTGCCAGGCGGTGCACGTTGGACTCGCGGGCGCGGAAGTCGCCGCCCTTGACGGTGTCGTAGAAGAGCCGGTGGATCGAGTCGCCGTCGTTGCGGTAGTTCTTCGCGGCGTTGATGCCGCCCTGGGCGGCGATGGAGTGGGCGCGGCGCGGCGAGTCCTGGTAGCAGAACTGCACGACGTGGTAGCCCTGTTCGGCGAGCGTGGCCCCGGCGGAGCCGCCGGCCAGGCCGGTGCCGACGACGATCACGGTGTGCTTGCGGCGGTTGGCGGGGTTGACCAGCTTCGCCTGGAAGCGGCGGGTGTCCCAGCGCTCGGCGATCGGTCCTGCGGGCGCCTTCTCGTCGACGAGCGGCTCGCCCGTCGCGTAGGCGGAGAACTCACTGGAGTAGGTCATGGGTCAGCTCACCAGTCCGGTCATGACGGCCACGGGTACGGAGACGAAGCCCACGGTCAGGACCAGGGCGAGGCCGTTGGCCAGAGGCTTGAGGACGCGGTCGCGGGCCGCGGTGCCCACGCCCAGGGTCTGCGCGGCGCTCCACAGTCCGTGCCGCACGTGGAGACCGACGGCGACCACGGCGACGATGTAGATGACGTTGCCGTACCAGGTCGAGAAGGTGTCGATGATGTTCTGGTAGGGCTTGAGGTGCTGGTAGTCGCCCGGGTGCACGGTGCCGGTCGTCAGGTCGAGGATGTGCCAGACGATGAACAGCGCGAGGATGACGCCGCCCCAGCGCATGGTGCGGGTGGCGAAGCTCGCCTCGCGCCGCTTGTGCACGTACTTGGTCGGGCGCGCCTTGATGTCGCGGCGGCTCAGCTGGTACGCGGAGACGGCGTGCGCGACCACCGCGGCGACGAGCACCACGCGGAACAGCCAGAGCGTCCACTCGTAGTGCATGAAGGGCTCGCCGAGCGTGCGGAGCCAGTGCGCGTAGTCGTTGATCTCCGCCGGGCCGAAGAAGATCTTCAGGTTCCCGATCATGTGCAGGAACAGGTAGAGCAGCATGATCAAGCCGCTCACCGCCATCACCGTCTTCTTGCCGATGGTGGAGTCCCACAGCGTGCGGGTCATGGACGGCCGTTTGTCCGTCCGCGTTGCCAGAGCCATGTCAGCGACGCTACGGCCGAAAGTCCCGATCGGTCCAAGAGATGGATCGGCTCATCTCCATAGCCTGCGTCTATCGGCCCACGTACGCTGCCCTTATGCAATTCCAGCAGCTGCACTACTTCGTCGCCGTCGCCGAGACCCGGCACTTCACGCGGGCGGCGGAGGAGGTCCACGTCTCCCAGCCCTCGCTGTCGCAGCAGATCAGGGCGCTGGAGAAGGAACTCGGCGCGGAGCTGTTCAGCCGGGCGCGCGGCAACATCACGCTGACCGACGCGGGCGAGGCGCTGCTGCCGCTGGCCCGCCGGATCCTCGCGGACGCGGACACCGCCCGCATCGAGGTGCAGGAGCTGGCGCAGCTGCGCCGCGGGCGGATCCGGCTGGGCGCCACGCCCAGCGTCTGCACGGGCCTGCTGCCCGAGGTGCTGCGCGCCTTCCACGACCGGCACCCCGGCATCCAGCTCCTCGTCGAGGAGGGCGGCTCGCACGACCTCGTGCGGGAACTGGCCCGCGGCGCCCTGGACCTGGCACTGGTCGTCCTGCCGCTGCCGAGCCCGTCCCCCGCCCTCACCACCGTCGAGCTGCTGCGCGAGGACCTGGTGGTGGTCTCCTCGCCCGACGCGCGGGGCCTGGGGCGCTCGGTCCGCATCGCGGACCTGCAGGGCGAGCGCCTCGTCATGTTCCGGCACGGCTACGACCTGCGGGAGCTGACCGTGTCGGCGTGCCGTGCCGAGGGCTTCGAGCCGGAGTTCGCGGTCGAGGGCGGCGAGATGGACGCGGTGCTCGGCTTCGTGCGCGCGGGCCTGGGGGTGGCCGTGGTCCCGCGCATGGTCGCCGAGCGCTCGGGCGCGGGGCTGCGGATGACGCCCCTGGCGCGGCCGAGCCTGCACCGCACCATCGCCCTGGCCCACCGCAGCGACGTGGCGCCGCCGAGGGCCGCGCGGGAACTCCAGCGGATGCTCCTGGAGCGCTGAGCCTTTGCCGGGTGTCACTTCCCCGCCCGGGGAGACCCCGCCCCGGCCCCGTGCCCGTCAACCTCGCCGAACGACCCGCCCCGACACCGGATCGCGCCCCGTCAGGCAGTAAATGCCCCCGGCCGGGTCCCGCATGACGAGCCAGTCGGCGCCGGGGGCGACGAAGGTCGCGCCGTGGCGCTCGTGCCCGGCGCGGGTGGCGGACGGGTCCGTGCAGGCCAGGTCCAGGTGGGCGGTGGCCGGGGCGGGAGCGGCCAGACGTTGCAGGAGGATGCGGACGGGCAGCTCGGCGGGCGGTGCGAGCACGTGGAACTCGGGGTGCGCGCCGGGCGCGGAGTCCCAGCCCGTGAGCGCCGTCCAGAACTCGGCCTCCGCGTCGAACGCCTCCGCGGGCAGGTCCAGGCACACCTGGTCCAGCCGGCTGACGGACCCGTCGGGGGCCGTGACCGGGGCGGGGCGGGACTGCTCGCCGGCCCAGGGGACCAGGCAGAACAGCACGCCCCCGGGCGAGCGCAGCACCTCGAGGCCGTCCTCGGCGTGGACCGGTGCGGCGCCCAGTGCCCGCGCCCCCGCGGTCGTCGTCGCGAGGTCGTCCACCGCCAGGTCCAGGTGCGCGCCGCCGGGCCCGTCCACGGCCTGCGCCTTCAGGTGGGCGTCGGCGGGCCCCTCGGGCAGCAGGGTCACGAACTCGCCCGCCGGGCCGCGCGGCGGGGACGGCCGGGACCCGGTGACCGCCGCCCAGAAGGCGCACGCCTCGGGGAAGCGGTCACGGGGCCGGTCGACGAAGGCGTACGCCCAACGGATCACGGTCAGCTCGTCGCGTCCGCGAGGGCCAGCTCGTGCAGCCGGTCGGGCGGGCCGGGACGGGCGTAGTACCAGCCCTGGGCCGTGTCGCAGCCGAGCTCGCGCAGCTGGTCCGCCTGGGCGCCCGTCTCGACGCCCTCCACCGTGACCGCGAGGTCGAGGCTGTGGGCGAGCGCGACGATGCCCTCGACGATCTTCAGGTCGACGGGGTCGGCCGGGAAGTGCTGCATGCCCTGGGTGAACGAGCGGTCGAGCTTGAGCACGCTCACCGGAAGACGGCGCAGGTTGGCGAGGTTGGAGTAGCCCGTGCCGAAGTCGTCGAGCGCGATGTCCACGCCCATCTCGGCCAGCCTGCGCAGCGGCTTGAGCAGGTCGTCGTCGGCTCCTATCAGCGCGGACTCGGTGACCTCCAGGCAGAGCGCGCCGGGTTCGAGGCCCTCGCGCTCCAGGATGTCGACCGTGTCGGACACCAGGCCGGGGTGGGTGAGCTGCATGGGCGAGAGGTTGACGTTGACCCGCAGCGGCCCGGCGTCGGTGTGCCGTGCCTCCCAGAGCCGGGCCTGGCGGACGGACTCCTCGAGGACCCAGCGGCCCAGCGGGACGATCAGGCCGGTGTGCTCGGCGAGCGGGATGAACCGGTCCGGGCCGATGACGCCGTGCTGCGGGTGCAGCCACCGCACGAGCGCCTCGGCGCCGCGCACGCTGCCGTCGCCGAGGTGGACGAGCGGCTGGTACTCGATGAAGAACTCGCCGCGCTCCAGGGCCGCGGGCAGTGCCGTGGTCAGCCCGTGCCGGGTGATGGCGCGCGCGTCGGCCTCGGGGTCGGCGAGCTCGTAACGGTTGCCGCCCGCGGACTTGGCGCGGTACATCGTGATGTCGGCGCTGCGCAGCACCTCCGCTGCGCCGCGCTCGCCCGCCGGGCCCTCCACGATGCCGATGCTGCCGCGCACGGTCAGCTCGCGGCCGTCGACGCGGATCGGGGTGGCGAGGACGTTCATGATGCGTCCGGCGAGCTCGTCCACCTCGGTCTCGGTGTCGGGTCCGGTGGTGAGCGCGACGAATTCGTCGCCGCCGAGCCGGGCCACCATCTCGCCGGGCGCGGTCGCGCAGGACTGCAGCCGGTCGGCGACCTCGACCAGGAGCCGGTCGCCCGCCGCGTGCCCGAGGCTGTCGTTGACGGTCTTGAAGCCGTCGAGGTCCAGGTAGCACAGCCCGAACCGGGCGCCCTCCCCCGCGGCGAGCGCCTTCTCCAGGCGCTCGAAGAACAGGGTGCGGTTGGGCAGCCCGGTGAGGGCGTCGTGCGTGGCCTCGTACCGCAGGCGCAGGTTGAGCAGCCGGCGCTCGGTGGTGTCCTCCATCAGCGCCAGCTGATACTGCGGGACGCCGTCCGCGTCGCGCAGCAGCGAGACCGTCAGGTTGGTCCACAGGACCGTGCCGTCGGGGCGGTAGAAGGCCTTCTCCACGCGGTAGTGCTCGCGCTCGCCGCGCACCAGCTCCTCGTAGAGCTTCCAGACGTGCGGGGAGTCGTCGGGGTGGGTCCAGTCCCCCACGTTGCGTCCGCGCAGCTGGTGCTCCAGACCGCCGAACATGCGGATCAGCGCGTCGTTGACCTCGAGGACCGTGCCGTCGAGGTCGGCGATGCCGATGCCGATCGCGGCGCCGTGGAAGACGGCGCGGAAGCGGGCCTCGCTGGCGTGCAGGGCCTCGGCGACGGCGCTGCGCGCGCTGAGCGCGGCGCGCGAGATCGCCTCCTGCTCGGCGAGGGTGCGCTCCCGCAGGGCCTGGGCGAAGCCCGCGGCCATGGCGTGCTGGATGCGCGCGGAGCGGGCCCGCAGCTCCTCGCGCGGCCCTTCACCGCCGCAGTACAGGACGAGGTAGGCGTCCACGCAGTCGAGCGTGCGGCTGAGCGCCTCGGGGTCGGTGCAGTGCGTGCCGATGAGCGCGGCGCCGACGGCCTGGCTCTCCGCCGCGTCGAAGACGCGCTCCTGGAGCGCCTCGTGCAACCGTCGGGCGAGGGGGACCAGTTGCTGTTCGAACTCGGGACGGGTCAGCGAGGTGGCCGTCACCGGGAAGATCGCGCGGCTCCAGATGGTGGCGAACCGGCGAAGTCTGTCCTCGGGTCCGTCCTGCTCCGCGCTCAACGCTTTCGTCCCACGCCCGCGAATCCCGAGAAGGAATAGGGATCCTCCTCCTCGGGCGCGGTGTCGGGCCGCCAGTGCGGCATCGGCACCAGGCCGGGTTCCACCATGTCGTACCCCTCGAAGAACCGCGCGATCTCGTCGCGCGAGCGCATGATCAGTGGATTGCGGATGTCCTTGTATACACCGACCGTCCGGCCGGCCTGCTCGGGGGGAACGGGGATCCCTTCGTACGAGGCGTGGCTGACGACGACGAGGCTGCCGGGCGCGGTTGCCTCCCGCAGTTCCGCCACCGCCGCGTATGGATCGTACGCGTCCTCGACGAAGTGCAGGACGGCGACAAGGAGAAGAGCGACCGGGCGGTCCAGGTCGAGGACCGAGACGACCTCCGAACTGCCCAGAATGTCCCGCGGTTTGCGCAGGTCACCGGTGACGGCCGCGGTCCCTTCGGTGCCCTCGAGAACCGCTCGACTGTGCGCGACGGCGACCGGATCGTGGTCCACGTACACCACCCGGGCACCGGGGCTGGCCTGCTGCGCCACCTCGTGGACATTGCCGAACGTCGGGATTCCGGAACCGATGTCGAGGAACTGGGTGATGCCCTGCTCGACGGCGTGCCCCACCGCGCGCCGCATGAAGGCGCGGTTCGCCTGCATGACCTTGGGGAGCCCCGGCATGAACTCCATGGCCTTGCGGGCCGCCTCCCGGTCCACCTCGAAGTTGTGCGAGCCGCCCAGGTAGTAGTCGTAGATGCGGGACACGCTGGGCATCGAGATGTCGATGCCGAGCGGTGCCCAGGCGGGACGCTCCATCAAGACTCCAAGGCGTTGGGGGGTGGCGCAGACGATCCGGTGTTCGAGGGTGAGGCTACTGATCGTCCGCCAAGGGAGCGAGTCAAAACGGAAATTGGCCGTCCGTTCTCGGTCACTGCCTTTGGCAAGTGCCGTGCCGCCCACCGTGCGGCGGCCCGCCTCCCCCCTGTGGTATGGGGGGAGACGGGCCGTTTCGTCCCTACGCCGTCCGGGCTACTTGGCGGCGCCCACCGGCTTGCCCTGCGGGCTCGCGGCGTACCAAGTGCCGCCCACCCCCTGACCGTTGGTGTCACCGGGCTTCTTGTCGCCGGCGAAGGTGTACAGGGGCCAGCAGTCGATCGTCTGCTGCTTCTTGCCGTCCGGCCGGTCGAAGACCACGAAGCCCTTCTCGAGGATGCCCTTCGTGTCGTTCTTGGCCACCGGCTCCACGACCGGCCACTTGTCGAGACAGGCCCCGGTGCACGCCGACTTCATCGGCCAGGCGGAGTCCTTGGTGAAGCGGTAGACGGTCATGCCGTTCTTGTCGACGACGATCTCGCCGAGCTGGGGGTCCTTGCGGGTGGACAGACCGGCCGGGTCGACGGGGGCGGTGTCCGCGGCGGCGGCCGAGGCCTTCTTGCCGTCGGGAGCGGCGGCGTACCAAGTGCCGCCCACACCCTGGCCCTTGGCGTCGCCGGGCTTGGCGTCCTGGGCGTAGCGGTACATCGGCCAGCCGTCGAGGGTGAGCTGCTTGGTGCCGTCGGCGGTGGTGACCTCGCCGAGCAGGGACTCGTCGACACCGGGCGGCGCCTCGGCGCCGTCGGCGGCGACGGCGGGCCAGGCCTTCAGACAGGCGGCGTCGCAGTTCGACTTGGGCGGCTGGGCGGTGTCCTTGTCGAAGCGGTAGAGGGTGAAGCCCGCGCTGTCGGTGACGACCTTGCCGAGCTTCTTGCTGTCCCACACGGCGAGTTGCCCGGCGGGCTTCGCCTTGGCGCCCGCGCCCTTGTCGGCGGCGCCGGAGTCCGTGCCGTAGCCGTCGTCGGCGCCGTAGTCGTCGCTCTTGGCGGGCGCCTGGTTGCCCACGTTCTGGCCGTTCGGGGACTGGTCGCCCTTCTCCTGTCCGCAGGCCGTCGTCAGCGCCAGCAGGGCCGCGGCCGTCGCTACGAGCGAGGCGCTCCGCCAGGCCCGGGGGGATCCCCCACTTGGATGAAGCATTCCTGACTCCTAGCTGTCCGCGGAGGTGCCGTGGCGCCCGTTTGCGTCACGCATGGCCCTAGGTACGGGTGCGGGCCGCCGCCGCGTTCAACCGCCCGCCAAGATTCTTTGCGCTCGGCGGACGGGGGCGGGGAGCGGGGAGCGCGCCGTCAAACCTCGTCAGGGGCGCTTCCTCCCTTCGGGTCAATCGGGAGCATCTCCGGCGTGCCGGGCGTGCGCGCGGCCGATGATCCCGGTCGTGCACGGAACTCCGCGGGGCATATCGCCCCTAGTCACACGCGTGTTGACGCTGGTCGCCCTCGCCTTGCTGGTGGGCGCGTCGGCGGCGGGATCGGCCTCCGCCGACGCCTGCGCGTACGCCTCGATCGACGGGGGCGGCGACGCGGTGGCCGTGGCGGGCGGCGGCGCAGGCTGCCCCACCCCTCACCCGAAGCCACCATCGCCCAAGCCGCCGAAGCCGAAGCCGCCCAAACCGTCGCCCACGCCCCCACCACCGAAACCGACCCCGACCCCGCCGCCGAAGCCCAGACCGCCCGCGCCGAAGCCCCCCGCTCCGGAGCCGCCCCCGCCGCCGGCCCCCGCGCCGCCCGAGCCCACCGTCCGCCCCACACCTCCGCCGCCTCCCCCGCCCACGCCCGTCGTCAGGACGGTGCCGAAGCCCGACCCGAAGCCCACCCCGAAACCCAAGCCGTCCGTCCGTCCCCGGGTCGTGCCGACTCCCGTCAGCTATCCGGAGTACGAGACGCCGACCCGCAAGCGGCCGCCCCGCAGCGGCCCGTCCCTCGTCTCGCTCACCCTGCTCATCACGGCACCCGCGGTGCTGGCCGTCGCCGCGCTCCGTCCGCGCTGACCGTCGGAGGTCTCCATGTCGGAATGGCTTGTTCTCACCCTCGCGATGGTGGCGGCGTGCGGTGTCGTGCTCGTGGTGACGCTGTTGCGCCACCGCAGGACCGGCGCGGACTACGACGCGTCGGAGACGCCCGACGTCATCGAGTACATGACGATGATGATCGGCGTCGTGTACGCCATCGTCCTCGGCCTGGCCATCGCGGGTGTCTGGGAGGCGCGCGGCTCCGCCCAGGAGCACGTACGGCTCGAGGCCCAGGCGCTGCACGAGGTCTCGGAGCGGGCGCGGGTGTATCCGGAAGATGTCAGGGAGCGTATTCGCGCCGACGTCCACAGTTATGTCAGCCATGTCGTCACCACCGAGTGGGACACCATGAAGTCGAAGAACGAACTCACCGACCGTGGTGCGGAGTTGCTGGCGGTGGTCCGGCACGACGTGACGGACTACGAGCCGAAGTCGGACTTCGAGGCGCAGGCGTACCAGCCGCTGGTCGACGCGGTGGCGGCGGCGGACGACGCGCGCAGCGCCCGCGGGGACAGCGTGGGGGCGACCATGCCGGGTGTGGTCTGGTTCGGCCTGATCACCGGCGGGCTCGTCACCATCGGCATGATCTTCGCGCTGCAGATCCGCCGGACCCCACGGGAACTGATCCTGGCCGGGCTCTTCTCCGCGCTGTTCGCCTTCCTGCTCTTCCTCATCTGGGACTTCGACGCGCCCTACAGCCGCGGCGTCGCGGCGACGGCGGAACCCTTCCGGGCACTGTTCCCCGGACTGGGCGGCTGAGCTCCCCCGAAGAAGAAGAGGCCCCGTGGCGCGGGGAGCCGGTCAGCTCCTCGTGCCGCGGTCGCCGAACCGCAGCCGCCACGGCGTGACGGCCGACTCGGCCTGCACCCGCAGGCTCAGCTTCGACTCGCCGTGCACCCGTTCCTCGAAGGTGATCGGCACCTCGACGATCCGCAGGCCGCGGCGGATCGCGCGGTGGTTCATCTCGACCTGGAAGGAGTAGCCGTTGCTGCGCACCGAGGGCAGGTCGATCGCCGCGAGCGCCGTGCCGCGCCAGGCCTTGAACCCGGCCGTGGCGTCCTTGACGCCGAGCCGCAGGATGGCGTTGACGTAGAAGTTCGCCCAGGCGGAGAGCGCCTTGCGGTGCCAGGCCCACTCGGTGGCGAGCGCGCCGCCGGGCACATAGCGCGAGCCGAGGACGACGGCCACGTCGTCGTCCCCGAGCAGGGTGCGCACCATGAGCGGCAGCGTGTCCGCCGGGTGGGAGAGGTCGGCGTCCATCTGCACCACCACGTCCGCGCCGTCGGCCAGCGCCCGGGTCATCCCGGCGACGTAGGCGCGGCCCAGGCCGTCCTTCTCGGTGCGGTGCAGCACCGAGACCGTCCCCGCCGACTTGACGGCGATGGTGTCCGCGAGGTCACCGGTGCCGTCGGGTGAGCCGTCGTCGACCACGAGCACGTGCAGGTTCGCCAGTCCGAGGTCCGCGAGCAGCCCGACGAGGAGCGGCAGGTTCTCGCGTTCGTTGTACGTGGGGACGACCACCACGACCTTCGGGGACGTCGCACCGCCCTGCCGGGACGCCTGTTCCACGTTCACTCCCCCGTGCGATCGCCCTGCGGTGGGGCACCACAGTACGGCTTACTTGGCCGCGAACCGCGCTGCGCGGCGGAGCCGGACGGCGCACTCTGGTGCCATGACCTGGCAGACACCGATCGTCGTCCATCCGCCCGCCGCCGACGGCGGGCGGCGGGTCACGCTGCGCGGGCAGGACGTCGGCGCCGCGCACGACGACCGGGAGTTGGCGGACCTGCTGCGGAGCGCGGGGCTCGGCGAGGCCGACATCGCGCTGGACGACCCGCACCTCGTCGAGTGGCGCGGCGCACCGCACGGGTGGCCGACCACCTAGGGTCGCCCGATTTGCCACTTTTCATGTGATTGCTATGGTTTTTGGTGAGCGGGCAGATGGTGCGTTCAAGTCCACCCAGCTCCACTGCACGGGGCTGTAGCTCAAGGCAGAGCGGCCCGCTCACCTGACCTCCACCGGGGGCCGGCCCGCAGGCCGGCCCCCGGTCCGTGTCACCCGGAACCGGTCCGTGTGGCACGGCACCGAACGGAACGGGGACGCGCGTGGAGCGGGTGCCGATGGCCACCGGGCCGCTGGACTGGTCGCTGGTCGACGGAGCGGTGCCGCTCGTCGTCCAGATCCTCGGCAGCATCGCCCTCGCCGCCCTGCTCTTCTCCCGCGACCGCCGCTGGTGGACCCGCCTGCTCCCGCTGGCCGTGGTCCTGGCCGCGCTGCTGACCCTGTTGGTCAAGCTGACCGTCGACGACTGGTGGCAGCCGTTCCCCGACCAGCTCCCGGGCGATGTCGTGGTGTGGATCGGCGTCGCGCTCCTCGGCCTGTGCCTGGCGCTGTTCCGCCTGCCGACGCTGCGCTGGCGCGGTCGCCTCGGCGCCCTCCTGGCGGGCGCGCTCGTCGTGGTGCTCGGCGCGAGCGAGATCAACGTCCACTACGACAACTACCCGACCCTGCGGACCATGCTCGGCCCCCAGGACACCGTCAGCCTCAAGGACGCCACGGGCAAGAAGGAACCGACCCTCGACGTGCCCGAGGGCAAGGCGCTGTCCCAGGTGTGGAAGCCGCCGCCGGGGCTGCCCGCCAAGGGCACGGTCTCCACCGCCTCGATCCCGGGCACGAAGTCCGGCTTCAAGGCGCGTGACGCGTACGTCTACCTGCCCCCGGCCTACCGCGCCTCGCCCCGGCCGCTGCTGCCCGTCCTCGTCCTGATGGCGGGCCAGCCCGGCGCCCCGCAGGACTGGATCACCTCCGGTCAGCTGCCGGACATGATGGACGACTTCGCCGCGGGGCACGCCGGGCTCGCGCCGATCGTCCTGGTGGTCGACCCGCTGGGCTCCTCCTTCGACAACCCGCTGTGCATGGACTCGCGGCTCGGCAAGGTGCAGACGTACCTCGCCGAGGACGTCCCGGCCTGGGCGGCCGGCCATCTGCAGACGGCCCGGGGCCGCGCGCACTGGGCGGTGTCCGGGCTGTCCAACGGCGGCACCTGCTCCCTGCAACTGGCGGTGAACGCGCCGCGGCGCTTCGGCTCCTTCGTCGACATCTCCGGGCAGGACGAGCCGACGCTCGGGAGCCGGAAGAAGACGGTGGACGCGGCGTTCGGCGGGGACGAGGCCGCGTTCGAGAAGGTCAACCCGGTGGACGTGATGGCGCGGGAGAAGTTCCCGGACACCGCCGGGGTGTTCGTCGCGGGTACGGACGACTCGACGTACCGCCCCCAGGCCCGCACGGTGTACGCGGCGGCGAAGAAGGCCGGGATGAGCGTCGAGCTCGTCCAGCTGCCGGGCGGGCACAGCTGGCAGGTGTGGCGGCCCGGCCTGGAGAAGCAGCTCCCGTGGCTGGCGTCGCACACCGGCCTGACGCCCTGACGGCCCGTCGGCCGCACCCCGGCACACGGCCGCGGCGCCGCTTTCGCCCCTGACACGCCGTCCGGCTCCGGCACCGGCGCCGCGCCGTGCGGTTCCCCTGTCCGGCCCACACGATTGCCCCGTTCGCGCGACACGGATCGCGCGGCCCCGGGTCCGTACTTAGCGTTTCGGGCATCGAGGTGCATTTCAGGCGCCAGCGGAAGAAGGTCCGCAGCTGCTCCTCGGGGACCCGGAGGATCCATCATGCACGCGATACGCGTCGCCTCGGCCGCCCTGCTCACCGCTTCCGCCCTCGCCCTGACGGCCCCGACCGCGTCGGCGTCCTACCGGGGCGAGGAGAACGTGACCGCGTTCGGCTTCAGCATCGCCCCCACGACGATCGCCGCGGGCGGCCAGGTCACCCTGAACGTCGACGGCTGCGACGGCGACACCAAGGTCACCTCGGGCGTCTTCGACGACACCACGATCCCCAAGGGGCAGAAGTCCGCGACCGCCCACGTGTTCTGGGACGCGAAACCAGGGGCCATGTACGAGGTGACGTTCACCTGCAACGGCAGCAACCCCGGCAGCGACAAGACCGACCTCACCATCGCCACCGGCCGCCCCGACAACGACTCGGGCCACCACCCCGTCCACAAGGGCGTCAAGGCAGGCATCGGCGGCAGCCTCGGCGGGCTCGACCTGCAGGAGATCGCGCTGGGCGGCGCGCTGATCCTCGGCACGCTCGGCGCCGCCTACTACAAGACGCGCCGCCGCACCGGCGAGGACAACTCCTGACCGACGCCGGACGCGCCGCGCCCCCGGGACGTCTCCAGGTCCCGGGGGTGCGGCGCCGTCACGTGCGAGGCGGGTCGGGGCGGGGCGGAAGGGGGGGTCGCACCGGCCCGACGGGAGCCTCAGATCCGGTTCTCGGACCGGCGGCGCATCCAGAAGACACCGCCGCCGACCAGCGCGGCCGCGACCAGGGCGCCGCCGATCGCCATGTCGGTGCTGGTCGCGCCGGACGTCGTGGCGCCGCCGAGACCACCGCGCACGCCGCCGTGGATGACCGTGAAGGCCGCCGGGCGGGTCAGCGTCTTGCCGCCGCAGTGGGCGGTGATGTCGTAGGCGCCCGGGGTGGCGTGGGAGTGGATGACCGCGGTGGCACTCGCCGTGGTGCCGCCGTTGATGGTCTTCAGGTTCGTGTCGGGGAAGGCGGGCGAGGTCACCTTGCTGCCCGGGGCCTGGCAGGACGATCCGTCGACGGTGACCGTGAGGTGGCCGCCCCTCGGGATCACGCTGGGCATCGCCACGATGTTGGTCGGGTCGGCCCACGCGGACGCGGTCGGGGCGGCGAGCCCGACGACCCCGGCGGCCGCGGCGGCGACCGCGAGGGCACGAGTGGTCCGCATACGAGAAGTACGCATGGCAATCCTCCGCGGAAGACGCCCCGGGGATACCGTCCCCGGTCGATCGGCGAGAGCGCCTCCCAGACTAACCCTCAGATGCCGTGCGCGGCCCCGCATTTCGGCGCTCGGCCGTACCGGTGAGACGACACGCCGAAGCGCGTCCGCGCAACCCGACATCACCGCAGGTCACGGACCGTCAGAAATTTCCTGTCGGCGGCGACCCGGATGGCTCACCCCGGCCCGGGCGCCACCCGTTCGCTCCCGCCCTTTCGCACGCCGCGCGCCCCGCGCTTAGCGTGCTGGTACGCGCAACGGACGCGGCACGCCCGCCGCGTCTGAGAGGGGATAGAGAATGTCTTCGTCCCATCCGGCCGACGATTTCGAATTCCAGGAACTCCAGGAGGAGAAGCAGAAGAAGCGCGCCCCGTGGGGTGCGATGGCGCTTGTCCTGCTGACCGGTCTCGCACTGATCCGGAATGGTTCCGGGGAATTCGACGTGGGTCCGCCGCAGCCCGCGTCCGCCGCAGCCGCGGACCGCGCGCCCGCCGCGGGCCGGAGCGCGCCCGCGCCGCTGACGTTCTCCCCCGCCGAGCGCGTGCGCATCAAGGGCATTCAAGTGGACGCCCCCGTCATGCAGGTGGGACTGGACGCGGAGGGCTGGGTGGACGCCCCGCCGCCGGACGACCCGAACCTCGCGGGCTGGTTCACCGGCGCCGCGTCGCCCGGCGAGAAGGGCACCGCCGTGGTCGTCGGTCACGTGGACAACCAGCAGGGCCCCGCCGTCTTCTACGGCCTCGGTTCGCTGAAGAAGGGAAATCACGTCGAGGTCAGGCGAAAGGACCAGAAGACGGCGATCTTCCAGATCTACGGAATCGAGGTCTTCGACAAGGAGAATTTCCCCGGCGAGCGCGTGTACGGGAACGGCGGAACTCCTGAATTGCGGGTCATCACCTGTGGCGGCGGATTCTCGAAGCAGTCCGGCTACGACGGGAACGTGGTCGTCTTCGCCCGCCTGGTCGCCGTGCGCTGACACACGGGACCAGGGGGCGCGGCGGGCGGCCCCCGCTCAGGCCATGGCGGGGCTCGGCAGCGTGATGCGGTATCCGGAGTCGAGCAGCTCCGGGAGGTAGGTGTGCAGCGCGGCGACGCTGCCCGAGCGGTCGCCGCCCGCGTCGTGCGAGAGCACCACGACGCCCGGACCCGCGCCGGCGCGCACCCGTCGCACGATGGTCTCGGCGCCGGGTTCGGTCCAGTCGAGGGTGTCGACGGTCCAGGCGAGCGGTTCCATGCCGAGCTCGGCGCCCAGCTGGAAGGCGTTGCGGTTCCATGCGCCGTAGGGGGCGCGGAACCAGGACGGCGCCTCGCCGGTCGCGTCCTCGATGACGTCGCAGGTCCGCTCGATCTGCGCGCGCATGAGGGTCCGGTTCATGCGGGGCAGCAGCGGGTGGTCCCAGGTGTGGTTGCCGATCAGGTGCCCGTCGTCGGCCATCTCGCGCAGCAGGTCCTTGTTGTCGACGGCCATCTCGCCGCAGACGAAGAACATCGCGCGGACGTCGTGCCGGCGCAGCGTGCGCAGGATGTCCGGGGTGTAGCGGGGGTCGGGCCCGTCGTCGAAGGTCAGGACCATCGACCGGTCCCGGCCCGCCATGCGCAGGATCGGCGCGGTGCGCACCCGGGGCAGGGCGCGTGCGGCGCGCTGGGGGCCCGCTCCCGCGAAGGGCTGCAGGCGGTACGCCGAGGGCTTGAGGGGACGCGCGGCGGCCTGCGGGCCCCCGGCGGGCGCTCCCACGCTGCCGGAGGGGCCCGGGGCCGCCGGTCCTCCCGTGCCCATGCAGCCCGCCGTCGCGCCCAGGCCGAGCACCGCGGCGGCACGGAGCAGAACTCGACGCCCTGGAGTCAGCTGATCATCTTTCATGACTAATGCGTCGCATGGCCGAAGGCCCGCGCGGAACACCAACACCGCCACGGCCCCCGAAAGCACCCGATCAGACGCGGCGGACGAGCGGGAAGGGCAGGGTCTCCCGGATGGTGAGCCCGGTGAGGAACATGACGAGCCGGTCGACACCGATGCCGAGGCCTCCGGTGGGCGGCATCGCGTACTCCAGGGCGTCCAGGAAGTCCTCGTCGAGCTCCATGGCCTCCGGGTCTCCCCCGGCGGCCAGCAGCGACTGCGCGGTGAGGCGGCGGCGCTGCTCGACGGGGTCGGTCAACTCCGAGTAGGCGGTGCCCAGTTCCGTACCGAAGGCGACGAGGTCCCAGCGCTCGGCGAGCCGCGGGTCGGTGCGGTGCTGGCGGGTGAGCGGGGAGACGTCGGTCGGGAAGTCCTTGTAGAAGGTGGGCAGTGTCGTCTTCTCCTCGACGAGCCGCTCGTACATCTCCAGGACGACGTCGCCGCGGCCGTCGTCCGGTGTGAACGGGACGCCGGCCAGGTCGCAGAGCCGGTGCAGCGCCCGCAGCGGGGTGTCCGCGTCGACCTCCTCGCCGAGCGCTTCGGAGAGCGCGCCGTACACGGTCTTGACCGGCCAGGGCCCGGAGATGTCGTGCTCGACGAGCCGTCCGTCGGCGTCGGCCTTGCGGGCCACGGGTGCACCGAAGGCGGCGGTCGCGGCGCCCTGGATGAGGTCGCGGGTGAGGTCGAGCATCACGTCGTAGTCGGCGAAGGCCTGGTAGGCCTCCAGCATCGTGAACTCGGGGTTGTGCTTGTAGGAGACGCCTTCGTTGCGGAAGGTGCGGCCCATTTCGAAGACCTTCTCCATGCCGCCGACGCAGAGCCGCTTCAGATAGAGCTCGGGGGCGATGCGCAGATAGAGGTCGAGGTCGTAGGCGTTGATGTGGGTGGTGAAGGGCCGGGCGTTGGCGCCGCCGTGGATCTGCTGGAGCATCGGCGTCTCGACCTCCAGATAGCCCCGGTCGAGGAGCCCTTGGCGCAGGGCTTGTACGGCGGTGGAGCGGGCCCGCACCACGTCGCGGGCGCCGGGGCTCGCGACCAGGTCGAGGTAGCGGCGGCGGACCTTGGCCTCGGGGTCGGTCAGGCCGCGCCGCTTGTCGGGCAGCGGGCGCAGGCACTTGCCGGTGAGCCGCCAGTCGGTGACGAACACGGTGAGTTCGCCCCGGTCGCTGGTGCCGACGGTGCCGGTGGCCGTGATGTGGTCGCCGATGTCCGTGTCGGCGGTGAAGCGGTCCAGGACGGCGGGGCCCGAGACGTCGCGGGCGAAGGCCAGCTGCAGGTCGCCCGACCAGTCGCGCAGGACGGCGAAGACGATGCCGCCGAAGTCGCGCACGAGCATGACGCGGCCCGCCACGGTGACGGGGGTGCCGGCCATGTCCCGGGTGATGGCGGCCAGTTCGTGGGTGCGCGGGGGCAGGCCCACCGGGTAGGGGTCGGTGCCCTCGGCGCGCAGCCGGTCCAGGGTGCGGTGCCGGATGCGGATCTGTTCGGGCAGGCCCGCCGTCGGGTCGGCGTCGGCCGCGTCGCCCTGGCCCGCGAGACCGAGTGCGGCGATCGGGGGCAGCCCCTCGGTGGTGGCGGGCTGGGTGACGCCGCGGGCGACGTGGCCCTTGCCCCAGAGCTTGCGCAGGGAGGGCACGGAGACGAAGCCCTCGGCGATGCCGGAGGCCAGGCTGATCCGGGCCAGCGCCCCGCTGTCGCCGTAGCAGATGAAGCGCGGGTACCACTCGGGGTGGTACTTGGCGTTCGAGCGGTACAGGGCCTCCAGCTGCCACCACTTGGAGAAGAACAGGAGCAGCTTGCGCCACAGCCGCAGCACCGGCCCCGCGCCGATCCGGCCGCCCTCCTCGAAGACCGAGCGGAACACGGCGAAGTTCAGCGAGATGCGCCGCACGCCGGACTTGGGCGCGGCGGCGCACAGCTCGGCGACCATGAACTCCATGACGCCGTTCGGCGCGCTGCGGTCACGGCGCATCAGGTCCAGGGAGATGCCGTCCTTGCCCCAGGGGACCAGGGAGAGCAGCGCGAGCAGCCTGCCGTCGGCGTCCAGGGCCTCGACGAGCAGGCAGTCGCCGTCCTCCGGGTCGCCGAGCCGGTCCAGCGCCATCGAGAAGCCCCGCTCGGTCTCGGTGTCCCGCCAGGCGTCGGCCTTGTCGATGATCGCCTCCATCTCCTCGTCCGTGAGGGTGGAGTGTCGGCGGATGCGGGCGGTGGCCCCGGTGCGGCGGACGCGGTTGACGGCCTGGCGGGTGACGCGCATGTCGCGGCCGTCCAGGTCGAAGTCGGCGACGTGCAGGATCGCCTCGTCGCCGAGCTGCAGCGCGCCGAGTCCTGCCCGGGCGTACGCGGTGGCGCCGTCCTCGGACGCGCCCATCACGGCGGGCTGCCAGGCGTAGCGCCGGGCCACGTCCAGCCAGGCGCCGATGGCGTGCGGCCAGGCCTCGCGGTCGCCGACGGGGTCGCCGCTGGCCAGGCAGACGCCGGCCTCGACGCGGTAGGTGACGGCGGCCTTGCCGCTGGGCGAGAAGACGACGGCCTTGTCGCGCCGGGTCGCGAAGTAGCCGAGCGAGTCCTGCGCGCCGTACGCCCCGAGGAGCGCCCGGATGCGCGGCTCCTCGTCGCCGTGCAGCGCCGCCTCCATGCGCTGCGACCGGAAGAGGGTGGCGGCGGCGTTGAGGAGGGCGAGGGCGCCGAAGAGGCCGAGGAAGAAGAACAGGGGGCGGGGCGGCGCTCCGTCGAAGTAGTCGCCGCCGTGGATCAGCCCGCCGCACACCCGGTTGGCCGCCCACAGCAGCCGCTCCGTGCGCGGCAGCGTGCCGGGGAACAGCTCCACCAGGCCCCAGCCGAGCAGGATCGCGACGGCGAGCCCGGCGACGAGGACCGCGACGGCCCGGCGCACGGCGCCGCGCCGGGAGTCCGCGGAGAACTCCTTGCGGGCGAGGATCAGCAGGACGAAGGCGGCGGCGCAGACGATGAAGGAGGGCAGCGACTCGGCCCAGAAGCCGAGGGCCGCGCCGAGCACGTCGAAGGCGAGCAGCAGGCCCAGGTAGCTGACCACCAGCCACCAGGCGACCTTCTTGCGGGCGGCGGTGGCGGCGGCGAGCAGGAAGAGGAAGACGGCGTAGGCGAGGTTCGCGCTGACCGGCACGGTGACGAGGTCCAGGAAGCGGATCACCGGCAGGAGCAGGCGGCGCAGCGGGGCGATGACCGCGAGGATCGCGCAGAAGACGCCGAGCACACCGAAGAAGGCGGCGAAGCCCTCCGGGACCCGGCCGAGGAAGCCGCTCCTGGTGCGGATCTGCCCGCTGGCCTCTGGCTCCGCCGTGCTGACCGTCATGGGCACGACTCTAGGAAGAGGTGCGGCGGGGCGCGCGTCGAGCGGGGCGGGCCGGGGGCACGGTCCGCCCGGGACACAGGCGGTACGGCTGCCTCCGCTAACCTCTCGGCGTGAGCGCAGACCAGTCCCCAGCATTCGAACGCGGCACCGACGGGCCGAAGGTCATCGTCGTCGGAGTCGATGGCTCCGATTCGTCCCTCCGGGCGGCGGCATATGCCGGAGGCCTGGCGAGGAGACAGCGGGCGCTGCTCGCCGTCGTCTACATCCAGCCGGTGATGGCGGCGGGTGCCGCGTTCGGTGCCCCGGTGGCCGAGACCACCGACCAGATCGCGGAGGGGCTGATCGCGGAGATC
This sequence comes from Streptomyces sp. NPDC002564, assembly GCF_042889645.1. Lineage (NCBI taxonomy): Bacteria > Bacillati > Actinomycetota > Actinomycetes > Kitasatosporales > Streptomycetaceae > Streptomyces > Streptomyces sp. NPDC002564. The sequence goes on along the minus strand of NZ_JBIARE010000002.1, from coordinate 572,039 downwards.
CGGTCGGCGACCGAGCGGGTGAAGGACATATTCGACGTCCGGTGGGAGTTCCACACGTTCCGCGGCGACCCCTACACCGGCCTGGTCGCCGCCGCCGACGACCTGAAGGCCGACGCGGTCGTGGTCGGCGCGTCCGAACAGGCGGGGCACCGCATCGTCGGTTCGGTCGCCGTGCGCCTGGTCAAGGCGGGCCGGTGGCCGGTCACGGTGGTTCCGTGACCGGCCACCGTGACCCTGACCCGACCTGACCCGACCTGCAAGAACCGCGAGAACCCCCGGACGCCCGGGGTGTGGCGCCTTCCGTCGCGGCCCCGGCTGGGCCATCATGATCCGCCATCAGCCGACTGCCGCAGGCGAAGAAGGTGGAGCTCATGCCGGGACTCCGGATGGGGCAGGGCGTACTGCGCCGCAAGCCCATCGAGGACATCGAGGAGAAAGAGGGCGGGGCGGGCGGCGGACTCGCCAAGTCGCTCGGCCTCTGGCAGCTGACGGCCATCGGGGTCGGCGGCATCATCGGCGCCGGCATCTTCAGCCTGGCCGGCGCCGTCGCCAACGGCACGGCGGGCCCCGCGGTGCTCGTCTCCTTCCTGATCGCGGGGGTCGCGAGCGCGGCCGCCGCCTTCTCGTACGCCGAGTTCGCGGGCATGATCCCGAAGGCCGGCTCGGCGTACACCTACGGCTATGTGGTGCTCGGCGAGCTGACCGGCTGGTTCATCGGCTGGGACCTGCTCCTGGAGTACACCGCGATCGTCGCCGTCGTCGCGATCGGCATCTCCGGCTACTTCGGCTTCCTGGTCGAGGAGATGGGCGCCGAGCTGCCGAACTGGATGATGGGCGCGCCCGGCACCGGTGACGGGCACAAGGTCGACCTGTTCGCCGCGGTGCTGTGCCTGTTCATCGCGTACCTGCTCACCCTCGGCATCAAGAACGCCGCGCGCTTCGAGATGATCGTGGTCGTGCTGAAGGTGATCGTGGTGCTGATCGTGATCGCGGTCGGCTTCTTCCACATCGAGACCGGCAACTACGACCCGTTCTTCCCCTACGGGGTCAGCGGCGCCTTCACGGGGGCGGCGACCGTCTTCTTCGCCGTGTTCGGCTACGACGCCATGTCGACCGCCGCCGAGGAGTCCAAGGACGCGCAGCGGCACATGCCGAAGGCCATCCTCTACTCCCTGGCGATCTCGATGGTCCTGTACGTCCTCGCCTGCCTGGTCCTCACCGGCATGCAGAGCTACAAGGACGTCGACCCGGAGAGCGGCTTCTCCTCGGCGTTCAAGTCGGTGGGGCTCGGCGGCCTCGCGGACGTCATCGCGGTGGGCGCGATCATCGGCATCCTCACCGTGATGTTCACGTTCATGCTGGGCTGCACGCGCGTGTGGTTCTCGATGAGCCGGGACGGCCTCCTTCCCAAGTGGTTCGCCAAGACCCACCCGACGCGGCACGTGCCGACCCGCGTGACGTGGATCGTCGGGGTCGCGTCGGCCGCCATCGCCGGGTTCCTGCCGATCGGCGAGGCGGCCGAACTGACCAACATCGGCATCCTGCTGGCGTTCGTCGTGGTGTGCGTCGCGGTCATCGTGCTGCGCTACAAGCGCCCCGAGCTGCCGCGCACCTTCCGCTGCCCGGGGATGCCGGTGGTGCCCGCGCTGGGCGTGGTCTTCTCCATCTGGCTGATCACGTTCCTGCAGTGGCAGACCTGGGTGCGGTTCGCGGTGTGGTTCCTGATCGGCCTCGGCGTCTACTTCGGGTATTCGTACCGGAAGTCGGAGCTCGCCAAGGCCGACCGGACCACCGGGTCCTGACGTCCGTCCGGGCCGGGTTCAGGAGCTCCGCTCGATCGACTTCTGGAACTCGCGGGCCATCTGCTCCAGGCCCTTGTTCTTCCACTCGGCCCAGAACGGCTTCCACTCGGAGAGCTTCTTGCGCCCGCTCACGATGTCGTTGACCAGGTCGGTCGCCTCGGTGGACATGCGCCCGTAGTGCTGGGTGTACGCGTCCGAGTAGTGGCCGACCGTGGGGTTGCGGACCGCGGTCTCCAGGAGCTGCCGCTCGGCGGCGTACACGTCCTTGACGTCCTGGGCCCGGTCCGTGCCGGGGAAGGTCGACGCGATGAGCGCGAAGGGCGCGGTCGTCGCCGTCTGCAGTCCGCTGTAGAGGCCCTCGACCTGCTGCTTGCCCTGCTTGGTGCGGTCCGGGAAGCCGTTCTTGTCGTAGGTGAAGTCCTCGCCCTCGGTGCCGTACTCCAGGAACTCGCGCTCCTTGCTGCCGAAGGGGGCGGCGAGGTAGTCCAGGACGCGCAGCAGCATCCGCACCCGCTTCTCGTCGCCCTTCTTGATGGCGGTGTAGCCGATGGTGCCCAGGTGGTAGTGGTGGGTGGGCTTCTTGCCGCCCGCGCCGAAGGGGATCAGGATCTCGGCGGCGAGGCCCGGGTCCTGGACCCGGATCTCCTTGCGCGCGTTGTACGGATTGGCGTGCACGGTGGCGCCGATGGTGCCCTGCGCCATCTTGATGTACGCGTCGGCCATCTTGGGGTTGCCCGGGTAGAAGACGCCGGCCTTCTTCAGCTTCAGGACGAAGTCGAGCGCCGCCTCGTACTCGTCGGTGTCCTGGAACCAGGTGAGCGAACCGTCCTTGTTCTGGCGCCACTTGTTCGGTGCGCCGAAACACTGGCTGAGCACGCTCGCGGCGTTGACGTAGATCGGTTCGAGCGCCCAGACCTTGCCGCCGGTGACCTCCTTGCACTTGGCGAGGAACTCCTCGGGGCTGCTCGACCGGATGCCGTCCGCCTTGTCCCAGACCCGCGGGTTGCCCGCGTAGACCTGGCCGAACGCGGGATAGGGCACGGGGGCGCCCCAGATCTTGCCGTTGACGACCGCCGTCTTCCAGTGCGCCGGGGTCATCGCGGCGAGGTTCGGGTACTTCCTGACCGCGTCGCCCGATACGAACTCGGTGATGTCCGCGCACTTCGCCTCCAGGAGCTCGGCGACGTGCTGGATGCCCTGGTTGGGGGGTATCCACAGCAGGTCGGGCAGGTCGCCGCCGGCGATCGTCGCCGAGAACTTCTCCTCGTAGCCGGGGTCGGTGCCGAGGATCGCCGTCAGGTCGACGCCCAGCTCCTCGTCGAGCCGCTTCCAGTACGCGTTGGAGCCCTTGGGCGTCGGCGGCTGCGTCCAGATCTCCGTCAGCATGGTGATCTTCGAGCCGTCGCCGGGGGTCTTCGCGACGCTGCGGACCAGGTCCTTCGGGTAGGAGAGGAAGCCCGCCGAGAGGCCCTTCGCGTTCGGCGCGAGGTCGGGCTTGATCCTGGTGAAGGGGATGTGCGAGGGCAGCTTCACCTTCGAGGAGGCCGCCTCGCCCGTCTTCTTCGCGGACGAGCCGCAGCCGGTCAGGGAGGTGGCGGCCGCGCCCGCGGCGACGGCGGTGGAGAGGCTGAGGAAGCTGCGTCGGGACATGCCAGGCATGGGAATTCTCCGCGGATGAGGTCGTGTGGGGAGGGGTCAGCCCTTGATGGCGCCGGTGAGCACGCCCTTGGTGAAGTACTTCTGCAGGAAGGGGAAGAGCGCGAGGATCGGCAGCAGCGCGAGCATGACGACGGCCATGGACAGGGACTGCTGCGGCGGCATGTGCGCGATGCCGAGCTGATCGCTCGTCATGGACTTGTTCTGGACGACGTAGGTGCGCAGGACCAGCTGGATGGGCCACTTGCCGGAGTCGTTGAGGTACAGCATCGCGTTGAAGAACGCGTTCCAGTACGTCACCGCGTAGAAGAGGCCGACGACGGCGACGACGCCCTTGGAGAGCGGGAGCACGATGCGGGTGAGGATGCGCCAGTCCCCCGCGCCGTCGATGCGGGCGGCCTGGTAGAGCTCGTCCGGGATGTTCATGAAGAACGCCCGCAGGACGACGAGGTTGAAGGCGTTGATCAGCACCGGCAGGATCAACGACCAGTAGGAGTCGAGGAGTCCGAGCTCCTTGACCACGACGTACATCGGAACCATGCCCGGCGCGAAGAGCAGCGTGAACAGGACGAGCAGCAGCACCGGCTTGCTGCCCGGGACACCGCGCTTGCTCAGCGCGTACGCCAGGGCGATCGTCGTCAGGAGCGACAGCGCCGTGCCGACCACGGTGATCAGGACGCTGACGACCACGGCGCGGGAGACGATGCCGCCGGACAGGATCGTGCGGTACGCCTCCAGCGTCGGCTCCGAGGGGAAGAGCACGAAGCCGCCGGACTCGGTGATCTCCTTGCGGGAGGCGAGGCTGGTGGAGAGCACCGTGAGAAAGGGCAGGACCATCACGGCGCAGATCACGGTGATGACGACGGCCTTGGCCGCGGAGCCGATCCTGGTGGGCGGCTCCTCCCAGGCGGGGCGCTCCTCGCGGGGCCGCTGGGTGCGCAGGGGGAATCCGAAGCTGCTCATTTGCTGTACACCCCGTGCTCTCCGAAGGCGTGGGCGACCTTGTTGGCGCCCCAGATCATCAAGGCCCCGACGACGCCCTTGACCAGGCCGGCCGCGGCGCCGACGCCCCAGTCGCCGTAGACGACGCCGTGGTAGTAGATGTAGGTGTCGAGGACCTCCGCCGCGCGGGCGCCGACCGCGTCGCGCTGCAGCAGGAACTGCTCGAAGCCGACGGAGAGCACGTCACCGAGGCGGAGCACGAGCAGCATGATGGTGACGCCGCGCACGGCGGGCAGCGTCACGTGCCACATGCGGCGCCAGCGTCCCGCGCCGTCCACGGCCGCCGATTCGTACAGGCTCTGGTCGACGTTGGCGAGCGCGGCCAGGTAGATGATCATCCCCCAGCCGATGTCCTTCCAGATCACCTGGCCCGTGATCAACAGCGGGAAGGTGCCGGGGTCGCTCATCACGTCGAGGGCCGACATGCCGTGGTCGCGCAGATAGTTGCTGAACAGGCCCGCGCCACCGAGGACTTGCTGGAAGAGGGCGACGACAAGGACCCAGGAGATGAAGTGCGGCAGGTACACGATGCTCTGCACGAACTTCTTGATGCGCGGGCTGACCAGGCTGTTGATGAGGAGCGCCAGGGCCAGCGGGGCCGGGAAGAAGAAGATCAGCTGGAGCGCGGCGAAGGCGAGGGTGTTGCGGACCGACTCCCAGAACGCCGGATCGGCGAACAGCTCCTGGAAGTTGGCGAGGCCGACCAGCGGGCTCTCCTTGAAGCCGATGAAGGGCTGGTAGTCCTGGAAGGCGATGATGTTGCCCAGCATCGGCACGTAGAAGAAGCCGATGAAGAAGAGCACACCGGGCGCCATGAGGGCGAGCATCACCCAGTTCTGGCGCAGTCGGACCCGGAGCGGCGCGCGCATGCGCAGCGGTCGGCCGGGGCCCGACGAGGGGGAGTTCGGCGTCGTCTTCGACACGGACACGGGCGGTGACGCGGCCTGCGGCCTGCGTCGCGTTGCAGGGGATGTCACTCGTTCTCCCTGGCCTGGCGGCACGACGGAATGGGAAACCGGCAGCGGGCCTCGGGGCACGTCCCGGGGAGGACGTAATTAAGAAGCCAACTTTCCGAAAGTGAGCCACATCATGGAAGGGCAGCTCGCGCCCGTCAACCACCTGTGAGTCCTAAGGGGTTGGACTTTTCTGCGCGGCGCGGTCGGTGTGTTCCATCTGTTCCAGCTGGTCCAGTGCGAGGCGGGCTGCCCCGATTGCGGTCGATTCCTCACCGAGCACGGAGGTGCGCACCTCGGGTGCGTTCGGGCAGAGTTCGGCGAGGCGCCGCGCGAACGGCTCGCTCAGCAGCGCGCCCGCGCGGGAGATGCCGCCGCCCAGCACGACCGCGCGCGGGTCGAGCACGGCGACATGGCGGGTGAGGCTGTCGGCGAGGCACTCGGCGAAGGCCCGCAGCGTGTAGCGGGCGCCGCCGTCGCCCGCGGCCGCGGCGGTGACGACCGCGCGCGCCGCGTTCTCCCTGGTGGGCCGGTCGGCGCCCTGATGCCCCGCGTACCAGTCGAGAAGTCGCTGGTAGGAGCGTTCCCAGCCGTCACCCGCGACCATTTCGCCCGCCGCCCCGCGGTGGCCGCGGTGCAGTTCGCCGCGCAGCCACAGGCCGATGCCGAGGCGGTTGCCGACGTACAGGTAGACGCAGTCGCGCACGTCGACGGAGATCCCGCCGGTGCACTCGGCGAGGGTGGCCAGCTGGATGTCATTGCCCACGACCACGGGCCCCGGGGCGGCCCCGGAGAGCTCCTGGGCGAGGTCGAGACCGGTCCACTCGGGCAGCGAGTCGCTCTGGGCGACGCGTCCGCCGGTGTCGACCATGCCGCTGGTGCCGACGCCGGTGGCGAGCGGGCGCACCGCGGCGACGTCGGGCCCGGCCAGGCATCCCGTGATGGCGGCGCGGACGGCGGCGAGGCGTTCGCGCGCCGGGAGTTCGGGCGTGACGGCGACGCGCCGGGCGGCGACCGTGCGGCCGAGCAGGTCGGCGGCGAGCACGAGGATCTTGTGGGCGCCGATGTCGACGCCGAGCACGTGTCCGGCCTCGGCGCGGAAGCGGAACCTGCGGGCCGGCCTGCCGACGCTGCCGCTGCCCGGGGACAGCTCGACCAGGCGGCCCTCGCGCAGGAGTTGCGCGGTCAGGTCCTGGGCCGTGGGGCGCGAGACGCCGATCAGCGCGGCCAGCTCGGGCACGGTGATCTCGTCGCGTTCGCGCAGCACACGCAGGGCGGCCGCCGCGTTCAGCCGGCGCAGCAGTGACGGATCGCCACTCAACGGGTCGCCGCTCATGGGTCCCTCCCCCTTGACAGCAAGATCGGTTGCTCTCAGGGTGACCCGGAGCGATTGAGAAACTTACCTAATAAACAGCGCCCTTGGGGGAGCAACAGATGGGTGAGACAGAACCGCGGGCCGGTCATCCCGAGCTGGAGTGCGGCGTCGGGATCTGGGACCACGACGTCTACGGACATCATCGCCTGCTGGTGGACGTCAGGGCCGCGGTTCCCGCGGTGGCGACGGAACTGCCGTGGCGGCGCCAGGACTTGAGCCCGGGCTCGGGCACGGGCGAGGTGGACGTGATCGTCCTCGCCCCGTCCGGTCTGCGGGTGCACAACACCGTGACCGTGGAGGCGACCGAGGAGCGCGGGCGCATCGCCTTCGAGCCGTTGGAGGGCCCCGGCGCCTACGCCGTGCACTACCTGCCGTTCGCGCACACCGGCAAGCCGTACTACCCGCAGGCCGTCTACCGTCCGCCGACCAGGACCGCCGACCCGGGCTGGGCGCACCGCTGCGGTCTGGACGGGGCCGGGCTCGACGGGTCCGTGCACCGCGGGACGAGCGGCGGCTGGGACCGGCTCCCGCGCGCCGAGGCGTTCCGCTACGAGGCGGCGAGCGCGGTCGACTCGTTCGCGCCGATGGGCTTCGCGGCCACCGCCGCCGAGTGCCGGGAGCTGCACCGCGCCCACGAGGGCGAGCGGTTCCTGCTCTTCGGCGAGGACCGCGCGCATCCGCTGGGCCGCTACGGGAAGCTGCCCGCGCGCTGGGCCCGCGCCACCGCCGGGGCTCCGCTGACCGGCACGGCGGACCGCGGCGAGTTCTACGCGGTGCAGGTCGGCGTGTACGCGCTCGCCGACCTCACCGACGTCCGCGCCGAGGTGCGCGGCCTGCCGTTCTCCGTGCGGTCCCTGAGCACCGGCGGCGTCGACGCGCGCGGGGACGCCTTCCGGCGGCACGTCGAGGTCACCGAGGGCGGGGTGACCGCCCTGTGGTTCGGCGTGGACGTGCCCGAGCAGGCCCGGCCGGGCCGCTACGACGGGGAGATCGCCGTCCGCGCGCAGGGGGCCGCGGAGCAGGTGCTGCCGCTGCGGCTCACCGTCGGCGACGGCGTCGTCGCGGACCACGGCGCCGGGGAGCCGGAGCGGCTCGCCCGGCTCCGCTGGCTCGACTCGACGCTGGCCCAGGACGACGAAGTGGTCCCGCCGTTCACGCCCGTACGGGCCGACGGGCACCGGCTGACGCTCCTCGGCCGCACCGTCGACCTCGGCCCGGACGGGCTGCCGCACCAGCTGACCAGCACCTTCACCCCGTCCGTGACCCGGGCCGACGGACCCGGGCGGCCGCTGCTCGCCGCCCCGGTCGCCTTCGACGTCGGGCGCCCCCTGGAGTACGGCCCGCTCACCCACGACCAGCCGGGCCCCGCACGCGTGCGCTGGTCGACGACGGCCACCGGGGCGGACCTGCGCCTGGCCGTCGAGGGCGCGCTGGAGGCCGACGGCTTCCTCGTCGTGCGGGCGACCGTCGAGGCCACCGCCGACACCGAGCTCGACGTGACCCTGGACCTGCCGCTGCGCGCGGAGGTCGCCCGGTACGTGATGGGCCTCGGCCTGACGGGCCGCGCCTGCCCGGACACGTACGACTGGACCTGGCAGACCCCCACCCGCAACCAGGACGCCTGCTGGCTCGGCGACCCCGCTGCCGGGCTCCAGTTGTCGCTGCGCGACGAGCACTACGCGCGGCCGCTCAACACCAACTACTACCGCGAGAAGCCCCTGGTCACGCCCCGGTCCTGGGCGGGCGACGGGGACGGCGGGGTGCGGCTGCGCACGGCAGGCGGGGTGCGCGCGCTGACCGCGTTCAGCGGGCCGGTGCGGCTGGGGGCGGGCGAGAGCCGTCGCTTCGAGTTCCGGCTGCTGCTCACCCCCTTCAAGCCCCTGGACCCCGCGCGCCATCTCGGCGAGCGCTACTTCCACGCGTACGCCGCGCCGGAGGAGATCGCCGACTACGGCGCGAACGTGGTCAACCTGCACCACGCGACGCCGCCCAACCCGTACATCAACGACCCGCTGCTGGCCGCCCGGACGCTGCGCGCCTACACGGACGAGGCACACCGGCTCGGCGTCCGCGTGAAGGTGTACGACACGGTGCGTGAACTCACCCGGCACACGCCGGAGTTGCCGGTGCTCGCGGGGCTCGGGGACGAGATCTTCGCGCCGGGGCCCGGTGGCGGGCACGCCTGGCTGCGCGAGCACCTGGGCACCGGCTACGTGCCGGGCTGGGCGGCGACCGACGTCGGTGACGTCGCCGTCGTGACGTCCGGCGACTCGCGCTGGCACAACTCCTACGTGTGCGGCATCGAGCGGCTGCGCCGGGTGGTCGGCGTCGACGGGCTCTACCTCGACGACGTGGCGTACGACCGGACCACCATGAAGCGGGTCCGCAAGGTGCTCGCCGCCTCCGAACGGGGGGCGCCGCTGGTCGACCTGCACTCGTGCAACCAGTTCCGGGAGGCCGACGGGTTCGCCTCCAGCGCCAACCTCTACGCGGAGCTGCTGCCCTACGTCGACCGGCTGTGGCTGGGCGAGCTCTTCGACTACGACGGGACGGGCGGGGCCGACGGGCGCACGGACGGCGCCGATCCCGCCTACTGGCTCATCGAGATCTCCGGTGTCCCCTTCGGGGTGCTGGGCGAGATGCTGGAGGGCGGCGGCAATCCGTGGCGCGGGCTGGTCTTCGGCATGACCGCGCGTGCCCCGATGACCGACGTGCGGCCGCTGTGGCGGGCCTTCGACCTGCTGCGGCTGCCCGAGGCGGAGATGACGGGCTGGTGGGCGGGCGAGCCGCCGGTGCGGACCGGGCGGGACGACGTGCTCGCGACGACGTGGCACGGGCCCGGCGGCACGGCGACGGCACTCGCGTCCTGGGCCGCCGGGCCCGCCGAGGTCGTCCTGAGCACCTCGGCGGGGCCGGTCGCGGCGTACGCGCCCGCGATCGAGGGGTTCCAGCCGGAGCGGTCGTTCGCCGCGGGCGAGCCGGTCCCGGTGGCGCGGGGACGCGGCTGGCTGCTGCGGATCGGGACGCCCGGGGAGCCGCCTACTTCCCCATGACCAGGCCGTCCTTGGCGGCGCCCCGGCTCAGCACGACACGCCGGATGCGGTCGCGCACGTCGCTCACCTCGGCGCTGCGGTCGATCGCCCGGTTGAGGTTGACGACGCGGCCGGAGTCCGTGTCGAACCACATGGGCAGGAACTCGGCCTTCTTGACCTCCCACCGGGCGCCGGGGCGCGCGGGCGGGGCGAAGGTGAAGCGGCCGATGGTGCCCTGGTTGCCGCGCGGGTCGTGCGCACCGTCGTGGTTGATCATGTCGCCGGCGATCTGGTCGCCCATGCCGTAGATGACCCAGGTGCCGTTCACCTTCTCGTAGGCCTGCGGCACGTGGGCGTGCGTGCCCAGCAGGATGTCGATGTCCGGGCGCCCGGCCGTGCGGGACGACGTGAGCTGCTTGCCGAGGCTCAGCTGCTGCCGGTCGGGGCCGTCCTGCCACTCGGTGCCCCAGTGCAGGCTGACGACCACCACGTCGGCGCCGGCCTTCCGGGCGGCCCGGGCGTCCGCGACGATCTTGCCGCGGTCGATGAGGTCGACCGACCAGGGCTTGCCCTTCGGCAGGGGGTAGCCGTTGGTGCCATAGGTGTACGCGAGCTGCGCGACCTTCGCGCCGCCCGCGCGCAGCCACGCGGGTGTCCTGTCCTCGGCGGCGGTGCGGGCCGAGCCCGCGTGCTTGACGCCCGCCTTGTCGAGGGCGTCCAGGGTGCGGCGCACTCCGTCCGCGCCGTCGTCCAGAGTGTGGTTGGAGGCGGTGGAGCACGCGTCGTAGCCGGTCGACCTCAGGGCACGGGCCACCTGGGGCGGGGACTTGAAGCTGGGGTAGCCGGTGTAGTCGCCGTTCGCGCCGTAGACCGTCTCCATGTGGCAGATCGCCAGGTCGGCCTTGGAGACGACGGGCTTGGCGCCGGACAGCATCGGCCCGAAGTCGTAGCCGTCGCCGCCCGCGTCCGCGTTGGCCTTGCGGATGATCGACGCGTGCGGCAGGACGTCGCCGGACGCGACGAGCGTGAAGCCGCGCCGCTCGGCGCCGCCGGCCGCGGAGTGGGCGGGCGCCGGGCCGCGGTGCGGCTGCGCCTGCTTACGGCCCGGCTCCTTGTCGGTGGACGCCTGCTGGGGCGAGCAGGCCGCGGCGCCCGCGACACCGGCGAGCAGGAGGGCCGCCGCCGCGACCGTCGCGGGGCGCGGACGCGCAGCCCGACGTGGGGCCCGACGTGGGGTGACCGGGGTGGACGGGGTGGATGTGTGCCGTGTGTTCCGTGCGCTCTGCGACATGACCGGACTCCGTGGCTGGGGGCGATATTCGGCCAGATGAATCCACATCCGGAGCTAACGGCAAATCAAGGACCATTGCCGCCAAGGTCCCTGAAACGGCGTCAAACACGTGACACTGTGACGCGAACAACACGGGGCCGCTCACCTGCGCTGAAACCGTGGGCCGGGTCAAGGCTCCGTAAAGCGCCTTGCTCGCGACCCCCTTCGGGTAATCGGCTGTTCCTCACCGTGTGCCGGACAGGGGGGCCAGAGGCCGGTGACGCGCACGGACCGGAGGAAGGCGGAGCGGATGCGACACGGAAGCAGAGGGAACACGGACGACCCCCGGGACGGCGAACTGGCCGTCCCCATGGCGTGGTTGTACGCCGAGTACATCGCCGACGAACTGCTGCGCACCGGCGATCTGATGCCGCCCACGTCCTTCGAGTACCGGGCCGGCCGGGACGCGCTCGCGCTGACGATCTTCCTGTCGGACAGCGAGGGCGAGCTGTCCGGGATCCGGGTCATCTCGCAGCTGGAGACCTGGCTGACCCTCACCGCGTACAGCCAGCCGTGGCAGGACTGGGTCCGGGAGCGGATGGAGCTCCTCACGAAGGAGGCCGCGGCCGTCGCGGGACCCGCCCCCGACCTGGAGCTCGCCGATCGCGCGTGGCGCTGGCTGCAGGAGACCGAGCTGCTCGCACCCGACCTGGACGCGGTGCCCGGCCGCGCGGGACAGGACGAGGAGGACGAGCCGAAGGTGTGGACCCCGGCGTGGCGGCTCGGGCTGCCGCTGGGTCACCTGGCGATCCACCTGTTCTGACACCGGCTCCGACCCCCTCCAGTCCCCCCTTCCCTCACGTTCCGTTCCGACAGCCGTTCGACCCGCTCCGGCCGGCTCCCCCTCGCCCCGTCCCTCTTGAGTGTTTCGGCGGTCCCGTGCGTACCGGAGGACGTACAGCACCTCGCACCGACACGGAACGGCAAGGGACGTCATGAGGCCCCTGGAGCGGCATCGCGACGCGGGCGCCTACGCGCTCGGCGTCCTCGACGAGGCGGACGTCTTCCGCTTCGAGGATCACCTGGCGGGCTGCCCCGACTGCCTGCTCGCCCTGGACGAACTACACGTACCGGCATGCCAGTTGACGCTCTACGGGCGGGCGACACCGCCGTCCGTGGAGCCGTGTCCCCCGGCGGCCGACGGGCTCCTGGAGCGCCTGCTGCGGGAGGCGGGGCGGCTGCGCGGCGCCCGGCGCGGACGGCGGCTCGGCGCCCTGGCCGTCGCGGCGGCGCTGGCCGTCGGCGCCCCCGCCGCGGCGCTCCTGACGGCACCCGCGCCCGGCCCGGTGCGGATCAGCGCGCGGGACGCGCACAGCGGGGTGTCCGCCACCCTCACCGCGAAGGACCGCGCATGGGGCACGGAGATCGGGCTCACGGTCCGCGACGAGGCCGCCGGCGGGCGGGTCTGCGAGCTGGTCGCGGTCGGCGCGGACGGCTCCGAGCAGACCGTGACGACCTGGCGGGTGCCGCCGCACGCCGTGCGGACCGGGGGCGCCGCCGCCCTGCGGACCGCGCAGACCGTGCGCTACGAGGTGCGCACCGCCGCGGGTACGCCGCTGCTGACGCTGCGCCGCCGCTGAGCGCCCGCGGCGCACGGGGACCGGCGGATCCGCGGGCCGCTACTTCAGCAGCCGTGACATCCGCCGGTCCGCGAGCGGCTTCCCGCCCGTCTGGCAGGTCGGGCAGTACTGCAACGACGAGTCGGCGAAGGACACCTCCCTGATGGTGTCGCCGCACACCGGGCACGGCTCACCGGTGCGGCCGTGCACGCGCAGACCGCTCTTCTTCTCGGCCTTGAGGCGGCCCGCCGCGACCCCGCGCGAACGCTCCACCGCCTCGGTCAACGTAGCCAGCAGCGCCACATGCAGCCCATGGACTTCCTCCTTCGTCAGGCTCGACGTGAGCCGGAACGGGGACATCCGCGCCGCGTGCAGGATCTCGTCGCTGTACGCGTTGCCGATGCCCGCGATCAGACTCTGGTCGCGCAGTGCCCCCTTGATCTGCCGCCGTTCGCCCGCCAGCAGGCGCGCGAACCGCTCCTCGTCGAAGTCGGCGGCCAGCGGGTCCGGGCCCAGCCGTGCGATGCCCGGGATCTCCCCGGGTGCCTCGGTGACGTACACCGCGAGCCGCTTCTGCGTGCCCGCCTCCGTGAGGTCGAAGCCCTCGCCGGTCGCCAGGGCCACGCGCAGCGCGAGCGGGCCCTTGCCGGGGCGAGGGGCGCCGTCGGGGAGCCGGTCGTGCCAGCGCAGCCAGCCCGCGCGGGCCAGATGGGTGACCAGGTGCGTTCCGTCGGCGTCGATGTCCAGGAACTTGCCGTACCGCTCGACGGCGGTGACGGTGCGGCCCTCCAGGGCGGCGAGCGGGGGCTCGTACGTCTTGAGGACGCTGATGGCGGTGGGCAGCACCCGGACGATCTCCCGTCCCACCAGATGGTCCGTCAGGAAATCGCGCAGCGCCGCCACTTCGGGCAGTTCGGGCATGGCTTTCCCTCACTCCCTGCCTTCTCGGGCGGACTCCCGGGCGGGTACGACGAACTCGCACCACACGCACTTGCCGCTGCCGCGCGCGTCCACGCCCCACACGTCCGCGAGCCGGTCCACCAGGAGCAGGCCGCGGCCCGACACCCCCGACTCGCCCGCGTCCCGGCGGCGCGGCAGGGCGCTCGACGAGTCCTCGACGTCGACGCGCAGCCGCCGGTCGGTGCCGCTGAGCACCCGCAGGGTCACGATCGCGGAGCCGTCGGTGTGCATCAGCGCGTTGGTGATCATCTCGTCGGCGACGAGCTCGATCTCGTCGGCGCGCTCGCCCGCGCCCCAGGCCCGCACCGCGGCCCGGATCATGTGCCGGGCCTCGGCGAGCGCCTCCGGGTCGCTCGGCGCCACGTGCTGCTGGAGGCGGCCGCCGGACTGGGGGGCGTCGATCATGCGGCGGCGCATCAGGAGCAGCGCCGCGTCGTCGTCCCCGCCCCGGCCGTCGACGACACCGCACAGCCGGTCGGCGAGCTTCTGCAGGTCACGGGGGCCGACGGCGGCGATCTCGGACAGGGCGCGCATGCCGTCGTCGAGGTCGGCGCCCGGCTCCTCGACGAGGCCGTCGGTGCAGAGCAACAGGGTCTGCCCCGGGTCGAGTTCGAGTGTCGTGACCGGGTAGTCGAGGCGCCCGAACTCGGCGGAGAGGCCCAGCGGCAGGCCGCCGTCGACCGGTACCCGGCGGCAGGAGCCGTCGGTGAGCTGCAGGAGCGGGTCGAGGTGGCCGGCCCGTACGAACTGCACCACGCCGGTCGACAGGTCGGCCTCCGCGTACAGGCAGGTCGCGAAGCGGTCGGTGTCCAGCTCGTGCAGGAAGCTGGAGGCCCGCGCCATCACGGTGGCGGGGGTGTGGCCCTCGGCCGCGTAGGCGCGCAGGACGATGCGGAGCTGGCCCATGACGGCGGCGGCGTGCGTGTCGTGGCCCTGGACGTCGCCGATGACGGCGCCGACGCGGCCGCCGGGCAGCGGGATCACGTCGTACCAGTCGCCGCCGATGTCCCGGCCGAGGGCCGCCGCGCGGTAGCGGACGGCGATCTCCGCGCCGGGCACGCCGGGGATGGAGCGCGGCAGCATGGCCTGCTGGAGGCCCTGGGCGAGGTCCTTCTCCTGCTCGTAGAACATCGCGCGCTGCAGGCTCTGCGCGATGCTGCTGCTCAGCGCTACCAGGACGTTGCGCTCCTCGTCGGTGAAGCCGGTCTTGTCCTGGTAGAGCAGGCCGAGCACGCCGATGGGGCGGGCCTGCGCGATCAGCGGCAGGTAGGCGGCCGCGGTGATGCCGAGCTCGTCGATGTGCGGCCAGAGCGTCGGATAGGACTCGGCGAAGTCGTCCGCGGTCTCGATGTAGCGCGGCGCGAGGGTGCGCACGACCTCGCTCATCGGGTAGGCCTCGTCGACGCCCGTCACCCGGGTGCCGGGCACGAAGCTGCCCGCGGGCCCCTCCGCGACCAGCCGGATCCGCCCGGCCTCGACGAGGCCCATCACCAGGTTGGCGGCGCCCAGGTGCGCGAGGCCGTGGGTGTCGCGCAGCACGTCGATGACGTCGCGGACCGTGCGGGCGTGCGCCAGCGCGGCCGTGGTGCCCTGCACGATGCTGGTGGTGCGCCGCCGCTCGGCCTCCTCGTCGGCCCGCTCGCGCAGCGCGGCGGGGCTGTCGCCGAGTTCCTGGGTGGCGTCCCTGACGAGGCCCACGATGCGGCGCGGGCGGCCCGTGGCGTCCCGCTGGATGCACCCCTGGGTGTGCGTCCAGCGCAGCGTGCCGCTGCGGCAGCGGATGCGGAAGTACGCGCCGTACGTCTCGCTGCCGTCCTTCAGGGCGTGCGAGACGGCCTGGTCCAGACGGTGCGCCTCGACGGTGGGCACGCGGAAGGCGAGGGTCTCGGGGCGGTCGTCGTACTCCTCGGGGCGGACGTCGAAGACCTCGTGGGCGGTGGCGTCCATCCGCATCCGGCCCGTGTCCAGGTCCCAGTCGAAGCGGCCCATGCGCAGCGCGGCCCCGTACAGCGCGAGGAAACAGCCGACCGGCTCCCCGGCCGGCTCTCCACAGCGGCAGTTCCCCGCCGGGTCGTGCTCCATGGGCCCACGCTAGGCGGAGCCCCCGGAGCCCGCATGTGGGGAACGCGGCGGGGCGGCGGCGCGGGGCCGTCCAACCGCGGGCCGTGCCCACTTGGACGGCCGCGCGGGACCGGGCCCCCGCCGCCGCGGGGACCCGGTGGCCGCCGGGCAGGCGCTAGGCCGTCTCCGCGACCTTGCTCTGCACCCGCATGGCCACCTCCGTCCACCGCTCGGCGCTCTCGGCGGCGAGGTAGGCGACGACGCCCCGGCAGTGCGGCGGGACCTGGTCGATGATCCGGTCCCACTCCTCCATGCTGATCGTGTGCAGGTTGAGCAGCCGCAGCAGGGTGCGGCCGATCTCGCTGAAGCGCAGTGCCGGGTCGGCCTTGAGCCGCTTGACGGCGGCGGCCCGGTCCTGCGCCGCGTCCCGGTCGGGCACGGCCGAGGGCCGGCCGACGCGCGGGGCGACGGTATCCTCCCGGTCGGCCTGCCGGCCGCGCCGCGGCACGGGGTCCTCGCCGCGCATCATGCGGTTGCGCACGTCCCGCACCGTCTCCGGGGAGATGGCGGCGACGCGTGCCACCTGGCGGAGCGAGAGGGCGGGGTTCTGCGCGATCAGCTCGCTGGCCAGGCGGCGCCCCTCGGCGCCGTTGATCGGCCGGACCCGGCCGTCGTGCCCGATCCGGCTCTCCTCGCCCGCACGGCCGCCCGGCGCCCGTCTGCGGAGGTCCGCGACGGTGCCCGGGGCGATGCCGCTGACCGAGGCGATCATCCGGTCCGACCACTGCGGGTGCGAGGCGATGATGCGGGCGGCAGCCCGCTTGCGGTCCGCCGTGGTCAGCGGCAGGCCGTGGGTGACGTTCGACTCGACGGCGAGCACGAAGGCGTCGTCCGCCGCCCCGTCGAAGTACCGGACCGGGATCTTGGTCCGGCCCTGGAGCTCCGCCGCGCGGAGCCGGTGCAGTCCGTCGATGACGCGCATCGTCGGACGGTGGACGGTGATGGGCGGCAGCGGGGTCTGGACCACCGCCAGTGCCTGGACGTGCTCCGGATCGACTCCGGAGGTCCGTGGCGAGTCGGCGGTCGAGAGCGAACCGATCTCGACCTCGACGACCATGTGCCGGTCCATGTCCCCGATGTGCCGGTCCATGTCCCCGATGCCGTCGAGGTCGCCGAGGTCTTCGGCGTTCGTGGTGTTCCTGGCGGGTGCGCTCTCTCCGGTGTCTTCGATTGTCTGGGCGTCCGCGGGTGAGGCTGTCTGTGCGTCCGCGGGTGCGGCTGTCTGTGCGTCCGCGGGTACGACGGCGGGTGCGTCCGCGTACCCGGGTAATGCCTCTGCGTGCCCCGGTGTTGCCAACTCGACTCCCCCTCAAGCTCTGTTGTCCCCCGTGCGCGCGTCCCGGCACACCGACGGCCTCGCGCCGCACCGCGTGCCCCTCCGCCGCCGTCGGCCGGCTCCCGTCCTGCGGCGTCTGTCGGAGGAGGTCCGCGGCGGTGTGCGTCACGTACGCGTTCGCCCTTGGTCGAGGGCCCCTGAAGTGAATGCGTTGCGCGCTCTTCGGGTGTGCTCTCCCGGATCGCGGCGAAAGGTGCGGCGCGCGGGTGTGCGCCTCTCGCCGTCTTTGACGGCCGCGATGAATCCGGGACGAACATCTCGTCGGATCGCGGGAATTCACCCGTACCCATTATCCCGGTTTCCGGGCCGGCCCGGCCGTCAAGGGATTTCCCCCGGCCGGGCATGTTCACCTTAACAACGCGTTTTCGGCCCTGGTACCCCTCACTAGTGGCGCGCCACCGGTTCCGCCACCCCTATTCACCCCTACCGGCCCGCACACCGGCGACGGAGCGCGCGAGGGTGCGCCCCATCAGCGGCGACAGGTCGGCGACCGCGTCCGCCACCTCGCCGATCTCCGCCCGGGTCAGGGCCTGGTCGCCGTCGCAGAGCGCCGTGCCCGGCTCGGGGTGCACGTCGATCATCACCCCGTCCGCGCCGACCGCGAGGGCGGCCCGGGTGAGCGGCAGGACGAGGTCGCGACGGCCGCCGGAGTGCGAGGGGTCCACGATCACCGGGAGGTGGGAGAGCCGCTGCACGACCGGGACGGCGCTGATGTCCAGCGTGTTGCGGGTGGCGGTCTCGAAGGTGCGGATGCCGCGCTCGCACAGCACGATGTCGAGGTTGCCGCGCTGCGCCATGTACTCCGCGGCCATCAGCCACTCCTCGACGGTGGCGCCGAAGCCGCGCTTGAGGAGCACCGGCCGGCCGGCCGCCCCGACCGCCTGGAGCAGGGCGAAGTTGTGCATGTTGCGAGTGCCGATCTGCAGCATGTCGGCGTAGCGGGCGACCAGTTCGACGCTGCCCGGGTCGATGACCTCGGTGACCACGGGAAGTCCGGTCTCGGCCCGGACGTCGGCGAGGATGCGCAGTCCGTCCTCGCCGAGTCCCTGGTACGCGTACGGCGACGTGCGCGGCTTGAACGCGCCGCCCCGCAGCAGCGCGGCCCCCGCGGCCTGCGCGAGCCGTGCGGCGGCCAGGGTCTGCGAGGCGGTCTCCACCGCGCAGGGGCCCGCGACGACGGTCAGGGTGCCGGGGCCGATGGGCACGCCCCCGACGGTCACCACGGAGCGGTCGAGGTGGTGCTCCCTGCTGACGAGCTTGTACGGCACGGAGATGCGCACCACGTCGAGGACGCCGCGCAGGTGCGACAGGTTCAGGGCGCCGAACGCCGCCACGTCCCCCACCAGACCCACGATCGTGCGCGTCACACCCCGGCTGACGAAGGCGTCCCCGCCCGCCGTGCGCACCAGACCGACCACTGCGTCCACATCGTCCTGCGTGGCCTCCGGGGCCATCACGACAACCACGGGTTCCTCCCGTCCACGGACCCGGCTCGGCGGGACCTCTCGCACGTACGTGGAATCCCGTCGGACGGCGGCGGAATGCGCACTGAATTCCTCGCGCGCCGCGCCACCGTGCCGGAGGCGATCTTTCCGCGGTCCGTTCCGGAATGGGCACCGGATTCGCGCCGGACGCGCATCGGGGCGTGTCCGGCGGCCGTCGGGAAAACACGTCGGGCGACCACGGTAGGAGCGCCGGGACTTTTCCTCAACGAAGGCCCGCGTTCTTGTCCAACTGCGCAATGCCCGGGGAATCTTCGTGCGCCGCGGCTTCGTGCGGGACGTCTTTCGCCCGGGATCGGCGACGCGGAGCGCGGTGCGTGAGTGCGTGAGTGCGTGAGTGCGTCAGATCCGGTAGCCGCCCCGGGGAACGGTCTCGATCAGGGGCGGGGGGCCGAGCTTGGGCCGCAGGCGGTTGATCGTCGCCTTGACGGTGGTGGTGAACGGGTCCGTCGCCTCGTCCCACACCCGCTCCAGGAGTTCCTCGGCCGGGACGACCCGGCCCTGGGCCCC
The DNA here is from genome assembly GCF_042889645.1 of Streptomyces sp. NPDC002564. Taxonomy (NCBI): domain Bacteria; kingdom Bacillati; phylum Actinomycetota; class Actinomycetes; order Kitasatosporales; family Streptomycetaceae; genus Streptomyces; species Streptomyces sp. NPDC002564. The sequence goes on along the minus strand of NZ_JBIARE010000002.1, from coordinate 552,901 downwards.
GAGCAGGTACTCCAGGACCGCGAACTCCTTGGGCGTGAGCGCCAGTCGCGCCCCGGCGCGCGAGGCGACCCGCTGCGCCGGGTCCAGACTCAGGTCGCCGCGGACCAGGACCGGGGGCAGCGCCGCCTGCGAGCGGCGGGCGAGCGCACGGATGCGGGCCACCAGCTCGGCGTAGGCGAACGGCTTGGGCAGGTAGTCGTCGGCGCCCAGGCCGAAGCCCGCGACGCGTGCGGCGATCGTGCCGGAGGCGGTGAGCATCAGCACGCGGGCGTGCGCGGGCCGTTCGGCGAGTCTGCGGCAGACCTCGTCGCCGGGGACGCCGGGCAGGTCCCGGTCGAGCACGACCACGTCGTAGTCGACCACCGCGGCGCGTTCGAGGGCGTCGGCGCCGTCCAGGACGACGTCGACCGCCATGCCTTCCCTGCGCAGCACCCGTGCCACCGAGTGCGCGAGCTCGGCGTGGTCCTCGACCACCAGGACCCTCATGGCCGGGGCACGGCCGGGCGCGGCGCGGCCGTCGGACGGGAGCGGGGGCGAGGGCGGTGGTGGTGGCGGGAACGGGAGCGGGAACGGGAGCGGGGGAAACCGATCATGCGTCCACGGTGCACGAATCGTCGTCACGCACCGGTCACAGCCCCTTTCCTGTGAGCCGGTCACAGATCTTCGGACCGCGGTGTGACCGGCCCCCGCGTAGAAACGGAACCGTGCCACCGCACATGCCGTCCAGGGCTTCGTGACGAGGAGATGCCGGCCGTGCTCAGCATCGGGGAGACGGACACATGACCGACGTCCGCGTGCTCCCCGCGCCCGCCGGGGCGGTGCCCCTCCACCGCCCGGGGCGGCACCGGCACCTAGCTCACGTGCAGCCGGTCGCAGGCGTCGTGCGCCGAGGGGCTCTCCCGGTCCCCCGGCCCGGTCCGGGGGCCGAGCTTCGCGGCGAGGTCCGCGCGGCGCTGGACGGCGAGCTTGCGGTAGGCACGCGTCAGGTGCTGCTCGACGGTGCTGACCGTGATGCAGAGCTTGTCGGCGATCTGGCGGTTGGTGTGGCCGCGGACGGCGAGCGTGGCCACCCGCAGCTCGGCGTTGCTGAGCTCGTCGGGATGCCGGCGGTTCCCGGTCGTCCACGGCTGCTCGGCGGGATGCGGACGGTCCGTGTCGGCCGCGAGCGGCCCGCTGGGCACCGGCACGCCGCACTCCCCCGCCAGCTGCTGGGCCTTGCGGGCCAGCGCCCGCGCCTGGCCGACCTTGCCGAGCTCGCGCTGCGCGCGGGCCGACTCGGCGGTGGCGCGGACCAGTTCGAGCCGGTGACCGCGCTCGCGCAGGATGTCCATGGCCTCGGCGAGCAGCGGCATCCGGTGGGCCGGGGCCAGGGTGCCGGCGAGGACCCGCAGCGAGACGGCGCGCACGCAGCTCTTCGTCCGCCCCGCCAGGACCAGTTGTTCCTCGGCGAGCGCCCGGGCCCTGCCGTCGTCGCCCAGCGAGAGGTGCGCCTCGGCCGCGTCGGTGCGCCAGGGCACCAGGGCGGGCAGGTCGAAGTCCCAGCGTCGCATCAGGTCCCCGCAGGTGAGGAAGTCGTCGAGCGCGGCGTAGGGGCGTCCGGCCGCGAGGTAGTAGTGGCCGCGCGCCCGCAGGTAGACCAGCCCGTCGGAGGTCTGGAACGACGCGTCGGGGACGGGCACGCTCAGCTCGGCGGCCGCCTCGTCGAGCCGGCCGAGGACCGTCTTGGTGAACAGGGCGCTGGCCACGGGCGAGGCCACGGCCACGCCCCAGCCGTCCGCGGGGACCAGGGCCAGCGCGGTGCGCGCCGACTCCTGCGCGGCGAGCAGCGCGCCCGCCCTGAGCTCGATGCGGGCCTTGGCCGCCGCGAGCTGTGCCTGCCACATAGGGGCGTGCCGCTCGGCGGCCTCCCCGAGCAGGGTCGCGCACCAGAACGCCGCCGCCTCCGGGCGGTCGGCGAGGACCAGCGAGTTCAGCGCGACCAGGAGCGGGATCACGGTGCCCTCGTCCAGGCGGGAGCTCTGCAGTATCTGCTCGGCCCGCACCACCACGTCCTCGTTCGCCCCGTCGAGGAGCGCCTTCACCAGGGTCGCCGCCCGCTGATGGGGGCTGCGGCCCAGGGCCTCGGCGTTCCGGACGGCCGCATGTTCGGGCGTGGCGTGTTCGGGCGTGGCGTGCTCGGGACTCCCGCCGGGGCAGCTGCGGGACACGGCGGGCAGCCCCGGATAGGCGTACGTCAGCCAGCGGCGCGGGCAGTCGTGCCGGACCTCGGCGCCGAACCGCGCGGCCGGCCCGGCGTCCCTGCGCTCGACGGCGCGGAGCACGTCGAGGGCGCGGTCCGCCTGGCCGAGCCAGAGGAGCTGGCCGACGAGTTCGTCGGCGTCCCGGGTGCCGAGCCGCCCGTCCAGGGTGGCGGCCGTGAGCTCGGGCAGGTGCTGGGCGACGGCGGCCGGATTGACGCGCCAGCCCGCCCGGGTCAGCGCCGCCCTGATCTCCAGGGACCGGCGTGCGTCGGTGCTGGTGTCGCGGGCGACCCGCAGGCAGTTCAGGGCGAGGTCGACCTCGTCGTCGGCCAGCGCGCGCTCGGCGGCGGCGACGAGCGTGCGCTGCGCCCAGGGCGCGTCGACCGTCCCGGCGGCGAGCAGGTGCTGGACGACGACGGTGGCGGCCGCGCCGTGCTCGTGCAGGACCTGGGCGCAGCGGGCCTCCACCCGGGCGCGGTCGGCGGGTTCCAGGCTCCTGAGCACGGCGGCCCGCCCCGCTTCGTGGCGGAACCAGCCGGCGTCGAGGAGGCCCGCCCCGTTCAGGGCGCGCAGGCTGCGCAGGAGCGACTCCCGGCCGGTGCCGAGGACCTCCATCAGCTCGGCGAGCGACATGTCGGGACCGGCCACCGCAAGGGCCCAGGCGGTGCGCCGGGTGGCGAGATCGCTGCGGTACAGGCAGGTCGCGACGGCCTGGACGAAGGCGTCGCCGGGCACCGGTCCGGGGCGGGACGCGGTGTCGGTGCCCGCGGCCCGGTGGTCCTCGATCAGGGCGCGGGTCAGCAGCGGGCTGCCGCCGCCCAGGTGGTGGAGGTCCGCGACGAGCTTGCGCGTCCGCCACCTCGGATCACCGAATAAGGAGATCATCTCTGCGACGTCCCGGCGCTGGAGCGGGCCGAGCCTGATATTTCGGCAGCCGGGCAGCCGCAGCAATTCGACGCGCAATCGCGTATTGCCGGTCAGGAAGCCGCTGTTCTCGCCCAGCACGACCAGAATGCGGCCGACCGTCAGCCGCCTGGCGAGGTACAGGAGACATTCCAGTGAGTCTCCGTCGGCGTGGTGCACATCGTCGACACTGAGCACCACTGGTTTTTCCCGGGACTTTTCGAGCACAATGCCACACAGGTCGGGAATCTCGTTCATCGCGACGCCCGGCGGTTCCCCGGCCGCCCGCCGGGACCGGGCCGAGTCCGCGGCGAGCGCGACGAGCCGGGCGGCGCGCCGTGCCTCCGGGCCCGGCAGCCCGGCTCCGAGCAGCAGTTGCCCCATCACCCCGAGCGGCAGGTCGCTCTCCGCATCCGAGGCTGTGGCCTGCAGATACAGTGCGTCCGCTGTTTCCACGCGCGCCCCGAAGGCGCGCAGCAGCGCGGTCTTGCCACTGGCCACCGCACCACTGACCAGAATGACCCCACCCTGCCCCTCCGCGCACGCGTCGAGCAGGTGCTCCATGATCGAGAGTTCTTCACCACGTTCCACCAAGTTCATGAGCCGACTTCTCCCCCGCGGCTGACGGCTGATCATCGAACGGCCGGAAGACCGGCTGGATCAATTGCCTCGACTTGACCGGCCACCCGACGGACGACTCTGCCATATCTGAAAATCAACCACCAGCGCCATTTGACTCAATGCCACCCCATTACCGTCGCGAATGCGCCATATCCGAGACAATCGGACGCACCCGCTCCATATCATTCGGAAACACTTGCGCATTTGCCTGATGACTGAACTCGGCGGCATTTAAGAACGCGCTTGCCCTCCGGGGAAAGGACGGGCGGGGTGAAAGGGACGGCAGCGACGGGAGGGCCGGGGAACGATTGGCCCGTTCCGCACGGGCCGTTCCCGCGCCGCCTGTCCGGTTCGGCCCCTCAGCTGTCGAAGGAGCCGGGATCACTGTCCGAGAGGGGGTTCTCGGACAGATTCGGGTCGTCGGGCACGGTGCTGTCCGGTTCCTGCTCCTGCGTGGTCAGGTCCGGCGAGGACGGCAGGTCCGTCGACGGCGGCGGGCAGCCCGGCGGCAGCGGCGAAGCGGGGTCCGTCGGCGTGCCGGAGGGGCAGCCGCTCGACGAGGCACCCGGGTCCTGGTCGGGGCTCGTGGGCGTCCGCGGAGTGTCGCCGGAGTCCGTCCCGTCGGGCTCCGAGATGTCGGGGTCCACCGGATCGGTGGGCGACACGCTGGTGGGCGGCGTGGACGTGGAGGGCGTCCTGGTGGTCGGCGTCGGCGTCGAAGGGGTCGGCGTGGACGGCGACGGCTTCGGCGGGGGCGGCGGCACCGGCGGCTTGGTCCGCCGGTCCTGGTCCGCGTCGCCGTCGCCGATCTTCCGCTCGATCCAGGTGTTGTTGACGATGTTGATGATCGTGATGTTGGTGATCGGCCGCGGCGCGGGGGTCACCACCACGACCGTCGTCGGCCGGTAGTCGCGCCACGGCTGCCCGTTGTGCCGGGGCGTGCCCTTGAGGGCGACCGGCGGCTTGAGCGGGTTCCCGCACGCGCAGCGCACGCGCGGCAGGCCCCGGTCGTCCACCAGGACGGCCGTGCCGGCCTGGAGGACGGACTGGAAGCTGGTCGCCGAGCCGCCGCGGAAGCCGTGGTTGGTGACGCGGGTGTCCGCCCGCAGGACGACGGGGGTCAGCCCGCGCAGGAAGCCCGGCACCGACGCCTCGTCGATCCCGGAGGCCTGCGCGAAGGCGCGCTCCTTGGTCCGGTCACCGGTCAGGAACCGCACCTGCCGGTCGACGTCGCAGCTGCCGACGGCGTGCGTGCCCCCGTACAGGCCAGGGGTGCCGCCCGAGAGGGAGCGGGTGCCCTGCGGCGTCGCGGAACCGGAGGGCGCCGGCTGCGGCGAACGGGTGACGGGCGGCGGTGCCGCGTCGCTCTTCGCGGTCGAGTCGGTGAAGGGGTCGGGGCCCTGGGCGGCGACCGGCTGCATGAACAGTTCGCCGTCGCCGCCGGCCGTCTTCCGGTCGCCGTCGCCGGAGCAGCCCGCGACTGCGAGGGCCGCGGATATCGCGAAGACGAACGCGTGGGTCCTGGTGAGTGCGCGCACCGGTTCTCCCGCCGTTGCCGTGCCGTGCGCCCCCGGTTGCCGGGAGGCGTGCCGTCATTGTCTGCAGGGCGCCCGGCGGGCCCGCAAACGGAAGGCGCGCGCGGGACGAACCCGCGAATGCGGGTGACCTGCGGTACGAAGGGCCTGCTCAGCGGCACAATGGACGCGTGCAGTGGTTCACCTCGGACGCGTACTGGCTCAGTCGGCTGATCTTCCAGCGGGCGCTCGCCGCGCTGTACGTGACGGCGTTCCTCGGGGCGGCCCTGCAGTTCCGGGCGCTCATCGGCGGGCGCGGGATCCTGCCGGTGCCGCGGTACGTGGCACGGGTGCCGTTCCGGCGGGCACCGAGCCTCTTCCAGCTCCACTACTCGGACCGGTTCTTCGCGCTCTGCGCCTGGACGGGCTGTGCGGTGGCGCTGGCGCTGCTCGCCGGCGTGGACGGCCTGCTGCCGCTGTGGGGCGCGATGCTGCTGTGGCTGGTCCCCTGGGCGCTGTACCTGTCCATCGTGAACGTGGGCCAGGCCTGGTACGGCTTCGGCTGGGAGTCGCTGCTCCTGGAGGTGGGGTTCCTCGCGGTGTTCCTCGGCAACGACCGGGTCGCGCCGCCCGTGCTCGTCCTGTTCCTGCTGCGCTGGGTGCTCTTCCGGGTGGAGTTCGGTGCCGGGCTGATCAAGATGCGCGGCGACGCGTGCTGGCGCAGGCTCACCTGCCTGGACTTCCACCACGAGACACAGCCCCTGCCGGGTCCGCTGAGCTGGTTCTTCCACCATCTGCCCCGGCCCGTGCACCGGCTGGAGGCCGCGGCCAACCACGTCACCCAACTCGTCGTTCCCGTACTGCTGTTCACCCCGCCGCCGGTGGCGACGGGCGCGGCCTCCCTGATGATCGTCACCCAGCTGTGGCTCGTCCTCTCCGGCAACTTCTCCTGGCTGAACTGGCTCACGACCGTGCTCGCGGTGTCCGCCCTCGACCTCTCCGCCCGGCACCCGGCCCCCGCCTTCGGGAACACACCCCTCTGGTACGAGGTGGTGGTCGCCGTCGTCGTCGCGGCCCTGCTCGCGCTCAGCGTGCGCCCAGTACGCAACCTGCTGTCCCGGCGCCAGGTCATGAACCGCGCCTTCGACCCGCTGCACCTGGTCAACTCCTACGGCGCGTTCGGCAGCGTGAGCCGCGTCCGTCAGGAGATCGTCGTCGAGGGCACCGCCGATCCCGTGCCGCGGGAGGAATCCGACTGGCGGGCCTACGAGTTCCGGGGCAAGCCCGGTGACGTACGGCGGTGGCCGCGCCAGTTCGCCCCCTACCACCTGCGCCTCGACTGGATGATGTGGTTCGCGGCCCTCTCCCCCGCCTACGCCCGGTCGTGGTTCGGCCCGCTGGTGGAGCGGCTGCTCGACGGCGACCGCGACACACTGCGGCTGCTGCGCCACGTCCCCTTCCCGCCGGACGAGCCGCCCGTACACATCCGGGCCAGGGTGTACCGCTACCGGTACACGACCTGGCGGGAGCTGCGTGCGACGGGCGCCTGCTGGGAGCGCACCTACGTCCGTGAGTTCCTGCCGCCGACCGGGCTCGCCCCGCCCGCGCGGGAGCCGTAGCCGTAGCTCAGAGGCCGTAGACGCGCCGGGCCGTGCCGCCGAAGACCTCCCGCCGTTCGCCGGGCGCCAGTCCGCCGGTCAACAGCCGTGCCGCGTCGAGGACTTCGGCGTACCGGGCCGCGAGCGTGCTGACCGGCCAGTCGGAGCCGAACATCAGGCGCCGGGGGCCGAAGGCGTCCAGGACGGTGTCCGCGTAGGGGCGCAGGTCGTCCACCGTCCACGTGGCGTGGTCGGCCTCGGTGACCATTCCGGAGAGCTTGCAGACGGTGTTGGGGCGGGCGGCCAGCGCACGGACCGCCGACGCCCAGGGTTTGCGGGCGCCGGTCACGATGGGCGGCTTGCCCAGGTGGTCGAGGACGAAGGTGAGGCCGGGCAGCTCGGCCGCGATCCGGGCGCAGGCGGGCAGTTGGTGGGGCAGGACGACCAGGTCGTGGGCGAGACCGGCGGCGGCGAGCGCGGCCAGGCCCCTGCGGACGTCGGGGCGCAGCAGCCACTCCGGGTCCGGTTCGCCCTGTACCTGGTGGCGGATGCCCACCAGGTGTTTCCCGCCCGGGAGTTCACGCAGGGCGGCCAGGGTGTCGGCGACGTCCGGGCGGGTGAGGTCCGTCCAGCCGACGACGCCCGCGACGAGGTCGCTTCCGGCGGCGAGGGCCAGCAGCTCCGGAGTCTCCTGCGGGACGGTCACGGTCTGGACGACGACGGTCGCGCCGACGCCCGCCGCGCGGAGCTCGGGCGCGAGGTCGGCGAGCGAGAAGTTCCTGCGGATCGGCGCGAGCTCCGCGCCGGTGATCCACTCCTGGTCGCGCACGGAGAGGTCCCACACGTGGTGGTGGGCGTCGACGACGAGGGGCCGGTCCGCGGCGGCGCCCTCCCGTGCCGCCGCCGTCACGGCAGCTCCCACACGACGGGCAGGCCGGCGCCCGCGCCCTCGGCGGAGTAGTCGTGCACGACGTCGAGGAGCTCCGCCATCCGGGCCTGCCAGGCGATGTTGACCGGGAGCCGGTCCAGCTCGGCGAGCATCCGGGCGTAGTCCTCGCACTCCAGGACGTGGAAGAGGTCGGTGCCGCTGCGCCAGATCGTCCAGGAGGTGGCGCCCGCGGCGCGGATGGCGGCGGTCAGTTCGGCCGGGACCTCCCGGTGTGCCGCGTCGTACGCCTCGACGCGGTCGGCGCGGACCGTGGTGTGCAGGGCGATTCTCACGGTCGGTCCCTTCCCGGCACGGGGCCGGTCATGTCGTCCCGTATGTCTCTGGGGGCGGGGACCCGCGCGTCACCGGGCAGCGGGACGCCTTCGGGGAGCAGGCCCCTCTCCCGAATCTCCTGCCAGAACCCGGCGGGCACCGGGGCCGCGAACTGTGCGGCGGCGTCGGTGACCTGCTCGGGGGCGTGGATGCCGACCAGCACGCTGGCGACGGCCGCATGGCCGAAGGGGAAGGCGAGGGCGGCGGCCCGCAGCGTGGTGCCGTGACGCTCGGCGACCGCGGCCAGGGCGCGGGCGCGGGCCAGGAGCTCGGGCGGCGCCTCGGTGTAGTCGAACCGCGCGCCGGGTCGCGGGTCCGCGAGCAGCCCGGAGTTGAAGACGCCGCCGATGACGACCGACGCGCCCCGCGCGCTCGCCGCGGGCAGCAGCTCGGCGAGGGCCCGGTGGTCGAGGAGCGTGTAGCGGCCCGCGCAGAGCACGGCGTCGACGTCGGTGTCGCGCACGAAGCGGGTGAGCATCTCCGCCTGGTTCATGCCCGCGCCGATCGCCCCGACCACGCCCTCCGAGCGCAGCTTCTCCAGCGCCGGGTAGCCCTCGCGGAAGGCCTCCTCGCCGTGGTCGTCGGGGTCGTGCAGGAAGACGACGTCGACGCGGTCGACGCCCAGGCGGGTCAGGCTGGCGTCGAGGGAGCGGCGCACGCCGTCCGCGCTGAAGTCCCATACCCTGCGGTGGGTGCGCGGCACGGCGAACCCCCCGTCGGCGAGGTCGTCGCCGGACACCTCGGCCACCGGCTCCAGGATCCTGCCGACCTTCGTCGAAAGGACGTACGAGGAGCGGTCCCGGCCGCGCAGCGCCTCGCCGAGGCGGCGCTCGGACAGTCCCAGGCCGTAGTGGGGTGCGGTGTCGAAGTAGCGGATGCCCGCGGTCCAGGCGTGGTCCAGGGCCGTGGCGGCCTGGTCGTCGGTGATCGGCGAGTAGAGGTTGCCGATGCCGGCGGCGCCGAAGGACAGCTCGGTCACCTCGACGCCGCCGGAGCCGAGGCGGCGGCGTGCCGGGGCGCTCACCGGCCCACCGGCCGCAGGCGCAGGCCCTGCATGCCGCCGTCGACGGCGAGCGCGGTGCCGGTGGTGGCGCCGGACAGGGGGCCGGCCAGGTAGGCGACGGCGCCCGCGACCTCGTCGGCGGTGACGAGGCGGCCGGTGGGCTGGCGGGCGGCCAGCGCGGCCCGTTCGGCGGCGGGGTCCGGGGCGGCGTCCAGGAGGCGGCCGACCCACGGGGTGTCGACGGTGCCGGGGTTGACGCAGTTGACGCGCACCCCTTCGCGTACGTGGTCGGCGGCCATCGCGAGGGTGAGGGAGAGGACCGCGCCCTTGGACGCCGCGTACAGGGCGCGCTGCGGCAGCCCGGCGGTCGCGGCGATGGAGCAGGTGTTGACGATCGCCGCGTGCGCGGAGGCGCGCAGGTGGGGCAGGGCGGCGCGGGTGGTGCGGACGATGCCGAGGACGTTGACGTCCAGGACGGTGTGCCACTGGGCGTCGTCGTTGTCCTCGACGGTGCCCTGGGCGCCGATGCCCGCGTTGTTGACCAGGACGTCGAGGCCGCCGAGGTCGGCGGTGGCCGCCGCGACGGCGGCCCGTACGGACGCGTCGTCGGTGACGTCGGCGGTGTACGCGTGCAGGGGATCGTCGACGTCACTCGGGTCGAGGTCGAGGACGGCGACCCGGGCGCCGCGTTCGGCGAGGAGTTCCGCGGTGGCCCGGCCGATGCCGGACGCGCCCCCGGTGACCAGGGCCGTGAGTCCTGCGAAGTCCTGCGCGACGGTCATGCCGCGGCTCCCTTCTCGTGCGTCGGGTGGGCGAGGTCGGCGGCCCAGAAGGTGCCGTCGGGGTAGGTGAACTCGGCGACGGACTCGGCCCGCATGGTCGCCGAGAAGCCCGGTGCGGTGGGCGCCAGGTAGTGGCCGGCGCGCATCACGACCGGGTCGTTGAAGTGCTCGTGGAGGTGGTCGACGTACTCGATGACGCGGTTCTCGGTGGTGCCCGCGAGGGCCACGTAGTCGAACATCGACAGGTGCTGGACGAGTTCGCACAGGCCGACGCCGCCCGCGTGCGGGCAGACGGGGACGCCGAACTTGGCGGCGAGCAGCAGGATCGCGAGGTTCTCGTTGACACCGCCGACCCGTGCCGCGTCGATCTGCAGGATGTCGATGGCGCCCGCCTGGAGGAGCTGTTTGAAGACGATGCGGTTCTGCACGTGCTCGCCGGTGGCGACCTTGACCGGGGTGACGGACGTGCGGATCGCGGCGTGGCCGAGGACGTCGTCGGGGCTGGTGGGCTCCTCCACCCAGTAGGGGTCGAACTCGGCGAGCGCGCGCGTCCACTCGACGGCCTCGTCGACGTTCCAGCGCTGGTTGGCGTCGATGGCCATGCGGATGTCGGGGCCGATCGCCTCGCGCGCGGTGCGGCAGCGGCGGATGTCGTCGGCGAGGTCCGCGCCGACCTTCAGCTTGATCTGGGTGAAGCCGTCGGCGACGGCCTGACGGGCGAGGCGGGTGAGCTTCTCGTCGCTGTAGCCGAGCCAGCCGGGCGAGGTGGTGTAGCCGGGGAAGCCGTGTTCCCCGAGCCGGGCCGTGCGCTCGGCGGCGCCCGCCCGTCCGGCGCGCAGCAGGCCGAGGGCCTCGTCGGGGGTGAGGGCGTCGGCGATGTAGCGGAAGTCGACCTGGGAGACGAGCCATTCGGGGGTGGCGTCGGCGAGCAGTCGCCACAGGGGTGTGCGGGCCCGCTTCGCCGCGAGGTCCCAGACGGCGTTGACCACCGCGCCGATCGCCATGTGCATCACGCCCTTCTCGGGGCCGAGCCAGCGCAGCTGGCTGTCGCCGATCAGGGCCCGGTTGACGGTGCCGGGGTCGGCGCAGAGCTCGTCGACCGTGCGGCCGACGACGTGGTGGCGCAGCGACTGGATGGCGGCGACCTGGACGTCGTTGCCGCGGCCGATGGTGAAGGTGAAGCCGTGTCCCTCCAGGCCGTCGCCCGCGTCGGTGCGCAGCACCACGTAGGCGGCGGAGTAGTCGGGGTCCGGGTTCATCGCGTCGGACCCGTCGAGCTCCCGTGAGGTCGGGAACCGGATGTCGAAGGTGTCGACCGCGGTGATGCGGGCGGGGGTCGGGGACACAGGAGGCCTTTCCGGAGAGGGGCGGGGAAGCGGCGGACCGTTGCGGGTCAGTCCTGTGCCCGGCCGGTGGTGACGCGCGCGATCATCAGGGCGACCAGGATGATGCCGCCGTAGATGGCCTGGATCCAGAAGGACGGCACCTGGGCGAGGGTGAGCAGGTTCTGGACGACGCCGAGGAGCAGGACGCCGGTGAGGGCGCCGACCATGGTGCCCTTGCCGCCGTCGAGGCTGATGCCGCCGATGACCGCGGCGGCGAACACCGTGAAGATCATGTTCTGGCCCTGGTTGGCGTTGATGGCGCCGACGTAGCCGGTCTGCATCAGGCCGCCGACCGAGGCGAGCACCCCGGCGGCCACGAACACGCCGAGCATGACGCGTTCGACGCGGATGCCTGCGGCGCGCGCCGCGTCCGGGTTGCCGCCGATCGCGTACAGGGCGCGGCCCACGCGGTGGTACTTGAGGATGAATCCGGCGGTGCCGAAGGCGGCCGCGGCGAGCCACACGGACAGGGGGATGCTCAGGAAGGTGGAGGTGGCCAGGGTGTAGAAGGCGTCGGGCATGCCGAAGAGGGTCTTGCCCTCGGTGGCGCCGACGAGCAGGCCGCGCAGCACGATCAGCATGGCGAGCGTGACGATGAACGCGTTGAGCTTGAGCTTGACGACGAGGATGCCGTTGAAGGCGCCGATGGCCGCGCCGACGAGCAGGATGGCGACGATGCCGGCCGCGGCGGGCAGGTCGGTGCCGAATCCGGCCTCGGCGGCGGGCAGGACGAGCAGGGCGCCGACGGCGGGCGCGATGCCGACGACCGACTCCAGGGACAGGTCGAACTTGCCGGTGATCAGAACGAGCGACTCGGCGAGGACGACCATCGCGAGGGCCGCGGAGGCGCCGAGGATGGAGATGAGGTTGCGCTCGGTCAGGAACGAGTCGTTGACCAGCGCGCCGAGCAGGATGAGCAGCAACAGGGCTGGTACGAGGGCGAGTTCACGGGCGCGGCGCAGCGCGATGCCCTTCGCTCCGCGCGCCCGGGCGGGGTGCTGTGGTGCGCCGGTCTTGACGGCCTGCCGGGCCGAGGGGGCCCTGGTGTCAGCCACGGTTCTCTCCTTGTTCTGCGGCCGCGGGCCGGTGGGGGTCTGTCGCGTGGTTCCCCGTGCGCTCGCCGGGGCCGGTCCGGCCGACGCCTTCCACCGACGCGATCAGGTCGTGGTCGGTCCATCCCGCCGCGTGCTCCGCGACGATCCGGCCGTGGAAGAGGACGAGGACGCGGTCGCAGCGGCGCAGGTCGTCCAGTTCGTCGGAGACGACGAGCACGGCGGTGCCGTCCTCGCGGGCGTGGTCCATGCGGGCGAGGAGGGACTCCTTGGACTTCACGTCGACGCCCGCGGTCGGGTTGATGAGGACGAGGAGACGGGGGTCGGAGGCGAGGGCGCGGGCCATCACGACCTTCTGGGCGTTGCCGCCGGACAGGTCCGAGACGGGCTGGTCGGGGCCTTCGGCGTGGATGTCCAGGCGGGCGATGAGGTCATCGGCGAAGCGGCGCCTGGTGTCGGTGCCGATGAAGCCGTGCCGGCCGAGCCGGTCGAGGACGCTCATGGTGGCGTTGTCGCCGATGCTCATGCCGAAGACGAGGCCCTGGCCGTGCCGGTCGCGCGGCACGCAGCCGACCCCGGCGCGCAGGGCCGCGGTGACGTCGCCGAACGGCAGGGGCCTGCCGTCCAGGTGGGCGGTGCCCGCGGTCGGCGTGTGCAGTCCGGCGAAGCTCTCGGCGAGGTTGATCTTGCCGCTGCCGCTGGATCCGGCGAGGCCGACGACCTCGCCCGTGCGGACGGTCAGGTCGATGTCGGCGTACGACGGGCTGGTCAGGCCCTTGACGTCCAGCATGACCGGGGCGTCGGCGGGGACCCCGGAGCGCGCCACGGCCCGTTCGGCCTCGGCCTGTTCGGCGATGACCTCGCCGGCCATGGCCGCCACGAGGGCGCCGCGCGGCAGGTCGGCGACGGGGGCGCTGGTGATCCAGCGGGCGTCGCGCAGCACGGTGACGGTCTGGCACACCTCGTACACCTCCTGGAGGTGGTGCGAGATGAAGAGGAAGGTGACGCCGGACTCCTGCAGGGCGCGCATCCGGGTGAAGAGGCGCTCGATCTCCCGGTTGTCGAGCTGTGCGGTCGGTTCGTCGAGCACGATGAAGCGCGCTCCGAAGCTCAGCGCCCGGGCGATCTCGACCATTTGGCGGTCCTCGACCGTGAGGTCGGCGGTGCGCGCCTCGGGGTCGACGCGCACGTCCCAGGTGTCGAGGACCCCGGCGGCCTCGGTGCGCAGTCTGCGCCAGCTGATGATGCCGCCGCGGCCCTCGGGCTGCCGGTTGATGAAGAGGTTCTCGGCGACGGTCAGTTCGGGGACGACGGTGGGCTTCTGGTAGACACAGGCCACCTTGCGGCGCCAGGCGTCGCGGTCGGCGAGGGGCGGCGCGGGTTCGCCGTCGAAGCGGACCGTCCCGGCGTCGGGCGCCTGGAGCCCGGTGAGGACGGTGACGAGGGTGGACTTGCCCGCGCCGTTGCGGCCGACGAGGGCGTGGGACTCGCCGGGCAGGACGGTCAGGCGGCCGTCCCGCAGTGCGACGGTGGGTCCGTAGCGTTTGACGATGCCGGACGCCTCGACGAGCGGGGGCGTCCCGGGCCGGCCGGTGGGGGGCGTGGTCGTCGGCATGCTCATTTGACCGTGTTGCCCCACAGCTTGGTGTCGTCGACGTTCTCCTTGGTGACCAGCGGGGCGGGCAGCTGGTCCTCCAGGATGCCGCTGGGCAGCTCGACGATCTCGGAGTCGTGGTCGGTGGGACCGGGCTTGAACTTCTTCCCGTTCATCGCGGCCTTGATGTAGTACATGCCGTACTTGGCGTAGGCGTCGGCGGGCTGCGAGACGGTGGCGTCGATCCGGCCCTTGCGGATCGCGTCGAACTCCTGCGGGATGCCGTCGTTGGAGATGACGGTGATGTGGCCCTTCCGGCCCGCCGTCTTGAGCAGTCCCTTCGACTTGAGGGTCTGCAGGGTGGGCGCGAGGTAGACGCCGCCCGCCTGCAGGTAGATCCCCTTGATGTCGGGGTTCGAGTTGAGCAGGGTGTCGAGCTTGGCCGCGGCCGTGTCGGACTCCCACTTGGCGGGGATCTCCAGGACCTTCAGCGCGGGGTACTTCTTCTTCACGCAGTCGCGGAAGGCCTTGGAGCGCTCGCGGCCGTTGACGGAGGCGAGGTCGCCCATGACCTGCACGACCTTGCCGGTCCTGACCTGTTTCCCCAGGTAGTCGCAGGCCTTCTCGCCGTACGCGACGTTGTTCGCGCGGACGACCATGGCGACCTTGCCCTTCTCGGGCGCGACGTCGACGGCGACCACGGGGACGCCCTTGCGCTCGGCCTGGTCGAGTCCGGCGGATATCGCGGCGCTGTCGAGCGGGGCGACGACGAGGCCCTTCACGCCCTGGTTGAGCTGGTTGTTGATGTCGGTGATCTGCTGCGAGGGGTCGCTGTTGGAGTTGACGGTCTTCATCGCGTCGACGTCCTCGGACGTGGCCATCTTCGGCACGTAGTCGTTGTACGACTGCCAGAACGGCGAGGTCAGCAGGGGCAGGACCACCCCGACCTTGCCCTCTCCGCCTCCTTCGCCGCCGGGTGCCGCGGTGTCCTTCGTGCTCCCGCACGCGGCGAGCACGAGGGATGCGCAGGCGGCCGCGGCCGCGCCGCGCACCGCCCGCGAGGTCCGCGTCCTGCTGGGCCTGTTGCGCACTTTCCTGCCGGCCATCTGACGGCTCCTCATCGATGGAGAGCGAACGGATCGGGGGTGATCAAGCGGTTTCCAGGACCTGCTGACGCGAATATTTATCAGACCACTTGCGGCCCACAACACCCCTCGTCGTCGACTTTTCGCGGTTTCCGGCCGTAGTGGTCGGACCACATCTCTGACTAGACTGCGGCGCACCCGGCCAGTGGAGGAGCGTTACGTGGACCAGCCAGAGCAGTCCGCCCCGCAGAAGGGCACCGTGACGCAGCGGGCCATCGAGCAGATCAAGGCGATGATCGGCGAGGGCCGCCTCGAACCGGGCCAGCGCCTGCCCACGGAGCGGGACCTGGCCGTGCGACTGGGCATCTCGCGCAGCTCGATGCGGGAGGCGATCCGCGCGCTGACCGTGCTCGGCGT
This sequence comes from Streptomyces sp. NPDC002564, assembly GCF_042889645.1. Taxonomy (NCBI): domain Bacteria; kingdom Bacillati; phylum Actinomycetota; class Actinomycetes; order Kitasatosporales; family Streptomycetaceae; genus Streptomyces; species Streptomyces sp. NPDC002564. The sequence continues at coordinate 537,446 of NZ_JBIARE010000002.1, read as the reverse complement.
CCTGGAGGCGCGGCACGGCTCGGGCATCTACGTCACGCAGTTGGAGGCCGGGGATCTCCTGGAGACCTTCGGGGTGGTGGCGGACCTGTCGCGCGGCCCGCGCCTGGTCGAGCTCCTGGAGGTGCGGCGGGTCCTGGAGTCCACCGCCACCGCGCTGGCGGCCGCGCGGATCACTCCGGACCAACTGGCCGACGTCGAGAAGCACTTGGCGGCCATGAGCGCCACCGACGACCCGGAGGAGATCCTCTCCCACGACCTGGCGTTCCACCGCACGATCGCGTTCGCCGCGGGCAACGACACGATGGCCGCGATCCTGGAGGGCCTGTCCTCGCGCACGTTCCGCGCCCGGGTCTGGCGCGGCTACCAGGAGGAGGGCGCCTTCGAACGCACCCGCCGCGAGCACGCCCGCATCCACCGCGCACTGGTGGCCCGCGACCCGGAGGCGGCCCGTGCCGCCGCGGCGGCGCACGTCGGCGAGGTCGAGGAATGGCTGCGCGCGCAGTTGGACGGGTGAGGCGTACGGGGCCTTGCGGGTGTACGGGACCTCGCGGGTGTACCGGCGAGGAGACGTAGGCAACGTACTTCAGCGGATGAGCCGGGGACGTCGGGCGGCGGTGACGGGAACGAAATAAGGGCGACGCGTCCGGGGCGGGTCTGACACCATCCCCGCGTGATCACCGACCCGCGCGCCGCCTCACCCCTGACCGCCGCCGTCCACAACAACGTCGCCTGGTGCGACGCCGTCTGCCGCTCCCACGGGACGCCCGGCGAGATCAAGGCGGGGGTGTGGGCCAGCCCGCGCCGCACTCCCCCGCTCTACCCCGACGCCGTGACGCTCTCCCCGGACGTGGTGCCCGAGGACGTACCGGGCCGCATCGATCTCACGTCGTCCGGCGCGAGCGTCAAGGACAGCTTCGGCTCGCTCGACCTCTCCGCGGCCGGCTTCGACGCCCTCTTCACGGCACAGTGGATCCACCGCCCGGCGACGGGCGGCGCACCCGGCGCGGAGGGCTGGCGGCCCGTCGGGGCCGAGCGGCTGTCCGCCTGGGAGAGCGCCTGGAGCGGCGGGGCGGAGAGCGAGGGCCTCTTCCGGCCCGTGCTGCTCGACGACGGCGCGGTCTTCCTCGCGGACACGTCCGCGGGGCGGATCACGGCGGGTGCCGTCGCCTACCCCGCCGCCTCGGTGATCGGCGTCTCCAACCTCTTCACGGCCGACGCCGGCCCGGACGCCGCCTGGCGCTCCTGTCTGGCCGCCACCGACCGGCTGTGGCCGGGCGTGCCCGTCGTCGGGTACGAGCACGGCGACGACCTGGCGGCCGCGCTCCGCCAGGGGTTCGCGCCCGTCGGCCCGCTGCGCGTGTGGCTGCGGGCCGACGGGTGAGGGCGGCGGGGGCCGCACCGCGCGGCGTCAGCCCCGCGTGAACCGCAGCGTGACCAGCTCGAACGGGCGCAGCGTCACCGTGACCGCGTCCGCCGCGAGCTCCGGTGCCGCCACCCCGTCGAGGGGCCGCTCCAGCAGGTCGGTCACGGCGACCGAGGCCGCCGTGAACCCGGCCGTCAGGGTGGGCTTGGCCCGCCCGCCGCGCGACTCGTGGAAGCGGACCACCACGTCCCCGCTGCCGTCGTCGGCGAGCTTGACCGCCGTGACCACCACGGCGTCGTCGTCCACCGTCACCAGCGGCGCCACGTCGGCGCCGCCGGTCACCCGGCGCTCGGGCAGGTTGATGCGGTAGCCCTCGCGCACCGCGTCGCCGATCGCCGCACCCGGCGCCAGGGCGTGCCGGAAGCGGTGCACGCCCTGGTCCGTCTCCGGGTCGGGGAAGCGCGGGGCGCGCAGCAGGGAGACCCGGACCGTGGTGGTCGTGCCGGAGTCCTCGGTACGGACCGTGCGCGTCACGTCGTGGCCGTACGTCGAGTCGTTGACCAGCGCGACGCCCCAGCCCGGCTCCTCGATGTGCACGAAGCGGTGGTTGCACGCCTCGAACTTGGCGGCTTCCCAGCTCGTGTTGGTGTGCGTGGCGCGGTAGAAGTGCCCGAACTGGGTCTCCGACGCGTAGCGCTCCGCGTGGATGTCCAGCGGGAAGGCCAGCTTGAGGAACTTCTCCGTCTCGTGCCAGTCGACCTCGGTGTCGATGTCCAGGCGCCGGGTTCCGGGGCTGAGCGAGAGCACCTGGGTGAGCCGGGAGGCGCCGAAGGTGCGCACGACCCGGACCGACGCGCCCTCGCCCGCCTCGACCGTGTCCGCCGTCACGAGGTCGGTGACGGTGTTGCGGTAGAACTCGTCGACGTCCCACGCGTCCCACATGTTCGGGAAGTCGGCGTGGATCTGCGGCAGGTTCGCCGCCTGCCCCGGTGCCACGGTCTCCCGCCCCGCCACCAGGTCGTACGCGGACACGACCAGGCCGCGCCCGTCGATCTCGACCCGCAGCAGGCCGTTGTCGAGGACGAAACCGCCCCCGGCGCGGGTCGCGATCGCCGCCTGGCCCTCGACCACCGCGCTCCGGGCGCCGCCCGCGGGGACGCCGTCGCGGGTGTGCGGCGTGGAGTTGAAGACCAGCGCGCCGGAGCCCTCGCCGGCCAGGGCGCGCTGCGCCGCGCCGATGATGCCGTCCAGTTCCCGGGCGAGCGCCGCGTAGGTCGCGCGGGCCTCGCGGTGCACCCAGGCGATCGACGAGCCCGGCAGGATGTCGTGGAACTGGTGGAGCAGCACCGTCTTCCAGATGCGGTCCAACTGCTCGTAGGGGTAGACGAATTCCGTGCCGCGCACGGCGGCGGTCGCGGCCCACAGCTCCGCCTCGCGCAGCAGGTGCTCGCTGCGGCGGTTGCCCTGCTTGGTGCCCGCCTGGCTGGTGAGCGTGGCGCGGTGCAGCTCCAGGTAGAGCTCGCCGACCCAGACGGGCGGGTTCGGGTACTCGGCCTCGGCCTTCTCGAAGAACTGCTCGGGTGTCTCCCAGCGGACGGTCGCCGAGCCCTCCAGGTCGTGCAGGCGGGCGGCCTTGGCGATCATCTCGCGGGTGGTGCCGCCACCGCCGTCGCCCCAGCCGGTGGGCGCGAGGGAGTGCCGGGCGACGCCCTTGTCCTTGAAGTTCTTCGCCGCGTGGGCGATCTCGCTGCCCTTCATCGAGCAGTTGTACGTGTCGACGGGCGGGAAGTGCGTGAAGATGCGGGTGCCGTCGATGCCTTCCCAGTTGAAGGTGTGGTGCGGGAAGCGGTTGGTCTGCGACCAGGAGATCTTCTGGGTGAGCAGCCACTTGGAGCCGGCCGCCTTGATGATCTGCGGCAGTCCGGCGGCGAACCCGAAGGTGTCGGGCAGCCATGCCTCGTCGTTCTCCACGCCGAACTCGTCGAGGAAGAACCGCTTGCCGTGCACGAACTGACGGGCCATCGCCTCCGAACCCGGCATGTTCGTGTCCGACTCGACCCACATGCCGCCCGCCGGCACGAACCGCCCGTCGGCGACGGCCTTCTTGACCTTCGCCCACACCTCGGGGCGGTGCTCCTTGATCCACGCCCACTGCTGGGCCTGCGACATGGCGAAGACGAAGTCGGGCTCGTCCTCGATGAGCGCGGTCATGTTGGACGTCGTCCGCGCCACCTTGCGCACCGTCTCGCGCAGCGGCCACAGCCAGGCGGAGTCGATGTGGGCGTGGCCGACGGCGCTGATGCGGTGCGCGGAGGGCTCGGCGGGGGTGCTGAGCACGCCCGCCAGGAGCGCGCGTGCCGCCGCGGCGGTGCCGCCCACGTCCTGGAGGTCGACGGCGTCCAGGGCGCGGCCGACGGCGCGCACGATGTCGTAGCGCCGCCCAGAGTTCTCCGGCAGCTCCTGCATGAGCTCGCCGAGGACCTCCAGGTCGATGACGAGCTGCCACACCGTCTCGTCGAAGACGGCGAGGTCCATGCGCTCCAGCGTGTACTGGGGTTCGCCGCCCGCGGTCTCCTTGTCGCCCAGCTGCGTGGGCAGGAAGGGGTGGTAGTCGAGGATGACCGGGTTGGACGCGGCCTCGACGTGCAGCCGTACCTCCTCGCCGCCCTCGGCGGGGGCGGCGATCCGCACCCACTGGTTGCGCGGGTTGAGGCCCTTCACGGGCGTGCCGTCGGGGCGGTAGACGAGGCCCTCGCACTGGAATCCGGGCATGTTCTCGTCGAAGCCGAGGTCGAGGATCGCCTCGACGGTCCGGCCCGCCCACTCCTTGGGCACGGTCCCGGTCACCCGGAACCAACTGGTCCCCCAGGGCGCGCCCCAGCGCTCGCCGACCGCGGTGGGCGAGGGCTCGGCGGCGAGCCCTTCACTCACCGGAACGGGCTCGCCGGGCGCGTTCCACACGGCCACGTCGAGCGGCACGGAAGCGGGGTACACGGCGGGCCTGATGCGCTCGTCCAGAACGCGCTTGAGGCGGGCTTCGACCAGGGTGCGGTCGTCATGCATGAGGGTTCTCCCGATTGGATCGATCGATGGGACACATCCGGCCCCTCCGGCCTCGGAGGAACCGGGCACACATTTGGCCCCTCCGGCGTTTGAGGAGCGGGGTCCGGGGCGGAGCCCCGTGGCGGTCGGCCGTCGGAGCGCCCACCCGACACGCGGAGCCCCGTGGCGGTCAGCCGCCGGAGCGCCTACCCGACATCCCGCGGCAGCAATACGTCGCGAATGCCCCGCGCAGCAAGATGCCCCGCATCGGACGCCCGGCTCGCGAGGACGGCCGTCGGCCGCACCCCGTCCGCCGCGAGCCGGGCGAACGCCTCGAAGACCACCCCGCCGGGGGCACACTCGGACCGCCGCCCGGGAGCGTCGTCCACGACCACCGCCGTGGTCCGGACCGCCGGCGCGTACGCCCGCCCGCGCCACTCCTCCGCGATCCGGGCGATCGCCGCCCCCGCGGGCTTGACCTTGCCGTCGTTGGTGAGCAGACCGAGGCTGTACTCCAGCTCGGGGAAGTCCGCGAGGTCGCGCGAGACGTCGTGGGAGCACCACCACGTCACGCCCCACACGTCCTGGCAGTCGAGCGCCGCCGCGACGGTGTCCTCGGTGAAGGCCGCCGCGTGCTCGGCGGGGATCAGGGGCGCGGGCGCGCCGACCTCCTGGAGCCAGATCGGCCGCCGGGGGTCGTCCGCCCAGGCCCTGGACAGTTCGATCATGTACGCCGCATGGCCGCGGGTGGCCGCCCCGGTCCGCCCGTGCCGCTGGGCCGTGCCGTTGAACACCCAGGAGTGCACGGCGGTCACGGCGCCGAGCCGGGCGGCCTGCGCCGGGGTGAACGGCTGGTCGTCCTGGTACCAGGCGGCGTCGTACTCCGCGTGCAGGTGCAGCTTGCCGGGGGCGCCCTCCGCGCACGCGGCGAGGACGGTGCGCAGCCAGGTCTCGGCCTGCTCCGGGGTGATCCGGTCGGGGTCGGGGTGCGGGCCCGCCGAGAACTGGTTGATCTCGTTGCCGATGGTCATGCCGATGAAGTTCGGCCGGTCGGCGAGGGCCGCGGCGAGGGTGCGCAGGTACTCGGCCTGTCCGGACACCACGTCGGGGTCGGTGAAGATGTTGCGGCGGTGCCAGGTCTGCGTCCACGCGGGCAGGAAGTCGAAGCTGGACAGGTGCCCCTGGAGGCCGTCGACGTTGACGTCGAGGCCGCGTTCGGCGGCCGCGTCGGCGAGCTGGACCAGCTGGTCGACGGCGCGCGGGCGGATCAGGGTGCGGTTGGGCTGGAAGTACGGCCAGATCGGGAAGACGCGGATGTGGTCGAGGCCCAGCGCGGCGATCGCGTCGAGGTCGGCGCGTACGGCGTCGAGGTCGAAGTCGAGCCAGTGGTGGAACCACCCTTGGGCGGGCGTGTAGTTGGCGCCGAAGCGCGGGGTGCCCGGGGTCGGGCCCGGGGGCGTGGGGGAAGGCGATGCGGAAGGCAAGTGCGGATCCTGGTTCTGGAGAGTTCGGGTGGGCCGCTCAGCCCTTGACGGCGCCCTCGCCGACCCCGCGGAAGAAGTACCGCTGCAGACAGGCGAAGAGGACGATCAGCGGGAGCACGGCGATGACCGTGCCGGCCGCGACGAGGCGCTCGTCGTTGGCGAACGTGCCGTGCAGGTAGTTGAGGCCGATGGTGAGGGTGAACCGGTTCGGGTCGCTGAGCACGATCAGGGGCCACAGGAAGTCGTCCCAGGCGCCCATGAAGGCGAAGATCGCGACGACCGCGAGGGTGCCCTTGACCGCGGGCAGCGCGATCCGCAGGAACCGCTGCCAGACGTTCGCGCCGTCGACGAACGCGGCTTCCTCGATCTCGTAGGGCACGTTGAGGAAGGCGTTGCGCATCAGCAGGACGTTGAGCGCGGAGACGCAGCCTGGCAGCAGGACACCGATGAGGGTGTTGTTCAGGCCGAGCTCACGCATGGTGGTGAACTGGGCGATGATGATGCCCTCGACGGGCACCAGCATGGCGAGGATGAAGACGACGGTGGCCGCCTTGCGGCCCCGGTAGCGCAGCCGGGCGAGGGCGTATCCGGCGAGCGTCGCGCCGACGCAGTTGGTGACGACGTTGGCGGCGGCGACCTTCAGGGAGTTGAGCGCGTAGTCCCAGACGGGGATGGTGTCGGCGACCCGCTCGTAGTTGTGGAAGGTCGGGTCGGAGGGCAGGAACTTCGGCGGGGAGCTGAAGATGTCCTCGTGCGGCCCCTTCAGGGACGTGGAAAGCTGCCAGAGGAACGGGCCGATCATCAGCGCGAGGACGGCGAGCAGGAGTCCGTAGCGCAGCACGATCTCCCACACGGGCATCCGGCGGCCGTTCCCGTCGGTGGGCCGCCCGCGGCGGCCGGTCCTGGCGCGGCCGCCGCGCTCGGGGCGCACGGCGTCCCGGCCGCGGGTCCCGCTCTCGGTGGTGCTCACGAGGCGTCCTCCTTCCGGTCCGCCCGCAGCACGAGCAGCATCAGTGCGACGGTGACGACGAAGACGACGACCGAGATGGCCGAGGCGTAGCCGACCCGTCCGGTCAGTCCGGTGCCGACGCGCTGCACCAGCATCACGAGCGTGGTGTCCTCGCCCGCCGGGCCGCCGGTGGGGCCCGCCATCAGATAGACCTCGGAGAACACCTTGAAGGCGGCGACCGAGGAGAGTGCGCCGACCAGGACCATCGTGGAGCGCACGGCGGGCACGGTGACGGTGAGGAAGCGGCGGAACGCCCCCGCGCCGTCGACCGCTGCCGCCTCGTGGAGCTCACGCGGCACGTTGGCGAGCGCCGCGAGATAGATGATCATGTAGTAGCCGAGGCCCTTCCAGACCGTCACGGCCATGGCGCTGAACAGCAGCAGCCACTGGTCGCTGAGGAAGCCGACCTTGCCGACGCCCACCGCTTCCAGGACGGCGTTCACCAGGCCCCGCTCGTCCAGCATCCACACCCAGATCAGGCCCACCACGACGATGGAGGCGACGACCGGGGTGTAGAAGGCGGACCGGAAGAAGGTGATGCCGGGGATGTGCTTCTGGACGAGCATCGCGAGCAGCAGGGGCAGCAGCACGAGCGCGGGGACGACCACGAGGACGTAGATCGTGCTGTTGCGCAGGCCGATCCAGAACATGTCGTCGTGCAGCAGCTCACGGAAGTTGGCCAGGCCCACGTACTCGCCGGGCAGCAGCGTCCGCTTGTCGGTGAAGGCGTTGTTGAGCGTGCTGAGGAACGGATAGAGGATGAAGACGGCGACGATCACCAGTCCGGGTGCGGCGAACAGCCATGGGCTGGTGGGGAGTTGGCGTCTGATCGTGGCCGCGCGGCCCCGGCCGCCCGCCGCCGCGACGGGGGCGGCGGGGGCGTCCGGGCTGCTCGGGGCTCGGTTGCTCGTGGTGCTTTTCATGGCTGACGTTCCCTGGTCATGACTCTCGGCCCGGCGCCCGGCGCTCAGCTCTGCTGGAGCAGTCGGTCACAGTTCTTGACAGCGTTGTCAAGCGCTTCCTTCGGGCTTTCCTTGCCCTGCAGCGCCCGTGCGACGGCGTTGCGCAGCTCGACCTTCATCTGCTCGCTGAACAGGACCGGGGTGTAGTTGACCGCGGTCTTGATGGACTGGGCGGCGGCGACCCGGACCCGGGTCTCCTCCTTGCCGTCCTGCTCGGTGAAGTACGGGTCGTCCAGGGAGCCCTGGGTGCTGGGGAAGATCGCGACCTTCTTGGCGAACTCCATCTGGTGCCGGGCGTCGGTGACGAAGTGCGCGAAGGCGACGGCGGCGGGGGTCTGCTTGGTGCGGGCGTTCACCATCACGCCCATCACGTACATGTTGTCCTTGCCGGTGTTGCTGATCTGCGGGGTGATGCCGATGTTCTTGTAGAGCTTCGGCGCGTCCTTCTTGAACTTCTCCAGGTCCAGCGCGCTGCCCGGGTTCATGGCGACGGCCTCGGTGAGGAACTTCTTGCCCGTGGACTCCGGGGTGGCGGTCAGCGCCTGCCCGTCGAGCGCCTTCGCGTCGTACAACGTCTTGTACTTGGTGAGGAGTTCGACACCCTTGGCGTCGTTGAAGGTGAAGCCGGTGCCCTCCTTGTTCATCAACGGGACGCCGTAGCGGCCGAAGTCCTCGATGGTGGGGACGTTGGCGAGCGTGGCGACCTTGCCGTCGCTCTTCTTCGCCAGCGCCAGGGCGTCGTCGAAGAGCTGGCCGTAGGTCTTCGGGGGCTTGCTCCCGTCGAGGCCGGCGTCCTTGAAGAGGCGCTTGTTGTAGAAGAGCGGCCCGGTGTTGAGGTACCAGGGGAAGGCGTACGTGCCGTCCGTGCCCGGTATCTGGTGGCTCTTCCAGGCGCCGGGGAGGTACTCCTTCTCGTACTTGCCGGCCGCCTTGCCGAGGTCGAGGGCGATGCCCGCCTTGGCGAGCGGCGCGACCAGGTCGGGCGAGACGTTGACGACGTCCGGCAGCGTGCCGGCGGCGGCGTCGGCGCTGATCTTGTCGGCGTAGCCCTCACCGGGCTGGTCGACCCAGTTGACCTTCGTGCCGGGGTACTTCTTCTCGAACTCGTCGACCAGGCCCTCGAAGTAGGGCTTGAAGTTGGCCTTCAGGTTCCAGGTCTGGAAGGTGATCTTGCCTTCGATCTTGCCCGACGCGTCCGGGGAACCGCTGTCGTCACCTCCGTCGCCACAGGCGCTCAGCGGCAGCAGGACGGCGAGGACGGCGCCTGCGGCGACCGCTCTGCGGGGGATACGGGAGATACGCACGGTGAAACGGCTCCTTTGCTCGGCCCAGCGTGAGACGGCGGTGACTGCAACCGTCCGAGTCGGGCAATCCACGCCGAGGCAGACCCTGCATGGAACGGTGGAGCAAAGTCAATGGATTCGGGGAAAAGAATGCGAAGATCGGTCGATCGTCCGACCAACACCGCAGGTCAGAAGCGCCTGTTGGCAGGGTTGCGGCAGATGACTAATGCGCTTTAGAGTCTGACAGCTCAAGCGCATTAGTATCCGGGAGCCAGGAAAGGGGCAACGGGTGCAAGGCAAGCGGTCACCGGCGCGCCGGCCGACCATGAAGGACATCGCGCGCCGCGCCGGGGTCTCCGAGAGCGCCGTCTCCTTCGCGCTCAACGACCGGCCCGGCGTCTCCGCCATCACCCGCGACCGCGTCCGCCGGGTCGCCGAGCAGTTGGGCTGGCGGCCCAGTACGGCCGCGCGTGCCCTGTCCGGCGAGGGCTCGGCGACGGTCGGCCTGGTCGTGGCCCGCCCCGCGGCGACCCTGGGCGTCGACTCGTTCTTCCTGCAGCTCATCTCGGGCATCCAGGAGGTCCTCGCGGAGCGGCACTTGGGCCTGCTCTTCCAGGTGGTGGAGGACGTGGACGCCGAGTGCGCGGTCTATCGCCGCTGGTGGGCCGAGCACCGGGTGGACGGCGTCCTGGTGGTGGACCCGCGCACGGACGACCCGCGGCCGGCGCTCCTCGACGAGCTGGGCCTTCCGGCGGTGGTGACGGGCGGTGTGCCGGACCCGGACGCCGGACACCCCGGGCTCTCCACGGTGTGGGCGGACGACGCGGGCGCGATGGCGACGGTCGTGGGCCATCTGCACGCCCTCGGGCACCGCCGCATCGTGCACATCGCGGGCCTGGAGGGTCTCGCCCACACCGAGCGCCGCATCCGCACGCTCCGCGTGGAGGCGGAGGGCCGGGGCCTGTCGGGGGTGCGTTCGGTGACGACGGACTACTCGGACGCGGAGGGCGCCGCCGTGACCCGGCGCGTCCTGGAGTCCGCGGACCCGCCGACGGCGCTCGTGTACGACAACGACGTGATGGCCGTCGCCGGGGTCGCCGCCGCCACCTCCCTGGGCTACGCGGTCCCCCAGGACGTGTCCGTCGTCGCCTGGGAGGACTCGGCGCTGTGCCGCATGGTGCACCCGTGGCTGACGGCCCTGTCCCGCGACACGGTGTCGTTCGGCCGCACGGCCGCCCGCGAACTCCTCGCCCTCCTCGACGACGGCCCCGCGGCGACGGTCCAGGTACCGCTGCCACGGCTGATCGAACGGGAGAGCACCGGCCCGGTCAGGGGCTGAAACGGGTCCCCGACCGGGCCGTGCGGCGGGTCGCGGAGATCGCGGGCTTCGAGTGCTTCGAGTGCTTCGAGTGCTTCGGCTCAGCCTTCGTGGGCTCCGGGTCCGTCCTCGGGTGTGCTGCCCGGGGGTGCGGGAGGCCACGGGAGGGTCGCGAGGATCGGCAGCAGGGATTCCTCCTCGTAGTCGAGGTGTGCGGTCAACTCGTCGGACATTGCTTCCAGTTCGGCGCGGAATCGGGTCGGTTCCGCTTCCCCGACGTGTGCGAGGAGCCCGGCCAGTCGACCCTGGATGCGGGCGATGGTGCGGTGTTCCTCGGCGAGCCGGTCGAAGGTGTCGCGCAGCTCGGGGTGGTAGCCCGCCATCGTCGGGAAGAGGTGCGCGTCCTCGCCGGTGTGGTGGAACTCCAGCGCGTCGCAGAACGCCAGGCAGTGCTGGCGGATCTGCAGGCCGAGGCCCGGCTGCGGAGGCGCCCCCGGCCCCCGGTGGGCAGCGAGCCCGGCGAAGTACGCGTCGGTCTCCGCGCGCACGTGCCGCAGCTGGCCGCGCAGCCAGCGGTGGACCTGGATCATCTTGTCCGCGAAGTTCGCGGGCTGCGCGGGGATGTCCGCCTCGTGCGCGGGCCGTTCCAGGACGACGACCGGCAGGAGCCTGCCGGTCCCCGCCTGGTAGTCGCCGTATCCGGGCTCGGTGTCGACCACCCGCCCGAAGAGCCGGTCGCGGCGCTCCCCCTCGGCGGGGACGGCGACGGCCTCGAACTCCTCGGTGCCGAGCTCCACGGTCACCGTGGGGTGGGCGAGGACGTTGTGGTACCAGTCGGGGTGGTGCGGCCCGCCGAGGTTCGACCCGACGACGAGCAGCAGGTCGCCGTCGCGGACGAAGCCGAGCGGGGTCGTGTGCCGCTTGCCCGACCGGGCGCCGGTGGTGGTGAGCAGCAGCAGGTCGCCGCCCTCGAAGGGGCCGCCGACCTGTCCGCCGCGGGCTCGGAACTCGTCGATGACGGACTGGTTGAAGGGTGTGGGCATGACGGTGTCGGATCTCCGTACGGGGTGTTCGGGACCGCGCCGGGCGCGGTGAAGGAAGGGGAGGGCGCGGCGAGAGGTGTGGCCGGGGCGCACGAGGGCACCGAGGATCCGCGGTGCGCGCAGGCCGTACGACGGACGCGCACGGACGCACGGAGCGGACGCGCACGCATAGGCGCATGGGTGCACGGACGCACGGACGCACGGACGCACGGACGCACGGATCAGGCGAAGGCCTCGGGAGCCCTGACGGGTGAACTCACCGAACTCACTGACTCACTGGCTCACTGAACTCACGACGTATTCATCGGCGTCGTCCTCGAGTGAAGGTGCTCGCCCGGACCGCCGACCTGCCCACTGCTCTTTGGTCGGCGCCACGCGGCACGAGCACCATTACAGTCACCCGCTCCCCCTCATGTCAACGCGGCTCTACTCGTCCCGACGCGGGTCCGGCGTCACCTGCGACCGGTAGAGCCCGAACCGCGCGATCCGCACCGTGCGCCGCGATCGCGTCACCCGCACCCGCCACCGCCGCGCCGTCACCGGGGCGGCGAGCGTCAGGACGCGGCTCGCGCCCACCGTGTCGACCTCGGTCACGGTCCGCCAGGCGTCGCCGACCCGGGCCTCGACGACCGCGTGCTCCAGTTGCTGGCCGTGCCGGATGTCCTCGGCGAGCCGGATGCGGTCGACCTCGCGCGCCCGCCCGAGGTCGACGGTGACCGTACCGGCCGCACGGTCGTGCCGCGGGCCCCGGCCCGCGGCGAGGTCGGCGGGCAGCTCGCGCCGGATCCGCTCGCGGAACGCGCGCAGCCGTGCCACATCGGCGTCCGGCAGGAGACCGCGCCGGTCCGGCGGGATGTTCAGGAGCAGCACCGAGTTGCGTCCGACCGAGCGGAACCAGATGTCGGTCAACTCGTCGACGGTCTTGGGCTGTTCGTCGTCGTGATGGAACCAGCCGGGCCGGATGGACACGTCGCACTCGGCCGGCCACCACTGCAGGTACTGGGCGACCGTGCGGGCCTCGGCGAGTGCTTCGCGGCTGCCCTGGTCGGGTGCGTCGTAGGCGAGGGCGTAGTCGACGCTGCCGTTCCCGGAGTCCTTGACGGGGACGACGCTCCACTCGTTCTCGCGGGCCAGCCCGCCCTCGTTGCCGACCCAGCGCACGTCGGGGCCGCGCACGGCCATCGTGGCGGCCGGGGCGAGCGCGCGGATCAGCGCGTACCAGCTGTCCCAGTCGTACGTCTCCACCTTGTCCGGCGGGATGCGTCCCTGGGCCCCGTCGAACCACACCTCGTCGACGGGGCCGTACTCGGTGAGGACTTCGTAGAGCTGGTTGAGCATGTGGGCGCCGTAGTCGGTGGCGTCGAGCGTGAAGGTGCGGGGTTCGCGGCCCGCCCGGTCGTCGTCGGGCCCCAGGGTGGGGATGGTGCGGGCGGCACGCTTGCTGCCGTTGGCGTAGACACCGTCGAGGTACTGGTTCTCGTCGGCGGGCGAGATGTAGACGCCGACCTTGATGCCGTACCGGCGCAGCGAGTCGGCGAAGGCGCGCAGCACGTCGCCCTTGCCGTCGCGCCAGCTGCTGCCGGCCACGCTGTGCCCGGTGTAGCGCGAGGGGTAGAGGACGAAGCCGTCGTGGTGCTTGACGGTGAGGATGGCGAGCCGGAAGCCGCCGTCACGCAGGGCGCGGGCCCACTGGTCGGTGTCGAGTTCGTGGGGCTGGAAGACGTCCGGGTCCTCGTCGCCGGTGCCCCATTCGAGGCCGGTGAAGGTGTTGACCCCGAAGTGCAGGAAGGCGGTCTGCTCCAGCTTCTGCCAGGCGATCTGCCGTGCGGTGGGCCGGACTTGGGAGGCCTTGTCGACGAGGGTGGCCGGTGTGTCGCCGGGGTCGACGCGGATGCGGTACGGGGGCTCCGCGCCGCCGGGCCGGGTGGCGGCCGTCGCGGTGGGCGGGGTGAGTGAGGTGCTCGACGCGGCGACGGCCGTGGTGACGGCGGCGGCCATGAAGAGGCGTCTGCTGACGGTCATGGGGGCCGATCTCCTTCGTGGGGGCGTGGCACGGTCAGGCGTCGGGGGTCAATGCCCAGACGGTGGGGGTGCGTTGGTCGGCCGGGTACTGGACGAGCCGTCCGTCCTGCGTGACGTGGGCGGCCATGCGGGTGATCGCGTTGGTGAGGCGGTGGCCGCCCCGCACCTCGGTGAGCTGCCACCGCTGCAGGGTGTTCTTCGCGTCGCAGGCCTCTTCGGTGACGGAACTGCCGGGCTGCAGCGGCACGTTGAGCGTCAGCTTGCCGCTGCGCGTCTCCAGGCATCGTCCGCTCGTCGTGGACGTGAGCGTCGCGTAGCCGTCGGGGGTGTGCCCGATCCGGATGCCGCGGGGTCCGGCGCGGCCCGAGGTGTCGCGCAGGGTGTACGTCCCGTCGGGGACGGAGACCTCCGTCAGGTCGTGCAGCCCGGGTGCGGGGCCGACGGCGCGGGCCCGGGAGGTGAACGCCTCGTACGTCGGGTCGGGGTGCGCGGCGCCCCAGGTGACCTGGGCGATGTGGGCGAGGGGTGGTGCCGTCGCGGCGGCGACCTCGTTCTCGGTCTCGCCGCGGCCGTCGTCGGGCCAGAGGCTGATCTTCGCGCCGGTGATGCCGTCGCGCGACGCGAGCTTCTCGCCCTCGAAGGTGCGCGGGTCCCACCGCTGCTCGTACAGCTTCTCGGTGTCGGTGTGGAAGCCGCCCCGTACGAGGTAGAGGGAGTAGGCCGCGTTCATGACCGGGTGGCCCTGCGCGATGAGCCGGCTGGGTTTCGTCGGCACGTCGAGCCAGTGCTCGACGGTCGTGCCGGGAGCGACGGGCACGGTGTTGTCGCCGGTCAGGCCGTCGTTCCAGATGCGCAGGTGCTTGCCCTTGCCCGTCACGTGCGCGTGCACGCGGTTCACGAAGTCGATGAACGCGTCCTGCGGGGTGGCGTTCTTCCCGTACTTCTTCTTCGCGTACGCGAGGACGTGCGGGTACTTCGCGAAGTCGGAGCCGAGCATGTACTCGTCGGCGCCCATGTGCCAGGTGCGTGCCGGGAAGACCTCGGCGTACTCGTCGACGAGGCTCGTGTAGTAGGCGAAGGACGCGTCCTTGGTGATGTCGAGGCGGGACGGCTGCGGCTTCCCGTCGGAGTCGGTGAGCTGGAGGTCGGGGCGGTTCTCCAGCCACGGGTCCATGTGGCCGGGGGAGTTGATCTCCGGGACGATCGTGACGTGGTACTTCTCGCCGAGCGCGACCAGGCGGCGCAGCTCGCTCTTGGTGTAGTAGCCCCAGGAGTTGGCCTCGGGGTGGCGGTCGCTCTTCACCTTGAGCTCCAGGAGGAGCTGGTTCTGCTTCCGGTAGGCCATGTCGCGCACGAGGTTCTCCAGCCACGGCGTGGAGATGTGGACGTAGCAGGCGCACACACCGACGCCGCGCTCCTCGTAGCGCGGCACGTCGACGGTCCGTCCGGCCGGGACGCGGTCGCCCCGGGCGAGGAGCTGGAGGAGGGTCCGGGTGCCGTAGAAGGCGCCGGCCTCGCGGGCCCCGGTGATCTCCAGGCGGCGGCCGGCCCGGAGCTCGTACCCCTCGCGCCCGAGCGGCTCGCGCGCCCGGTCGACGTCGATGACGATGTCCCCGGCGTGGGCGGCCCCGCGGGACAGGACCGGGCGGCCCTTCCCGGCCGCCCGCAGGTCCTCGGCGAGCGTGTGGGCGACGCGGCGCGAGGCGGGGTCGCGGGCGATGATCCGGGATCCGGGCCCGTAGCGGTAGCTTCCGGTCGCGGGCGTCCAGTCGGTGAGCGCGGGGACGGTCAGCGGGACGTCGGGGGTCCTCGCCGGTGCGGCGGCCCCGGCGACCGGGACCGCGGCCGCGAGCAGCAGGAGGGCGGAGACGATTCCCCGCACCCTGGCCGGCCACGGCCCGCGGGACGGCCGGTGCGCAGAGGAGGGCGGGTCCGGGGCGAGCGAACGCAGTTCGGTCATGAGGTCCGATGATTCAAGCGCCCCATGAGGGTGTCAATGCATCGCACCCGACGAGGACTTGGACATTTGCGCCGCTGATTCTCCCCGTCCCGGCCGGGTCCTCCACCGACCCCTCGGATGACTCCCGGACGAACCCCGCCGCCGTCCCGGCCGAAGCGACGACGGAACACACCCGTGCCCCCTGCCACCGGGAGGGGCAGGGGGCACGGGGGCGAAGCGGACCGGTTCGGTACCGCCGCGGCACCGGGCGGGCGCCGGGTCAGTCGATACCGGGGAGGATGTGCGGCTCGGCGAGGTCGTCCTCGTAGCCGGCCAGGCGGATCGGGGCCGCCTTGGCCCAGGCCTCCAGGTTGCGGAGCTTCTGGGGCCGGGCGGCCCGTTCACCGCCGCGTTCCGCCGGTCGCTTCTCGTGCTTCGTCAGATCTGGTGTCACCGCGCACTCCTTTGTGTCGCGTAACGGGAAGGTCAGGGGCAGTTCGGTCGCGGTGGCGCCGGTCTCTGGCGGGACCGCGGCCGTGGTCGCCGGCCTGTCCCGGGGCGGCCGAGGGAGGTTTGTGGCTCCCCGATGGCTGCCCGTTCGCCTTAGATTAACCAAATGAGCAGAGCCTCGCTCGATGGGGCTTGGAGGCTGGGGGCTGATTCCGGACAATGAAGGACCAGACGGGCCATGACGGAGAGACACCACGCGTGGCATTGGTGACGGGCGCCTCGCGTGGGATCGGGTTCGCGACCGCCGGAGCCCTCGCCCGGGCCGGGCACCGCCTCGTCGTCACCGCGCGTGACGAGGGCGGGGTCGCGGCCGCCGTGGCGGCACTGCGCGCGACTGGCGCGAAAGCGGTGGGCCGGGCGGGCGACGTCTCAGCACCCGGACATCTGGAGGCGTGCGTGGACCTCGCCGTGCGCGAGTACGGGCGGCTGGACGTCGTGGTCAACAACGCCGCGACGAACGTGCCCTACGGCCCGCTGATGGACGTCGACCCCGACCAGTGGCGCACGGCCTTCGCCGTGAACGTCGACGCGGCCCTGCGCCTGACCCAACTCGCCTGGCGCGCCGGCCTGGCGGAGCACGGCGGAGCGGTCGTCAACATCTGCACGGAGGGCGCCGGACACGTGGGACCGAACGTCGGCGCGTACGGCACGAGCAAGGCCGCGCTGCTGCACCTGACCGCCCAGCTGGCGGGCGAACTCGCCCCGTCGGTGCGGGTCAACTCCGTCTCCCCCGGCCTGGTCCGCACGGAGATGGCCCGCTTCGTCTGGGCGGGGGCCGAGGAGCAGGTGGCCGCCGGACTGCCGCTGGGGCGCATCGGGGAGCCGGAGGACGTGGCGCGTGCCGTGTGCTGGCTGGTCTCCGACGCCGCCGCGTGGATCACCGGCGCGGACCTCGTCGTCGACGGCGGCACGCGGGTACGGGCGGCGGCGACGGGCGGGGGCCCGTCGTACGCGGTGCACGAGCGCCTGCGTACGACGGGCCCCGAAGCCCGCTGAGGCCTGTCGGCCCCCGCTCCTACCACTTGCCGGGTTCGTAGTCCTTCAGGAAGATCCCGTACAGGTCGTCGCCCGCCTCGCCGCGCACGACCGGGTCGTAGACGCGGGCGGCGCCGTCGATCAGGTCGAGCGGGGCGTGGAAGCCCTCCTCGGCCAGCCGCAGCTTGTCGTAGTGCGGGCGCTCGTCGGTGATCCAGCCGGTGTCCACCGACGTCATCAGGATGCCGTCGCTCTGGAACATCTCCTGGGCGCTGGTCCGCGTCACCATGTTCATCGCGGCCTTCGCCGCGTTCGTGTTCGGGTGGCCCGCGCCCTTGTAGCCGCGGCCGAAGACGCCCTCCATCGCCGAGACGTTCACGACGTAGGCCCGGCCGCTCGACGCCTTCTTCGCGGCGTCGGCCATGGCCGTGCGCAGCGCGCTGATCAGGATGAACGGCGAGGTGTAGTTGCACAGCTGGGTCTCGAGGAGCTCCACCGGGGAGATCTGCTCGATGGTCTGCACCCAGGTGTTGCTGTCGACCACGTCCGGGACCAGGCCGCCCGCGTCGATGGCGGTGCCGTCGAGGTGCCGGGCGACGCTCGCGTTGCCCGCGACGAGCGCGAGGTCGGCGACCTTCTGCGCGTCCAGGCCGCTGGTGCCCAGCGGCAGTGCCGCGAGCCCGTCGACCGCGCCCGAGTTGAAGGCGCCGATGACGGAGTGGGCGGGCAGCTCGCCCGCGGGCAGCGGCGCGCCCTCGCCGTCGACCAGAGCCGCGTAGGCGGACGGCAGCCGGCGCACGGTCTGCGTCGCGTTGTTGATCAGGATGTCGAGCGGGCCCGCGGCGGCGACCTGCTCGGCGAGGGCCACCGACTGCGCCGGGTCGCGCAGGTCGATGCCGACGACCTCCAGGCGGTGCAGCCAGTCCGCGGAGTCGTCCATCGCCTTGAAGCGGCGGATGGCGTCCTTGGGGAACCGGGTGGTGATCGTCGTGTGGGCGCCGTCGCGCAGCAGCCGCAGCGCAATGTACATGCCGATCTTGGCGCGGCCGCCGGTGAGCAGGGCGCGCTTGCCGGTGAGGTCGGCGCGGGCGTCGCGCTTCTCGCGGTTCAGCCGGGCGCAGTCCGGACAGAGCTGGTGGTAGAAGTAGTCGACTTCCACGTACCGGGTCTTGCAGGTGTAGCAGGAGCGCGGGCGCTGGAGTATCCCCGCGATCCGGCCCTCCTGGGTCTGCGAGGACGGCAGCAGGCCCTCGGTCTCGTCGTCGATGCGCTGCGCGGAGCCGGTGGCGGTGGCCTCGGTGACGGCCTTGTCGTGGGCCGTCTTGGCGGCGCGGCGCTCCTGGCGGCGGCGCTGCTTCACGGTGCGGTAGATCCCGGCGGTGGCACGGCGCACGGCGATCGCGTCCGGGTGGTCGACGTCGAGCTTGTCCAGCTCGTCGAGCACGCTCAGACAGACGGCGAGACGGTCCGGGTCGATGCCGGGCCCGTGGGTCACGGCCCCCTCGTGGCTTTCGTCTGTCACCGTCATCGCCGCTGTCCTCGTGTCATTCCGTGCCACGGCGCATCTGGTCGTCCGCGGAAGCTCCAAAAGCGGAAGTTTACGTAGCGCCGGCCCCGGTCACCAAACCCGTCTCCCGCGCGCACACCGCCACCAGCCCGTCGAGCTCGTCCCGCAGGCTCCGGGCCAGGAGCTCCAGGTCCGGCACGGCGGTGGCGTCCGCGATCAGGCCGTAGTGCACCCGGCCCCGGTAGGTGGAGACGGCGACGGCCAGGGACTGGCCCCGGGCGAGCGGCGCGAAGGGGTAGACCTCGGTGAGCCGGCAGCCGCCGAGCCGCAGTCCGATGCCGGGCAGCGGGACGCTGGTGACCAGGATGTCGAAGAGCAGCCGGGCGGCCTGCGCGACGACGGGCCCGCCGATCAGGTGGCCCAGCGGGGGCAGGTGCTCGGCGAGCAGCGCCACGGCGCCCGCCCCGCGCTCGGGGCCCGCGTCCTTGTTGCGGTCCATGGCGGCGCGCACGCCGCGCAGCCGGATCAGGGGGTCCTCGTCGCCGACGGGGAGGCGGACCAGATAGCCGGAGAGCCGGTTGCCCGGCGGCTGGGCGGTGCGGGGGCGGCGGCGCGAGACGGGGATGAGGGCGCGCGGCTCGACGCCCTCGCTGCAGTCGCCGCGCTCGTCGAGCCAGCGGCGCAGGGCGCCGGCGACCACGGCGATCAGGACGTCGTTGACGGTGCCGCCCACGGCCTTGCGCACCTGGTGGATGTCGTCCAGGTCGAGGACGGCGCCCGCGGTGCGGCGGGTGCCGGTGGCGGCCGCGGTGAGCGCGGCGCAGGAGCGTACGCCGAGGGCCGCGCGGGCGACGGAGGTGCCGATGCCGAGGGCCTGGCCGAGCTCGGCGACCGTGCCGCGCACGCGTCCGGGAAGCGTGCGCGGGTCCAGGGCGGCCCACGGGGGGACGGCGGGAGCCTGCGGGCGCGGCCGGGACGGGGGCAGGTCGACGGGGTCGAGGAGGGCCGCGCCGAGCGTCAGGGCGCGCAGTCCGTCGGCGAGCGCGTGGTGGAACTTGAAGAGCACGGCGAAGGACGTGCCGTCGGCGCCGGGCAGCACGTGCGCCTCCCACGGGGGCAGGTCGCGGTCGAGCCGACGTGCCATCAGCTTCCCGGCCTCGGCGTGGAAGTCGGCGACGGGCGCCGCGAGCCGCACGTGCTCCAGCGGGTCGAACGCGGACACGGGCACGCGCGTCGCGCCGCCGACGGGCAGCAGGACGGACCGTATGCGCATGCGAAGCCCGGGCACGGCCGTCGCACGGGCGGCGAGCAGCTCGGCGGCGCGGTCGGCGGCGTCGGGCCCGTCGGCCTCGAAGACGCCGAGGGCGCCCAGATGCATGGGGTGTTCGGCGGTCTCCATGTTCCAGAAGGCCAGATCGAGAGGTACGAGCAGGTCGGAGCTCTGAGCAGACGATGAAGTCACGGACTCGCTCTCGCGTCGACGACGATGCGGGGGATGACGAACGAGCAGTCAACCGCTCCGGGCAACTACGGTCAAGTACGATCAAGCTACGCTGAGTTAACAACGGATTAAGACCCACGGCCCCGGAAGCGGCGGGACCGGTGCGCCTCATGTGGTGCAGAAGTGAACGGCCCCGCGCACCGCACGGCCGGGTCGCCCCGCGGTGTCCCCTTCCGCCGGATATCGGCACGCCTTCAATGAACCTGCACATCGAATGTGCACTCCGGTCACGCCATTCGCCCCCGTCTCTCGGTGAATTTCCGTGCAGCGACCATCGGACATGCTCATCGGCGGCGGAGTGTCCGATTTGTTGGCGGATTTGTCGACGGGAATGCCGAGGCTCTCCGCTTTCCTTCTGTGAAGCTTGTGAAGGAGCTGCCACCGACCCGTGAACCCGACTGCACGCAGCGGTGATTCACGTCAGCACCGCTCATGGACGAGCACTTCACCGATTGGATGTACGTGCTGCGAACGTGATTTGATCCTGGCTCCGCGGAATTCGAATCCCCAGGTTCCGCGGAACTGGAAACACCTCTGCAATATTCATGAGAAGGGCAGCTCACACCATGAACAACGTCCCCCAGGTCGAGACCCTCGAGATTTCCGACGCCGACCTCGACAACGTCTCCGGCGGCCTCGTCGCGGGCGTGACGAGCAACGTCACCAGCACCGTCGACTCCATCGCCCCCGTCTCGGGCGTCGTCGGCGGCGTCGTGGACACGGTCGAGGGTGCCACCGGCCTCAACACCGGCGCCGTCACGGGCCTGGCCTCCGGCCTGACCGCCGGTCTCTGAGCCTCCCGCTCATCAAGACGCCGTGACGCGTGAGCCCCGGAACCGCACGGTTCCGGGGCTCACGGACGCCACAGACCTGACGCGGTGGCGTCCCCGGCACAGTGAGGAAAGCGTTCCGTGCAGTTCCGCCAGCAGGCCCTGTCCAAGATGCAGTCGCCCGAGGAACTGGACCTGCCGGTGCGCTACGCCCGTCCCCAGGGCATCCTCGTCCTCGCCGTCACCCTCGCCGTGCTGGCGGGGGCGGCGGTCTGGGCCGTGACCGGCTCGGTCTCCGCCACGCTCCGCGCGCCCGGCATCCTCACCCACGGCCGGGGCAGCTACGTCCTGCAGAGCCCCGTCACCGGTCAGGTGACCCGCGTCCTGGCCGAGGAGGGCGAACGGCTGCCCGCGGGCGCCCCCGTCCTGAAGGTGCGCACCGAACGGGGCGACAAGGTCGTCCGCGCGATCGCCGCGGGCCGCGTGCACGCGATCGCCGCGAGGATCGGCACCGTCGTCACCACCGGCGCCGACGTCGCGACCCTGGAGCGGGTGTCGGGCGCCGACGACCCCCTGCTCGCGATGCTCTACGTACCCGCCGACAGCGCGGCCGGTGTGCCGGTGGGCGCCTCGGTGGACCTCACCGTCCCGTCCGTGCCGGCCGAGCGGTACGGGACGCTGCGCGGCCGGGTCAAGGCGATCGGGCGGACCGCGCAGACCCGGCAGAGGATCACCGGCTTCCTCGGCGACAAGGAACTTGCCGGGCGATTCACCGAGGACGGCCCGCCCGTGGCCGTCCTCGTCCGCCTGGAGACGTCCTCCCGCGGCACATCCGGCTACGCCTGGTCCAAGGGCGAGGGGCCGCCCTTCCGGCCCGCCTCCATGACCCCGGCAACCGGCACCCTCCACCTCGCCGAGCAGCACCCGATCGATTGGCTGCTTCCGTGACCGCACCGCACCCCTCCCCCGCGCACCAGCAACAACTGCCGCCCCCCGGAGGCCGCCGCAGGCACCGCCCCGAACCCCCGCCCCGAGGCCGCCGCCGCGCCGCGCCCCGCCCCGCGCCGAAGAGCAGGCGGCCCCGGACCGTCCGCACGCCCACCGTCCTGCAGATGGAGGCCGTGGAGTGCGGCGCCGCCGCCCTCGCCATGGTCCTCGCCCACCACGGACGGCACGTCCCGCTGGAGGAGCTGCGCATCGCGTGCGGCGTCTCCCGCGACGGCTCCCGGGCCAGCAACGTCCTCAAGGCGGCCCGGAGTTACGGCCTGACCGCCAAGGGCATGCAGATGGAGCCCGCCGCGCTCGCCGAGGTCGCGGCGCCCGCGATCCTCTTCTGGGAGTTCAACCACTACGTCGTGTACGACGGCACGGGCCGCCGCTTCGGCCGCCGGGGCGTGTACATCAACGACCCGGACAAGGGCCGCCGCTTCGTGCCCGCGGAGGACTTCGACACCAGCTTCACCGGGGTCGTCCTGGTCCTGGAGCCGGGCGAGGGCTTCCGGCCGGGAGGGCGCAGGCCCGGCGTCCTCAACGCGCTGCCCGCGCGGCTGCGCGGCACGACGGGCACGATGGCCGCCGCGCTGCTGGCCAGCCTGCTGCTCGTCGCGGTCGGCGCGGCGCTGCCCGCGCTCAGCCGGACGTACATCGATCTCTTCCTGATTGGCCATCAGACATCGCTGCTCGGCGCCCTGTTCGCCTCGATGGGCACCATGGTGGCGCTCACCGTGGTGCTCACCTGGCTGCAGCAGGCGAACCTGCTGCGCGGCCGGATCATCTCCTCCACCCTCGGCGGCGCCCGCTTCCTGCGCCACCTGCTGCGTCTGCCGGTCACCTTCTACGCCCAGCGCAGCCCCGCCGACCTGGTGCAGCGCCTCGCGTCCAACGACGCCGTCGCCGAGACCCTGGCCCGCGACCTCACGGCCGCCGGGGTGGACGGCATCGTCGTCCTGCTCTACGCGGCGCTGCTGTGGACGTACGATCCGCAGCTGACCCTCGTCGGCGTCGGCATCGCGCTGCTGAACGTCGTCGCGATGCGCGTCGTGGTCCGGCTGCGGGCCACCGGCACCCAGAAGCTCCGGGCGGACAGCGCCAGGCTCACCAACACCTCCTACACCGGCCTGCAGTTGATCGAGACGATGAAGGCCACCGGCGGCGAGAACGGCTACTTCCGGCGCTGGGCCGGACAGCACGCCACCACCCTGGAGGAGCAGCAGCGGCTCGGGGTGCCCAGTGCCTGGCTCGGTGTCGTCGCGCCGACGCTGGCGACCCTCAACAGCGCGCTGATCCTGTGGATCGGCGGGCTGCGCGCCGTCGAGGGCCAGCTGTCGATCGGGCTGCTCGTCGCGTTCCAGGCGCTGGTGACCCGCTTCACCGCGCCGATCACCCGGCTCAACGGTGTCGCGGGCCGCATCCAGGACTTCGGCGCCGACGTCGCCCGCCTCAAGGATGTCGAGAACTTCCCCGTCGACCCGCTGTACTCGCGCGACGAACCGGCCGTGAGCACCCGCCGCCTCACCGGGCACGTCACCCTCGACGCCATCACCTTCGGCTACAGCCCGCTCGACAAGCCGCTGCTGACCGGCTTCTCACTGGCGGTCGGACCGGGGCAGCAGGTGGCGCTCGTCGGCGGCTCCGGCAGCGGCAAGTCGACCGTCTCCCGGCTGATATCGGGGCTCTACAGACCGTGGGAGGGCACGATCCGCATCGACGGGCAGCGGCTGGCCGACATTCCGCGGGGCGCGCTGTGCGCCTCGGTCTCCTTCGTGGACCAGGACGTCTTCCTCTTCGAGGGAACCGTCCGCGACAACGTCGCCCTGTGGGATCCCTCCCTCACCGACGACGCGGTCGTCGACGCGCTCAAGGACGCCTGCCTGTACGAGGTCGTCGCCCGCAGGCCCGGCGGCATCCACGGCCGGGTGGAGCAGGACGGGCGGAACTTCTCCGGCGGACAGCGCCAGCGTCTGGAGATCGCGCGGGCCCTGGTCCGCCGCCCGAGCATCCTCGTCCTCGACGAGGTGACCAGCGCCCTGGACGCCGAGACCGAGCGGGTCATCATCGACAACCTGCGCCGCAGGGGCTGCGCCTGCGTCGTCATCGCGCACCGGCTGAGCACCGTGCGCGACAGCGACGAGATCGTGGTGCTCGACCACGGCCGGGTCGTCGAGCGCGGCCGCCACGAACAGCTCGTCGCCGCCGGCGGCCCCTACGCCGACCTGGTCAAGGAGCACTGAGGTGACCTCCGTACCGCAGCCGCACACCCCGTACGCATCCGACCCGGTCGCCGCCGCCTTCGGCCCGCTCGGCACCCCGGTCGACTGCGCCGGGCTGCGCAGCGTGCACCTGGCGGGCCCGCAGGTGCTGTGGCTGGTGGAGGCGGGCGCCCTCGACCTGTTCGCCGTCGACGCGGCACAGCAGGGCCACTGGCACTACCTGGGCCGTCTCGAACCGGGCACGCTGCTCCTCGGCCCGGTCGAGGGCCCCCGGCACACCCTCGTCGGCCGCCCCCTCCAGGGCTGCGAGCTGCGCCGCGTCCCGCTGCGCGAGCTGTACCGCCCGGAGTACGGCGACACCTGGTCCCACGAGCAGCCGTACCCCACCGGCTACGACACCCAGGACGCGGCGCTGAGCATCCTGGAGCACGCCTTCGCGCTCGGCATCGGCCGCGGGCACCGGGTCCTGTTCGAGGCGCCGCTCGACGGGCGCACCATGGGCGACGACGTGGTGGCCGACGACGACATCCTCTGGATGCCGGTGGCACCGGGGAGCGTGCGGTACGGGTCGGCCTACAGCGCCGAGGCGGCGGGCGACCTGCTCGTCGACGCGGCGATGTGGCAGCGGATGGTCAACCAGCAGTACCGGCTGCTCGCCACCCTCGACCGCTGGATCGAACGCCTGGAGCGCGCCCACGAGGACCGCACCGCGGCCGGGATCAAGGCGGGCGAGAGCGTCCGCGCGGAGGCCGACCGCACCCTGATCGCCTCCATCGGCCGCTCGCGCGGGCGGAGCGCGCGCCGCACGCAGGGCGGCGGGGGCGGCCACGACGCGACGTACGCCGCATGCCGCCTGGTCGCCGGGGCGGCGGGCATCACGCTCGCCGACGCCACCCGGGGCGGCGCGGTCGGCGACCGGATCGACCCGGTGGAGCAGGTGGCGGTGGCCGCGCGGATCCGCACCCGCGCGGTGCGTCTCGACGGCCGCTGGTGGCGCGAGAACGCGGGTCCGCTGGTGGGCCACCGGGCGGCGAGCGGGGCGCCGGTCGCGCTGCTGTGGCGGCGCGGCGGGTACGAGTCGGTGCATCCCGGCTCCGGCCGGCGCACCCGGGTCGACGAGGGCAACGCCGACGAGTTCGAGCCGCAGGCCGTGATGCTCTACCGGCCGCTGCCCGAGGGGCCGTTGACGCCGTGGCGGCTGTTCCGCTTCAGTCTGCGCGGCAACGGCGGCGACGTGCGCAACCTCGTGCTCGCCGGTCTGGTGACGGTCGCGGTCGGCGCGCTGGTGCCGATCGCGACGGGACAGGTGCTCGGCGTGTTCGTGCCGGACGCGCGCAAGAGCCTCATCGTGCAGGTGTCCCTGGCCGTCATGATCACGAGCATCGTCTCCGCGGCGTTCCTGCTGCTGCAGAACCTCACCGTGCTGCGGATGGAGGGACGCATGGAGAGCGCCCTGCAACCCGCCGTCTGGGACCGCCTGCTGCGCCTTCCCACCCGCTTCTTCGCCGCGCGTTCCACCGGGGAGCTGGCCAGTGCGGCGATGGGTGTCAGCGCGATCCGCCGGGTCCTGTCGGGGATCGGCCCCGTCGCCCTGCAGGCCGGGTCGGTCGGCGCGATGAACGTCGTCCTGCTGCTGGTCTACAGCGTGCCGCTGGCGCTGGCCGCACTCGCGATGCTGGCCGTCATCGCCGCCGTCTTCCTGACCCTCGGGCTGGGGGAACTGCGCTGGCAGCGCCGCCTGGTGGAGCTCGGCAACAAGCTGAACAACCAGGCCTTCCAGACCCTGCGCGGCCTGCCCAAGCTCCGGGTGGCCGGGGCGGAGAGCTTCGCGTACGCGGCCTGGGCCGGGGAGTTCGCGCGCAGCCGGGAGCTGCAGCGGCGGGCGGGCCGCATCAAGAACGTGACGACGGTCCTGAACTCGGTCTATCTGCCGCTATGCACGCTCATCATGTTCGTGCTGCTCGCGGGCCCGGCCCGGGGCAGTCTGACCGCGGGCGAGTTCCTCACCTTCAGCACCGCCGTGACCATGCTCCTGACGTCCGTCACCCAGCTGACCGGCGCGCTGATCTCGGCGGCCTCGGTGCTGCCGATGTTCGAGCAGATCAGGCCGGTCCTCGACGCGGCGCCGGAGGTCCGCTCCGGAAGCACGCAGCCGGGCGAGCTGCGGGGCGGGATCGAGGCGCGCTCGCTGTCCTTCCGGTACGGCGACGACGGTCCGCTGGTCCTCGACGACGTGTCGCTGTCGATCGGCCCGGGCGAGTTCGTGGCCGTCGTCGGCCCCAGCGGCTGCGGGAAGTCGACGCTGCTGCGCCTGCTGATCGGCTTCGACGAGCCGGTCGCGGGCAGTGTGCTCTACGACGGCCAGGACCTGGCGGCCCTCGACCAGTCGGCGGTGCGCCGCCAGTGCGGGGTGGTCCTGCAGAACGCCCAGCCGCTCACCGGCTCGATCCTGGAGTGCATCTGCGGCGCCGAGTCGTACACGCAGGAGGAGGCCTGGGAGGCGGCGGCGATGGCCGGGCTCGCCGAGGACATCGAGCGGATGCCGATGGGCCTGCACACGATGATCTCGGGCGGCGGCGCGGTCTCCGGCGGCCAGCGCCAGCGTCTGATGATCGCGCAGGCCCTGATCCGCCGCCCCCGTGTGCTCTTCTTCGACGAGGCGACGAGCGCCCTGGACAACGAGACGCAGCGCACGGTCATCGACAGTACCCGCGCCCTGAACGCGACCCGCGTGGTGATCGCCCACCGGCTGTCCACCGTCCTCGACGCCGACCGTGTCGTGGTGATGGCGCAGGGACGCGTCGTGCAACAGGGCCCGCCCGCGCAGCTGTTGGCCGACACGGGCGGGCAGTTGCACGAGCTGGTGCGGCGGCAGCTGCGCTGAGCGGGTCAGGGGCCGCGGGTGCGGGGCGGCCGTCGCGGTGTCCCGCGGTGCGGTGTCCCCGGCCCGCCGGGGCGGGCGGGCCGGGGACGGCGGGCTCAGGAGCTCGGGCAGCCGGGCACCGTCGCCTGCGACGCGTCGCGGATCAGCGCCTCGTGCGCCGCCTTCACCCGCCGCACGTCCGGCTTGACGACCTTGCGGTCATAGGTGAGCAGACCGTTCAACTCGCCCTCCACATCGGTGATCTGGGTGTAGACGGCGCCGTTGTTCCCCTTGCAGGCCAGGGCGCGCACCTCGGCCAGCTTGGCGAGGTAGTCGTCCGTGTACGTCGCCGGGTCCACGTCGACGTAGCTCTGCTGCACGGCCCAGGCGTGGCCGGGCACCGCGAGCCCCAGACCGCCGTACTCGCCGCTCACCAGGGCCCGCTTGCCGTCGGGGCGCGGCGGCAGCGCGGGGCTCGGGTAGCCGTGCTCGTCCATGATGTCGCCGGCGTTGCCGTCGGCGCCGAGGTTCAGCCCGGACATGTTGTTCACCAGCCGGGTGGGGTCCCAGGCCTTCGCCCGGTCGGCGACGCGGCCCACGTCGTACTGGCCCCAGCCCTCGTTGAAGGTGACCCACATGACGACCGAGGGGCTGCTCGCGTGCTCGTCGATCATCTCCTTCAGCTCGTGCTCGTACTGGGCGCGGGCGGCCGTGTCCGGGGTGCGTCCCGCCTCCATCGCGGGCATGTCCTGCCAGACGAGCAGACCCAGCTTGTCGGCCCAGTAGAACCAGCGGTCGGGTTCCACCTTGATGTGCTTGCGGACCGAGTTGAAGCCCATCTCCTTGTGCATCTTCAGGTCGTACGCGAGGGCCTCGTCGCTCGGCGCGGTGTGCAGGCCGTCGGGCCAGAAGCCCTGGTCGAGCGTGGCCATCAGGAAGACGGGCTTGCCGTTGAGGACCGTGCGCGGGGTGCCGTTCACCTTCTCGACGGCGATCGAGCGCATCCCGAAGTAGCTGGTGACGCGGTCACCGCCGACCCGCACCGTGAGGTCGTAGAGGAAGGGGTCGTCCGGCGACCACAGACGCGGGTCCGCGATCTTCAGCCGGAGCGGTGTTCCGGTGCGCCCGGCGACCTCGGCGACCTTCTTGCCCTTCGCGTACGCGGTGGCCGTGACCGGCACGCCGTCGCGCACGCCCCGGGCCTCGACGGCGACCTGCTTGCCGGGCACGTCCGGCGTGATCTTCAGGGAGTCCGCGTGGTCGGCGGCGACCGGCTCCATCCACACCGTCTGCCAGATGCCGGAGGAAGGGGTGTACCAGATGCCGCTGGGGTCCAGGCGCTGCTTGCCGACGGGCGGGTTCGCGCCGTCCTCGGCGTCGGTCGGGTCGTAGACGCCGACGATCAGTTCCTGGGTGCGGCCGGGCTTGAGGGCGTCCGTGACGTCCGCGCCGAACTTGTCGTAGCCGCCCTTGTGTTCGGTGACCTTCTTGCCGTTGACGTACACCTCGGACTGCCAGTCGACGGCGCCGAAGTTGAGGTTGAGCCGCTTGCCGTCGCCGATGTGCCAGTCCTTGGGGACGGTGAAGGTGCGGCGGTACCACATGCGGTCCTCGTGCCGCTCGACGCCGGAGAGCTGGGACTCCACCGGGTAGGGGACGAGGATCTTCTCGGCGAGCTTCTTGCCGACCGGGGGCCGCTCCCCCGCCGTGGCGGCGGCGAACTCCCAGGAGCCGTTGAGGTTCTGCCAGTCGGGGCGCTTCAGCTGCGGCCGGGGGTACTCGCGGTGCGCGGTGCCGGGGGTGACGTCGTCGGCCCACTTGGTGCGCAGCTGGTACTCGGAGTGGTTGGGCCCGCTGGTCCAGAACTGGCCGACGGCCTGGCCGTCCGCGCCGGTCAGGCCGCCCTTTCCGTCGTAGCTGATGTCGGCGAGGCCGGGAGCGTCGCCGCCCTTCTTGCCGACGACGGGCTCCTTGAGGCCGACGATCAGGCTGCGGTCGTCGGCGGGGTCCGGCCTGACCGTGCCGAGGGGCCACTTCGCGCCGCCGATGACGGCGTCGAGGTGGTCGGTGAGGCCGGCCGGCGGAGCGGTGAGCCGCTGGGCGAAGTCCAGCTTCAGGCCGCGGCCGTCCTTGAGGACGGTGGCGTCGATGGCGCCGTCGTAGGCGAAGTCCGCGGGGATGCGCAGGGCGGAGCGCGGCACGGCCTTCTTCTCGGCGCCGGGCGGGGTCCACCGCAGGCGCAGGTTGGAGCCGCCGAAGTGCTCGAAGTACTCGACCTTGATGTCGTAGGCCTTGCCGGCCTCCAACTGGACCGGCTGGGAGGTCTGTTCCTTGTCCCAGTCGTCCTGCCAGTGGTCGATGACCGGCTTGCCGTCGACCCACAGCCGGAAGCCGTTGTCGCCGATCATCGAGAAGGTGGTGGCGCCGGTCTTCTCCGGCACGATCCGGCCGGTCCAGCGGACGCTGACGTCGTCGGCCTGTCCGGTGGTGGCCTTGAGGCGGGACTCCAGGTTGCCGAAGTCGATGCCGGGGTCGAGGCCGGTGGCCTTGAGCTCGTCGAAGTCGAAGGCTCCCGGGGCGGACTGGGTGTAGTACTCGCCCTTGAGCCCGTGGATCTCCACGGGATCGTCGGCGGCGGTGGCGGCGGGGACCGCGGTCAGGCCGGCGACGCCGAGAGCCCCTGCGAGCAGCAGGGCGAGGCGTCGGCCGAGTCGTCCGGGGCGTGCGGGATGGCGTCTGGTGCGCACGGATCCTCCTTGATGAGGAAGGGTGGCGGCTCGTCGCTGCAGTCTGTACAACGAATCTGTACAACGTTGGAAGGAACGGCAGTTGGCATGACAGCACGCCCTCCGGCGCGCTGTCCAGGGTCATGACAAACCCCCCGGACGACCGGGGCGGCCACCGACGCAGGGAGCTCAGGTGCGGGTAAGCCTCAAGGACGTCGCGGAGCGTGCGGGCGTCTCGATCAAGACCGTCTCCAACGTGGTGAACAAGTATCAGCACGTCACCCCGGCGATGCGGGCCCGCGTGCAGGAGGCCATCGACGAGCTCGGCTACCGGCCGAACCTGACCGCGCGGCATCTGCGCAAGGGGCGTACCGGCATCATCGCCCTGGCCGTCCCCGAGCTCGGCAACCCGTACTTCGCCGAGCTCGCGGGCGCCGTCATCGACGCCGCGGGCGAGCACGACTTCACCGTGCTGCTCGACCACACGCGCGGCACGCGTGAGCAGGAGGTCCTGGTCAGCCAGGGCTTCCGGGCCCGGGTGATCGACGGTCTGATCCTCAGCCCGCTGGAGCTGGACGCGGAGGACCTGCGCGGGCGCGAGGACGACGTCCCGCTGGTGCTCCTCGGCGAGCGCCAGTACGACCTGCCGCACGACCACATCGCGATCGACAACGTCGCCGCGAGCCGCGTCGCGGTGCGCCACCTCGTGGGCCGCGGCCGCACCACCATCGCCTTCCTCGGCGCCCGTACGGATTCCGCGAACCGGCCCGCCCACCTGCGACTCGCGGGCTGGCGCGAGGAGTTGACGGCGTCCGGGCTGGCCGCGCCGGAGAGCCTGGTGGGGCCGGTCGGCGGCTGGGACCGGTGGGACGGGGCGAAGGCGATGGCGCGGATGCTGGACGCGGGGGTGCGGCCCGACGCGGTGTTCGCGTACAACGACTTGGTGGCGATCGGCGCGATGCGGGTGCTGCACGAGCGCGGGCTGCGGGTGCCGTGGGACGTGGCGGTGGTGGGCTTCGACGACATCGCCGAGGGGCAGTTCGGGGCGGTCACGCTCACCACCGTGGCGCCGGACAAGCAGGCCATCGCCCGGCTCGCGGTCGAGTCGCTGCTGCACAGCCTGGCGCACCCCGACGAGCCCGCCGGGCGCGAGATCACCGCCGAGTTCCGGCTGGTGGAGCGGGAGAGCACGCTGGGCAGACGCTGATCCGCCGCCACCCGCGCGCCGGTCACCGGTCGGCGATGCGTGCGCGGAGGGTTTACAGGCCACTTTCAACGATGTAAAAAGCTCCCCGTACCGCCGAGTCGACCGTAAGTGCCATCTCTCCCGTGAGCGCTCTCAGTGCCGGGGCCGTGCCGTTTGGGGACTTCGATGAAGCCGACCACACTCCTCAGCCGTACCTCAGCAAGAACTCTTGTCGCCGCCGGGCTCACCGCGGGCCTCGTGTTCACCGCCGGCTGCGCCAAGTCCGAGGACGACGACGCCAGTTCCGACAGCTCCGCCTCGCAGGAGCGCGGCGACGCCGGGCAGGAGGTGGCCTCGGACGGCGGCGGCGACAAGACCTGCGGCATCGACGCCTACGGCGCCAAGAAGCTGGACCTGAAGTCCGCCACCGTCGGCTTCTCCCAGTCCGAGAAGGAGGCCAACCCCTTCCGGATCGCGGAGACGGCCTCGATGCGGGCGGAGGCGAAGAAGCGCGGGGTCAAGCTCCTCACCGCCAACGCCCAGTCGCAGTTCTCCAAGCAGATCAGCGACGTCCAGGACCTGATCGCCAAGGGCGCGGACCTGCTCGTCATCGCCCCGCTGAACTCCGACGGCTGGGAGCCGGTGCTGCGCGCCGCGGGCGCCAAGCACATCCCGATCGTCACGATCGACCGCAAGATCAACGCGACCGCCTGCAAGGACTACGTGAGCTTCATCGGCTCGGACTTCGTCGCCCAGGGCAGGCGGGCCGCGGACCGGATGATCGAGGCCACCGGCGGCAAGGGCAAGATCGCGATCCTGCTCGGCGCCGCGGGCAACAACGTCACCACCGAGCGCACCAAGGGCTTCGAGGAGCGCATCAAGGAGAAGGCCCCGGACCTGAAGGTCGTCTTCAAGCAGACCGGCGAGTTCGCCCGCGAGAAGGGCCAGCAGGTCACCGAGCAGCTGATCCAGTCCAAGCCCGACATCACCGGGATTTACGCCGAGAACGACGAGATGGGCCTCGGCGCCGTCAACGCCCTCAAGGGCGCGGGCAAGAAGGCCGGGGACGTGAAGATCGTGACCATCGACGGCACGAAGGGCGCCGTGCGGGGCATCGTCGACGGCTGGATCGACGGCGTCGTCGAGTCGAACCCGCGCTTCGGACCGCTCGCCTTCCAGACCCTGGACACCTTCACCAAGGGGCAGAAGGTCGCGCCTGACATCGTTATCAAGGACAACGCCTACACCAAGGACAACGCCGAGTCGGACCTCGGGAAGGCCTACTGACATGCTGTCGGTGACCGGCCTGACCAAGACCTTCCCGGGCGTGCGCGCCCTGGACGGGGTCGACTTCACCGCCCGCGCGGGCGAGGTGCACGCGCTGATCGGCGAGAACGGCGCGGGCAAGTCCACGCTCATCAAGGTCCTGACGGGGGTGTACCGGCCGGACACGGGCACCCTGGCGTACGACGGCCGCCCGGTGTCGTTCGCGACGCCGCTGGAGGCCCAGCACGCGGGCATCTCCACCATCTACCAGGAGGTCAACCTCGTCCCGCTGATGAGCGTGGCCCGCAACCTCTTCCTCGGCCGGGAGCCGCGCGGCCGGCTCGGACTGATCGACTTCCGGCGCATGCACCGGGAGGCCGACGAGGCGCTGCGCGGCCTCGGGGTGCGGGTCGACGTGCGCCGCCCGCTGCGCGAACTGGGCGTCGGGGCCCAGCAGATGGTGGCGCTGGCCCGCGCGGTGTCGGTCGACGCGCGCGTCGTGGTGATGGACGAGCCGACGTCCTCGCTCGAACCCCGCGAGGTCCAGACCCTGTTCGGCGTGATCCGCATGCTCCGGGAGCGCGGCATCGCGGTCATCTACGTCAGCCACCGCCTGGACGAGCTGTACGAGGTGTGCGACGCGGTCACCGTGCTGCGCGACGGCAAGGTGGTGCACACCGGCACCCTCGCCGCGCTCGACCGGCTGCGCCTGGTGGCCCTGATGCTGGGCCGCGAGATCGAGACCGTGCAGGACGAGGGCCTGACCCGCTTCACCGGCGACCACGAGGCCCTGTCCGAACCGGTGCTCCGCGCCGAGGGACTGACGGTCCGCCACCAACTGGACGGGGTGTCCCTCACCATCCGGCCCGGCGAGGTCGTCGGCCTCGGCGGACTGCTCGGCTCGGGCCGCAGCGAGACGGCGAAGGCCATCGCCGGGGCGCTGCCGCCCGATGCGGGGCGGGTCGTCCTCGCGGGCACCCGGATCCGCACCGGCTCCACCCCGGCCGCCATCCGGGCCGGCATCAGCCTGCTCCCGGAGGACCGCAAGGCGGAGGGCATCGTCCCCGGCCTCTCGGTCCGCGAGAACATCGCCCTGGCCGCGCTCCCCCGCCTGTCCCGCTTCGGCCTGGTCCACGAGGACCGCATCGACGCGATCGTGGACACCTTCATGAAGCGGCTGCGCATCAAGGCCTCCAGCCCGCACCAGAAGGTCGGCGAGCTCTCCGGCGGCAACCAGCAGAAGGTGCTGCTGGCCCGCTGGCTCGCGATGCACCCCAAGGTGCTGCTGCTCGACGAGCCGACCCGGGGCATCGACATCGGCGCCAAGGCCGAGGTCCAGTCCCTGATCGACGAGCTGGCCAAGGACGGGCTCGGAGTGCTGCTGATCTCCTCCGACATGGAGGAGCTGATCGAGGGGTCGGACCGGGTCGTCGTCCTCAAGGACGGGACCGTCGTGGAGGAGCTCACCGGCACCGAGGTCACCGAGGACCGGCTGCTCCGCGCCATCGCCGCCGCACCGACCGCCGCCGGAGGCCGCGTTGACTGACTCCGCCCCCACCGCTCTCGCCGTCCCCCCGGGCCCGCCCCCGGACGGCGGCACGGTCCCGCGCGACCGGGAGCGCGCGCTCCGCCTGCTCCAGGACTACGGCGTCTATCTCGGCGTCGCCGTGCTGCTGCTCGTCAACATCCTGTTCACCCCGCACTTCCTGTCCGGCGAGAACTTCCGCACCCAGGCCGTCCAGGTCGCCCCCGTGCTCGTGGTGGCACTCGGGATGGCGCTGGCCATCGGCAGCGAGGGCGTGGACCT
This sequence comes from Streptomyces sp. NPDC002564, assembly GCF_042889645.1. Classification (NCBI taxonomy): domain Bacteria; kingdom Bacillati; phylum Actinomycetota; class Actinomycetes; order Kitasatosporales; family Streptomycetaceae; genus Streptomyces; species Streptomyces sp. NPDC002564. The sequence goes on along the minus strand of NZ_JBIARE010000002.1, from coordinate 503,661 downwards.
GTCGGTCGGCTCGGTGATGGCGCTGTCCACCTCCCTGGTCTCGCTCTACCTGGGCTACGGGATGTGGATCGCGCTGGCCGTGGCGCTGCTCGGCGGCATGGTGGTCGGCGCGGCGAACGGCTCGCTCATCGCCTTCGTCGGGGTCCAGCCCATCGTCGCGACGCTCGCGCTGATGGTCGCGGGCCGGGGCCTCGCCCTGGTCCTGCTCCCCCAGCTCAAGGACGTGCGCGACCCGACCATGGCCTCGCTCGGCTCCGGCGACGTGCTCGGCGTCCCCTATCTGGTGCTGATCGCGGCCGGCCTCGCGCTGCTCGTCGCCTTCGTCGTGCGCCGCACCACGTTCGGCCGCCAGCTCCTCGCCATCGGCGACAGCCGTCCCGCGGCCCTCCTCGCGGGCCTGCCCGTGCGGCGCGTGCTGATCGTCGTGTACGTGGTCTCCGGCGCCCTCGCGGCGCTCGCCGGAGTCCTCGCGACGGCCCGGCTGAGCGCGAGCGACCCGACGTCGCTGGGCAATCTGATGGAGCTGTCCGCCATCACCGCGGTGGTGGTCGGCGGCACCCCGCTGAGCGGCGGCCGCGTCCGGATCGGCGGCACCGTGGCGGGCGCCGTCCTCATCCAGTTGCTCACGGCCACGCTCATCAAGCACGACCTGCCGCCCTCGTGGACCCAGATCGCCCAGGCCGTGGTGATCGTCCTCGCGGTCTACGCGGCACGCGAGAGGGGCAGGCGATGACCACCGACACGAGGAGTCCGGCGGACCCGATGGGCAAGGCCCTCCAGGAAGAGCCCGCCATGGGCCCGTCCCGCTCCGAGCGGCTGAGCGCGCTGGCCCAGCAGCACGGCGCGCTGGTCACCCTGGTCGTCGCGGTGGTCGCCGCGTCGATCGGCTTCGACACGTTCCTGACGGTCGACAACCTGCAGAACATGGCCGTGTCCTCCGCGTTTCTCGCGGTGGTGGCGCTCGGCATGACGTTCGTGATCGTCACCGGCGGCATCGATCTGTCGGTCGGTTCGCTGTTCGCCCTCGGCGGGGTGCTCGCCGCCTGGGGCTCGCGGTACGGCACGGTGGTGGCGCTGGTCCTGCCGCTCGCCGTGTGCGGTCTGATCGGCCTGGTCAACGGCCTGCTGATCGCCCGCTCCCGGCTCGCCCCCTTCATCGTGACGCTCGCCGCGATGCTCGGCGCCCGCGGCATCCTGCTGTCCGTCACGGACGAGGGGTCGCGGACCTACCTGGTCGACAAGGACTCCTTCTTCGCGACCCTCGGCCAGGACGAGGTGCTGGGCGTCGCCGCCCCGGTGTGGATCACCGTGGCCCTGTTCGTCGCGGGCGCGGTCGTGCTGCGCAGGACCCGGTTCGGGCAGTACGTGTACGCGGTCGGCGGCAACGAGGACGCGGCGGCGCTGATGGGCGCGCCGGTGGCCCGTACGAAGATCGCCGTCTATACGGTGTCGGGGCTGTGCGCGGGCCTCGCCGGGGCCCTCAACGCGGCCTGGCTGGTCTCCGGGGTGACGATCCTCGGCTCCGGCATGGAGCTGGAGGCGATCTCCGCGGTCGTCATCGGCGGCACGCTGCTCACCGGCGGCTTCGGCTTCATCAGCGGTTCCCTGGTCGGCGTGCTGCTCCTGAAGGTGATCCAGAACGTCATCAACCAGATCGGCTCACTCGGCTCGGCCTACCAACAGGTGGTCAGCGGCGCCTTCCTCGCGCTCGTGGTGATCGCGCAGACGTGGCTGGGGCGCCGGCGCAGGGTGCTGTGAACGCGGGGGCGGGTGGCGTCACAAGGGCACCACCTGTCCCTTGCCCAGGGCGATGACGCCGCCCGGGGACACCGTGTAGAGCTCCTCGTCGCGCTCCGGGTTGACGCCGATCGTGGCGCCGGGCGGCACGTCGACGTTCTTGTCGAGCACCGCGCCCCGCACCACGGCGCCCCGCCCGATGCGGACGTTGTCGTGCAGCACGGAGCCCTGGACGACCGCGCCCTCCTCGACGGTCACACCCGGCGAGAGGACGGAGCGGGTGACCTGGCCGCGGATGACGCAGCCGGGGCTGACGATCGACTCGCCCGCGATGCCGCCCGCGCAGAACTTCGCGGGCGGCAGGCCGCCGGGGTGGGTGTAGATGGGCCAGCGCCGGTTGTCCAGGTTGAAGACGGGGTGCTCGGAGATCAGGTCCATGTGCGCTTCGTAGTACGAGTCGAGGGTGCCGACGTCGCGCCAGTAGCCGTGGTCGCGGGGGGTCTCGCCCGGGACGTGGTTGCTGTCGAAGTCGTAGACCTGGGCCAGGCCGCGTTCGGTGAGCAGCGGCAGGATGGAGCCGCCCATGTCGTGCGCCGAGTTCTCGTCCTCGGCGTCCTGCTGGAGGGCGTCGACGAGGGTCTTGGTGGTGAAGAGGTAGTTGCCCATCGACGCGTAGACCTGCTGCGGGGCGCCGGGTAACCCGGGCGGGTCGGTGGGCTTCTCCAGGAAGCCCTCGATCTTCGTGCCGTCGCGGGCGGGCGTGATGACGCCGAACTGCGACGCCTCGGCGCGCGGCACGCGGATGCCCGCGACGGTCACCGCGGCGCCGTTGTCGATGTGCTGCTGGAGCATCTGCCGCGGGTCCATGCGGTAGACGTGGTCGGCGCCGAACACCGCTATGTAGTCCGGCTGTTCGTCGTGCACCAGGTTGAGGGACTGCAGGATGGCGTCGGCGCTGCCCAGGTACCAGCGCGGCCCGAGGCGCTGCTGGGCGGGGACGGGGGTGACGTAGTTGCCCAGCAGGCTCGACATGCGCCAGGTCGTCGTCACGTGCCGGTCCAGGGAGTGCGACTTGTACTGGGTCAGGACGCAGACGCGCAGGATGTCGCCGTTGACGAGGTTGGAGAGGACGAAGTCGACGAGGCGGTAGGTGCCGCCGAACGTGACCGCTGGTTTGGCCCGGTCGGCGGTGAGCGGCATCAGCCGCTTCCCTTCACCGCCGGCCAGCACGATTCCGAGCACCGAAGGTCCACCGCGCATCCCGGCCTCCTACTTGTCGGCTATCTGTCGGCGTGCAGGATCTCCTCGTACAGCTCGGCGGTCCGCCGGGCGACGGTGTCCCAGCCGAATTCCCTGACGGCGCGGTGGCGTCCGGCCGTGCCCATCGCTCCCGCCCGTTCCGGGTCGGTGGCCAGCCGGTCGAGGAGCAGTCCGAGGTCGTGCTCGAAGCCCTTGGGGTCGCTCTCCCGGTAGGGCACGAGCAGTCCCGTGGTGCCGTCGCTGACGACCTCGGGAATGCCGCCGACACGTGAGGCGACGACGGCGGTGCCGCACGCCATCGCCTCCAGGTTGACGATGCCCAGCGGCTCGTACACCGAAGGGCAGACGAACACCGCAGCGTGGGTGAGGAGTTGGACGACGTCCGGGCGCGGCAGCATCTCGGGGATCCACCGGACGCCCGCGCGGGTGCGGTCGAGCTCGTCGAAGAGCGTGCGGAACTCGGCGTCGATCTCCGGGGTGTCGGGGGCTCCCGCGCAGAGGATCAGCTGGACGTCGCGGTCCAGCATGCGGGCGGCGCGCAGCAGGTGGGGCACGCCCTTCTGGCGGGTGATGCGGCCGACGAAGAGGACGTAGGGCCGGTCGGTGTCGATGCCGAGCCGGTCCAGGACGTCGGTGCCGGGGTCGGGGCGGTACAGGTCGGCGTCGATGCCGTTGTGCACGACGTGGACCTTCGCGGGGTCGACGGCGGGATAGCAGGTGAGGATGTCCTCACGCATGGCGCCGGACACCGCGATCAGCGCGTCGGCGGACTCGGCGGCGGTGCGCTCGGCCCAGCTCGACAGGGCGTATCCGCCGCCCAGTTGCTCGGCCTTCCAGGGGCGCAGCGGTTCCAGGGAGTGCGAGGTCATCACGTGCGGGATGCCGTGCAGCAGCTTGCCGAGGTGGCCGGCGAGCGCGGCGTACCAGGTGTGGGAGTGCAGCAGTTCGCGCCCGGCGAGGGCCGCGGCCATGGACAGGTCGACGGAGAGGGTGCGCAGCGCGTCGTTGGCGCCGTCGAGCGCGGGCCAGGCCCGGTGCCGCCGGAGGCCGTCGGCCGTGCCCTCGCCCCAGCAGTGCACGTCGAGGTCGACGAGGGAGCGCAACTCCCGTGCGAGGAACTCGACATGGACGCCCGCTCCGCCGTAGACGTCCGGTGGATACTCCCGCGTGAGCAGCCCCACCTTCACGTAGAACCCTCCGTCGTCCGTCGGATGCCGGCCGCGCACCTCATGGTCACCCAGACGGGGCCGCGGGGGAAGACCGCGTCGGCGGGCGTTCGAAGCAGCAGTCGCCGCACAGGCCGCCGCCGGGGCAGCGGTAGTAGAGGCAGCAGCTGCGGCGCCGGAAGGCGGTGCCGCTCAGGGTGCCGGTGCCGCGCAGGTCGGGATGGTCGAAGAGCTCGGCGGCCAGGGCGAGGGCCCGCTCCCCGACCTCCGGGCGGCCCGACCGGGCGGCCCAGCCGTGCAGTTCGCGCGCGGCCCCCGCGAGCGCGGAGCCCGCGTTGCCGCGCAGCAGCCCGGCGGAGATCCGGTAGCGGGCGCGCAACACGTCGGCGAGCGGCGCCAGATGGCCGTGCTGCACGGCGTCCCGGACGGCCGCGGCGTCACCGGGTCGGGTGCGTACGCCGGTCAGCCACAGGTCGTCGGGCGAGCTGCCGTCGGCGTCCCAGTGCAGCAGGGCGGGGTCGAGGTCGGGCACCCGGCCGTACAGCGCGGCGGAGCCGAGCGCCACCGACCAGAGGCGGGCGGCGAGTCCGAGCTGTGCGACGGACACCGCGACACGGTCCTCGGGGGCGCCGAGCCGGGCCGCCACCTTCGCGACGCGGAAGCCGATCGGATCACCGGATTCCGGTCCGGCGTACACCTGGGCGAACGGCCGCGCGGCGGCGGGCGCCGGGCCGGTGCGCAGGGCGAAGAATCCGCCGACGGAGCCGAGTTCTGCCAGGTCGATGAGGGTGGTCACGACAGAAGTACAGCAAGCCGCGCCGCGGGAGCCGACGCCGGGTCCCCCGGTGGGGTCACTCTCCGCGCCCGCGGGGTAACCCCTCCGGGGGAGGACATGGCCAAGGTCGTACTCCATCGGTAGTAGGACCGATTGCCTGCTCAGGGACGACGACGCGGAGGCGATCCGGCGTCATCGTTGTCATCATGGAAGCAGACCGATCGCCAGACCGGGATCACCGGACGCACCGCACCCCGCGGAGCACCTCATGAGTGCTTTGGCACTGTCCGTGCTGCTCTCCCTCGTCTCCGCCGTCGCCTACGCGGGCGGGGCGATTCTGCAGGAGCGCGTGGCGGCGACGACACCGGGGCAGGGCTACGCACCCCTGCGCCGCGGTGCCTGGTGGGTCGCCATCGCCCTGAACGGCCTGGGCGCCCTGCTGCACGTCGTGGCGCTCGCCTACGGCCCGCTGAGCGTGGTCCAGCCGCTGGGCGCGCTGACCATCGTCTTCGCCCTGCCCATGGCCGCCGTCTTCGTACGGCGCCGGGCCGGGGCGACCGCCTGGCGGGGCGCGCTGATGGCGACGGTGGGGCTGGCCGGGCTCCTCTCGCTCACCTCGTCGTCCGACTCGCAGACGCTGTCCGGTGCGGAGCGCCTGATGCTCGGCCTGATCACGGGCGGTGGCGTGCTGGCACTGATGGTGACGGCGCACGCGGTGCACCGGCACCCGGTGGTGCGCAGCGTCCTGCTGGCCTGCGCGGCCGGCGCGGCCTTCGGCATCGCCTCGGTGTTCACGAAGACGGTGGCGGTGGACTGGGACCGGAACGTGGCGCTCGTGGAGCAGCTGCCGAGCCTCGCGGTGATCGCGGTCCTCGCGGCGGCCGGTGTGCTGCTCTCGCAGGCCTCCTACCGGGGCGCGGGCCTTGCGGCACCGCTGTCGACGGTGACCGTCGTGAACCCGGTGGTCGCCGCCGCGGTGGGGCTGACCCTGTTCGGCGAGTCCTTCCGGCACGGCGCGACCGGCACCGTGCTGGCGCTGGGCTGCGGCGTCGTGGCCGCCTGCGGCCTGATCCTGCTCACCACGGAGCGGATCGCCCGGGAGACCTCGACCGTGACCGTGGCCGAGGGGCGTCCGGCCGCGCACGGCGGTCCGTCCGAGCGCGTGGCGGCCTCGGAGCCCGCCTCCGGCGCGGCGGACGGGTCCGGGGCCCGGACGTCCGTCGATGCGCTGCCCGCGGTCCCGACCCAGCAGCCCGCCTCCCCGCACCGCCGGGTCCGGCACTCGGGGCGCCGGGAGCGCATCAAATCCTGACCACGGCGGACACGGCGGACACGGCACACAGGTGAGGGGCCCGGGCGGAACCCGGGCCCCTCACCTGTGTGCCGTCGCGGACGCCGAGGCGCCCGCTCAGATCCGTACGCCGCGCGCCCTCAGGTATGCCAGGGGATCCACGTCGGAGCCGAAGCCGGGTCCGTTGCGCACCTCGAAGTGCAGATGGGGACCCGTGCTGTTGCCGGTGGAGCCGGACCGGGCGATGCGCTGCCCGGCGCCGACCTGCTGCCCCGCCTTCACGGACAGCGCCGACAGGTGGCCGTACTGGCTGTACTTGCCGTCGGCGTGCCGGATGACGACCTCGTACCCGTAGCTGCCGCCCCAGCCCGCGGAGACGACCCGGCCGGCCGCGACGGCCTTCACGGAGGTCCCGGTGGGCACGGGGAAGTCGACGCCGGTGTGATAGCCCTTCGACCAGGAGCCGCCCGCTGCCCGGTACGGCGTGCTGGGCGAGGAGGCGACGGGGGCGACGGCACCGGCCGACGCCTTCTGTTGGCCCTGCGGCTTCGGCTTCTGGCGCTGCTTCTCGGCCGCCGCCGCGGCTGCCCTCTTCTCGGCGGCGCGCTTGTCGGCCGCCTTCTTCTCCGCGGCGCGCCTCTCGGCCGCCTTCTGCCGCGCCTGCTCCTCGGCGCGGTCCCGCGAGCGCTGCCCGGCCCGGTCCTCGGCGCGGTCCCTGCCCCGGTCCGCCGCACGGTCCTTGACCGCCTCACGGCCGTGCACGGAGAGCCGCTGGCCCGGGGTGATCAGGTCCGGGTCGCCGCCGATGACCCGCCGATTGGTGTCGTAGAGCCGCTGCCAGCCGCCCCGCACCCGGCGGTCGTCGGCGATGCCGGAGAGCGTGTCGCCGCGCACCACCGTGTACATCTCGGCGGAGCCCGCGGCGGACTGCGGGGTCACCTCGGGCTTGACGTCCTTGACGGCCCGCCCGGGCCGCTCCGGCTTGCTCGGGGCCTTGGCGGGGGTGACGTCGGGCGAGGCGCCGCCCCTGGCCAGGCCGGCCTTGGCGGCGCAGACCGGCCAGGCCCCGGGGCCCTGCGCGTCGAGGACCTTCTCGGCGACGGCGATCTGCTGGCCCTTGGTGGCCCGGTCGGCGCGCGGGGCGTACGCCGTGCCGCCGTAGGCCTCCCAGGTGGACTGCTTGAACTGGAGTCCGCCGTAGAAGCCGTTGCCGGTGTTGATGCTCCAGTTGCTGGTGGACTCGCAGGCCGCCACCTTGTTCCAGGTGTCGACGTCGGCGGCGCCCGCGGTGCCCGCGACGGTCAGCGGGAGCGCCATGCCCGCACCGCCCGCCGTGACGGTCAGCGAGGCACGGTTGATGCGGTTCGGCTGATACCGGCGATGCCGACCCCGAACGGCCATGGGAAGCCCCCTCAGACACACGTCATCACGAATTGCGCACAGCGGTCACACGACAAGGCCGCAAGCTAGCGGGTCGGACCAATCCGTGACAAGAGGCGGGCACCGAGGGGGCGTTGGGCGGATCAGCGGTTCAAGTGTCCCTTCAGCCACCGAAGTTGGACACCTTGCTGGTAGGGGCCGCCGCCCTCGTGATCGTTGAAGGCGTACACCTCCATCGAACGCTCGCTGCCCGCGTACGCGTTGAAGGCGGCGAACACCGTCGAGGGCGGGCAGGTCATGTCCTGGAGGGCCGCGGAGAAGAGGGCGGGTGCCCGGCCGCGCGCGGCGAAGTGCACGCCGTCGAAGTACGACAGGGTCCGCAGGACCCGCTCCTGGCCGTCCCTGCGCGCCTTGAGGTACTGGGCGATCTCGCTGTACGGGAGCCGGTCGGTGAGGGTGATGGCCCGCGGGAAGTCGCAGAGGAAGGGCACGTCGGCGGCGACGGCCGCCAGGTCGGGCACGAGCCCGCCGACGGCGAGGGTGAGGCCGCCGCCCTGGCTGACGCCGAGCGCGGCGACCCGTACGGAGTCCACGCACGGGTGCGCGCGGACGGCGTCGACGGCCCGCACGGCGTCGACGTACAGGCGCCGGTAGTAGTAGTCGTGCGGGTCCTCGATGCCGCGGGTCAGGAAGCCGGGGTGGGCGGGGCCGCTGCCGACCGGGTCCGGGGTGTCGCCCTGCGCCCAGCCGCCGCTGCCCTGCCCCCGGGTGTCCATGACGAAGTGCGCGTATCCGGCGGCGGCCCACAGCAGGTGCATGTGGGGCAGCCCGCGTCCGCCGCCGTACCCGATGTACTCGACGACCGCGGGCAGCGGCTCGCCGTCCTCCGCGCCCGCGGGCAGCACCAGCCATCCCTTGACGTCGTGCCCGCCGAACCCGGCGTAGGTGACGTCGAGGACCCGTACGCCCGTCAGCGGCAGTTCGACCGGCTCGAACCGTGCGTCGAGCTCGTGCTCCCGCGCCGCCAGCAGCGTCTTCTCCCAGAAGGCGTCGAAGTCCTCGGGTTCGGGCAGCTCGGGGCGGTAGCGGCGCAGTTCTTCGAGGGGCAGGTCGAACTGGGGCACGGGCGGCTCCTCCTTGGTTGACGGTCTTGCTTCACCGCCATGGTTCACGGCGTCGGGGGTCACGCTATGCCGACCGCCGGAGGTCCGACAGGGGCGGATTCCCGGCGGCGGCGCCAGGGCCGGGGCCTGGTCACGGCCGCACGGCGACACGGTGATGGGCGTGGACCGGTCGGTCCACGCCCATCACCGCTGTCAGGCGCTCCGGGGCGCCGCGAGGCCTGGTGAGGCGGCCTCAGGACCCCGTCATCGGCACCGTCACATGCCGTTTCGCGCCGTCAGGAACGTCAGGAGATCGGGCCCGGCTGGGGCTCGGGCACCGGGTCGGGACCCGGCGGCTGCGGGATCGGGGACGGCGGCTGCGGGTCCGGCCCCGGGGCGGGCGGCTGCGGGTCCGGACCCGGCCGGGGCCCGGGGCGCGGCACGGGATCGGGATCCGGGAAGGGCCGCTCCGGTTCCGGCGGCGGCACGGGGTCAGGGTCCGGGAAGGGCCTGACCGGGCCCGGCGTCGGCGCGGGATCGGGAAACGGTTGAGTCATCGCACTCCTCCAGCAGTGGTACGCCAGCGGCTCCTCCCCGCGTACCCGACTCCCCCGCGCCCAAGCCTTCCACGGTTCCCGGCACCCTGCCCGTGGCGGGCCGCCGGAGGCGGGACCTACCCGGCGGCCAGCGCGGCGGCGGCCGCGAGCCCCGGCCGGGGGCTGGACAGCACCGGGACGCGCACCTCCGGCACCAGCGCCGCGGCCCCGGCCATGGAGGCCTGCGCCAGCACGATCACGTCGGCGTCGCGCACCTCGCGCACGGCCCGGGCCACGCCCCGGGCGTACCCCTCGGCGTCGCCCGCCTCGAACCGCGCCCATACCTGGTCCACCAGTTCGGCCCGTACCGTCACGTCCCGTCCGGCGCGCCGGGCCTCCTCCTCGACCAGCGCGGAGGTGGGTCCGACCGTCGAGGCGACCGCGGCGAGCACGACGACCCGGTCACCGGCGGCGACGGCGGCGGCCGCCATCGGCCGGTCCACGCGGACCACGGGGAGTCCCAGGTCCGCCCCGGCCCGCTCCGCGACGCCCCCGATGGTCGAGCAGGTGCAGAGCACCGCGGCGGCACCGTCGCGCGCGGCCTGCGCGAGGGCGGCACGGACGGCGGGCGCGACGGCGTCGGGGCCCTCGCGCCGCGCCCGGGCCAGGAGTTCCTCCGCCACGTGGTGGCGGAGTTCGAGCCCGGGATGGTCCGCGTCCCGCAGTCCGTCGAAGACGGGGACGTGGACCGCGGACGTGTGCAGCAGTCCCAGGGTCACCACGTCGAGGGGTCCTTCGCGACCTTGTCCAGGGCGGCCCGCAGGAGTTCATCGGAAGCGGGCGGCGCCTGCTCCGGGTGCCGCCCGGCCCACGCGACGACGTACGGGCACAGGGGCGCCACGGCGAGGCCCTCGCGGGCCGCGACGGCATAGAGCTCGGCGGCGAGCGCGCCCGCGATGCCCTTGCCCTCGTGGGCGGATCCGACCTCGGTGTGCACCGGCACGAGGGCGGCCTGCGGGGCGTCCAGCGTGAAGTACACGATGTGCCCGACGACTTCTCCGTCCTCGACCGCTTCGAGTACGCCCCGGTCCCGCTCGTCGCGGATCTCGATTCCGCTCATGACCTCTCCTCGTGCCGGGAGCCGCCCCGGACCGCGGTGACGGATCAGACGGGGAGCGGGCGGCTCGACGGGTTCCGCACCATGTCGGGGGCGCCCGGCACGGGCTCGGCCGGATCGTCGCCGAGGGCCACCGCGCGATTGCCCTCGTCGACGTGCACGACCCGCGGCCGCAGCGCCCGCGCCTCGGCGTCCTCGACCTGGGCGTAGCTGATGATGATCACTTTATCGCCGGGGTGCACGAGGTGCGCGGCCGCCCCGTTGATCCCGATCACGCCGCTCCCCCGCGCACCCTCGATGGTGTACGTCTCCAGGCGGGCGCCGTTGGTGACGTCGACGATGTGCACGAGCTCGCCGGGCAGCAGGTCGGCGGCGTCGAGCAGGTCCGCGTCGATGGTCACGGATCCCACATAGTGCAGGTCCGCCTGGGTCACCGTGGCGCGGTGGATCTTGGACTTGAACATGGTACGCAGCATCGGGGCGCTCCCAAAGTAGGCTCCCTGCCTGCTCTCTCGCAGGTCAAGGGCTGTTTCGAAGACCAGCACGAGTCGCCCGTCCGGACCCGGGCGCGGCGACGGCCCGAAGCTTACGCAGTCCTCCTGCGGAGCCGCTCGTTCCGCAGCGGTCCGGAAGGGCTCCCGTGCGGTGCCGCGCACACCTTCGGGTGAAGCCGCACCCCCATCGAGTGACCGCGGGCGGGACTTTCGGGGGCGTCGTGGTCGAGTGGATCCTTCGGCCGTCTCGTCTCTCCCAGGAGTACTTTGTGCCTTCCGACACCTCCTCGGTCCACATTCCCTCCCAGGCGCTGGGGGGCGGGGCGTTTCCGGACGCCGAGGAACGTCGGCTCTCGTGGCAGGGGTATGCGTACACCGCCCGGATCGTCCGGCGGGGCACCCCGGTCACGGAGCCGCTGCTCGTGCTCGGCGGCTCGGACCAGACCCGGTACTCCTGGGTGCGTCACGAGCGGTGGCTCGGGGAGCTGGGCACCGTCATCACCGTCGATCTGCCGGGCTTCGGGGACGCCGACTTCCTGCCCGCCGAGCACGGCATCGACTTCCTCGCCGAGTGTGCCCACCACATGCTGCGCGAGCTGGGGCTCGGCCCAGTGAACCTGTACGCGGGCTGCTACGGCGGGGCGATCGGCCTCCGGCTCGCGCAGCGCCACCCGGAGCATCTGCGGCGGGTGGCCGTCCAGGGCATGCCGGACCAGGTCCCCGGCTGGTTCGCCGAGGCGATCGTGGGCTGGGTGCGGATGCTGCGGGAGGGGCGCGTCGAGGAAACGGCCCAGGAGTTCGTCCGGTGCTTCGTGCCGCCGGCGGGTGACCTCACCGTACGCAAGCAAGCGGCGCTGGCCCGCCTGATGTACCAGCAGTTCATGGCGCAGACCCCGCGGGACGTGACGGTGACGGTGGAGCGGAACCGGCGGCTGCTCGCCCACGAGTGGTACCGGCGGGCGTCCGTGCCCGCCGTGCCGTATCTCGTCTTCACCGGCGAGCACGACACGCTCACCACACCCGACATGGTCCGTGCGGTGGCGGCGGACCTGCCGGGCTCACGCTTCACGACGATCGCGGAGTGCGGGCACCTCGCCCACCTCCAACGCCCGCAGGACTTCTGTGATCTGCTCGTCCGGTTCTTCCGCGACGAGCCGCTGGAGAACATGGCTCTCCCCTACTGCGGCCCCTTCGAGTACTGCGGCGCCCTCGAGAAGAACTGATCTTACGGAGCGGTGACGTGTGCGGCGCGGCGCTGGGCGGGCCGTGGCGCGCGGCCTAGCGTGCGGGGCATGCGTGTACTGGTCACCGGCGGTGCCGGCTTCATCGGGTCCCATGTCGTCGAGGCGCTCGCGGCGCGCGGGCACGAGCCCGTCGTGTTCGACGTGCGCGAGGACGCGGGCGCGGACGTGCGCGACGGCGACGCGGTCCGTGGCGCGCTGTCCGGCGTGGACGCCGTCTGCCACCAGGCGGCGATGGTCGGCCTCGGCAACGGCTTCGCCGACGCGGCGGAGTACGTCTCGCGCAACGACCTGGGCACGGCCGTCCTGTTGGGCGCGATGGCGGAGTCCGGGGTGCGGCGCCTGGTGCTCGCGGGGTCGATGGTCGTGTACGGGGAGGGGCGGTACGCGTGTGAGCGGCACGGCGTCGTACGGCCGGGCCCCCGGGCCGTCCACGACCTGGCGGCGGGCCGCTTCGAGCCCACGTGTCCGGCCTGCGGCGCCGCGCTGACGCCGGGTCTGGTCGGCGAGGACGCCCCGGTGGACCCCCGCAACGTGTACGCCACGACCAAGCTGGCCCAGGAACATCTGGCGGCCGCGTGGGCCCGCTCGACGGACGCCTCCGCCGTGTCGCTGCGCTACCACAACGTGTACGGCCCCCGGATGCCCCGCGACACCCCGTACGCGGGCGTCGCCTCCTTCTTCCGCTCGTCGCTGGCCCGCGGCGAGGCCCCGCGGGTCTTCGAGGACGGCGCGCAACGGCGGGACTTCGTGCACGTGCGAGATGTGGCGGCGGCCAACGTGGCGGCGCTGGAGGACAGTTCGGGCGACGGGGGCGCGCTGCGGGTCTACAACACGGGCAGCGGGCGGCCGCACACCGTCGGCGAGATGGCACATGCCCTGTCCGCGGCGTGCGGCGGCCCCGCGCCCGTCGTCACCGGCGAATACCGGCTCGGCGACGTCCGCCACATCACGGCGGACTCGTCCCGCCTCCGCGCCGACCTGGGCTGGAAGGCCGAAGTGGGCTTCCAGGAGGGGATGGTGGAGTTCGCGGGGTCGGGCCTGCGGGAGGCGTAGCGGCGGTGGGGCGGGCCGCTCACGGACACGGGTTCCGCACGGTCCGCCGGCGTCGCGGGGCCGCTGGGCCGCTGGGCCGCTGGGCCGCTGGGCCGCTGGGCCGAGCAGACGGGACTTTCGCAACACGCCCTAGGCCTCGGCCGTCGGGAGGGTCACCTCGAAGCGGCAGCCGCCCGGGATGTTGCGCACGGCGGCGCGGCCGTGGTGGGCCTCCACGATGCCGCGGACGATGGCCAGGCCCAGGCCCGCGCCCGCCGGGGGCGTCCGGGCGTGGGTGCCGCGCCAGCCGGTGTCGAAGACGCGCGGCAGGTCCTCCTCGGGGATGCCGCCGCAGCCGTCGGTGACGGACAGGACCACGCCCTCGGGCGAGCGTTCGGCCGCGACGGCGACCGTGCCGTCGGCGGGGGTCCGGCGGATCGCGTTGACCAGCAGATTGCCGAGGACCCGGCTCATCTCCTTGCCGTCCACCTCCACGGGCACCGGCTCGACCCGGTCGCCGACGAGCCGGACGCCGTGCTCGCGGGCGAGCGGGTCCGCGCCCGCGAGGGCGTCGCCGACGAGGTCGTACAGCGACATGCGGGACGGTGTCAGGACGAGGGCGCCGACGTGGATGCGGGAGAGTTCGAACAGGTCGCCCACCATGTCGTTGAGACGTTCGACCTCGCCGCGGATCTGGCGCAGATAGCGGTCGGGGTCGGTGGCGACGCCGTCCTCCAGCGCCTCGGACATCGCGCGCAGGCCCGCGAGCGGGGTGCGCAGGTCGTGCGAGATCCAGGCGACCAGCTCCCTGCGCGAGGCCTCCAGGGCCCGCTCGCGGTCGCGCGACTCGGCGAGCCGGGCGCTGGTGGACGCCAGTTCCCGGCTCAGCTCCTCCAGCTCGGCGGTGGCCGGGACGCCCGGTGCGGCGAAGGCGCCGCCGTCGCCGAAGGAGCGGGCCGCGACCGCCAGTTCACGGCTGCGGGCGACCACCCAGCGGCCGAGCAGCAGCGCGGTGGCCAGGGAGACCACGGCGGCCATCGCGACGACCGTGGTCACCACGGTCAGGTCGTGCGAGGACAGGAACATCGCCCGGGCGACGGCCAGCGTCCCCGCGAGCATCGCGCCGACGGCCACGGAGGCGACGACCGCCAGGGACGCCGTGAGCGAGCGGCGGCGCAGCAGCCGCAGCGCGACCGCGCCGAGCACACCGGCCGCGGCGGCGCCGAGGAAGGCGAACAGGGCGATGAGGAGGGTGTCGCGCACGGTCAGTTCCCCCCGGGGACGCAAGGTCCGGCGACCGGCTCGCCCGTGGGGTCGAAGCGGTAGCCGACGCCCCAGACCGTCTGGATCAGACGGGGGCGGGCCGGGTCGTCCTCGATCTTGCCGCGCAGCCGCCGCACGTGCACGGTGACGGTCGACAGGTCGCCGAAGTCCCACCCCCACACCTCGCGCATCAGGTCCTCACGGCCGAAGGCCCGGCCGGGGTGGGCGAGGAAGAAAGCGAGGAGGTCGAACTCGCGCAGGGTCAGGGCGAGTTCGGTGCCGTTCTTGGCGGCGCGCCGGGCGGCGGGGTCGGCGGTCAGGCCGGCCGCGGCCAGCCGCCGCACACCGGGCCGGGGCCGTACGCGGCGCAGCACCGACTCGACGCGCAGGACCAGCTCCCGGGGGCTGAACGGCTTGGTGACGTAGTCGTCCGCCCCCACTTCCAGGCCCAGGATGCGGTCGTCCTCGTCCCCGCGGGCGGTCAGCATGATGACCGGCACGGGGCTCTGACCGCGCAGCCGGCCGCACACCTCCAGGCCGTCCATGCCGGGCAGCATCAGGTCGAGCACCACCAGGTCGGGTCGGTGCGCGGCGGCCCTGGCCAGGGCCTCCGGACCGTCTCCCGCACGGTCCACGACGTATCCGGCGCGGTCGAGGTATCCGGAGACGACCTCGGCGACGGTCGGGTCGTCGTCGACGACCAGGATCCGCTCGGCTCCGGCTGCCCGGTGCCGAGCGGGTCCGGCGGCCGTCGGGTCATGCGGCTGTTGCTCCATGCCGCCAGCGTCGCACCGCGCGCCCGCCGGCGCCGCCTCCGGAGCGCGCGGGGCCGGCGACGTCCGCGTTTCGTAAGGAACTGAGGCCCGATATGCCCGATTCTCGCTCGTAGGGTGAAAGCCGTGACGACCTCTCCCCCGGATCCGACGGATCCCCCACGACCGGCAGCGGATTCCTCCTCGCCGGACGTCGACGTGGTACTCCCCTGCCTCGACGAGGCGGACGCTCTTCCCTGGGTGCTGGCCCGCATCCCGCGCGGCTGGCGCGCCCTCGTCGTGGACAACGGCTCGACCGACGGCTCCGCGGAGATCGCCCGCGGGCTCGGCGCCACCGTGGTCCGGGAGGCGCGCCGCGGCTTCGGGGCCGCCTGCCACGCGGGCCTGACGGCCGCCACCGCCGACATCGTCTGCTTCTGCGACTGCGACGCCTCCCTCGACCCGTCCCTGCTCGTGCCGTTCGTCCGCGCGGTGCGCGAGGGCGACGCCGATCTGGTGCTCGGGCGGCGGCGCCCGCAGGGCCGGGGCGCCTGGCCGCCGCACGCCCGCGCCGGCAACCTCGCGCTGGCCCGCATGCTGCGCCGCCGCACCGGACTGCGCCTGCACGACCTCGGGCCGCTGCGTGCCGCCCGCCGCGAGCCGCTGCTCGGGCTCGGCCTCACCGACCGGCGCAGCGGCTACCCGCTCCAGATGGTGGTCCGCGCGGCCGACACGGGGTGGCGGGTGGCCGAGCACGACGTCCCGTACCTGCCGCGCACCGGCGCGTCGAAGGTCACCGGCACCTGGCGCGGCACCTGGCAGGCCGTACGGGACATGAGGCGCGTCCTGGCCGAGACCCCGACGACACCGCGGACCCGCACCGCGCCGCCGCCCTCTTCACCGCCCCCGCGCGGCTGACCCGCCGCCCCCCCCTGTGCCCGTATCCCACTTCCTGTTCCTCCGGGAGGACATCCCCGTGACCACGCTCCTCGTCATCGCCAAGGAGCCCCTGCCGGGGCGCGTGAAGACCAGGCTCACCCCGCCCTTCACCCCGCCCGAGGCCGCCCGCCTCGCCGAGGCCGCTCTCGCGGACAGCCTGCGAGCCGTCGCGGCGGCGCCCGCCCGGCGCCGCGTCCTGGTCCTCGACGGGGCACCCGGCCCCTGGCTGCCGGCCGGCTTCGAGGTCGTGCCGCAGCGCGCGGGCGGCCTCGACGAACGCCTCGCCGCGGCCTTCGCGGGCTGCTCGGGGCCCGCCCTCCTCATCGGCATGGACACCCCGCAGGTCACCCCGGAGCTGCTGACCGTGGACTTCGCGGACTGCGACGCGTACTTCGGTCCGGCCTACGACGGCGGCTTCTGGGCGCTCGGTCTCGCCGAGCCCGACCCCGCGCTGCTGCGGGGCGTGCCGATGTCGACGCCCACGACGGGTGCCGTGCAGCGTGCGCGGCTGGTCGACGCCGGGCTGCGCGTGCGCGATCTGCCGCGGCTGCGCGACGTGGACACGGCGGCCGACGCGACCGCGGTCGCCGGGACGGCGCCGCACGGCATGTTCGCGGCCGAGCTCGCCCGGCTCGGGGCGGTCACCGGCCGATGAGCACCGCACACGAGGCCGCCGCGCCGTCCGCCGGTTCCGGCCGCCTGCTCGACCTCCCCGCGCCCACGTGGGGCGCCGATCCCTACGCCGACGCGCTGCGCGCCGGGCGCGGCCCCCTCTTCCTGCGCCGCGCCGACGGGTGGCTGCTGCCGCTGGACGTGGAGCGCTGGTGCGCGCACGCCGATCCGGCCGACCTGGAGGTGGTGGAGCGCTGCGAGGGCGCCGTGCTCGACATCGGGTGCGGGCCCGGCAGGCTGGTCGCCGCGCTGGGCGCCCGGGGGCGGCAGGCGCTGGGCATCGACGTCAGCCCGGCCGCCGTCGCCCGCACCGTGGGGCTCGGTGGCCAGGCGCTGCGCCGTTCCGTCTTCGAGCCGCTGCCCGGCGAGGGCCGCTGGGGAACCGCGCTGCTCCTGGACGGCAACGTCGGCATCGGCGGCGACCCGGCCGCGCTCCTCGCGCGCACCGCACGACTTCTCGCGCCCGGCGGCCTGCTGATCGCCGAGACGGCCCCCGTGGACCTCGACGAACGCGTCGACGTGCGCCTGGTGCCCGCATCCGACGCGCACGGCGGGTCCGAGCGGCCGTTCCCGTGGGCCCGCCTGGGCACGCCCGCCCTCCTCCGGTACGCCCGGGACGGGGGCTGGCGTGCCGCCGGTCAGTGGAGCTCGGGCGGCCGTTGCTTCGTCGCCCTGCGCAGCCGCAGCACGAGGAGGATCCCCGAGCCGCCGAACAGCACCGCGGTGATCAGCAGCCACCGGGCCAGGAAGCCGTCCCCGGGCAGGCCGGTCGCGGACGCGTAGCGCTCGGACGCGGACCCGCCGATCAGCGGGAACCAGACGAGCAGGAGCAGCCCGGAGAGCACGGCGGGCACCCGCACGTACCCGATCCGCTCGCGGCGCCCGCCCACCCCCCGCACGAGCACCCGGTCCAGCGCCGCGTACAGCGGCACCAGCACTAGGTCGTGCAGCAGGGCCGCGCCGACGAACCACAGCGCGACACCGAGCCAGTCGTCGCCGAGCAGCCGCACCCCCGCGTAGCCGGCCACCGCGAACGAGCAGCTCAGGAGCAGGAGATGGAGCGGGCTGCCGAGCGGCGGGCGGCGGCGCGGGCGGGGCGACTGCGGGATCGCACGGGCGGGGCGAGGGCGCATCACAGGTCTCCGAACGTCATGCGGGCCACCCACTTAGTGTTGAGCACGCCGGGTGCGGCGGGCACGATGATCCGCGCCGGGTAGCCGTGGTCGGGCGTCAGGTCCTCGCCGTTGACCGACAGGGCCAGCAGGGAGCGCGCGTCCCCGACCTGGTTGGCGCGCAGGGCGGCATGCCGGAAGGCGCCGTGCCGCTGGAGGGACTCGACCAGGACGTCCGGCGGCTCGTCGTGGCCGACGAGCGCGGCGAGGTCCCGCAGCCGTACGCCCCGCCACTCCTGGTCGGACGTCGACCAGCCCTCCACGCAGGCGATGGGCAACGCCGCGTCGTGCAGGGGGCGTTCGAGGAGCTGGGAGCGGCTGAGGCGGACCGTGCCGCGGCGTCCGACGAGGACGAGCCGCCAGGCGTCGGCGCCCGTGTCGCGCTCGCGGATGCCCGCGTACGCGGCCGTCTTGTTGATCTGGAACCCGCCGGGGCCGCTCCCCGGCTCCGGGCCGCCGTGCGGTGCCAGTACGGCGGTCTCGCGCAGCGGCCCGTCGAAGCCGCGGCCCGCGGTCGTCCCGAGGAGGAGCAGCGAGCCGCCGCCGACGAGCCCGAAGGCGCCGCGCCGGGACACCGTGGGCGCGGCGGGCCGCGGTGACACCAACTCGCCCTCCTCCGGCGGGGCTTCACCGGCGGGCGCGCGCAGGGCGCGCACCTGGCGCAGGGCCTCGGGCAGGCGCAGCGCGACGTGGGCGAGGAAGGCGGCGAAGAACACCCACGCCCCGTAGAAGTGCAGCGGGTAGAAGGAGCCGGGGAAGAGGTAGTCGAGCTGCACGTTCAGGACGCCGGTCACGAATTCGAAGAGCACGCCGCCCACCAGCAGGAGCAGCGAGAGGCGCTCCAGCGCGTGGGTGAGCGAGCGGGCGGGCGGCAGCGCGAACAGCTTCGGCACGACCGACCAGAGCTTCGCCAGCAGGACGGGGATCAGCGTGATGCCGAGCGTGACGTGCACGCCCTGGGTGAGCCGGTACAGCCAGGGCGGGTCGGTCGGCCACGCGAAGAGGTAGAAGCCGAGCAGCCCCTTGTCCGGGGTCTTGTCGTTCACCGCGGCGAGATCCGGGTTGTACGCGGCGTACGAGAGCAGTCCCGTCACGAACAGCACGGTGATGCCGCCGAGCAGGACCAGGCCGAGCACGGCGGTGAACCGGGGACCGCGCAGGGGGCTGCGCCAGAAGCCCGGGGACGTGGGGAGCGAGTGGTCGCGCATGCCCCGACCGTAGGCCGGGACCGGCCCGCCCGGGCGGGTGCGACTCATGACGAAACGCTGACGTCCCGGCCGGGATCGGGCCCGTCGGGCCGGTCGCGGCCTAGCGTTCCGGTGTGAACCGCGATCTTCTGCGCGACCTGGGCACCGCCCTGGCCGCCGCCCTGCTCGTCGTGACGGCCGTCCTGGTCGGCACCGCCATCGAGGAATCCGACGGCACCCTGCGCGTCAACTGGCCCCCGCTCTACGCCCGCTGGGATCCGCACGTCGGCCCGGGGACACCGGCCGCGCTGATCGTCGCGGTCGCCGTCGTGGCGTACGGCCCGCGCCTCGCCACCCGACTGCCGTGGCGCGCGCTGCTGAGCACGGCCTGGGGCGGCGCCCTCGCCTGGACGTGGTCGCTCGCGCTGGTCGACGGCTGGCAGCGGGGCATCGCCGGGCGGCTGACCACGAAGTACGAGTACCTGCGGGTCGTCGACCGCTTCGACGACATCCCCGGCACCCTGCGGGACTTCACCGGGCACATCCTGATCGACTCCCCCGGCCACTGGCCCGCGCACGTCGCCGGGCATCCGCCGGCCTCGACCCTCACGTTCGTGCTGCTCGACCGGGCGGGCCTGGGCGGTGGCGCCTGGGCCGGGGTCTGGTGCATCACCGTCGGCGCCACCGCCTGCGCGGCCGTCCTGGTGGCGGTGCGGTCGCTCGCCGGGGAGCGGCAGGCACGGCGGGCCGCGCCGTTCCTGGTCCTGTCGCCCGCCGCCGTGTGGATGGGCACGTCCGCGGACGGCTACTTCGCGGCGGTCGCGGCCTGGGCCGTGGCACTGCTCTCGCTGTCCGTGACCGGGCAGCGGCCGCGGCTCACCGCGCTCGGCTCGGGGCTGCTGTTCGGCCTGACCTGCTATCTGTCGTACGGGCTCACGCTGTTCGCGCTCCTCGCGGCGGCCGTGCTGCTGCTGGGCCGGAGCCGTGCCGGGGGCGGCGGGCTCCGCGACCGGCCGCGGCTCCTCCCCCGCGCCCTCTGCTTCCTGGCCGGGCTCTCCGTCGTCCCCCTGCTGTTCACGCTCGCGGGGTTCGACTGGTGGGAGGCGTACCGGATCCTGGTGGAGCGCTATCACCAGGGCGCGGGGGGCATCCGGCCGTACGGCTACTGGGTCTGGGCCAACCTGGCGTGCACGGTGCTCGTCGTGGGCCCGGTCACGGTGGCGGGCCTGCGCCGGGCCGTGGTGACGCTCGTCCGGCGGCGCGCCGAGCTCCTGCCCCGGTCCGGCGGCGCGCCCTCGGACACGTCCGGGCGTGCCGCCGGGCCGCGCCTGGCGCTGCTCGTGCTCGCGGCGCTGGCGGCGCTGCTCGTCGCCGATCTGTCCGGGATGAGCAAGGCGGAGACGGAGCGCATCTGGCTGCCCTTCGCCCTGTGGCTGCTGCCCGCCGGCGCGTTCCTCACCCGGCCCCGGCCCTGGCTCGCGGCGCAGGCCGTCCTCGCCCTGCTCGTCAATCACCTGCTGTTCACCGGCTGGTGACGTCCGGCGCCGCGACGGCCCGCCCGGCGCGGGTGCGCTCGGCCGGACCGGGTGACCGGCCGCTCCGGGGCGCTACCGACCCTGCGAACCGGGGACGGCCTCGCCCGCCGGGCCCGCGTCCTCGGGGAAGTCCCCCTCCGGGCCGAGCGGCGCGCCCTCCCACTGGACGGCGCGCCAGCCGTCGGCGGGCGAGCCCTCCAGGACGACGACGCCGGTGTTGCCGAGCGGGTGGTCGGCCGCGAAGGCCACGTCGAGGTTGACCGCCCGGGCGGCCACCCACGAGCGGATCATCGCGCCGTGGCTGACCAGGGCCACCGTCCCCGCGCCCGTCCCGGCCGCTTCCGCGACGACCGCGTCGAAGCGCCCCAGGGCCTCCACGCCGTCCTCGGCGCCGGGCATCCTGCGGCCCGTGTCCCCGGCGGACCAGGCGAAGGCGGTGGCGAGGTAGAGGGCGGCGGCCTCCTCGTCGCCGCGCATCTCCAGGTCCCCGGCGATCAGCTCCCGCAGCCCGTCCCGGATCTCGACGTCGAGGCCGGTGGCCGCGGCCAGCGGGGCGGCGGTCAGCTGGGTGCGCACCAGGGTGGAGGCGTACAGCGCGTCGATCCGCTCGTCCGCCAGGGCCTGCGGCAGCGCCGCCGCCTGCTCCTGCCCCAGGGGCGTGAGGCCAGGGCCCGGGGCGCCGGTGTCCAGCAGGTGCTTGAGATTGGACGGGGTCTGGCCGTGGCGTATGAGCAGCAGACGCATTCGGGGGTACCTCCAGACGACGGAATAAGTACTTCCACTCTGCCATCGGAATCCGGGGGCCGGACGTGCGGGCCGGGGCGGCAGGGACGCCCACCGTGGCGCGATCACCACACCCGGAGAAGTGATGCACGTCACACATTTTTCGTGTACCAGGCAATCAGTCACCGGCGCATCCCGCGATGGAGCCCCTGGCGGACATGGCCCCCATGCCCCTTTTGCGGTACTGCCTCCCCTTTCGGGGCGGCGCAATGCAGCCCCGTCCCCGCGCGACGACATACCGAAATGGCGATCGGGTACTCGCAAGGAATTACCTGTGTCTCCTCCACCGCCTTTCTTGACGTTGAATCACGGCCTTTCCTAGAGTTCACCGGAAGTTCACGACGAGATCCGGCGTGATGCCCCGCCACCTTTCGTGAACCGGCAGCACACCCTCTTGAGAGACATGCCGTACGGCATTCCGAAGGAAGGCACCATGACTGCTGTGGAGCACACCGCCGTCCCCCCGATGCTGCGCGAGGGCGGCGTGATCTGGGTGACCGGTCTCGCCGAGTCGGGCAAGACGACGGTGTCCAGAGAACTGGCCCGGAAGATCCGGCGGTTCGGCGTCAAACCGGTCCACCTCGACGGAAACGTCGTCCGCGAGGCCATCGGGGAGACCAGGTCCTTCGACCGCGAGGGCCGACGCAGGATGGCCTACACCTACGCCCGCTTCAGCCGCATGCTGGCCGGCCAGGGACAGCTCGTCATCTGCTCGACGATCTCCCTCTTCCACGACGTGCACGAGTGGAACAGGGAGAATATCGATCCCTATTTCGAGGTGTTCCTCGACGTACCCCTCGAAGAGCTCAAGAAAAGGGACAGCAAAGGGGTCTACAGCGAGGCGGACGACGCGGAGATCGTCGGAATCGGCGTGCAGCCGGAATTCCCGGTGAATCCCGACCTTCAGATACCCAACTTCTCCGCCGTGCGCCCCGACGCCGCAGCCGCTCGCATTCTCACGGCCTGCACGGCAGGGACGAACCGCTGACGAGGCACAGCAGGGACAACCCGCTGACGAGGAAGGAAGCGCACGTGAGCACGACACTCAAGCACGGTGATTTCACCAGCCTGGCCGAGGACTACTCCAAGTACCGTGAGGGATACGCGCCCTCCGTCGTCTCCGCGTTGACCGGACTGCTCGGCGGCTCCGCAGAGGCCTGCGACGCCGTCGACGTGGGGGCCGGCACCGGAATCTGGAGCCGGATGCTCGCCGAGGCCGGTTTCCGCTCCGTGACCTCCGTCGACCCGAACGAGACGATGCGGGCCACCGGCAAACGGGACTCCGCACGGCACAACATCACTTGGCGCGCGGGCAGCGGCGAGGACACCGGTCTGCCGTCCGCATCGGCGGATCTGCTCACCATGGCCTCGTCCTTCCACTGGGTGGACTTCGACAAGGGGACGCGGGAGTTCGGCCGCGTCCTGCGCCCCGGCGGCTGGTTCGTCGCGCTGTGGAACCCCCGCCATCTGCGGGCGAGCCCGCTGCTCACGGACATCGAGGCGGAGCTGGACCGGCTCAAGCCCGGCATGAAGCGGGTCTCGTCGGCCCGCCAGGGACTGATGGACGAGCTGTCGGACCGGCTGGCCGCCAGCCCCGAGTTCGACGACGTCATCCTCCTGGAGGGGCGCCACGAAGTCCGGCAGACCGTCGAGCAGTACATCGGGGTGTGGCGCTCGGTGAACGACGTACGGGTGCAGCTCGGCGAGGAGAAGTTCGAGCGCTTCCTCGCCCATGCCCGAGAGCGCATCGGCGACGCGGAAACGGTGGAGACCACGTATCTCACCCGCGCCTGGGCCGCCCGGCGCGCCACCCTTTGAACCTGCCGCACCGACGGAGCATGGTCGGACGGGTGATCGTGCGACTCGGCACGGCCACCCGTGTCCGGCGGATCGAGGAACATGACTGGCTCCCGTACCGACCAGCGAACGCATCGTCATCATGCGCTCCTGCTCACGGCGTTGCTCACCACGACCAATTTCCTCGTCGTCTTCGACGGTCTGGTCGTCACCGTGGCGCTGCCCGCGCTGCAGCGCACCTTCGACCTGGGCCAGGCGGGTACGCAGTGGGTCATGACCGCGTACACCCTCCCGCTGGGCGGCATGCTGTTGCTGGGCGGCCGGTGCAGCGACCGGTTCGGACGCCGTCCGGTGCTCGTGACCGGCCTCGGCCTCTTCATCGCCGGTCTGCTGCTGGCCGGACTCGCCCCCGCGCCGTGGCTGCTGCTGACGGGGCGCATGCTCCAGGGCGCGGGCGCCGCGCTCGCGGTCCCGACGTCCTTCGCGATCATCAGCGCGCAGGAGTCGCCCGGGGAGCGCAACCGGCTGTTCGCGGCGGTGGCGGTCGCCGGCGGCCTGGGGGCGGCGGGCGGCGCCGTCATCGGTGGCGTCGTCACGCAAGGCCTCGGCTGGCGGTACGTCTTCCTGCTCTCCGTGCCCGTCGCACTGCTCGCCGCCCTGGCCGCGCCGCGCCTCCTGGAGAGCCGGCAGCGGAGCGCCCGGACCGGCGGGCTCGACCTGCCGGGTGTGGCGCTGTCCATGGCCGGTCTCATGCTGCTGGTCTTCGCCATCACGCACACCGAGCAGAGCGGCCTGCTCTCGCCGGGCACCCTCGGCCCGCTGGCCCTGTCCGTCGTCGCGTTCGCCGGGTTCTTCCGCCACGAACGCAGGACGGACACGCCCCTGCTGCGGCTCGGCATGCTGCGCGTGCCGTCCTTCCGCACGGCCGTGCTCGCCATGCCCGCCAACGAGTTCGCGTACCAGGGCAGCGTCTTCATCGGGCTGCTCTTCTTCCAGCAGGCCCTCGGCTACAGCCCGCTGATCGCCGGTCTCGCCTTCAGCCCCCTGGGCGTGGTGGTCCTGGTCGGCTCCTCCCTGGCCAGCCGCCTGCTGCGCCGCTACCGCTGGACGGTGGTCGCGGCCGTCGCCCAGTTCGTCAGCGCCGCGGGGCTCGCCCTGCTCGCCCTGGCCGGGCGGGGCAGCGCCTACGTGCCGCACATCCTGCCGAGCATGCTGCTGCTGGGCCTCGGAACCGTGGTGGGCGCGGTCGCCTTCAACGTCGCCGCGGGGAAGGACGTGGCCGCGCGCGACAAGGGCGTGGGATACGGCGTCTTCGAGACCGCCAAGTACGTCGCGGGCGTCTTCGCCGTCGCCGGTCTCGGCAGCGTCGCCGCGGCACGAGCCGGTTCCATGACGGCCACGAGTCACGCGTCGGCCCTGACCGCGGGATATCAACTGGCGTTCCTCGTCGCGGCGGTGGTCTCGGTCCTCGGCGGGCTGCTGGTCGCCGTGCTCGGTGACTCCCGGGAGCCACCGGCGGGGCACGCCACCACCGGCCCGACGACGACCCGGGAACGCGCCTCCGGGACAACGACAAGGGGAGAGGAATGAGCGAGAAGATCCACTACCTTCTGCACGGGATACAGGACCGCTACAGCGCCCTCTACCAGGAGAACCTCAAGGAGCTCGGCGACCAGGACATCGCGGTCGCCAGCATCGGGGGATCCGGACAGTCGCTGCTCGGCAACATCCTGCTGGAGCTGGGGCTCAACTACGCGGATCCGTACATCGACTGCCTGAGCGCGGACGGCAGCAGCAGGCCCGACCCCGCGTACGCCGACTACCGCAGCAGGCTGTCCGCCACCGACCGCACCGACTGGGCCGAGGCCGACGCGCACGGGGCGCGCTGGCCGCGCTTCGTGAAGACGCACCTCACCCCGGACTTCCTGGCACACCGGCCGCTGCTCGGGGCATGGATCCTGGTGCGCGACCCGCGCGACTCCCTCTACTCGTGGCACAAGTTCCGCACCGACTTCGCCAAGGACCCCCTGGACCTGCGGGCCGGCAGCTTCGAGGAGTGGCTGGAACAGCCGGGTCCCACCGGGCACGACCGCCTCGACGACTGGGCCTCCTTCTACGACGCCTGGGGCGCGGCACGCGACCGGTTCCGGCGCACCACCGTCACGACCTTCGAGGACCTCAAGCAGGACCCGGTGCCCGCGCTGCGCAGGAGCCTCGGGGAACTCGGCATCGAGACGGACGAGGCCGCACTCGTGCGGGCCGTGGAGCAGAGCAGTTTCGACAAGATGCGCTCCCACGAGGAGAAACACCCGGACAACGAGGCCCGCGCGCCGATGGCGAGGACCCGCATCATGCGCAGCGGAACCCCCAACGAATGGCAGGGCTGGATGACGTCGAGCCTGCGCCGGAAATTCGCGACCGGGGACATCGCGGACGTGGCCGAACGCTTCGGCTACCGGCTCACCGCGGCCACCTGAATCGAGCGCACGGTCGACAGATAACCCGTGCGGCGGACATTCCCCCGGGCGTGTTTCGTCCCTTGCCCCGCGGACCACCCGCCCTCGTGGCGCGTCGCCGTGCGGGGCGCCCTGGATCGGTTCCATGAGTCCCATGGCCGTCACGGTGACCGTGGGGGCAGCCATACCGGAAGGGGCAGTCAGATTTCGGTTCCGCATGAGTGGGGTCAGTTGCGTGCCGAGACGGCAGTGCTGGCGGAGCAGGGCACGATCTCCCTGTCCGGGGAGATGGACCTCAGCACCGTCGGTGTCCTGTACGAGGCGGTCCGCTCGTGTCTGGACGCCCGCCCGGCCCGCGTCCTGATCGCCCTGGACGAGGTGTCGTTCTGCGACTGCGTGGGCATCCGTGCCCTGCTCCAGGCCCAGGCCGAGGTGGTGCGGGCGGGTGCGGTCTTCGAGCTGCGCGGTCCGCTGCGGCCCCTGCTGGCCCGGCTCGTCGACCACACCCGCACCGCCGAACAGCTCGGCCTCTCCCCGCCTCCCGCCACCGCTCCGCCCGGGCCCGCCGAGAGGCCCGAAGGGGCGGAGCGGAGCTGAACCCGCGAAGTGGCCCTGCCGCTCGGCGCGGGCGGCCGAGGATCGGTGCCGGGCACACGCGGGGCGCGCACGCGGCACCCAGGCACCCGGACATCAGCCCAGCGGCAGCGGAGCCGTCACCATCAGGTGCACGAAGGCGCCCCACATCACGACCCCGAGGGCCACGCGCCGCAGTCTGCGCACGCGGCGGGCGCAGACCGGGTCGGGCGGTCCCAGAACCGGCCGCCCGTACACCGTCGGGGCCGCGCCCGGCCGCATCGCGACGGGAGTCGGGGTGAGGACCCGGGGGCCCGCGGGCCGGGGGCGGCTGCGCGGGAGCGGCGATGCGGCAAGGCCCCGCAGGAACTGCGCGTACGCGGCGCGGCGCGCGCCGACCGGCGCGGTCCTGCCCGCCTCCCAGGAGCGGACCGTCGCGGCCGTGACGCCGAAGGCGGCGGCCACCTGGTGCGGGGTGAGACCCCACTGCTCACGCACCCGGCGCCGCTCGGCGGGCGGCGGAAGCGGGGTGGTGCGCGGCGCGCGTGCGGGGATCACGGTGCGTGTCGAGGACGGGACGACGGCGAGGTTCGTGGAGTTCATGGTCATACGACAATCCGCCCGATGCGGACCGTACGGGCAGGGGTGAAAGATCCCCCGAATGGCCCCACCTCACCCCGGGGGCAAGCCGCTCCCCCGCAGTGCCGCTGCGCACGGTCGGCACCGGAGTCACAATCGTGCACACGACCCATCCGTGGGCCCGCCGGCGACGAATCACCAGTGAAGAGACGGTGTGAGGTGAGTGCGGTGACGGACGAGGAGTTCGACGAGCTGATGGCCCGCCTGAGGGCGGAAGCACGCAGGGGGACGTTCCCCGCACCGCCGCCCTCCGAGGCGTTCGGCGACGGCCGGGTGGTCGCGCACGCGGAGTACGGAGCGGGCGCGCACTGAGCAAGCTCCGGCCGAAAGGGGCCGGTCGTACAAGATTTTTCACATTCGATCGGACTGCGACCAATCCGCGCCCGGAGCGGCTCCGGATCAGAGGCATCAATGACCGAACTCGGCCCGATATCAGTTCAGTTGGGCCTCGGAAGGGGATGCCGGATCGTGACAGCTCAGCGCACCGTCCGAACGACAGCACTGCTGGCCCTGCCCTCGGCGTTCTGCCTGGCAACGGCGGCGCCCGCGCTCGCCCATGACGGGCACGCCTCCGGACACTCCGCCTCGGCGTCGGCCGAGCAGGCGTACCAGATCAATCTGGAACAGCTCAACAAGTCCGGCGCGCAGGGCACCGTCCTGCTCAGCCTGGACGGCACCAAGATGACCGTGAAGATAGAGGCCAAGGGGCTCGTCCCCGGGCAGCCGCACGCCCAGCACATCCACGGCTCGACCGACGGGCACGACTTCCACTGCCCGGACGCGAGCGCGGACAAGAACGGCGACGGCATCGTGACCACCGCCGAGGGACTGCCCGCCTACGGGGACATCAACATCTCCCTGACCACCAAGGGCGACACCTCCAAGAAGAGCGGCCTGGCCGTGGACCGGATGCCCGCCGCCAAGAAGGACGGCACGCTGTCCTACTCGCGGACCATCACCGTGTCCCAGAAGGTCGCCGACCACATCAAGGACCTGCACGTGGTCCAGCACGGCATCGACCCGAACAGCAACGGCAAGTACGACTTCGGCAAGGGCAAGAGCGAGCTCGACCCCAAGCTGCCCCAGGAGGCCACGGCCCCCGCCGACTGCGGGATGGTCAAGGGCGCGGCCGTGGGCTCCATGCCCGTCGGCGGCGTGGAGACCGGGACCGGCTCCACCCAGGGCATCGAGTCACCGGGCCTGATCGCGGGAGGGGCGGCCGCGCTGCTCGCCGCGGGCGGCCTGTTCGCCGTACGCCGCCAGGGCAGCGGCCGCCGCTCGACACCGGCGGACGGCTGACCGGACCACGGGCCGGTCGTCCGGCCTGAAAGGCCGACGGCGTCCCGCACCGGGCGGGCGCGCGGCACACGACACGCGGGGAGGCGAGGCTGATCATGAGGATGCCGGGGCGGGCCGGGAAGACCGGGCGGAGTGCGACGGCGCGCGGGGCCCGGCGGTGGCGGCTCGGCCTGGCCGCGGCGGCCTTCGCCCTGCTCGCCGTCGGCACGGCACTGCTGGTGGCGGGGCTGGGCCGGCAGGAGCCCGCCCCGCCGGGTCCGCCGCGCGGCGACGACACCTCCGGGACGGCATCCGGCCGCCCCGGGACGGCCGGGAAGGAGTCGCCGGCGCGGGGCGGTCCGGACGGACGCGACCTCCCCGCGCCGCTCGCGGCATCGGATCCGGTGCGGGTGGCCATCCCCTCGCTCGACGTGTCGTCCTCGCTGGAACGGCTCGGCCTGGACGCGCGCAAGGAGATGGAGACACCGCGCGACCCGGCCAAGGCGGGCTGGTACCGCCCCGGTCCCGCCCCCGGCGCCAAGGGCCCCGCCGTCATCGCAGGACACGTCACCTGGAACGGCACCCGCGCGGTCTTCTTCGACCTCGCCAAGCTGAAGAAGGGCGACACCGTCGTCGTGGACCGCAAGGACGGGGTCTCCGCGACGTTCACCGTCGACCGGGTGGCGCAGTACCCCAAGGACAAGTTCCCCACGGTCGACGTCTACCGGAACCTCGACCATGCCGGTCTGCGCCTGATCACCTGCGGCGGCGACTACTCGGCGGCGGACCGGCGGTACTCCGACAACGTCGTCGTCTACGCGACCCTCACCAAGACCCGTACCTGAGCACCGGCGCCACCCCCCATACCCCCGCCGACGGATCCCGTTGGCCTTCGGCCCCGTTTGTCCTCTGGTTCCGGCGCGCGGATGCGGGCACCATCTCCTTGCTCCACCCGCATCCGGCATCCCCTGCGGCCCAGCCGTCCCGTCGTCAGCACGGTCACCAGCAGGAAGGAACCACACCATGCGCATCCGCTCTGCGCTCACCGCGTTCGCGCTCGCCTCCGGGGCCCTCGTCGCACCCGGCTTCGGTGTCCTCACCTCGGCCTCCGACGCCTTCGCCGCCACGAAGATCAGTCATGCCACCGCGACCTCGATGTTCCGTACCGCGGGGGTCACCTGGACGTCGTCCGGCGGCTGCTCGAACCGCAACAACCCGACCTGTACGTCCTTCGACCAGCTCAACCTCGCTACCGCGCAGGGCGCCCAGACGCTCAAGCGCGCCAGCGGCTGCGCCCTCAACATCACCGGCGGCACCGAGACCGGGCACGCGAGCGGGACGTACTCGCACTGGAACGGGTACAAGCTCGACTTCGGCAAGACCTCGTGCGTCACCAACTACGTGAAGAACACGTTCACCTACATCGGCCCGCGCGGCGACGGCGCCGCGCAGTACAAGTCCGGCTCCGGCAACATCTACGCCGACGAGGGCAACCACTGGGACGTCCTGTACTACAACTGCGGCGGTTGCTGACCCGGCTGCGGCCGGGGTGCGGGGGCCGGGCCGGGATCGGCCGGCCCGGCCCCCGACGCCTCACGCGTGGACCGGCCGCGACGCCGTGCGCGTGCGGTGGGCCAGCCGGGCCGTGCGCGTGGCGACGTCGACCGTGTAGGCCTCGACGGTCATCGCGCGCTGCGACACCTTCAGCACCATGAAGCCGTGGTCGGAGAAGTTCTGCCAGGTCGACGGATGGTCGAAGTGGGCCTTGCCGTCACCGGACTTGGCGGCCGCGCCGCACACGATCTGGCGGGTGCCGCGGGTGCGCGCCGTGGGCTCCAGGATCTGCAGCGTGTGGTCGTGTCCGGAGAGGATCACGTCGGCGCGCCCGCACACCACCTCCTCGTACAGCTCCTTGAGGTGGATGCCGCTGGTGTAGTTGCCGATCACGAAGCCGTCGTACGAACCGGCGCTGCCATGCTTGCCGTTGTTCAGGTACGGGTGGTGGCCGAGCACGATCTTCCAGCGGGCCCGCGAGGCGGCGAGCGACCGGTCCAGCCAGGCCCGCTGGTCGCGCATGTAGGGGCCGTTCCACCGGTAGTGCGGGTCCGTCTGGACCACGTACGAGGAGACGGGGTTGGTGTCGAGGGCGAAGAACTCCACCAGCGGGTCGGCGCCGGGGGCGTCCGTGGCGGGCAGTGCGACGTTGTAGTAGCGGCTCGGCATGTACCAGCGCGGGGAGCCCTGCGCGTAGCCGACCTCGCGGTCACCGCGCGAGGGGTCGCCGCCGCTGCCCGGGATGAGGCCCGAGCAGTCGTGGTTGCCGAGGACCATCAACCACGGCAGGTCCACACCGGAGTTGGGGTCCTCGAACTTGGTGCGGAACTCCGAGTCGTCGGCGGACTCGGGGCCGTTCTCGTAGATGTTGTCGCCGAGGCCGACCGCGAGGCCGACGCCCTCGGCGCGGCACACCTCGCGGGCCGCGGCGGCCACCGCGTGCTGTGCCTCCTCGCCCGTGCCGGCGTCGCCGGTCAGAAGCACCGCGTACTCCCCCGCCCGGTTCGGGGCGGCCGGCAGCGGGAACTTGCCGGTGCGGGCGGCAGCGGCCGCGGGGGTCTGCGCCCCGCCGAGGGCGGTCAGCGCCGCCGCTCCCGCCACCACGCCGCCGAGCACGGTCCGGCGTCGCGGCGCCCGCATCTGGCTGACCCGCTCCCCCACCGGCCCCTCGGCGAGGGCCGGATCGGCCCGCAGCCACTGATCCTCGGTGAGGTCCGCACGCGGTGGTATCAACTCGTCATCGCACATGGAGGGTTTCTCCCACATGAGCGCGTGTGGATGGTGGGGAACCGATGAACTCCTGGTGGACGAATGGACACGGCTCGCGGGCCGGGAGCGCGTCGGCCCCGCCCCCGCGGCGGGGCCGGCGCAGGTCAGGCCGCCTCCACGACGTCCACCGCATCCGCGGGCTCCGTCCCCTTGGCGAACTGCGTGCGGTAGAGCTCCGCGTACCGCCCGTGCAGGTCGAGCAGTGCGTCGTGCGTGCCGCGCTCCACGATCCGGCCGGCCTCGACGACGAGGATCTGGTCGGCGGAGCGCACCGTGGAGAGCCGGTGGGCGATCACCACGGCGGTGCGGCCTTCGAGTGCCTCGGCGAGGGCCTCCTGGACCGCGGCCTCGGACGTGTTGTCGAGGTGCGCCGTCGCCTCGTCGAGGATGACGACCCGCTGTCCCGCGAGGAGCAGCCGGGCGATGGTCATGCGCTGTCGTTCGCCGCCGGAGAGGCGGTAGCCGCGCTCGCCGACGACGGTGTCGAGGCCGTCGGGCAGGGAGTGGACGAGCTCTTCGAGGCGGGCGCGGCGCAGCACGTCCCACAGCTCGTCCTCGCCCGCCCCGGGCTTGGCGAGGAGCAGGTTGGCGCGGACGGACTCGTGGAAGAGGTGGCCGTCCTGGGTGACCATGCCGAGGGTGGCCCGCAGGGATGCGGCCGACAGGTCCCGGACGTCGACGCCGCCGATCCGCACGGCGCCCCCGTCGGTGTCGTAGAGGCGGGGCAGGAGCTGCGCGATGGTCGACTTGCCCGCGCCGGAGGAGCCGACGAGCGCGATGGTCTGGCCCGGTTCGGCGCGGAAGGACAGGCCGTGCAGGACCTCCTCGCCGCCGCGGGTGTCGAGCGAGGCGACCTCTTCGAGCGAGGCGAGGGAGACCTTGTCGGCGGACGGGTAGCCGAAACGCACGTCGTCGAACTCGATGGCGACGGGCCCCTCGGGCACCGGCACCGGCTCGTCCTTCTCCTCGATGAGCGGCTTGAGGTCGAGGACCTCGAAGACCCGCTCGAAGCTGACGAGTGCGCTCATGACCTCGACCCGCGCGCCGGCCAGCGAGGTCAGGGGCGCATAGAGCCGGGTGAGCAGCAGGGCCAGCGCGACGACGGCGCCCGCCTCCAGGGTGCCCTCGAGGGCGAAGTAGCCGCCGAGGCCGTAGACGAGCGCGAGGGCGAGGGCCGACACGAGGGTGAGCGCGGTGATGAAGGCGGACTGTGCCATGGCGGTACGGACGCCGATGTCCCGCACCCGGTGGGCGCGCGCGGCGAACTCCGCGGACTCGTCGCCGGGCCGGCCGAAGAGCTTGATGAGGGTGGCGCCGGGGGCGGAGAAGCGCTCGGTCATTCGCGTCCCCATGGCCGCGTTGTGGTGTGCCGCCTCGCGCTGGAGCCTGGCCATCCGGGAGCCCATCCGGCGGGCGGGGATGACGAAGACCGGCAGCAGGACGAGGGCGAGCAGGGTGATCTGCCAGGACAGCGTCAGCATGACGACGAGGGTGAGCAGCAGCGTGACCACGTTGCCGACGACGCCGGAGAGGGTGTTGCTGAACGCGCG
This sequence comes from Streptomyces sp. NPDC002564, assembly GCF_042889645.1. Classification (NCBI taxonomy): domain Bacteria; kingdom Bacillati; phylum Actinomycetota; class Actinomycetes; order Kitasatosporales; family Streptomycetaceae; genus Streptomyces; species Streptomyces sp. NPDC002564. Next base: position 471,107 of record NZ_JBIARE010000002.1, on the reverse strand, counting down.
CTGCGCGCCCACCACGTCGTTGTTGAGCCTGCTGACCAGGGCGCCCGTGCGGGTGCGGGTGAAGAAGGCGACGGGCATCCGCTGGACGTGGTCGAAGACGGCGGTCCGCAGGTCGAGGATGAGTCCTTCGCCGAGGTTCGCCGACAGCCAGCGGGCGACGAGTCCGAGGCCCGCCTCGGCCAGGGCGATGGCGGCGATCAGAAGGGCGTAACGGACGACGGTCGAGGAGTCGGCGCCCGATACGATGGCGCTGACCACCTTGCCCGCGAGGACGGGGGTCGCCACCGCGAGCAGCGCGGTCAGGACGCTCAGCAGCACGAACTGCCAGATGCGTCGGCGGTGGGGCCGCGCGAAGGCGCCGATGCGGCGCAACGTCGCGCGGGCGAATGGTCGCTGGTCCTGCTGGGCGTGCATGACGCTGTACATCTGCGTCCAGGCCGTGGTTTCCATGCTCATACGGGAGACGTTAGAACCTCAACTAAACTTGAGGTCAAGCCTCGGCCGGTTCTTTCACCCGATGCGGGCCGGGGTGCGCCCCTCTTCTCGGGAAAGAGGGCGCGGTGGCCCGCGCGGCTGCTAGCCGAGTTCGAGCGAGGTGACGCCGAAGACCCGGTGCTCGGCGTAGTCCCTGGTGGGGCCGGTGTACATGCGGGCCGTGTCGAAGGTGGGCTTCATGCCGCGGGCCTCGGCCAGGGCGACGGCCTCGCCGTTCGTCTCGGGCACGTCCATCGCGACGGGCGTGCCGTCCGCGTCGGCGGCCAGCGCGTCCAGGAGCGCCTCGGCGTCGGCGCGGGTGTCCGCGAAGAGCGGGCCGACGCGCAGGGCGTCGTGGCCGGGGCGGATCACGCCGTACCCGGTGAGGCGGCCGTCGACGATGCGGGCGAGGGCCCGGTGTCCCGGGGCGGCGAGCCAGGACTCCAGGAAGCGTGGCCGGTCGGCGGGCAGGCAGGCCCCGTCGTACGCCATGAGGGCCCGCAGCCCCGCGGCCTCGACGGGGCGCACGTGCCGGTCGGGCACGTCGAGCGCGGGCAGCACGCCGATGTAGCGCAGGGTGCCGTGCCGCCACGCGAAGCCGGAGCGGCGGTAGTTGTCCTGCTGGGCGGGCACCCCGTCCAGGCCGACGGTCCTGCTCCCGGCGTGGGCGAGGCCGGCCTGCCAGGTGGCGAGGCCGAAGCCCCGGCCCCGCTGGTCGGGGCGGACGAGGTAACAGCCGAGGAAGGCGTACGCGTCCCCGTAGGTGACCACGGAGACCGCGGAGACCGGTTCGCCGTCGAGGCGTCCGAGGAAGAACCCGTCGGGGTCCTGCGCGAAGAAGGCGGGGGCGTCGCCGAGGCCGGGGTTCCAGCCTTCCCGCGCCGCCCAGTCCGTCACCACGCGCCAGTCGTCGGGCGTCGCCCGTGAGACCACGAGCCGCCCGGGGGCCGAATCCGTCATCGATGATGCACCCTTCTCGATCCGACACGGTGCGCCGTGAGGAGCCGCACCGGGTGCATCCTGCCCGACCGGGCGTCAGCCGATGCCCGCCACGTGGCGGTCCCGTGCGGCGCCGAGTCCGGCGACCACCTGCGGGACCAGCAGCACGAGCAGGAGTACGAGCGGCACCGTCCAGCTGTGCGAGAGGTCGTGGACGGCGCCCAGGAGGGTGGGTCCGGTGGCCGCGAGGATGTAGCCGAAACACTGGGACATGCTGGACAGTTGTGCGGCGTGCCGGACGTCGGGCGCGCGCTGCACGACGAACAGGAGCGCGAGGCTGATGGCCGCGCCCTGGCCGAGGCCGAGCAGTGTCATCCACAGGTAGGCGCCGCCGACGGGCGCGAGCAGCATGCCGCCGAAGCCGAGCGCGCAGAGCACCGCGCCGAGCGCGGCGAGGGTGCCGGAGCGCAGCCGCCGGCCGACGATCACCGGGGCGAGGAAGGAGCCCGCGATGCCCAGCAGCGAGGAGAAGGAGAGCATCCAGCCCGCGTCGCCCGGGGCCATGCCCGCGTCCTGGAAGACGGTCGGCAGCCAGGCGGCCGCCGCGTAGTAGTTGAGGGACTGCAGACCCATGTACGCGGTGACCTGCCAGGCGAGCGGGGAGCGCCACAGGCCGCGTACGGGGTGCGCGGCCTGGCGTGCGGCGGCGGCGCCCACCCGGGTGCGGGAGCGGGTCTGCGGCAGCCACACGAGCAGCGCGACGACCGCGAGGGCGCCCCAACAGGCCAGGGTGGTGCGCCAGTTCATGCCGCTGGCCTGCTGGACGGGCAGGGTGACGCCGGCCGCGAGGGCGGCGCCGCCGAACAGCGACATCGAGTACAGGCCGGTCATGAGTCCGGCCTTCGCCGGGAAGTCCCGCTTGATGAGGCCGGGCAGCAGGACGTTGGCGACGGCTATGCCCGCGCCGATGACGACGGTGCCCGCGAACAGGGCGACGACCGAGTCGAGCAGGCGCAGGGCCGTGCCCGCGCAGATCAGCACCATGGTGGCGAGCAGCACGCGCTCCATGCCCAGGCGGCGCCCGAGGCGCGGGGCGACGGGCGCGAGCAGGCCGAAGCAGAGCAGCGGGAGCGCGGTGAGCAGGCTCGTCGCCGCGGCCGACATGCCGCTGTCGTCGCGGATGGTGTCGGCGAGCGGGGAGACGGCGACGAGGGCGGGGCGCAGGTTGAGGGCGAGCAGGACGACGCCGAGGGCGAGGTAGAGCGCGCGGCGCCCGTTCACCGCGGCGGCGCCGGGGGCCGGCGCGCCGGGCGGGGCCGTGGGGGTGCTGTCGTGCGGGGCCCCGGCGGTGACCGGTGCTGCCTCACTCATGTGCTGCTCCTGGGGGGTGGTGCGGTGGGTCGGGTGGCGGGGTGGGCCGGGTGGCGGGGTGGGTCGGGTGGTGCGGTGGGTCAGGTGGTGCGGTGGGTCAGATGGTGCGGTGGGTCAGGTGGTGCGGTGGGTCAGGTGGTGCTGCCGGTGTCGGGCTCGTCCAGCGGCTGTTCGCGCAGGGCGGCCATGCCCTCGGCGAGGTGGGCGAGCACCGCGGCCTCGGCGGCCTCGGCGTCGCGGGCCTCGATGGCGTCGACGATCGCCTCGTGGCCTTCGAGCTGGTGGCGTACGGAGTCCGGGACGGGGGCGCCGATGACGGATTGCACCGTGGTGCGCAGGGCGTCGCTGAGGTGTCCGTACAGCTCGGCGAGCACGCCGTTGTGCGCCGCGTCGGCGACGGTGCGGTGGAAGGCCATGTCGGCGTCGACGAACGCGGCCGTGTTGCCGCTCTCCCAGGCCAGGGTCCGCTCGGCGAGGGCGGCCCGCAGCGTGGCGAGGTCCTCGTCGGTGCGGCGCTCGGCGGCGTACCGGGCCGCGTCGCGCTCCAGGGAGGCGCGGACCTCGTACGCCTCCAGGACGCCCGCCCTGCGGAGCCTGCGCTGGACGGCCGCGCCGAAGTCGCTGCTCGCCCGCACGTAGGTGCCGTCGCCCTGGCGGGGTTCGAGCATGCCGGTGTGGACGAGGGCGCGGACGGCCTCGCGCACGGTGTTGCGGCCGACGGCGAGCTGTTCCACCAGGAGCGGTTCGGCCGGGATCTTCTCGCCGACCCGCCATTCGCCGTCGGTGATGAGGCTCTCCATCTGGGCGATGACGAGGTCGACGAGGTTGGTGCGGGCGGCACTGCGCAGCGGCATGGGACGGGCACCTTCTTCTCTCGGTCGCGTCCGCAGGGGAGCTCCGGGACGCCATACATGGGAACATCCCATGTTTCTCAGGCATGGGAACATCCCATGTTTCTCAGGCATGGGAACATCCCATGTTTCCGGCTGTCAAACGATGCCGCCGTCAGGCGGGCTCCCGGGATTTCGTCGGGGATTTCGCACGGATTCCGTGACGGCGCAAACAGGCCGCAAGACTTGCACTAATCTTGCGTGTATGACGCGACGACTTGCTCAGGTGGCACGGAAGGTCGGGGTCAGCGAGGCCACGGTCAGCCGAGTGCTCAACAACAAACCCGGCGTTTCCGAGGCGACCCGCCAGTCCGTGCTCTCCGCCCTCGACGTGCTGGGATACGAACGGCCGACCCAGCTGCGCGGCGAGCGGGCCCGGCTCGTCGGCCTGGTCCTGCCCGAACTGCAGAACCCGATCTTCCCCGCCTTCGCCGAGGTCATCGGAGGGGCCCTCGCCCAGCAGGGCCTGACCCCGGTCCTGTGCACCCAGACCAAGGGCGGCGTCTCCGAGGCCGACTACGTGGAGCTGCTGCTCCAGCAACAGGTCTCCGGCGTGGTGTTCGCCGGCGGTCTGTACGCGCAGGCGGACGCGGAGCACGAGCACTACAAGCGCCTCGCCGCGCGCAAGATCCCGGTGGTGCTGGTCAACGCGGCGATCGAGCGGCTCGGTTTCCCCGCCGTGTCCTGCGACGACGCGGTCGCGGTCGAGCAGGCCTGGCGGCACCTCTCCTCGCTGGGTCACCGCCGCATCGGCCTGGTGCTCGGCCCCGCCGACCACATGCCCTCGCAGCGCAAGCTCGCCGCGGCCCGCGCGCTGGCCCACCAGTTCGGCGAGGAGCTGCCCGACGCGCACGTGGCGCGGGCGATGTTCTCCCTGGAGGGCGGGCAGGCGGCGGCCTCCCGGCTGCTCGACGACGGTGTCACCGGTGTCGTCTGCGCCAGCGACCCGCTCGCCCTCGGCGCGGTGCGGGCCGCGCGCCGCCGCGGCCTCGCCGTGCCGGACGACGTGTCGGTGGTCGGCTTCGACGACTCGGCGTTCATGAACTGCACCGAGCCGCCCCTGACCACCGTGCGCCAGCCCATCGAGGCGATGGGCCGGGCCGCCGTCGAACTGCTCACGCTGCAGATCGCGGGCAGCGCGGCACCCACCGAGGAGCTGCTGTTCGAGCCGGAGCTGGTGGTGCGCGGGTCGACGGGACAGGCCCCCCGGGAGTGACCGCCGGCTGATCGCCGACCCCTGACCCCCGACTGTCCATTTCTTTCATTTTTCGCGCGACATATTGCGGACTTCTGTGGGCGGTGCTTGAGTAAGCGCCGCCCACCGTGCGTGCCGTCACTCCGTCCGTGAAGGGGTCCCCGATGAGAAGCTCTCGCAGCTCCCGGACCGCAGTCACTCTTGTCTCCACACTCGCTCTCGCCCTGACCACCCTCACGGCCTGCGGCACCAGCAGCAGCGACGGGGGTGGCTCCGACGACAGCGGCGGAACCTCCGCCGACGCCGCCGCGCCGCTGGACCCGAAGACGAAGGTGACGCTCACCATCGACTGCATGCCGCCGGCCGCCGAGAAGGCCGAGCTCAAGCAGTGGAAAGAGGACGTCAAGGCGTTCAACGCGAAGTACCCGAACGTCACGATCCAGGGGAAGCAGACCGACCCCTGCCTGGAGCCGCCCCGCTTCACCGCGATGCTCAAGGCGAAGTCCCAGCCCGACGTCTTCTACACGTACTTCACGGACCTCCAGCAGGTCCTCGACAACAACGGCGCGCAGGACATCAGCGCCTACGTCAACGACAAGAGCGTCCCGGCGCTCGGCGACATGGACCCGAACGTCCTCGGCGTCCTGAAGAAGGACGACAAGCTCTACGGCCTGCCCTACAGCAACTACACGATGGGCCTGCTCATCAACCGCAAGCTGTTCAAGCGCGCGGGCCTCGACCCGAACTCGCCGCCGACCACCTGGAAGGAGGTCCGCGCCGCCGCCAAGAAGATCGCCGCCCTCGGCGACGGGGTCGCGGGCTTCGGCGAGTACAGCGCGGGCAACAACGGCGGCTGGCACTTCACCGCCGCCACCTACGGCCTCGGCGGCGACATCGTCGACGGCGGCGGCACCAAGGCCGCGTTCAACAACGCCACCGGCCGCCAGATCGTCGACAACCTCAAGGCCATGCGCTGGGACGACGACAGCATGGGCAAGACGCAGCTGCTCAAGTGGGGCGACCTGCAGAAGCAGATGGCCGCCGACAAGCTCGGGATGTTCCTCGCCGCGCCCGACGACATCACGTACATGGTGCAGAACCTCGGCGCCAAGTACGGGGACTTCGGGATGGGCCCGATGCCCGGCCAGAAGGCCACGCTCTTCGGCGGCAACGACTACATGATCAAGAAGGGCAGTTCGCCCGACAAGATCAAGGCGGCCATCGCCTGGATCAACTTCAAGTTCCTCACCCCGGGCAAGGGCCAGTTCGACTGGGCCCGCACCAAGCAGGACGGCCTCCCGGTCGGCCTGCCGCAGCCCAACTTCTGGACCGGCGAAACGAAGTCCACCGACGACAAGGCGCGCTCCGCGAGCTCGACGATGCCGGTGGCGAACTTCAAGGCCTTCACCGACCACCCGGTCAGGGGCAAGGCCGAGCCGCCGAAGGCCCAGGAGATCTACAAGGTCCTCGACACCCTGATGTCGGCCGTCCTCACCAACCGTGACGCCGACCCCGACAAGCTCCTGAAGACCGCCGAGCAGCAGGTCGACCAGGTGCTGGCCAACCAGTGAAGGGCGACAGGCAGGCGTCGGTGAAGCGGCAGTTCACCGCGCACGGGTTCCTCATCGGCGCCGTCCTGTGCTTCGCGTTCTTCTCCTGGTACCCGATGGCCAGGGAGTTCGTCCTGGCCTTCCAGAAGACCAAGGACGGCGAGACGGTCTGGGCCGGCTGGTCGAACCTGACGTACATCTTCAACGACCCGGCGTTCTGGCAGGCCTGGCGCAACACCTTCGTCTTCACCGGCCTCGCGCTCGTCCTCGGCTTCCTCGTGCCGTTCGTCGTCGCCCTGGTCCTCAACGAGTTCCGGCACGGCCGGGGCTACCTGCGGCTGCTCGTCTACCTCCCCGTGATGCTGCCGCCGGTCGCCTCGGTGCTCCTCTTCAAGTACTTCTACGACCCGGGTCACGGCCTCTTCAACCGCCTCCTGGGGGCGGTCGGACTGCCCGCGCAGCAGTGGCTGCAGGACACCGACACCGCGATGCTCTCCGTGGTCATCGCCGCCACCTGGATGAACATGGGCGGCGCGACCCTGATCTACCTGGCCGCGCTGCAGGGCATCCCCGGCGAGCTGTACGAGGCGGCCGAGCTGGACGGAGCGGGCGTGTTCCGCAAGATCTGGCACGTCACCGTCCCGCAGACCCGCCTCGTCCTCTCCCTGATGCTGCTCATGCAGATCATCGCCACCATGCAGGTCTTCGTGGAGCCCTTCCTGCTGACCGGCGGCGCGGGCCCCGAGGGCGCGACCCTCACGGTCGTCCAGCTGATCTACCAGTACGCGTTCACCTTCAACAACTACGGCAGCGCGGCGGCGCTCGGCCTGGTCCTGCTCGTACTGCTCGCCGGGTTCTCGGCGGCGTACGCGCGACTGAGCCGGGCCGGCAGCGAGGACTGAGCGGGGCGGCCATGACGACGAGAACCCTGATATCACCGGCCCAACTGGCCCGACCGCGCGGCAAGTTCCTCTACTGGACGGTGTTCGCCGTCGTCCTGGTCGGCTTCACGCTGATCTTCGTGGGGCCGCTCTACTGGATGGTGACCAGCGGCCTGAAGTCCCCGCAGGAGTTCACCCGGACACCGCCCACCCTCGTCCCCGACAGCGTCCACCCGCAGAACTACGCGGACGCCTGGGGCGTGATGGACCTCGCCCGGCTGCTCCTCAACACCCTGTACTACGCGTTCGGCGCCCTCGCCTTCCAGCTGGTACTGGACGTCGCGGCCGCCTACTCGCTCTCCAAGCTCCGTCCCGTGCTCGGCAAGGCGATCCTCGGCGCGATGCTCGTCACGCTGATGATCCCGGCGACCGTGCTCGTCGTACCGCAGTACCTGACGGTGCTCGACGTGCCGATCGTGGAGCGCAACCTCGTCAACTCGCCCTGGGCGATCTGGCTCCCGTCCGTCACCAACGCCTTCAACATCTTCCTGCTGAAGCGGTTCTTCGACTCCATCCCGCGCGAGCTGCTCGACGCCGCCGCCATCGACGGCGCCTCGCCGCTGCGCACGCTGCGGTCGGTGGTCCTGCCGATCTCCCGGCCGATCCTCGGTGTGGTGTCGATCTTCGCGGTGGTCGCGGTCTGGAAGGACTTCCTCTGGCCGATGCTCACCCTGCCGGACCCGACCAAGCAGACCGTCAACGTCGGCATCTACTCACTGGCCGCCAGCGTCTCGGAGAACTGGCTGCTCGCCGCGCTCGCCATCGCCTCGCTGCCCACGCTGGTCATCTTCCTGATCTTCCAGCGGAACATCATGAGCGGCCTCACCGCAGGCAGCCTCAAGGGCTGACCCGCCGCCGCACGCACCGCCCCTCCCAAGAACCCCCTCCTCCCGCACCCGTTCTCCGGAAAGGACCGTCACGTGGCAGTCACCCCTGCGCCCGACGCCGACTGGTGGCGCTCGGCCGTCATCTACCAGGTGTACGTACGCAGCTTCGCGGACGGCGACGGCGACGGCACCGGCGACCTCGCGGGCGTCCGCGCCAGGCTCCCCTACCTCGCCGGCCTCGGCGTCGACGCCCTCTGGTTCACCCCCTGGTACCTCTCCCCGCTGGTCGACGGGGGCTACGACGTCGCCGACTACCGCACGGTCGACCCGGCGTTCGGCACGGTCGCCGAGGCCGAGAAACTGATCGCCGAGGCCAGGGAGCACGGCCTGCGCACGATCATCGACATCGTCCCCAACCACGTGTCCGACCAGCACGCGTGGTTCCGGGCGGCCCTCGCCGCGGGCCCCGGCAGCCCCGAGCGCGAGCTGTTCCACTTCCGCCCCGGGCGCGGCCCGCACGGCGAACTGGCGCCGAACGACTGGCCCTCGCAGTTCTCCCCCACCGCCTCCACCTGGACCCGCGTCCCGGACGGCGAGTGGTACCTCCACCTGTTCGCCCCCGAGCAGCCCGACCTCAACTGGGCGCACCCGGCGGTCCGCCGCGAGCACGAGGACGTGCTGCGCTACTGGTTCGAGCGGGGCGTGGCGGGCGTCCGGATCGACTCGGCCGCACTCCTCGCCAAGGACCCCGCGCTGCCCGACTTCACCGAGGGCGTCGACCCGCACCCGTTCGTCGACCGCGACGAGCTCCACGACATCTACCGCAGCTGGCGGGCGGTCGCCGACGAGTACGACGGGGTGTTCGTCGGCGAGGTCTGGCTCCCCGACGCCGAACGCTTCGCCCGTTACCTGCGCCCTGACGAACTGCACACCGCCTTCAACTTCGCCTTCCTGTCCTGCCCGTGGGAGTCGGCCGCGCTGCGGGCCTCCATCGAGAGCACGCTCGCCGAGCACGCCCCGGTCGGCGCCCCGGCCACCTGGGTGCTGTGCAACCACGACGTGACGCGCACGGTCACCCGCTACGGCCGCGAGGACACCGGCTTCGACTTCGCGACGAAGGAGTTCGGCACCCCCAGCGATCCGGCGCTCGGCACCCGCCGGGCCCGCGCCGCCGCCCTCCTCAGCCTCGCCCTGCCCGGCGCGGCCTACCTCTACCAGGGCGAGGAGCTGGGCCTGCCCGAGGCCGACGTCCCCCGCGACCGCCTCCAGGACCCCATGCACTTCCGCTCCGGAGGCACCGACCCCGGCCGGGACGGCTGCCGCATACCGCTGCCCTGGACCGCGGCCGAACCGTACGCGGGCTTCGGCTCGCACGCCGAGCCGTGGCTGCCGCAGCCCGCGGGCTGGGCCGCGCACGCCGCCGACGTGCAGGCCGCGGACCCGGCGTCGATGCTGACGCTCTACCACACGGCGCTGCGGCTGCGCCGGACCGGACCCGGTTTCGGCGACGGACCGCTCACCTGGCTGCCCGCCGCCGACGGGGTGCTCGCGTTCGTCCGCGAACCGGACCTGGCCTGCGTCGTCAACCTCGCCGCCGAACCCTGTGAACTCCCGTCCCACACACGCCTCCTGCTGGCCAGCGGCCCCTTGGACGACCGGGGCCGTCTCCCGCAGGACACGGCGGTCTGGCTGCGCGTCTGACGACGCGGGCCGACCCCGCCCCCCCCACCCACGAGGAAGGTGCACCAACACCATGGCCTTACACGACAGGAGCACACCAAGACGCACGCGTACGTGGCTCGCGGCCGTCGCCGCCGCGGGCCTGGTCCCCGCCCTGATCGGCGCGACCGGCACCACCGCCCAGGCCGCCCCCGCCGCGGCCCCCCGGCTCGCCGCGGGCGCGACCCTCCCCTTCACCTCCGTCGAGGCGGAGAGCGCCACCGGCAACGGCACGACGATCGGCCCCGACTACACCCAGGGCACCCTCGCCTCGGAGGCCTCGGGCCGCCGGGCGGTACGCCTCTCCGCGGGCCAGAGCGTCGAATTCACCGTCCCCCGGGCGGTGAACGCTCTCAATGTCGCCTACAGCGTCCCGGACGGCCAGTCGGGCTCGATGGCCGTGTACGTCAACGGGCAGAAGCTCGACAGGACGCTGCCCGTCACCTCGAAGTACAGCCATGTCGACACGCCCTGGATCGCGGGCTCCAAGACCCACCACCTCTTCGACAACGCCCGGCTGCGCCTCGGCCGTGACCTCGCCTCCGGCGACAAGGTGAAGCTGGAGGCCACGGGAACCCAGGTCACCGTCGACGTCGCCGACTTCGAGCAGGTGGCGGCGGCCGCGACCAAGCCGGCCGGCGCGGTCTCGGTCACCGACAAGGGCGCCGACCCGACCGGTCAGGGCGATTCGACCCAGGCCTTCCGCGAGGCCATCGCGGCGGCCAGGGGCGGCACGGTCTGGATCCCGCCGGGCGAGTTCAAGCTCGGCCAGTCGCTGAACAACGTCGGCGACGTCACGATCCGCGGAGCGGGCAACTGGCATTCGGTGGTGCGCAGTTCCCGCTTCATCGACCAGTCGTCCGCGCCCGGCGGCAAGGTCGGCCTGCAGGACTTCGCGGTGCTCGGCGAGGTCACCGAGCGGGTCGACGGCAATCCCGACAACTTCGTCAACGGCTCCCTCGGACCGAACTCCAAGGTCTCCGGGATGTGGCTGCAGCACCTCAAGGTCGGCCTCTGGCTGACGGGCAACAACGACAACCTCGTCGTCGAGAACAACCGCATCCTCGACATGACCGCCGACGGCCTCAACCTCAACGGCACGGCCAAGGGAGTCGACGTCCGCAACAACTTCCTGCGCAATACGGGCGACGACGCGCTCGCGATGTGGGCGCTCAACGCCACCAACAGCGACTCGACCTTCGCGGGCAACACCATCTCGCAGCCCAACCTGGCCAACGGCATCGCGATCTACGGCGGCCGGGACATCACCGTCAAGGACAACCTGATCCTCGACACCAACGCGCTGGGCAGCGGAATCGCCATCTCCAACCAGAAGTTCCTCGACCCCTTCTTCCCCTTGGCGGGCACGATCACGGTGTCCGGGAACACGCTCGTGCGCACCGGCGCCATGAACCCCAACTGGCAGCACCCGATGGGCGCCCTGCGGGTCGACGCGTACGACAGCGCCATCGAGGCCACGGTGAACATCACCGGCACGACGATCACCGACAGCCCGTGGAGCGCCTACGAGTTCGTGTCGGGCGGCGGCACCGGCAAGGCGGTGAAGAACGTGACCGTCGACGGCTCCACGGTCGACAAGGTCGGCACCGTCGTCGTCCAGGCGGAGACGCCCGGCGCGGTCAGGATGTCCGGCGTCAAGGCCACCGGCGTCGGCGCGACCGGCGTCTACAACTGCCCCTACCCGGCGGGCTCCGGCACCTTCACGCTCACCGACGGCGGCGGCAACTCCGGCTGGTCCGGCACGTGGGGCGACTGCTCGACGTGGCCGAAGCCCGGCGGCGGCAACCCGGACCCCGACCCGGGCCGCAACCTCGCCCAGGGCCGGCCCGCCACCGCGACCGGTTCGGTCGACGTCTACACGCCCGGCAAGGCGGTCGACGGTGACGCGGGGACGTACTGGGAGTCCACGAACCACGCGTTCCCGCAGTCGATCACGGTCGACCTCGGCAAGGCGGAGGCCGTCCGCAGGCTCGTCCTGAAGCTGCCGCCGTCCGCCGCCTGGGGCGCGCGGAGTCAGACGCTGACCGTGCAGGGCAGCACCGACGGCGGCACCTACCGCACGCTGGCGGACGCGAAGGCGTACCGCTTCGACCCGGCGAGCGGCAACAAGGTGAGCATCGACCTGCCCGCCGCCACCGGCCAGGTCCGTCATCTGCGCCTCCAGGTCACCGCCAACACCGGCTGGCCGGCCGGGCAGTTCAGCGAGATCGAGGCCTACCTCTCCTGAAGTGGCGGGGCCGGCCTCTCCTGACGTGGCGAGGCCGGCCTCTCCCGAGGTGGCGAGACCGGCCTCTCCTCGGACCCGGGGAGCCCGCCGAAGTCCGGGGGGGGTGCCGCGACAGCGGTCCGGATGCTGGACAGCGACCAGGTTTTACCATCCGAACTTGGTCTAGACCTTGACAGGTTCAGACCATTTTCGCTTGAGTCGCGACACCCCCATGGCGGCGTGGCCCCCCTGTCACCGCGCCGCCGCCTAAGGAGAGTTGGCATGATCAGACGCATCACCGGCTTCGCGGCGGCGCTCGCCGCCCTCGGGGCGATGATCGTCCTCGGCCCGGCCGCCACCTCGGCGTCCGCGGCCGAGTGCGCCGCGCCGTGGAACTCCTCGTCCGTCTACACGGGCGGCAAGTCCGCCTCGTACGGCGGCCACAACTGGACCGCCAAGTGGTGGACCCAGAACGAGACCCCGGGCCGCTCGGACGTCTGGGCGGACCAGGGCACCTGCGGCGGCGGGACCGATCCCGGCAACCCCGACCCGTCCGGCTTCGTCGTCAGCGAGGCGCAGTTCAACCAGATGTTCCCGAGCCGGAACTCCTTCTACACGTACAAGGGCCTGACCGACGCCCTCAAGTCCTACCCGGCCTTCGCGAAGACCGGCAGCGACACCGTCAAGCGCCAGGAGGCGGCGGCGTTCCTCGCCAACGTCAGCCACGAGACCGGTGGTCTGGTGCACGTGGTGGAGCAGAACCAGGCGAACTACCCGCACTACTGTGACCGGAACCAGCCCTACGGCTGTCCCGCCGGCCAGGCCGCGTACTACGGCCGCGGGCCGATCCAGCTCAGCTGGAACTTCAACTACAAGGCCGCGGGCGACGCGCTCGGCATCGACCTGCTCAACAACCCCTACCTGGTCGAGCAGAACCCGGCCATCGCCTGGCAGACGGGCCTGTGGTACTGGAACACGCAGAACGGCCCCGGCACCATGACGCCGCACAACGCCATCGTCAACGGCGCCGGGTTCGGCGAGACCATCCGCGCCATCAACGGCACCCTGGAGTGCAACGGCGGCAACCCCGCCCAGGTCCAGAGCCGTATCGACAAGTACAAGGCGTTCACCCAGATCCTGGGCACCACGCCCGGTTCGAACCTGAGCTGCTGACACCCCGGCCGCGCGGCCTTCCCCGCGCGGCCCTGCCCGCCGGGCGGATCCGTGTCCACGGGTCCGCCCGGCTCCACGTCCGGGGATCAGGCCACGGCGAGCAACCGGGCCGCACCGGCCCGGGCCTGCCGGGCCGCTTCCGGGGACCCGGAGATCGCCGCGGTCGTCATGGCTCCCTCGGCGAGCAGGACGAGCGGGCCGACCATCTCCCGGGGCGCCCCCGCGTCCGCCACCAGCGCCGCCAGATAGGCGCCGAAGGCCGCCTTGTGCGCCCGGACGGCGGCGGCGACCCCGGCGTCGACCGCGCCGAGCTCACCGAAGGAGTTGACGAAGGCGCAGCCGCGGAAGTCCGGTTCGGTGAACCACGCGTACAGCCAGTCGTAGACCGCGAGGACGCGCGCCTCGCCGTCGGCCCCGCTGCCGTCCACGAAGGCGGCGAGACGCTCGCGCCAGCGCCGGTCGCGGCGTTCCAGACAGGCCCTGACCAGCTCCGACTTGGACGGGAAGGTGCCGTAGAGCCGCTTGAGCGAGACGCCGGACGCGGCACGGACCTGGTCCATGCCGACGGCCTGGATGCCGCGCTCGTAGAAGAGCGCCTCGGCGGCGTCGAGAAGCCTGGCCTCGGCCTCGGCGTGCTCCATGGTGACTCCTGTCGGGCGCCCGGTCGATCAGGACCGCACACAGCAGAGAACGTACGTTCTCCACACGCTACCGCAGTCCTCGGCCGCCCCGCACCGTTGCGCGAGAACGAGCGTTCTCCTACGGTGGCGTCCGAGCCGAGAACGACCGTTCTCGGGATGGTCGGCACGCCGCGCCCAGGAGACCCCATGACCACCGCACCCCGTCCCCCGCTCCCGCCCTTCACCCGGGAGAGCGCGATCGAGAAGGTCCGCCTGGCCGAGGACGGCTGGAACAGCCGGGACCCCGAGCGGGTGGCCCTCGCCTACAGCGCGGACACCCGCTGGCGCAACCGCGCGGAGTTCGTCACCGGACGTGCGGCCGTCGTCGGCTTCCTGGCCCGCAAGTGGGCCCGCGAGCTCGACTACCGGCTCGTCAAGGAACTGTGGGCCCACGACGGCCACCGCATCGCGGTGCGGTTCGCCTACGAGTGGCACGACGACTCCGGCCACTGGTACCGCTCGTACGGCAACGAGAACTGGGAGTTCGACGACGACGGCCTGATGCGCGTCCGGCACGCCTGCATCAACGACCTGCCCATCGCGGAGTCCGCCCGCCTCCACCACTGGCCGCTCGGCCGCCGCCCCGACGACCACCCCGGCCTCACCGAGCTCGGCCTCTGAGCGCCCCGCATTCCAGGTGTCGCCCCGGCCCGCCCGGGCACCCGGTCGGCGACAGCGGCCGGCTCCCCGCATGCCCCGCGGAGCGGGTCGGCCTACGGTGGAGATCCCGGGGACGCACCGCGCGGGGCCACGGCGCTCCGCGCCCGACCGGAGGCACCACATGACCCTTGCCGCAAGCGGAACCTCGTCACTGTTGCTGATCATCGGCGTGGTGATCGTCGTCGTGCTGCTCTTCCTCTTCTGGTACGGCAGGCGGCAGGTCGCCCGGCGCCCCGCTCCGCCCCAGGAACCCCAGCCGCGCGCCGACTCCTGGGAGGACCCGGACCACCGCCCTCCCGAGTCCCGCTAGGCACGGCATCCGAGGAAGGACACGCATGCCCATCGCCACGGTCGATCCGGCCACCGGTGAGACCATCGAGACCTTCGAGCCGCTCCCGTCCGACCAGGTACGACAGCGCCTCGCGACCGCCGGGGCGGCGCACGAGCGCTACCGCGCCACCGGTTTCGCCGAGCGCGCCCGGCTCCTGAACCGCGCCGCCGACCTGCTGGAGCAGGACACCGCGGACATCGCCCGCACCATGACCACGGAGATGGGCAAGCCCGTGAAGGCGGCCAGGGCCGAGGCCGCGAAGTGCGTCAAGGCCATGCGCTGGTACGCGGAGCGCGCCGAGGGCCTGCTCGCGGACGAGCACCCCGACGCGGCGGACGTCGAGGATTCGGGTGCCTCGCGCGCGGTCGTGCGCTACCGGCCGCTCGGCGTGGTGCTGGCCGTGATGCCGTGGAACTTCCCGCTGTGGCAGGTGATCCGGTTCGCCGCGCCCGCGCTCATGGCGGGCAACGTCGCCCTGCTCAAGCACGCGTCGAACGTCCCGCGGACGGCCCTGTACCTCCAGGACCTCTTCGCCCGCGCGGGCTACCCCGACGGCTGCTTCCAGACGCTCCTGATCGGCTCGGACGCGGTCGAGGACGTCCTGCGCGACCGGCGGGTGGCCGCGGCGACCCTGACCGGCAGCGAGCCCGCCGGGCGCTCGGTCGCCTCCACCGCGGGCGACGAGATCAAGAAGACCGTGCTGGAACTGGGCGGCAGCGACCCCTACCTCGTGCTGGCGAGCGCCGACGTGGAGCGGGCCGCGGCGACCGCGGTGACCGCCCGGGTGCAGAACAACGGCCAGTCCTGCATCGCCGCGAAGCGTTTCCTCGTGCACACCGACGTGTACGACGCCTTCCGGGACCGGTTCGTCGCCGGGATGCGGGAGTTGACGGTCGGCGACCCGATGGACGAGGACACCGACGTAGGCCCCCTCTCGACCGAGCAGGGCCGCGCCGACCTGGAGGAGCTCGTGGAGGACGCGCTGGGCAGGGGCGCCACCGCGCTCTGCGGCGGCACACGCCCCAAGGAGCAGGAACGAGGCTGGTTCTACGCCCCGACCGTCCTCGCGGACATCACCCCGCAGATGCGGATCCACCGCGAGGAGGCCTTCGGCCCGGTGGCCACCCTCTACCGGGTCGCGGACCTCGACGAGGCCCTGGAGATCGCCAACGACACCCCGTTCGGCCTGAGTTCCAACGTGTGGACGCGGGACGACGCCGAGATGACGCGGTGCGTGCGCGACCTGCAGGCGGGCGGCGTGTTCTTCAACGGCATGACCGCCTCGCACCCGGGCCTGCCCTTCGGCGGCGTCAAGCGGTCCGGCTACGGGCGGGAGCTCTCGGGGCACGGCATCCGCGAGTTCTGCAACGCCACGACGGTCTGGTACGGGGCCGGGGGCTGACGGTCCCGCGCCGCGGTCACCGCACCCCGCTGGTCACCCCGCCGGCACCGGGCCCGTCGGTCACGCCGTCAGGACCGAGTCGTCCTCGGTCCTGGCGCCGGGCAGCCGGTAGCCGGCCGCGATGACGGCGGCGTCGATGTCACTGGTGCCGGTGGCCACGCACAGGCCGTACACGACGTTCTCGTACTCCTGCCGGCTCTCCGCGCCGCCCTGGTCGGCGCGGAGCACGGCCAGGGCCTTGTAGCGCTGCAGCAGGTCTTCCAGCACGGCGGGGTGGGCCAGCAGCACGGTGAGCTCCCTCAAGGGTCGGATGCGGTGGTCACTCGCGTCCCGTCTGCCCCCGTGCCGCGCCTCCAATCAGGCGCGTGCGTGGCCTCGCGGCCTGCGCTTGTCGGCCGGCCGCCGCGTGGGCAGACGTGTGCTGTGGACGCATCGAGCCGCAGGTCCGAGGACGTGCCCGCGCCGGCTGCCCGGAACGACGGCCGCCGCGAGACGGAGACCGAGCGCGCCGACCGCCGCTGGAACGAGCTCATCCAGGAAGTCCAGGGTGGCGCAGACCGGCGTGCAGATCCTCTTCGGTTTCCTCCTGACGGTCGTCTTCGCCCGGCCTGCGGCTTGATCCTGCGTCCGGCCACGATGCGGTGGAAGGACACCGGTGCGATCAGGGCGCCGGTCGCCGTCGAGCCGAGGACCACCGTGACGACGTAGATCGTCCGGTCCGTGCCGCCCAGATCCGTGAAGCGCGGGTCGCCTGGTACCTCGTGTGCTGGTTCGCGCTGCCCGCGTGGGCGCGCCACCGGCGCACGACGGCGGACTGAAGCGGTCAGCCGTCCTCGGGCGGCGCCCCGCGGTCGGCTCCGGTCAGGCGCAGGTGCACCTCGACCTCCTGGTCGCCGGACGCGGTGCCCGCGCCCGAGACGACGAACGCCGACTCCAGTACCGCACGCACGTGGTTCACCTGGACCGGGCCGCCCTGCAGGTCCGCGGTGACCGGGCCCGCGAGCAGGACGCCGGGAACGGACTGCGGGCGGTGATCGGCGAGGAAGGCACCGGTCCAGACCGCGGGGCTGTCCTCGTCGGTCTGACGGGGCGCGTCGGATCCGCGGTCGGACGGGAAGTGGGCGCGCAGGACGCCGAAGACGGTGTCCGCGTCGGCGGCCGAGCACTCTCCGAGGACCACGTGCACGAGGTCGGGGGACGAGGGGTGCGGGGCGTGGGAGTCCGGCTCCTGTGTGTCGTTCACGCGCGTGCCGTTCCTTTCATGTTCTTCGCTGATGCGTTCGCTTGTCCGCTTGTTCGCGGTGGCGGCGTTCTGCTTCCCCGTGCGGGCCGCTCTCACGCGGTGGCCGGGTCAGAGATCGCGCAGGGCGGGCAGGAGCTTCTTCTCCGCCCACTCGATGAAGGGGCGCTGCTGCTCGCCGCCCACCTGGACGAGGGCGATCTCCGTGAAGCCCGCCTCGGCATAGGGGCGTACGGCCTCCACGAAGTCGTCGACGTCGTCGCCGCACGGGATCTGCTCGGCCATGTCCTGCGGGGTGACGTACTGGGTGGCTCCGGCGAACGCGGCGGGGCCCGGCAGCTCCGCGTTGACCGGCCAGCCGCCCACCGACCAGCGGAACTGGTCGTGGGCGCGGGCGACCGCCGCGTCCTTGTCCGGGTCGTAGCAGACCGGCAGCTGGCCGACACGGGGCTTGCCGCGGCCGCCGTGCCGTTCGAAGGACGCGATCAGGTCGCTCTTGGGCTCGGTCGCGATGACGAGGTCGGCGAGCCGTCCGGCCACGCCGCAGGACCGCTCGCCGGAGACCGCGATGCCGATGGGCGGCAGTTCGTCGGGCAGGTCCCAGAGCCGGGCGTTCGCCACGTCGAAGTGCGTGCCCTCATGGTTGACGTTCTCGCCGGTGAACAGCGCGCGGATGATCCCCACGGCCTCCTCCAGCATGTCGAGCCGGACCCGCGCGGACGGCCAGCCGCCGCCGACGACGTGCTCGTTGAGGTTCTCCCCCGAGCCGAGCCCCAGCCGGAAGCGCCCTTCGGAGAGCTGCTGCATCGTCGCGGCCTTCTGCGCCACCACAGCCGGGTGGTAGCGGGTCGTCGGGCACGTCACGTACGTCATGAGCGGGATCCGCGACGTGGCCTGCGCCGCCGCGCCGAGCACACTCCAGGCGTACGGGGAATGGCCCTGGGAGTCGAGCCACGGAAAATAGTGGTCGGAGGTGACGGAGAAGTCGAACCCCGCCCGCTCCGCCGCGACGAGGTCGTCGACGAGCGCCCGCGGCCCGGCCTGCTCCGTCATCATCGTGTAGCCGATTTGCACCATAAATCATCGGTTTGCCGAACTGCTGTTCCTGAAACATTCCCGGTACACCGGGGCGCGGCACGGCTGCGGACGGAGCACCGGGGTATCGGGGAACCACCATCGTGCCGGGGGACCCCGGTCACGGACAGAGAGGCGGCTTCTTTGCGCACCGTAGGAGTGGAGGAGGAACTCCTCCTGGTCGACCGCGAGAGCGGCGAGCCACGGGCCCTGTCCTCGGCGGTCCTGGCCCGGGCTGCCAGGGAGACCGCGGAGAACCCGGCGGCCGAGCGGCACGCCGACGACTACCGCGAGCCGGCGGACGAGACCTTCGAGAAGGAACTCCACGGCCAGCAGCTCGAATTCGCCACGCAGCCGCGGGAGAGCATGGACAGCCTCACCGAGGAGGTCGTGCGCTGGCGCGCGGACGCGGCGCGGCACGCCGGTGACGTGGGCGCCGCCGTCGCCGCCCTCGCCACCTCTCCCCTGCCGGTGAGCCCGGCGGTCAACACGGGCAGCCGCTACCAGTGGATGGAGGAGCAGTTCGGACTGACCACGCAGGAGCAGCTGACCTGCGGCTGCCATGTGCACGTGTCGGTGGAGTCGGACGAGGAGGGCGTGGCGGTCCTCGACCGGATGCGGCCGTGGCTGCCGGTCCTGGTCGCGCTGAGCGCCAACTCGCCGTTCTGGCAGGGCAGCGACAGTCTCTACAGCAGCTACCGCAGCCGGGTGTGGGGCCGCTGGCCGATGGCGGGCCCCACCGAGATCTTCGGCTCCGCCGCACGGTACGAGGAGCAGGTCGACGCCCTGGTGGCCACCGGGGTGCTGCGCGACCGGGGGATGATCTACTTCGACGCCCGGCTCTCCCACCGCTACCCGACCGTCGAGATCCGGGTGGCGGACGTCTGCCTGGAGGCCGCGTCGACGGTGCTGGTCGCGGCCCTCGCCCGGGGACTCGTGGAGACGGCCGCGCGCGAGTGGCGGGCGGGCGTGGCGCCGCCGGAGCACGGCATCGGGCTGCTGCGGTTCGCCTCGTGGCGGGCCGCCCGCTCCGGCCTGGAGGACTGCCTGCTGCACCCGGTCACGATGCGCCCGGAGCCCAGCCACGAGGTGCTGGGCGCGCTGCTCGACCACGTGCGGGACGCACTGGAGGACAGCGGCGACCTCGCGTTGGTGCAGGGCGGCGTGAAGGACCTGCTGAAGCACGGCAACGGCGCCGAGGTGCAGCGGGACCTGCTGCGCCGCACCGGGAGCCTGCGCGAGGTCGTCGCGGAGTGCGTGCGCCGCACGCAGGCGGTGTGAGCCCTCCGGGGGATCCGGCGCCCGGGACACCTCATGACGGCGCGGGCACGGCCTCGGGGTGGGGGTAGGGGCTGAGCATGGTGTCGAAGTAGCCCTCGGGAGAGTCCTCCAGGAACGTCGGCAGGTTGTCCAGGAAGGCCCGCAGCGGCGGCGTCGCGTTGTGCCGGTCCAGGTCTTCCTGGGAGCGCCAGACCTCGTACAGGAAGAAGCGGCCGTCCTCGTGTTCGTGGAGGTGGTACTGCAGATTGCCGGGCTCGCGCCGGGTGGGCCCGACCAGGGAGGAGAGGATGCGCCGGACCTCGTCCGCCTGCTCAGGCCTGGGGCGGAGGAATCCGTAGAGGGCGATGGGGTGCACCGTGTTCGTCATGGCCCCACGCTAAGATCTCACATCCATGTGAGGTTCAAGAGGATGTGAGGGGCGCCACATGAAGATCGGCGAGCTCGCCGCCGCGACCGGCACCTCCGTCCGGCTGCTGCGCTACTACGAGGAGCAGGGCCTGATGGTGTCCAGCCGTCTGGAGAGCGGCCACCGCCGGTACGCCGACGACGCCCCGGCCGCCGTACTCCGCATCCGGGCCCTGCTGGACGCCGGTCTCCCCACGCGGGTCATCCGCGACCTGCTGCCGTGCGTCCTGCGGGACGGCACGGTCGCCGCCTGTCGGCTGGAGACCCTCCAGGCGCATCTCCGGGGTCTGGACGACCGGATCTCCGCGCTGTCGGAGACCCGCACGTCCCTGGCCGGGCTGATCTCCGCGACGGAGGCCCACGCACTCGCCTGAGGCCGCGCATCGGCCGGCGCCTGCCGTGCTCCGTCGTGCCCGGTCAGGGGCGCGTCGGCGCGTCCGTGTCGGGAGCGCCTGCCTCGCAGGCCAGGCGCGTGGTGGGGTAGATGCGGAGGATGCGGTCCGCGCCCGTGACCTCGAGCAGGCGCAGCACCTGCGGCTGCGGGGCGGCGATGCGCAGGGTGGTGGCCCGGTGGGCGACGAGGAGCACGTTCAGTGTGGAGGAGTCGGCGAAGGTCACGTCGCCGAGGTCCAGGACGAGAACCGGGTGGACCACGGAGGCCGTCTCCACGACCTGGCGCAGCGGGGGCAGCGACCCCAGGTCGAGTTCGCCCCGCACGACGACGACCCAGCTTCCCCCGCTGGCGTACTGGTCGGCGACGGGCGTAGGACGGTCGGCACTGTCGGGCATGGCGATTCTCCTGGTGTGCGAGGTCTTGGCACGCGCACATTGTCGCGCCCTTCGGCCTCCGGCAGGCTCGAACGGCGAGGTCTCCGTCGTCCGGGCTACGCCGCGCCTTCCGCGCGGCCGCGTGCCAGGAGGAGGACGGCCGGTACGGGGATCAGGAGGGCCAGGGCCGCCCAGGGGAAGGACGTGGGGCCGAAGGCGCCGAGCAGTGCTCCGCCCACGGCGCCGCCACCGGCGATGGCCGAGTTGCAGACGGTGACGAAGAGGGCCTGCCCCCGGTGGCCCCCGGCATCGGTGACGGCGGTCTGCAGGAGGGTGGCGCTGCCGCCCCACCCCAGCCCCCACAGGGTGACCGCCGCGTACACCGCGGCCGGGCTGTCCGCCAGGACGGCCAGCAGACCGGACGCGGCGAGGAACAGCACCGTGGCACCGATGGTCAGGGACCGCAGGTGCCGGTCGACGGCCGCACCGGTGACGACGACGCTCACCACCGACGCCGCGCCGAAGACCAGCAGGACCGTCTGACGGGCCCCGCCCATGGCGTGCGCGTCCAGGAACGTCGCGATGTAGGTGTAGAGGATGTTGTGGGCCAGGACGAAGGCGGCGGTCACCGTCAGGACGGCCAGGACGCCGGGCAGGCGAAGGGCTTGGAGGACGGGCTCCCGACGCCCCGCCGGATGCCCCGGGGCGTCGGGGACGGCGCGCCTGATCCACCCGAGGAGCACCAGCGCCACCACGGTCACCAGGAGGAAGGTGGGACGCCAGCCGAGGGCGGACCCCGCCAGCGTGCCCAGGGGGATGCCGAGGGACAGGGCGAGGGGGATACCGGCCAGCGCGATCGCGATCGCCCTGCCCCGCAGGCGCGGCGGGGCGAGCCGTCGCGCGCAGCCGACCAGTTCGCCCCAGACGGCGGCGGCCGCGACGCCGGCGATCAGCCGGACCGTGAGCGTCAGCGGGTAGCTGGCCGACAGGGCCGTGACCGTGTTGGCGGCGGCGAACACCGCCACGGCCGTCAGCAGCAGCGGCTTGCGCCGCCAGGCGGCGGTCGCCTTGGCCAGGGGGACCGCCGCGATGCCGGTGGCGATCGCGTAGACGGTCAGGGCCTGGCCCATCGCGGGTTGGCCGACGGAGAGGTCGTGCGCCATCTCGGGCAGCACACCGGCGGGCAGCGCCTCGGTGAGCAGCGTGAGGAAGGCGGCCATGGCGAGGGCCAGCAAGGGCGAGAGGGGCAGCTTCGCGAGGGGGGCCGGGGCCACCCCGTCGACGGCCGGCCGCGGGGAGCGGGTGGGCATGCGTGCGCGTCCGATATCTGTGAGCAGGGCTGTTCCCGGTCGGCCGCAGGGCCCGGCCGGGCTGTTCGCAGGTGCGTCGCGGCGGACCCGAGAGCCGTGGCCCCGGTCCGCGGGGCGGAGGGAAGCGTCAGGTGCTCAGTGCCGCGCGCGGGACGGCAGCCATCGCATCCCGTTCACCTGGCCGCGCTCGGCGCCGATCGCGTAGCGCACCCGGCGCCCGTGCACACGTCGCGCGGGTGCCCGGCAGCCGCGGGGGCGGCACCCTCGGGCGAGGCGGACGTCGATCGGCATGGCACCAGCGTAGCCCGCTCGCGCGCGACGGGACGACGAGCGCCGGTCCGAGACGAACGAGGGGCGCCGGTCCGAGGCGTCAGCAGGCGTACTGGTTGCGCGTCACGCGGTGAGCGGCCTCGCGGCCCTGGAGATACGCGTCGACGAGCTCGGCGGGCACCGGGGTCGCGCGGGTGTAGCAGTACTCGACGACGCCCAGGGCGAAAGCCTCCTTGGGGGTACGGGGAGCGTGGATGTCCTCCCAGTCCCCCCAGTCCGCCCAGGGCCAGAGGCCTCCGATCCGGTACCGACCGTGCGCATCAGGCGCAAAGCGCGCCGGCGCGTATTGCATCTGGTCCTCAGCGGAACGCGTGACGCAGAGAATGTCGTCCTGCCAGGTGGCGGTGAAACCGTGCAGGTCATTGTTCAGGTCCTCCGCGAGTTGGAGGACGGTGGCGTGATCCAGCGCCACGGAGTCGAATGCCCCGATCTCCGTCGTGGCCGCTCCGGGATAAGGCCCATGGCCCGTTCCGGCGATGGTGTACAGGCCGACGACTTCTTGGGCGTTCATCGCCTCACCCCTTGAAGAAACGGACATCGTTGCTGGTGGCCAGCTCTTCTTGCCCCACTTCGGCCCCCGCCGGGAGCCAGGGGTGTGAACGAATTGTGCCCTGCCGTGGTCGTCTGCGGTACCGCCGGGTTTCGGCAGGGCGACGTATCAGCCAGGTGCGCCCATTCACCGAAAACACCGAAAACGCCACCCCTGCAAAGTGCGAACGCGCGTACGGAAACATTCCGCACATGTCGCACCTGCGGTTCCGCGCCGGTAATTGTCAAGGGTTTCGGGACCATGCGTTTTGCACGGTCGGGACGTGACATCTGCTACTGCCCTGCCGTGACCGTGCCGTGACAGGGTCGTCTCGCCACCGACCGAGGGAGCGGGATGAACGAGGGGTACGCGGTCTTCTGCGATGCCGACCGTCAGTTCTACGACGCGCCCTACCGGGTCGCCGAGGACGGACACGGCGGCAGGGGCCTCTATGCGCCGCTGCGGCAGCCGCTCCCCGAAGGATGGCAGCAGCGTCGCGTCGGGGACTGGATGGCGTTCACGCCGGCCTACGTCGCCCTCCCCTCACAGGGGTGGAAGATCCACATATCCGCCACGCTCGACAACGCGGAGAGCATCCTGGCCCGCGTGTGGGACTACTGCGTACCCCGCTCGATCGCCTTCAAGTGCATGCCGAACCGGTATCTGCTGCACACCCGCAACGCCAAGTACGGCGACCGGGGCAGCAGCGGGAAGTTCATCACGATCTACCCGGCCGACGACGAGCAGTGCCGGACCGTCAGCGAGTCCCTCGACCGGCTGCTCGGCGGGGAGCCGGGCCCGTACATCCTCACCGACCTGCGCTACGGGTCGGGACCGGTGTACCTGCGCTACGGGAGCTTCACGGTCCGCAACTGCTACGACGAAGAGGGGCAGTTGCGTCCCGCGATCGAGGACGCGAACGGCCGGCTGGTGCCCGACCGGCGCGACCCGACCTTCTACATACCGCCGTGGCTGACCCTGCCGGACTTCCTCGAACCGCACCTGGCGGCACGGTCCGACCAGACCGTGGCCGAGATACCGTACCGGTTCGACCGGGCCCTGCACTTCTCCAACGGGGGCGGGGTCTACCTGGCCACCGACACCCGGACCGACGAGAAGGTCGTGATCAAGGAGGGCCGCCCGCACGCCGGGCTGGCCGCCGACGGGGCGGACGCGGTCACCCGCCTGGAGCGGGAGCGGGACGCGCTGGTGCGCCTGTCCGGGCTGAGCTGTACGCCCGAGGTGCACGACTGGTTCGCGGTCGACGACCACCGGTTCCTGGTCCTCGAATTCGTCGAGGGGCGGCCCCTGAACCGCTTCTTCGCCCACCGCCACCCCCTGATCGAGCCCGACCCGACCCCGCAGGTCCTCGCCGACTACACCGACTGGGCGATACGGGTGCACGGGCTGGTGGCCGAGGCGGTCGCCGACATCCACGCACGCGGCGTCGTCTTCAACGACCTGCACCTCTTCAACATCATGCTGTCCGAGGACGAGGCGTCGGTCGTCCTCCTCGACTTCGAAGCCGCCTCCGTCGACGACGCCACGAGCCGCCAGGTGGTCGCCAACCCCGGGTTCGTCGCCCCGCCCGAACGCCGCGGCCCCGACGTCGACACCTATGCGCTCGCCTGCTTACGCATCGCGCTGTTCCTCCCGCTCACCAGCCTCTTCACCGTCGACCGGGCCAAGGCGGCGCACCTGGCGGAGATCGCCGCCGCGCAGTTCCCGGTACCCCGCGCCTTCCTCGACGAGGCGGTCGAGGAGATCACCCGCGGGTACACCGCACCGCACCGTCCGACGACGCCCGGCTCCTTCGCGACCGGGGACGACGGCTACCTCCCGGTCCGGCTCGGCGACTGGCCGCGCAGCCGCGATTCGATGGCCGCCGCCCTCCTGGCCTCCGCCACCCCGCACCGCGAGGACCGCTGTTTCCCCGGCGACATAGCCCAGTTCACCGTCGAAGGCGGCGGCTCCTGCTTCGCCTACGGGGCGGCGGGCGTGCTGTACAGCCTGGCCGAGACGGGGGCGGCCCCGGTTCCCGAGGCCGAGGAATGGCTGCTGCGGGCCACCAAGACACCGGCGTCCGGCACCCCGTTGGGCTTCTACGACGGGCTGAGCGGCATCGCCTGGGTCCTGGAACGCCTCGGGCACCGCGCACGCGCCCTGGACCTCGTCGACCTCCTCGTCCGGCAGGACTGGGACACCATCGGCCCCGACCTGCACGGCGGGCTCGCCGGGATCGGCCTCGCCCTGGACTCCCTCGCCACCTCGACGGGCGAGAGGGACCTGCACGAGCGGGCCCTGCGCTGCGCGCAACTCGCCGCCGACGCAGGCAAACCCGCACCGTCGGGAGCCCCCCGGGCGACCGCCCGCGCCGGCCTCCTGCACGGAGCCAGCGGCACCGCCCTGCTCTACATCCGCCTGTACGAGAGCACCAAGGACGCCACGCTGCTCGACCTGGCGGCGGACGCGCTGCGCCGCGACCTCGCCCGCTGCAAGCGTGCCGTGGGCGGAGCCCTGCAGGTCGACGAGGGCCGCCGCACGCTGCCCTACCTCGGCGCGGGCAGCGTGGGGATCGGCATGGTCCTCGACGACTACCTGGCGCTGCGCGACGACGAGCAGTTCGAGCAGGCCAGGGTCGGGATCGTGGAGGCCGCACAGGCGAAGTTCTACGCCCAGCCCAATCTCTTCCGCGGCGCCGCGGGCATGGTCATGCACCTGGCCCGCACCACGACCGGCGGCCCCGGAACCCACACCGCTGACCTCGACCGCCAGATCGAGTCCCTCTCCTGGGGCGCCGTCCCCTACCAGGGACACCTCGCCTTCGCGGGCGAGCAGATGATGCGGTTGTCGATGGACCTGAGCTCCGGCACCGCCGGATGTCTCCTCGCACTGGGCAGCGCCCTGCACGGCACCCCCGTGCACCTGCCCTTCCTGCCGCCCTTGGCGCGGCCCCAGAACCGGCCTCCATTCTCGGAGACCGAAGCAAAACCCCGTTCCCACAAGTGAAAGGAAATCACATGGTTCTCCTGGACCTGCAGCTGCTCGAGACCCCCGAGGCCGAGGACATGGGCGAGCTGGGTACCGGTGGCGGCGGTGGCGGCGGCAGCCGCGCCAGCCTCCTTCTCTGCGGTGACAGCAGCCTGAGCGTCACCACCTGTAACTGACCCCACCAGGTCGGACAGGAACTCGCTGCGTCACTGACGCGGCTGCGGCGCCCCGGGCGAGCACCATGCCCGGGGCGCCGCACCATCCGGCAACGCAGGCCAGACGGCGAGGAATTCACCTTTCATGGCAGACACCACCGTCCTCGACACCCCCACCGCGCCGCCGGAGCCACCCGGGGTCAGGAACACGCTCGGCGGTGCGCTGCGCCACAGCCCCGGCCGCGCCTTGACGGTCCTTGTCTTCAGCATCGCCTCCGCGGTCGCCGCCGTCGCCCTGCCCGCGGTCCTCGGCCGCACCGTCGACCGCCTCCTCGCCCGGTCCCCCGAAGCCCCTCAGCAGGTCACCCTGTGCATCGTGCTGATCTGCGTCGAGGTGGGCGGTGACAGCGTCGTCGCCCTCGCCGGTGGCGGCCTGACCAGCCGCAGCACCGCCTGGCTGCGCCGCCTCGGCACCATCCGCCTCGTCTCCGCCTTCCCCCACCAGGTCGCCGAGCGCTTCGCGCCGGGCGACACCACCACCCGGCTCACGGCCAACGCCGCCGGTGCCGCCGCCGCGCCCACCACCGTCGTCGGCGCCTTCGCCGCGCTGCTGACCCCCGTGGGCGCGCTCGTCGCGCTGGCCCTCCTGGACTGGCCCCTGGCCCTGGTCTTCGCCGCGGGACTGCCCCTGCTCGCGCTGTTCCTGCGGGGCTTCACCCGGACCTCCTCCGACAGCGTCGGCCGCTACCAAGGGGTCCAGGCCGACATGGCCCAGCGGCTGATGGAGAGCCTCGCCGGGGCCCGTACCATCGCCGCCGCGGGCACCACCCGGCGCGAACGCGACCGCGTCCTGGCGCCGCTGCCCGAACTCGACGCGCAGGGACGGCGCATGTGGCGCGTCTACGGGCAGGCGATGGCCTCCAGCAGCATCCTGGTCCCCCTGCTGATCACCGCCGTGCTCGCGGTCGCCGGCCTGCGCCTGGCGGCGGGGGCGATCACCGTCGGCGCGCTGCTCGCCGCCGCCCGCTACGCCTCGCTCGCGGCAGGCCTCGGCGCGATCACCGGACAGATCAACAGCCTGGTCAACAGCCGTACCGCCGCCACCCGCGTCATCGACCTGCTCACTCTGCCCGCGGCCCGCTCCGGGCAGCGCGCCCTGCCCGAGGGCGGGCCGGGGCACCTCGAACTCCGCCAGGTCACCGTCCTGCGCTCGGGCACGCCCGTCCTGCGCACGGTGGACCTCGACGTGCCCGGCGGCGCCACGATGGCCCTGGTCGGACGGTCCGGTTCGGGCAAGTCCGCCCTGGCCGCCGTCGCGGGACGGCTGCGTGACCCCGACGGCGGACACGTCCTGCTGGACGGCGTCCCGCTGACCGAGGCCGATCCCGCGGACCTGCGCCGCGAGATCGGGTACGCCTTCGAACGGCCCCACCTGTTCGGCACCACCATCGGCGACGCCCTGGCCTTCGGCCCCCGCACACCGCGGGCCGAGGACATCGAGGACGCCGCCCGCGCGGCAGCCGCGGACCAGTTCATCGAGCGCCTGCCGCACTCCTACGCCGCCCCGCTGGCGCACACCCCGCTGTCCGGCGGCGAGCTGCAACGCCTGGGGCTGGCCCGCGCGTTCAGCCACGCGGGCCGCCTCCTCATCCTCGACGACGCCACGTCCAGCCTCGACAGCGTCACCGAACACCGCGTCGGCCGGGCGCTGGTCCACCACGTCTCGCCCGGCACCCGCCTGCTGGTCGCCCACCGCGTCTCGTCCGCGGCCCGCGCCGACCTGGTGGCCTGGCTCGACGACGGCCGCGTCCGCGCCGTCGCACCGCACCACGCCCTCTGGGACGACCCCGACTACCGCGCGGTCTTCGCCGCCCCGGACACCGACGTCGAGGCGGCAGGATGAAGCCGGGGCCACGCCGACTGCGCCACCGGGCCCGCGACTTCCTGCGCGCACGGCCCCGCACCCTGCTCGCCCTGGGCGGCTGGTCACTCGTCGAGTCGGCACAGACCTTCATCGGCGGCTACGCCGTGTCCAAGGCCCTGGACCGCGGGTTCCTGGCCGGACACACCACCACCGGGCTGCTCTGGCTCGCCGCGTCGGCCGTCGCCATCGTCACCGCGGGGCTGGCCACCCGCCGCGTCTTCACCGGGCTCGCCGACCTCGTGGAACCCCTGCGCGACGGCCTCGTCCGTACCGTCGTGACCCGCGCCCTGGCCCGCTCGGCCGACGAGCCCGCCCTCACCGCCAAGAGCGCCGCCATCTCGCAGCTGACCAACCAGACGGAGATGGCCCGCGACAGCTTCGCCGGACTCGTCCTGGTCACCCGCTCCTTCGTCTTCACCGCAGCGGGAGCCCTGGTGGGCCTGGCCTCGCTCGACCCCCGGCTGCTCCTGGTCGTCCTGCCGCCCCTGGCGGGCGGACTCGCCCTCTTCCTCGCCACCCTCGCCCCCATGGCGTCCCGGCAGAGCGCGTTCCTGGAAGCAGACGAAGCCCTCTCCGCCCACTTCGGAGCCGTCGCGGAGGGACTTCGCGACGTCACGGCCTGCGGCGCGCAGGCCGCCACCGCCCGGCACACCCACACCCTCATCGAGGACGAGGCCCGAGCCGCCCGGTCCCTGGCCCGCTGGGCCGCGGTGCGCACCCTGGCCCTCGGCATCACCGGGCAACTGCCCGTCGTACTGCTCCTGATCGCCATCCCCCACCTCCTGGACCAGGGGCTCAGCGCCGGCGCCCTGCTGGGGGCCCTCACCTACCTCACCCAGGCCCTGCTCCCCGCCCTGCACACCCTCATGACCGCCCTGGGCGCCGCGGGCACCCGCCTTGCGGTCGTGCTGCGCCGCCTGACCGACGACACCCGCCCCATCGCCGACACGGCCGCGCTCGCCGTGCGCCCGCACCAGTCCCCCGGGGCACCACCGCGGCTGCCCCGGCCCCTCGGACACGCGGCCCCGCACGTCGAACTGCACGAGGTGACCTTCGCGTACGGACCGGCGGCGCAGCCCGTCCTGAAGGACCTCACGCTCGCGATCGGGCACGGCGAGCACTGGGCGGTCGTCGGTCCCAGCGGCATCGGCAAGTCCACCCTGACGGCCCTGATCTCCGGACTCCTGGCCCCCGGTCACGGGCACGTGCGCGTCGCCGGACACCGTGCGCGGCGGCCCGCCGACCTCGACGAGTCCCTGCAGCGCGTCCTGATCCCCCAACAGGCCTACGTCTTCTCCGGAACCCTCCGCGAGAACCTCCTCTACCTCCGCCCCGCCGGAGCCGAGGCCGGGGAACTGGACGCCGCCGTCCAAGCGCTCGGTCTGAGCCCGTTGCTCGAACGGATCGGCGGACTCGACGCCCCGGTCGACCCGAGCGCCCTGACCGAGGGGGAATCACAACTGGTCGCCCTGACCCGGGCCTACCTCTCCCCGGCCCCGCTGGCCATCCTCGACGAGGCCACCTGCCACCTCGACCCGGCCACCGAAGCCCGCGCCGAGGAAGCCTTCGCCCGGCGCCCGGGAACCCTGATCGTCGTGGCCCACCGCATCAGCTCGGCCCGCCGCGCGGACCACATCCTCGTACTGGACGGCGCCCACGCCGCGCACGGCACACACGCCGAACTCCTCGAACGCTCACCGCTCTACCGCGATCTGGTCGGCCGCTGGCACGCCGAGAAGCTGTGAGCGCGTGAGCGGCTCCGAGGCGAGCCCTCGCACCGGAGAGGGCTGCCCTCACGTCACAGGCGGCTCATGGAGGACACCGCGTGCAGCAACTCGACGATGGCCGTCCGGTCGCCCTGCTGCCCGGCGGCCACCTGGAGCGGCGAGAGCCGTCCCGCGGCAAGACGGCAGAAGTCCACCTCGGGGAGCACCAGATGGCTGACGCAGTTGTCGGGGCCGGCCCGGCCGCCGGGAGTGTCCAGCGGCAGGTACCAGGCTCCGCCGCTCTCGCCCTCGATCTCGAGGCGCAGGCTGCGCTCCGCGGCGCCGGGCTCCAGGACGGGCAGCGGCGGCGAGGCGAGACCCGCCTGCCTCCTGGCCGCGAGGATGGACGGCAGCATCTCCACGGCGACGCTGATCAGGGACCGCAGATGCTCGGGGACCGGAGGCGGGTAGGGGTAGTCCACCGCCTCGGCGATGTCGGTGGCGTGGATCCAGGTCTCGAAGGCGCGGTCGAGCAGGGCGAGCCGCAGGGGCAGGACGACGCCGTCGCCGTACGGCACGGCGATGTCCGCCACGCCACCGCCGCCGAACGCGCAGAGGCGGATCAGTTCGTAGGCCTGCTCCCGCCATGCGTCGCGGACCGATTCCGGCCCGTCCTCCTCCTCCGGCGCCTCGGCCGCACCGTCGGGGGACAGCATCTGCTGCCAGAGCGCCTCGGTCCGCTGCCGCGGTCCCGTCACCTGCTTCCCGGTCCGCGTGACCGGGTCCGGCAGCCCGAGAGTGGTGGAGACCATGCCGTCCACGGCCATCAGATGCCCGAGCACACCCCGTACCGACGTGTCGCGCGTGACGGACTCCTGGTCCTCGAACCACGCCAGGGTGACCGGGGCCGACCACTCGTCCTCCGCGAGGTCCGCCAACAGGCCGTCGAGCCTGGCGGTCTCGGAGTCGTAGGGCTGGGCGTAGTCGGGCACGGCGACGTCCGGCGCGCGGGCACCGAGGCAGGCGCCGAGCACTTGGGCGCGCAGGGTGGGCGGGAGTTCCGGTTCCGTGCGCGCGTGCAGGAGCTCTGCCGCCGCGCGCAGCCTGAGCGCTTCCGCGGCACACTGCTCGCACTCCCGCAGATGCTCGTCGATCCGCTCCGCTTCCTGCGGCGAGCACGAGTGGAGCGCCCAGGCTCCGAGCAGCTTCCGCAGCCGGGAGTGTTCATCGGTCTCGGTACTGCCGCTCATACCCCTTCCTCCCTCAGCCCGTCGGACAGCATCTGCAGGCCTGTCCTGAGCCTGTGCAGAACTTCGTGCTCGGTGATCCCGAGCCGGGCGGCCGCCCGGCGATAGTCCAGATTCCCCGTGTAGACGAGGTGAAGCGCGACACGGGTCCTGGTGGTCATCGAACTGAATGCCGCATCGGCGGATCGGACCCCCTCCGCGCGGCCGGCCGCATCAGGGGCGCGGCCGGGCGCCTCGGCGAGTGCCCCGGAGCCTTCCTGCGTACCGGCCTCGTGGGCCGTGTCCCTGGCCCGCTGGTCGGCCTGGCGGCACACGCCGGTGACGAGCCACGTGCCGAGCCGGTACCGGGCGGGATCGTAGGACTCCGGATGCCGCCAGAGCTGGGTGAACACCTCGGTCACCACGTCCGTCACGGCCTTCTCGTCGTCCAGCACGCGGGCGGCGACCGCGTGCACCAGGCGGGCGTAGCGGTCGTACAGCTCGCCGAGTGCGGCCGCCTCTCCGGCCTTCAGACGCACGTGAACGCGCCGTTCCCACTCCGCCGAACCCCCGCGCTCCGCGCCCATTCCCCTCCCCTTCACGCCCCTTCACGCCTCTCCTCGACACCGTAGCGACTCACGGCTGCGCCGGGGGCCGCATGGCAAGTCTTCGGGCGGCGAGGCCGGTTCGGATGCAGCGGACCGCCCGTGTCCGCGGCGGCCCGGTAGGACGGCCGGTCAGCGGGCGATCGAGATCGCGAAGGGCGCGAATCCGTCGGACCTGATCACGTGCGGCACGAAAAGGATCGCGGCCTCCGTGGCACGGGCGGTCCGGACACCGCCGAGATCGGTGATCCACTCCGCCCGCCAGCCGAGGTCGAGGAGCAGTCCCCGGACGGTCCGCTTGGCCCGCGGGTCCTCGCCGGAGAGGAACGCGGTCGGTGCCTGGGCGAGCGCGGCCGGATCGGTCATCACCGGGAAGAGCATGGTGTTGAGCGTCTTGACGACGGGCGTCTCGGGGAGCGCTTCCTGGAGCAGCTCGGCGAGGCTGGAGCCGGGGTGGATGAGGTCGGCGGGGAGCCCGTCCGGCCCGTCGACGGTGGCGTTGGAGACGTCGACGAGTATCTTGCCGCGCAGTTCCTCGCGAAGGGCGACGAGGCGTTCCAGCGAGCCTGCGCCCGGAGTGGCGTTGATGACGATCCGGGCCGTCCGGGCGGCGTCGGCGGCGGCGCCCGGTGCGCGGCCCGCCACGGCCACCTGATGCCCTGCCCGGGTGAGGGCGTCGGCCAGGTTGCCGCCGACGCGGCCGTTTCCGAGTACGGCGATCGTGGTCATGGTGATGCGGTCCTTCCGTAGGTGCGGTGAGAAGTGCGGGTGGAGGTACGGGCAGTGGTGTGCGGTCGGCTCAGCGGGAGAGCGTGGCGACGGCCTCGGCGTGGATGCCGGGCGCGGTGGCCAGGAAGCTCCGGCTCTGCGGGGTCCAGGGGCGGCCCTCGGCGTCGGAGATCTCGCCGCCCGCCTCGGTGACGAGCAGCGCCCCGGGCAGCAGGTCGGCGCGGGCGCCGGCGAACTGCCAGAAGGCGTCGGTCCGGCCGGCGGCCACGTCGACCAGGTGCAGGGTCGCGGGGACGGAGGTGCGGACGACGAGCGCGTCGAAGAGCATCGCGGTGATCGAGGAGCCCACGCGCCGTACGACGTCCCCGTCCTCGTCCGGCCGGGCCTGGCTGGTGGCCACGATGCTCAGGCCGAGGTCCGTGGTCGGGGCGACGCGCAGGGGCCGGCCGTCGAGGTGGGCGCCCGCGCCGGTGAGCGCGGTGTAGGTCTCGCCGGTCAACGGCAGGTGCACCACGGTGAGTACGGGCCGGTTCTCCCGT
This sequence comes from Streptomyces sp. NPDC002564, assembly GCF_042889645.1. NCBI lineage: Bacteria > Bacillati > Actinomycetota > Actinomycetes > Kitasatosporales > Streptomycetaceae > Streptomyces > Streptomyces sp. NPDC002564. The sequence goes on along the minus strand of NZ_JBIARE010000002.1, from coordinate 437,916 downwards.
ACGAGGGTGGCGGTCACCGCCCAGTCCGGCAGGGCGTGCAGGTGGTTGACGTTGCCTTCGGCCGGATCCACGACCCACCATTCGCCGGCCGGCAGTGCCCCGCCGTCCAGCTCGTCCTCCACCCAACGGGCGTCCGGGCGAAGGGCGGTGAGGCGGGGGCGCAGGATGTCGAGGGCGGCGTCGTCGTTGACGGCGAGGGCGCGCATCAGGTCTTCGCGGGTCTCGTGGCGGACCACCTCGCCGAAGCGCTCGCGCAGCGCCGCGCCGGCCTCCTGTACGGCGCTCGCGGTCCGGGCGAGCAGCTCGGTGTCGGATGCGGGGACGTCGGTGGTCTCCAGCGTTTCGGACATGGCGGTACTCCCGTGTGAGGAGGGGTGAGGGGGCCGGCCGAGGGCCGAACTGCGGGTGGTGCCCCGCGCTTTCGTCTCGAAGGTATAGAGCCCCATGGTTAACTTCAAATGCATGTCATGAAGGGTTGGGATTACTCGGATGCAATTGGATTTGAACCTGCTGGCGGCGCTCGACGCGCTGCTGGAAGAGGGAAGCGTGGCCGGTGCGGCGGCGCGGCTGCATGTCACCGCCCCCGCGATGAGCCGGAGCCTGGGCCGCATCCGGCGCACGACCGGGGACCAGATCCTGGTGCGCACCGGCCGCACGATGACGCCGACGCCGTACGCGATCGCGGTACGGGAGCAGGTGCACGAGTTGCTGCACCAGGTCCACGGTGTGCTGGCGCCGAGCCGTGCACTCGACCTGGAGACCCTGGAGCGCACCTTCACCCTCCGCTGGCACGATTCGCTGGTCGCCATGAGCGGCCCCGCCCTGCTCGCGGCGGTGCGCGGTCAGGCGCCGGGCGTGCGGCTCCGCTTCCTCGCGGAGTCCAGCGGCGATACGCCGGAGCTGCGGCGCGGCGAGGTCGACCTGGAGGCGAACGCCAACCGCCCCGACGCACCGGACATCCGTGCCGAGCGCGTGGGTGCGTCCCGTCTCGTCGTCGTGGTGAGGCAGGGGCACCCGCTGACCCGCGTCGGAACCGTCACCGCGGAGCAGTACGCCGCCGCCGAACACGTCACCGTCTCGCGCCGCGGAAACCTCGGCAATGCCCTCGACGACGCCCTCGTGCCGCTCGGCCTGACCCGGCGCGTGGTGGCGACCGCGCCCACGGAGGCGGGCGCGCTGGAGTTCGCGCGCGGCTCCGATCTCCTGGTCACCACCCCCGAGGCGACCACCCGCTCCGCGGTCGCCGACCTGGGCCTGACGGCCCTCCCCCTCCCCCTCGAACTGCCCGCGGCACCGATCCACCTGTCCTGGCACCAGCGCTACGACACGGACCCGGCACACACCTGGCTACGCGACCTGGCACGAACGGCACTGGCCACGCGCGGGGTGGCGTAGCCCGTGGAGTCCGGCCTGCGGGGCGGGTGCCGTCAGGCGAGGATCACGGAGCGTGTGAGGTGTGCCGGTCGGTCCGGGTTCCGGCCCGCGTCCTCGGCGAGCCGTACGGCGACCCGTTGTGCCAGCACCAGTTCGGCGAGCGGATCGAGCCGTGGCTGCCGCAGATACGCCCCGGTGGCCTCGACGCGGTCGGCGAGTTCGGCGGGCAGCGGGGAGAGGCTCCACACGGCCCGGCCGGGGCCGGCCACCGCGATCGGCCCGTGGCGGTACTCCATGACGAGGTAGGACTCGGTCCACCGCGCCGCCGCCTCCCGCACTTTGAGCGCGGCTTCGTGCGCGAGCCCCGCGTGCCAGCCCTCCCCGAGGAAGGTGAGCTGTTCCGCCTGGAGCAGGACCGGGTCCAGGGGCGCGCCGAGAGCGGTGACCGCGTCCCGGAGCGCCCGCTCGACCGGCTGGCCCAAGTGCGCCAGGAGCAGCACGAGTTGAGTGGTGGGGTACCGGGTCTGCACGACGGACCGTTCGTCCGCGCCGGCGAGCACGATGACGTCGTGGGCCGCGCGGGCCGCGGGAGAGCCGGCGACCGCGGTGATCGTCGTGACGCGCGTCGCGGGATCCGCGGCGGCGAGCGCGGCGAGGACCTCGGTGGTCGTGCCGGACCGGGTCAGGGCGAGGATCCGGTCGTAGCGGCGGTGCAGAGGGGCCACGGAGGCGGGGTAGGCGTCGGTCGGGCCGTGTCCTCTGTCCTCGCGGAGCCGGGCGTAGGCCTGGGCCATGAACAGCGAGGTCCCGCAGCCGATCACGGCGACGTGCTCGCCCTGCGCGGGCAATGCCGCCCGGTGGGCGGGCAGTTGGCTCAGCGCGCTCTCCCAGCACTGCGGCTGGCTGACGATCTCCTGGCTTGTGAGCGACGTGCGTGGCATGAGGGGGTGGCTTCCGTTCCGGGGAAGGTGGCTGTCCGCGTCGGCGGTGCGAGTGGACGCGACTCACGGTGCGAAGGGACGCGACGTGCCTTGCGAGTGGACGTGCCGCGTGGAGGAGGGCCCCGCGTCGGCGGGCCTGCCGTGGGAGTGGCGGCTCAGGACTCCGTCACCTCGGCCAGGGTGGCGCGCAGGGAGGGCGGGAGGAGTTCCCCGTGCGCCCGCACCATGGCGTCGCACAGCCGCCAGATCTCCTGCACGGTGAGGGTCGCCGCGGTGGCGGGGTCGACCATGGCCGCGTGCCGGATGTGCCGGGGTTCGTCGTCGAGGGCGGCCCGTACGACCAGGTCGTTCATGCTGAGGTAGGTGCGGTTGAGCGCGGCGAGCTGCGGAGGCAGGGCTCCGGCGCGGGTGGGCTGTACGCCGTTCGCGTCGACCAGGCAGGGCACCTCGACCACGCCGTGCGCCGGGAGGTTGTCGATCAGGCCCCGGTTGGGGACGTTGCCGTAGACGGTGCGCGGGGTGCCGGTGACGATGCTGTGGATGATCTGGGGCGCGTACTCCATGGTGCCCTCGACGGTGAGCGGCGCCCCCTGGGCCAGTGCGTCGCGGGTCCTGTGGTACTCGGCGACGTTGTCGTCGACGATGCCGAGGTAGGCGCCGACGGGCAGCCGCAGGCGGTCGATCTCGCTGTCGTGGTGCAGGTACCAGGGGACGTACTCGGCGGAGTGCTCGCTGGTCTCGGTGGGGTAGTACCCGAGCCGCCGGTACATGTCGACGCGGACCCTGCGGCGCAACTGCTCGTCCCGGGCGATCAGTTCGTCGAGCCGGGGATAGAGGTCGGTGCCGCGGTGCTCGAACCGGAGCACCCAGGCCTGGTGGTTGACGCCGGCCGCCCGGTAGGTGATCTCCTCGTACGGCACGTCGACGAGCTTGGCCAGGTCCTGCATGGTCCAGTACACGGAGTGGCACAGGCCGACGACCCGGTCCAGGCCGGTGGCCCGGGTGAGGTACTGGACGTTCATGGCCATCGGGTTGGTGTAGTTGAGCAGCCAGGCGTCGGGGCAGACCTCGGTGATGTCGTCGCCGAGCTGCTTGAGGAACGGGAAGGTGCGCAGGGCGCGGAAGATCCCGCCGACGCCGAGGGTGTCCCCGATGGTCTGGCGCAGTCCGTGGCGGGCGGGGACGTCGAAGTCGGTGCGGGTGGCCTCGCCCATGCCGATCTGCACGATGTTGATCACGAAGTCGGCGCCGGTCAGGGCGGCGCGGCGGTCGGCGTGGGCGGTGATGCGGGCGTCGGCGCCGAGTTCGCGGGCGATGTAATGGGCCGCGGCCTCGGCGGTGGCGAGCCGGTCGGCGTCGATGTCGTGCAGCGCTATGCGGGCGTGCCGGAGCTCGGGGAAGCCGAAGAGGTCGGCGAGCAGGCCCTGGGTGAAGACGACGCTGCCTGCGCCGACGAAGGCGATCTTGGGGTGGGTCATGAGGTGGGTGCTCCGCTGAGGGTGGTGTGGGCGAGTGCTTCGTCCCAGGTCGGCTGGGCTCGGGTGCCGCCGTGCGCCCGCGTGGAGAGGGCGCCGCACACGGCCGCGAAGGTCAGGGCGCGGTGCGCGGGGTGGCCGTGCAGGGTGGCGGCGACGAAGCCGGCGTCGAAGCTGTCTCCGGCGCCGACGGTGTCGACGGTGTCGAGGGGGGTGAGGGTGAGCGCGGGCGTGGTGGACAGGCCTCGGCCGTCGTGGCACAGGGCGCCGTCGGCACCGTTCTTGACGACCACCAGGGGGACGCGGGCGGCGAGGATCGTGGCGGCCAGTTCGGGGGTGTCGCCTCCCGGTCCGGCCAGGTGGCGGGCCTCCCTGGCGTTGGGCAGCAGGATGTCGGTCCCGGCCAGGACGGTGTGGAGGGCGGCCGGATCCCAGGCGCCGGACGGGTCGTCCTGGGTGTCCAGGGAGGTCGTCGCACCGTGGGCGCGGGCGGTGGCGAAGAGTCCGGGCAGGTCCTCGGCCAGGCGCGGCTGGAGGAAGAAGGAGGCGGCGTGGACGTGTCGGCTGCGGGTGAGCAGGTCGTGGGGCACGTCGCGGCCGGAGGTCGCGGTGAGGGTGCCGGGCGAGGTGAGAATGGCGCGGTCCTCGCCGCGGGTCAGGACGACGGTCAGCGGGGTGGGCCGGGCCGGGTCCAGGGTCAGGGCGCGGGTGTCGACGCCGTGCGCGGTCAGCTCGTCGCGGACGTAGCGCCCGGCGTCGTCGTCCCCGACGCGGCCGGCGAACGCCACCGTCAGGCCGAGCCGGGCGGCTCCGCACGCCATGATCGCGGCGGAGCCGCCGAGGGTGAGCGTGCCGGAGTCGGCGAGTTGCTCGCGCTGGCCGAAGGCGAGGGGCTCGGCGAGCGGGCCGACGATCACGTCGGGATTGGCGTCCCCGATGACGAGGAGGTCGTACGCGGGCGGCATCGTGGTCCTTCGGGTCGTACGGAGAACGGAAGGGGGCGTGACGTAAAGCGGGCCGGTGCCGGAAGGGCTGCGGGTGGGCGGTGGACGCTGGGCAGTGGGCAGTGGGCAGTGGGCCGTGAGCGGTGGGGGCCGTCGTGCTGACGGAGCCGCCGTGTCAGCCCTTGAGTCCGCTGGAGGTGACCGACCTGACGAACGCCTTCTGCGCGAACAGGAACGCGACAAGGACCGGCAGGACCGTGATGACGTTGCCCGCCATCACGGCGGACCAGCGGGTGTGGTGCTGCCCCTGGAAGGTGGTCAGGCCCAGTTGCAGCGTGTACTGGGTGTCGTGGTTGATGGCGATCAGTGGCCAGGTCAGGTCGTTCCAGGTGGTGAGGAAGGTCAGCACGGCCACGGTCGCCAGGGCGGGACGGGCCAGGGGCAGGACGATGGACCGGAGCACCCGCAGCCGTGAGCAGCCGTCGATCCAGGCGGCCTCCTCCAACTCCCTGGGCAGGGAGAGGAAGAACTGCCGCAGCAGGAACACCGCGAACGGCGTGACCAGCGAGGGAACGATCAGCGCGCCGAGGGTGTCGATGAGGCCGAGCTTCTTCATCACCAGGAAGGTGGGGATCATCGTCAGCTGGAACGGGACCGCCATCGTCGACAGCATGAGCACGAGCAGTACCCGGGATCCGGCGAACCGCATCCGGGCGAACGCGTAGCCCCCGAGCGCGCCGAAGACGAGGTTCGAGGTCACCGCCACCGCGGAGACGATGACGGAATTCAGCAGCCACCGCGGGAACATGGCGTTGCCGAGGACGTAGCGGTACCCGCCCGGATCGATGGTCGAGGGCCACAGCGCGGGCGGGAAGCGGTTGATCTCCGCGTTGGACATCACCGAGCTGAGCAGCAGCCACACCAGCGGCAACGCGAACAGCGCGGCCAGCGGCACGAGCAGCAGATGCCAGGCGCTGAACGGCAGCCGCATGCGCCGGCGCCGGGCGGCCGGCACGGCGGGACGGGTGGTGACGCGGGGGGTCCCGGTCGTGGTGACGGTCATCAGGTCGCTGCTTTCGTACGAGGGGTGCGCTCGCGGCCGCGCAGCGCGCGCAGCAGGACGGACACGACGAGGAGGGCCACCGCGAGGACATAGGCGGCCGCGGCTCCGTACCCTGCGGTGAACTCCTTGAAGGCCTGCTCCCAGATGAAGTAGACGATCACGGTGGTGGAGCCCAACGGGCCGCCCTTGGTGGTGACATAGACCAGGTCGAAGACCTGGAGGGCCTGGATGGTCTGCCACAGCAGCAGGAACACGCTCACCGGTGCGAGCGAGGGAAGCGTCACGTGGCGCAGCACCTGGAACGGCCCCGCGCCGTCCAGCCGGGCCGCTTCGAGCAGGGATTGCTGTACGTCCTGGAGTGCGGCCAGGTAGATGACGGTGCACAGCCCGGTGCCGCTCCACAAGGTGATGGCGACCAGGACGAGCAGGGCCTGCGAGGGGTCGGTGAGGAAGCCCTGCGGTGCGATGCCCAGGTGGTGCAGGACCGAGTTGGCCGCTCCGAACTCGGGGTCGAGGATGAAGGAGAACAGCACGCCCTGTGCCGTGGCGGAGATGACGAACGGCACGAAGAACAGCGTCCGGTAGAGACCGACGAAGCGGATGCGCTGGTTCAGCACGAGGGCCAGGGCGAGCCCGAGGGCGATGCCGAGCGGCACGTAGAGGGCGGTGTAGAGGACGGTGTTCTTCACCGCCTGGTGGAAGTCGGGGTCCTGGCGCAGGGCCCGGTAGTTGTCCAGGCCCACCCAGCGGCTGGGGGTGACGAGGTCGTTGGCCTGGAAGGAGAGCAGCAGGGACCAGATCACGGGCAGGACGCTCAGGCCGAGGATGACGAGCACCGCGGGCGAGATGAACGCCCAGGCGGTGGCGGACTCGCTGCGGCGCCGACGGCGCAGGGCCCGCGACGCGGCGCGTTCCCGGGGCAGGGTCAGCGGGGTGGGCAGTGGGGGCATGTCAGGTCCTCAACGCGGTATCAGCAGGGCGGCGTTGGACTCCTGGGCGCAGGAGCGCACGGCGTCGGCGGGGCTCGCGCGGCCGAGCAGCACCGCGACGACGGCCCGGCCCAGGGAGCGGGAGATGCGGGGGTAGGCCGGGTGCACGGGGCGTACCCGCGCGGAGGAGACCGCTTCGGTGAAGACGGACAGGCCCGGGGTGCGGTCGGCGTGCTCGCGCCAGGCCCGGCGGTCCTCGCTGCGACGGCTCAGCGGCAGGCTGCCCGCCCGTACGTCCCAACGGCTGTCCTGGGCGGGCTGGATCAGCCAGGTGACGAACGTCCTGGCCGCCGCCGCGCGGGCCCCGCCGTTGTCGAACAGGGTCCAGGTGTCGGGGCCCGAGATGGTGAGGGGGCGGCGGCTGAAGCTGGGCAGCGGGACGACGTGGTAGTCCAGGCCGGCCTGCTCGATGTCCGGCAGTTGCCACGGCGCGGTGGGCACCATGCCCATCCGTCCGGACAGGAAGACCTGGTACATCTGCTCGCTGCCCGGCTTGGGGTCGACGTAGACGCTCCTGTCGCGGGCAAGGTCGCGCACGACCTCCAGAGCGCGTACGCCCTCCTCGGCGAATCCGATGCTCCGGCCGTCGTCGGCGATGACGTCGCCGCCCAGGTCCCACACCAGCGGCCACAGCCGCCACACCGTGTCCTCGTCCCCGGTGCCCGGCCAGCCGGTGCCGAACCGGCCCTTGTCCGCGTCGGTGAGGCGGCGCGCGGTGTCGGTGAACTCCCCCCAGGTCCAGCCCGCTTCCGGCAGGTCGAGCCCGGCCTCGGCGAAGAGCTTCTTGTTGCAGACCACGGCCAGGCAGTCCAGGAGGGCGGGCACGGCACGCACCCGGCCGTTGACGGTGACGGCCTCGCGGGCCGGCGCCCAGTAGGTGCGCCACGGCGTCGCGCCGCCGCGCACGTGGTCGGTGAGGTCGACGACCTGGGGGCTGCGGGCCACGCTCGCCAGATCGGAGCCGAAGACGTAGGCGATGTCGGGGTAGGAGCCGGACGCGAGCGCGGCGGTGACCTTCTGGAGCATGGCATCGGCGAGGACACCGCCGCCCAGGTCCACGCGGATCTCCGGGTGCGTACGCTCGAATTCGGCGACGAGCCCCTTGATGACCCGTGCGGCGATGTCCGTCTGCCCGTGCCACATCTGGATCGTGACGCGGCCGTCGGAGCCGGCCCCGCCGTCCCCGTCCCGGCCGCAGCCGGTCAGCGCGCCGCCGGCCGCGAGGAGCGCCCCGGCACCACCGGCGCGCAGCACGCCGCGCCGCGACGGCACACCGGGTACTGCAGTCATCACTACCTCCACGAAGCATGAAGATCGGGCGCGCCCAGCGGCGAAGGGGGTCGGGCGCACCCACCGGAGAAGGGGGGCCTGGCGCGGCAGGCAGCCGGGTTCCGGGCGACCGGAACCCGGCCGTCCGTCAGCAGGTCCGGCGGAGGTACCCGTCGGCACCGGCGGGCGCCACACCGACGTCACGGCGGACGATGCTCAGCCGGTCCCCCCAGCCCGCGCAGGCCTTGCGCAGACCGGCGGCCGAGTACTCGACGACCAGGACGTGATCGCCGTACGCGGCCGTGTACCGGTCGCACTCGTCCCACTGCCCGCACTCCTCGGCGACGGCGAAGTCGAGGCCGGTCTCCTCGTGCGCGGCGGCCAGGTCCGGGGTGTTCTTCTGCGCGACGGCCAGGCCCTTGGCGTGGGCGTGCGCGGACAGCAGCGAGACGAAGGCCTTGGCGTGGCTCGCCTTCAGGTGGGCGGGGAAGCGGGTGTACGTGTCGTAGTTGTCCGGCTCGACCGCCTGGAATCCCTTGGCCGCGCAGCCGTCGATCCACCCGTTGACCTTGGCGGCGATCCGGCGGCGCTTGTCGGCGGTGCGGATGTCGAGGACGGCCTCGCCCCATGCGCCGTCGTAGACGACGTCGCCGTTCCCGTCGCGCAGGAGCAGGTCGCGGTCCCACTCCCCCTCCGCCCCGGGCTGTGCCTGGAAGGCGTTGACGTAGCAGAGGTTGTACAGGCCGGGTGCGGGGGCGGCCTTGTGGTCCCGGCTGACGATGCCGACGCCGGCGGGCGGGGTGTAGGCGCCGCCGATCTGGTAGTCGAAGCCGGCGCGGGACGGCGGCGGGGCGGGGGCGACGGCGCCGGCCGACGCCGTGGACGGTGCGAGCAGACCGGCCGCGGCAGCGGCCACGCAGGCCACGGCCGCGGCCGTACACCTGCGCACAACGTGATTGAGGCTCATCGGTGAGCTCCAGCCGTGGGAGGGCACGTCCCCGCCTCGGACCGGAAACGGTCCTGGCGACTCAGTCCGGGCTCATGGCCGAGGCCAACTACCGGCTGGGCGTACCTCTGCGCCGAGTGCTCGACGTCGGCGTTGCCAGGGAGTTAAGCGAGCGTCTCCAGCCATGTCAAGGGAGGGGAATTGACGGAAGTTCGGCCAACTCGCGCAGAAGCGCGCATAGATGACGGCAATCCGTGAGCGTTCGTGTGCGCCGAAGCTATGCTCGGCCCGTGCTCAGAAGCGACCGCCATGTGCGGATACTCGACCACGTAGCCGCGCAGGGCAGCGCTGATGTCACCCAGCTGTCCACGCTCCTGGGAGTCTCGCAGGCCACCGTGCGACGCGATCTGCGGCACCTGAGCGAGCGACGGCTGCTCGAACGCACCCATGGCGGCGCCGTGGTCGGCGGCCTGAGCATCGAGTTGCCGCTCAAGCACCGCGCGGACCAGCGCTCCCCGCAGAAACAGGCGATCGCCCGGGCCGCCGCGGACCTCGTTCCCGACGGCGCGGTCGTGGGCCTGACGGGTGGCTCCACGACCACGGAGGTGGCCAGACTGCTCGCCGACCGGGGCCCGGTCACCGTCGTGACCAACGCCGTGAACATCGCCGCGGCCCTGGTCCTGCGCCCGGCCGTCACCCTGATCGTGATCGGCGGCACGGCCCGCGGCGAGAGCTACGAACTCATCGGCCCCATCGCCGAGAAGACGCTCGCCGACCACCACACCGACATCGCGTTCCTCGGCGTCGACGGCATCAGCGCCGGGCACGGCTGCACGACGCACGACCAGCTGGAGGCCGCGACGGACCGCGCCTTCGCCTTGCACAGCGGTCGTTCCGTCGTGGTCGCCGACCACTCCAAGATCGGCCGGACCACGTTCGCGAAGATCTGCCCGGCGGCCGACGTGGACACCCTGATCACCGACGGGGCCGCGCCACCGGCCGAGCTGTCGGCGATCCGGGCGCTCGGCGTACGCGTCGGGGTCGTCTGAGGTCGGGCTTTCCCGTCCGCCCCAGCACTGGCTCCACGGGGCCCGGTTCACTCTTTCGAGGAACGGACGGGGAAGGGACCAATCCGCGGGCCGAGCGGCACCGGATCAGCAGTGACGAGGGCAGACAGCTCTCGTGCACTCGATCGCTGAGGAATCTTCATGCAGACTCCAGTCCGCCGTATCGCCGTCGCCGTCGCCGCCGCCGCTCTCCTTCCGCTGGCGCTGACCGCCTGTTCCGACAGCGACTCCAAGGACAAGGCCTCCGACAGCAAGTCGGCCGGTGACTCCAGCGCGTCGGACAAGAGCACTCCGTCCGACGAGATGGCCGGCATGGACAAGCCGTTCGGCCCGGGCTGCGCCTCGGTGCCGAAGGACGGCAAGGGCAGCTTCGACGGCATGGCCAAGGACCCGGTCGCCACCGCCGCCTCGAACAACCCCGACCTGTCCACCCTGGTGACGGCCGTGAAGAAGGCCGGGCTCGTGGACACCCTGAACAGCGCCAAGAACATCACCGTCTTCGCACCCACCAACGACGCCTTCGCGAAGATCCCGAAGGCCGACCTGGACAAGGTCCTCGCCGACAAGGCCCAGCTCACCAAGATCCTGACCTACCACGTCGTGGGCCAGAAGCTCGAGCCCAAGGACCTGGTGAAGGGCTCGTACACCACGCTGGAGAAGTCCAAGCTCACCACGGCGGGCTCCGGCGAGTCCTACAAGGTCAACGACAGCGCGAAGGTCGTCTGCGGTGGCGTCAAGACCGCCAACGCCAACGTGCACATCATCGACACGGTCCTCATGCCCAAGAGCTGACCGTGTTCCCGCCGACGGCGGGCGAGCACACCCTGAGGGTGGGATGCGCAGACCGCGCACCCCACCCTCCGTGCTGCCCGGCCCCGGGCGGAGTCACTCGCCCCGGCTGTGGGCCGTCGCCTCCAGCAGCGTCGGGAAGATCTCGAACAGCCTGAGGGTCCCCGATATCTCCAGGCGCCGAGTCGTCGGCGGGCTGAGCGGGCCGACGAGCCAGGGCAGATGCCCCGTCCGCTGCCGGTGCCGCAGCAGCGTGGTGAGTACCTCGGCGCTCATGAACGGGATGCGGGAGGCGTCGACCGCGACGTGCTTGCCGGTCAGGCGGCCGATCTCCAGTGCCATGTCGAGCCGTTCGAGATCGATCAGGTCCTCGAAATCGGCGTTGATCAGCACCACGAACAGATGCTGCCACTCCGTGACGAACAACGGCCGCCGCGCGGGAACCGGCGAAACCATGACGTGCCTCCTGCTTCGTCGTGCTCGGTCGCGTACCGCGAGAACCCGCTCAGTCGACGGTGACGACGACGGAGTGCCGGCCGGAGGCTCCGTCCGGGATGGTGCGGGTGCGCTTCTCGGTCTGGGTGGCGCCGGACTTGTCGGTGGCCCGGACCGTCAACGTGGCCTGGCCCTTGGTCGCCTGCCAGGCGTAGGACCACTGGCGCCAGGTGTCCGAGGTGTCCTCGGTGGCCAGGCGCGCCTCCTCCCAGGGGCCGTCGTTCACCCGCACCTCGACCTTCTCGATCCCCCGGTGCTGCGCCCAGGCGACCCCCGCGACCATCACGGCTCCCGCCTTCGGCCGGGCGAACGGCTTGGGGGTGTCGATACGGGACTGGGTCTTGATCGGCGCCTTGCGGGCCCAGTCCCGCTTGACCCAGTAGGTGTCGTAGGCGTCGAAGGTGGTCAGCTCGATGTCCTCGATCCACTTGCAGGCCGACACATAGCCGTACAGACCCGGCACCAGCATGCGGACCGGGAAGCCGTGCGCGAACGGCAGCGGCTCGCCGTTCATGCCGAGCGCGAGCATCGCGTCCCGGCCGTCCATCACGTCCTCGACGGGAGTGCCGATCGTCATGCCGTCCACGGACCTGGCCACCAACTGGTCGGCCGGGCCGCCCCGGGAGGGCGGGCGCACACCGCAGCGTTCGAGCAGGTCGGCGAGGCGTACGCCGATCCAGCGGGCGTTGCCGACATAGGGGCCGCCCACCTCGTTGGAGACGCAGGTCAGCGTGATGTCACGCTCGATCAGGGGCATCCGCAGCAGGTCGTCGAAGGACACGTTCAGCTCGCGGTCGACGCCGTCGCCATGGATGCGCAGCCGCCAGGAGGTGGCGTCGACCTTGGGGACGACGAGCGCGGTGTCCACGCGGTAGAAGTCGCCGTTGGAGGTCATGAACGGGCTGATCCCCTCGATCCGCAGCGCGGCGCCCTTCGGCACGGGCGCCGCCCTCGACTCCGGAACGGGCAGGACGACCTTCTTCCGGGAGGCGACGGCGTTCTGCCCCTGCGAGCCGTTGAGCGCCCGGCCCGCGAATCCCGCGCCCGCCGAGGCGGCGGCCGCCGCAGTGGCCGCGAGGACGAATCCGCGCCGGTCCCAGCCTGTTGCACCGGTTCCTGTTGCACCGGTTCCTGCTTCATCGGTCACCGGCGTCGGCGCCGACTGCTCCGCGTCGCGCGGGGGCGCCGGATGCCCCGGGTGGCCGAGACGGCCGGTCAGCCAGTACAGCAGCGCGGCCCCGGCCACGGCGCCGGTGAGCGAGGGCAGGGCGTCGGTGAAGCTCGTCGAGTCCGGCCTGCCGAGCGCGGCGAGCGCGCCGACCGCTCCGAAGACCAGCACACCGAGCGAACCCACCAGATGCCACCGGGTGGCGAGCATGCCCAGTGCGAGCGCGAGCACGGCCAGGACCGCGAGGATGCCGAGCTGCAGGACGAGCTTGTCGTTCGTGCCGAACTCCCGGATCGCCCAGTCCTTGACGGACGGCGGCGTACGGTCGATGGCCGCGCCGCCCACCGCGACGACGGGCCCGGATTCGGGCCGGACGGCGGCGGACACGAGTTCGGCGACGGCGATCGCCGCGCATCCCGCCAGCAGGCCGCTCAGCGCTCCCAGGGACAGCCGTGTGAAACCGCGGGGCGGACGCGGTGATGTGTGGTCCATGGTCAGGATCCGTTCCTGCGGAGGGTTCGGATGGGTCGCTCACGCGGATCGCTCACGCAGATGGCCTATCCGGGGCCACGGCGGCGCGCCGGTTCCGGCCGCGATTCACCCCCGTGCGCGGGCGGGTTCAGCGTTCGTCGCGTGCCGGGATGCCTGGCGACCGGTCACCCGGTCACTCGGTTAGGGCACTTGCCGAAGAATCGTGTGCACGGGTCGTTCCGGTGCTGTTGCCGCAGCTCACCGGCCATGTCCGTACCGACTCGACCGCTCCGCCCGTCACCCGTGCGCCTCCCTTCGAAAGGCAGGCTCGCCGAGTCGTGGTCACGGTATGTGAGGCGAGGCCATCGAGCAGGCCCCGCCGCGGCTTCCGGGAGACCGAGTGAGCCGCTCTGCCGCTCACCCGTGAATCGAAGGGATTGCGTCTCATGCGCAACATTGCCAAGGCGATCGCCGCCGGAGCCATCGTCGTGCCCGTCATCCTCGGAAGCGCCACCGTCGCGGCGGCCGACTCCGGTCCGGGCTACACGAAGTCGCAGAACTCCGCGACGTCGTCGGGCGGCACGTCCACCAAGACGCAGAGCGGCTTCGCGGAGGACGGCACCGCCTACTTCCACAAGTGCTCGAAGACGGCCAACTCGAGCGGCGCGACGGGCAACTCGACCGGCTCGCACTCCTGACGCCCATCCAGGCGTGACGCCGCGCGGCCACGCCCCGGTGAGCACGTGCTCACCGGGGCGTGGCCGCAGTCGGCTCAGGCACCGCCCGGGCGGCACGACGGCCGATCAGGCCGTTCATGCCGGTCCGGCCGATCATGCCGGTCCGGCCGGTCGAGCGAGAGCGCCGTCACGCGCGAACGCGGTCATGCGAGTACGCGGTCGTGCGGGTACTCGGCACTCGGTCATGCAGATACGCGCTCACGCGGGGAAGTCGACCAGACCGACCGGCGGAAGCGTCGGCGTCCTGGATCCTCCGGCCGGCTCGACCGTGATGCCGATCCCGGTGGCCTTGTCGATCGTGCCGTCCATGAGGGTGACCTGGTTGCTCTTGCCGCGCTCGAGAAGTCCCGCGGGCCGCATCGCGCCGTCGTCGTTGAACCAGAGTTCGTAGACCTTGCCCTTGGGCAGGCCGTCGAGGCCGGACGCCGTGAAGACCGCCCGGTTCCGGCTCGCCGAGGTGACCACGGCGCCGCGGGCACCGCCGGACAGGGTGACGGAATGGGTGCGCGCGTCACCGGCGGCGAGCACGGCCGCCACCTGATCGGCCTCGGTGCGGGCCGCACCGGCCTCCACCCGCGCCTCGCGGGCCTCCTGATGCTGCCAGGTCGCGACACCGCCGAGGGCCGCCGCGACCAGACAGGCGGCGAGCGCGAGGTTGCGGAGCCACGGTGCCCCCTTGGGCGACGGCGTCACATCTGCCCGACGCGGAGTACGCGGGGGCTCCTGGCGGACGTCGCCGATCTCGGCGAGCACCGCCCGCTTGAGCGCGGGAGGCGGCGGCACGTGGGCGGCGAGAGCCAGGCGGCCGGCCGTCGCGGCGAATTCGGCCACCTCCTGGCGGCAGTCCGCGCACCCGTCCAGATGCTCCTCGAACGCCGCCCGCTCATCGGACTCCAGCGCGTCGAGGGCGTACGCACCGGCCAGGGTGTGCGCGTCGTTCGAGCTCATGTCACCGCGCCCGGAGGTCATGCCGCCACCCCCAGGCAGTCACGGAGCCGGATCAGTCCGTCCCGCATACGGGTCTTGACGGTGCCCAGGGACGTGGACAGGCGCTCGGCGACCTCGCGGTAGGTCAGCCCCTGGTAGTAGGCCAAGGTGATCGACTCCCGCTGGAGCACGGTGAGCGCCTCCAGGCAGCGCAGTACGTCTTCGCGCTCCTGCCGCGCCTCGACCTCCGCCTCCGTCACGTCGAATTCGGGCAACCGGTCGCGCAGCGCCACCCGCTCCTCGCGCGCGGCGGCGGCCGCCACCGAGCGGACGCGGTCCACCGCCCGCCGGTGTGCCAGCGTGAGTACCCAGTTCATGACCGACCCCCGTTCCGGCCGGTAGTCCGCAGCGTGCCGCCACATTTCCACCAGCACCTCTTGCGTCACTTCTTCCGACTGCGCGACATCGCGGACCACGGCTCTCACCACACCGAAGGCCGGGCCCGCGACCGATTCGTAGAGCTGCCCGAAAGCCTGCTCGTCGCCCTTCGTCACCTGCTCCATCAGCGCGACGAGATCTGGCCTGTCGGCCGGGTTGCCGCCGATGAACACCGATTGCCTCATGCGGACATCATCGCCCGCCGTGGACCACGCCCGTGAGACTCCCGCTCACGGTCACGCTATTGATTCGTTGCCCGGGGCTCGTCGGATTGGTGCGGATACGACGTCCGCCGATCCGCCCGGCGCCACGATCCAAGGCGGCGGCCGGTGTCCGGGTCAGGCCTCGGGGCCGTCGCGCCGGTCGGGCGTGAGGAGGTAGGTGGTCGCCATGTCACCGAGCTCGTCCGCGTACCTGCGCCTGGCCGCCTCGTCCGCGGCCGGGTCGGGGCGTACGGAATTGTGGAAGCAGGCGCCGAGGAGGGCACGGGCCGCGGTGTCGAGCGCCCGGTCCGGCTCGGAGCGCCGGATCTGGTCGGCGTACGGGGCCGCCGCTGCCAGCAGGAGGCGGTGGAGTTCCGTGATGGTGCGGGCCCCGCGGTCCAGTGACCTGGTCCCCCGCATCCGCAGCAGCTCGGGGAAGAGGCCGCTGCTGTCGGCGAAGGACTGCAGCAGGGCGTGCGCATAGGCGTCCATGACACCGGGGAGCGACGGCTCGGCCTGCCGCAGCCGCTCGGCCACGAACTCCTCGCGGCGTTCCAGCATGCGCTCGGACAGGGCGGTGATCAGCTGCTCCTTGTCCTCGAACCGGCGGTAGATGGTGCCGACCGAGACCCCGGCGCGTTGCGCGACGCCGGAGACCGTCATCTCCTCCAGTCCGGCCGAGGACGCGATCTCCTCGGCCGCCCGCAGGACGCGTGCAAGTGTCGCGGCGCTGCGTGCCTGCCGGGGCTCCCGGTAGGCCGCTGGACGCTCCGGCTCCTCGGTCATGTCCCGCATCGTATCCGCGGCGCTCTCAGCAGGGCCTTTTGACAAGCGCGGCACTGCTCCGCGTACCCTCGCGACGCGAACGCGAATTCACGTTCGCATTCTTCCAGGAGGTACGGCATGACCCACGACCACACGCTCCCGCCCCTCACCGTGACGCTCGAGGCAGGTCCCACCGGGGCGGGGGACATCGACGACTTCGAGCTCTTCTACGCCCGTCGCGCCGTCGACCGCTTCCGGACCCTGCTGGGCCGCCAAGGGCTCCTCGACCTGCTGGCCGACGACATCGAGGAGGGCAACGCCTTCCTGCGCGAGAGCGCTCGCACCTCCGGAGGACGCTTCAAGGCGGGCACCACCGTGCTCGCGACGAAGGGCCTGACCTCGACCGCGTTCCTCGCCTGGATGGACGGGGCGTTCGCGGGCGACGAGAGGGCGCTGCTGGCGGCGCATCCCGAGCACTACGCGATGGGCACCGACGCCGTCGGGGCACGGGTGGTGGAGAACATCGGCCCCCACGTCTGCTCGTTCTACATGGGCGGCTGGGGAACCGACGCGCTGGACTGGGCCGCGGACGCGGACGAGCTCCTCCCGGAGTCGGAGTTTCCGCGCAAGATGTCGTCGAACCTCTTCCTGGCCGACGGCACCGTCGTCGGGCGCGCGCTGATCCAGTTCGGTGACACCGCCGACGGCTTCACGTCCGCCCTGACCGTCTACCTGCCCAGCGCGTGCCCGGACGAGGTCCTGGACCACCACTTGCGGCACTACGCCGTCGAGTTCAGGAACTGGATCGTCGCCGCCGCGGCCGCCCGCGCCTGACTCCCCCACGGACTCGGGGCACCGGCACGGCAGTCCGGGTCCGGCGGCACGCCACCGGACCCGGGCCACCGGCTCGCGCCCCAGCCCTTCGACTCCCGGCTCTTCGACTCTCGGCTCTTCGACTCTCGGCTCTTCGACTCTCGGCTCTTCGGCCCTTGGCTCTTCGGCCCTCAGCTCTTCGGCATGAGGACGGAGTCGATGATGTACACCGTGGCGTTGGACGTCTTCACGTTGCCGCACACGATGTTCGCCGCGTCGTTCACCTTGAACTTCTCGCCCGATCCCGTGGTGGTGATCATGCTTCCCTCCAGGGACTTGAACGATCCCTTGGAGAGCTGATCGGGGGCGACCTTCTCACCGACGACGTGATAGGTGAGGATCTTGGTCAGCTGCGCCTTGTCGGCAAGGACCTTGTCGAGGTCGGCCTTGGGGATCTTGGCGAACGCATCGTTCGTCGGCGCGAAGACCGTCGCGTCCTTGGCGTTGTTCAGGGTGTCGACGAGTCCGGCCTTCTTGACGGCCGTGACGAGCGTGGACAGGGCCGGG
Organism: Streptomyces sp. NPDC002564; assembly: GCF_042889645.1. Classification (NCBI taxonomy): domain Bacteria; kingdom Bacillati; phylum Actinomycetota; class Actinomycetes; order Kitasatosporales; family Streptomycetaceae; genus Streptomyces; species Streptomyces sp. NPDC002564. The sequence goes on along the minus strand of NZ_JBIARE010000002.1, from coordinate 420,475 downwards.
TTGTTCGAGGCCGCGGTGGCGACCGGATCGGAGGCCATGCCGTCGAAGCTGCCGGCGCCGTCCTTGGGGACGCCGGCGCACGCCGGGCCGAACGGTCCGGACATGTCGTCGGCGTGGGCCACCGGGGCGAGCAGCCCCAGCGAGACGGGCAGCGCGAGGGTCGCGGCGGCTGCCACGGCGGTCCTGCGGAGATGTGTGGTGCGCATGGTCTTCCTCCCTGACGGAGGTCGGTCCCGGACCATTCCCGGGAACGGCCCGGCCGGCCGGGTGGCCGCCGGGACAGCGGGTGCGCGCGTTCACTTCGCATAGCGCGCCGCGTCGTTCACACCGCATGGCGCGGCGCATTTCGCGGCGCTTTCGCACCGCTCAGGGGCGGCGCTTTCACACTCGCTGCACAGGTACTTCCCGGCCGCGTAGCGCCACGGATGCGCAGATTCATCACTTTTTACGCTTCGTGGCGGAAAGCGGGACTTCTCACCTCTCCGCCCCGGCGATCCCGGCGCCGGGGATCCGGGCGCCGGGGATCCGGGAAACTCGTGCCGGTTCGGGGGGCATCACATCTCCCGCGCTGACCGTGTACGTCAGCGCGGGATAGGCGAAGTCCGTCTCGGTGTTCTCGCGGCGCCGCATGCGGAAGAATGCGACCCGCTGCTCCTCGTCGGCCACCGTGAGCCGCGTTCCCCGCGGCAGATACGGAAGACCGTCGCTGAACCGGATGAAGGTCTTCGAGGTGCGGAGCGTCAGGCCCAGCCACTCGTTGTCCGCCGCCTCGACGGGCCCGTCGAGCACGATCCTGTGCCGGAGCCGTCGATTCGTCCCGACCGAGAAGACCACGATGCCGTGGTGGGTCAGAGGGATCTCGACCTTCTCGCCGTCCCCCTCCTTCGCCTCGAAGATCAGCTTCCTCGGCGGTCCGGATGCGGGATGCCGGTAGCAGGAGAACACCGCGATGAACGAATCGTCCGCCAGATCGAGGGCCTGGTCGGAATGGCCGCCCATCTTGGTGTACGCGTTGGTGTACCGCTCGATGAGGGCGTTGTTGAAGCCGACCGGAAGATCCGCGTGCTCCAGGATCTGCTGCGCCAGCCGTTCGTGCACCGGCCGGAAGGGCTGCGTCGGGCAGCCGTACTGGGCGGTGGTGCGCACGAGAGGCACCTCGCCGGACGCGTCGGGCCTCGTGAGCGCGGCGGCCCGCCTGCCTTTGCCCACGCCTTCCCAGGCCACCGAGGCGGACAGTTCCGCGAAGAGGTTCCCTTCGACCGGAAGGACGCCGGAGAAGATCTCGTCCGGGATCCTAGGCCCTGGGGGCACGGTAATCCCCCGTATTCATGCTGAAGAAGAAGGCGTCACCGTAGTCGATGAAGGACGAGGTCCTGTTCTCCGCGGCGTACAGTCCGCGCAGCTCGTCCATGCCGGCCTCCGTCGGGGGCTCCAGTTCCACCCGGTCCCCGGCGCCGGTTCCTCCCGTTGGGGTGAGGAAGGTCCGGCCGTCCTCATGCACGGCTTCGGCCTTGGAGCAGCGGACCACGTATCCGAGCCGGGTCGGAATCAGGTCGGCGTCCAACGCGGACGGGCGGATCTCGTGCGTGTAGAGGCGGTTGGTGGACAACGGCATGAGGAAGACGGAGCCGGGGTGGAGCGTCACGGTGAACTGCGCGGGGAACGGGACGTCGTCGCGTTCCCCGGTCGGATCCCTCAGATCCTTCAGATCCTTCAGGCGAAAGCGCAGGCGTGTCAGACCGCTGACGCCCTTCCGCCCGACATCGAAGGGGTCGTCGGGCAACGGCTGCAGGTGATCGAGCCCGTCGTAGAACGTGCAGAACGCCATGATGCCGTTGGCGGGCATGTCCTTGGTCTTGTCCGCGTGCGCCGAGATCCGGGCCTTGGACTGCTTGCGCTCCGGCGTGGCAAGGGTGTTGTGGTAGATCTGGGCCAGGACGTGATTGAGCGGTGCCTGGTCCCGGAAGACGCCGGCGGCCTCGCGGTTGAGTTCCTCGACGATACGCACGTCGGTGGGCCCGAAGTTCTCGGTGGGCCCCGATAGGTTCGTGGAGCACCGCAGCAACCGGAAGTGCAGCGCGTCGCCGTCCCGCGTGACGGGCGTCAGATAGATTCCGCTGCGCCGGGCGCTCCCCGGCTTGGTGGACTCCGTCAAGGACTGGAACGTGTGCTCCGCGCGGATACGGCCGAACTCGTCGCCGCCGGGCCCGAAGAAGCGTCGGTAGTACACGCCGGCGCCGTGCACGCGGAGCGGAACGCGCCCGGAGTCGACCAGGGACCACGGCGCGCCGACGCCCTCGGGGTACCCGTGTGAGAACTCCCGGATGACGAAGACCCGTGCCGCGGACCGCAATCGGCGTTCGTCGATCCCGGAGAGGTCGCCGCAGAGGTAGAGGGTCTTCCCCGCGAGATCGGGCGCGGCGGAGGCAAAGTCCTCGGGTGTGAGGGTGGTCCCGAGGAATTCCCTGGCCCATTTTTGGTCCCGCAGCCCGGACGGCACGACCAGGAAATGTCCCGAACCGACGATTCGGGCTTCTGTGGCCTCTGTTGTGCCCATGCGACGGTTCCTGTCCTCCGCGCTCGCGAGTGGTTTTCCAGCGAGGAGAGCGAGGCGACCAGTTTCTTCCCCCGCGGGGCGAGAGGGCGCCCCGTTGTCCTCGGCCTCCGGAACGCTAACAGCCCTGCGGAGAGGACGCCCCACGGTTTCTCCGGCATGCGGTTCTCCACCTGGGCCCCGCTCCCCCGGTCGGCGATCCGGCTCATTACAGTGATCGGCTTCGGAGCGGCGGCGAAGAGGAGCGGTACGACGGTGGCATCGGTGGGCAGCCCTGCGGAAGAAGTGTCCGGTCGCGTGGGCGCCTGGTGGCGTTCCGGCGGGAGAGGTGGCAGCGCCGCCCATGTCGTCGCTCCGGCCGGCGCCGACACGGGGGCCGTCCTGCGGCGGGTGCACGAGGACGTGCCGGGGAGCGTCCTCGTCGATGCCACCGGGCTCACCGCCGAGCAGGTGATGCGCAAAGCGCTGTCCGCGCTGGGAGTTGACCTGTCGTCCGGCGAGCGGGACGACTGGCGGTCGGCGCTCGGTTCGTGGGGCGAGGAGCGCCTGCTGGTCCTCGTCAACGCCCACCGTGCCGGGCGCACCCGGCGGTCGTACGAGCCGGAGCGGTTGATACGCGGCACCGTCCCCCTGCTGGCGCACGCGAAGGTGGCCGTGCTGGCCGATACCCGGCCGGAGTTCCTGCCCCGAGCGGCGCCCCCCGAGGCCGTTTTCCGGCTGTCCGAGCCCGACGGTGCCGTACGCGCTCCCGACGCCCCGGCCGCCCTGCGCGCTCTCGCCCTCGCGGAGCCGCGGGTCGTGCCCCTGCCCGTGTGGGCGGAGCTCGTCGCCGCCGTGACCGGCACGCCCATGGCACCGGCCGCGCTCGCCGAGTGGGCCCGGGAGCATGCGGACGTGCTGCGCGTCGGCGCTCTCGGGGTCTCCTTCACCGAGGAGGCCGTGGCCGAAGCCCTGCGCCGCCGTGTCGGCTCCGAGGAAGTGGCCCGCGTCAATCGGCACATGGTGGCGTGGCTGCTGCGCGCCTCCGCCGAGTTCCGTCATCCCCACGGGTGGGCCGAGGACGGCGCCGTCGGGCGGTACGCGGCCACCGGGCTCGCCATGCACGCCGTGCGGGCAGGGACGTACGAGGAACTGCTGCGCGATGGGCGTACGGTGGCCCATCTGCCGCAGACCGCGGTCATGGACGCGGCGCGCAGCCACAGTCCCGTCGTTCCCGGTAACAGTCCCGCTGCCGACGCGATGCACCTGTGGGAACGGGGTGTTGCGCCGGAGAGCCAGCGCGAGTGGGCCTCCTGGCTGCATGCGATGGCCTGGTCGCGCGACGATGCGGCGTTCGCGCAGTCCGTGGCATCGTCCGGCATCTCCCTTCCCTGGCAGGCGAAGTGGGTCCGCTGGCGGCCGCCGGGCGGGTTCCATCCGCGCTTCCTCGAAGGGGGCAGGTTCTCCCGGCTGGCGGAAGTGTGCTGGCGGGGGCGGCCCGCCCTGGCCGGGCTGCAGAAGCGCATGGTGGGCCGCTCGCCGCACCCCCTCGTCTCGGTATGGGACGCGGGCACGGGTGAACGCGTCGCCGGACCCTGGACGGGGGACGAGATTCCGCTGGAGGAGCGATCGGACCTGGCCCTGCCTCCGGCGGCCGATGGGCGTCCCGGACGCCCCGGGCATCCCACACGCCTCGTCGAGTTGTTCGCCTCGTCGTCCCCCCGGCGGAACGCGCGCGCCTTCCTGTTGCCCTGCGCCCCGCTGGCCGTGGGCGATGTCGTCGTGTTCGGGGGCGACTTGGGCCTGATCGCCGTCCAGCCGACGGACGGCGTGGACCCGTCGGGTACCTTCGGTCTCCTGGAGCCTCCCCTGTCCCCAGGTGACGCGGTCACGGACCTGAGCAGTCCCGTGGACGCCCCGCCGCCGAGCCACCGGGACCTGGTCCCCCTCTTCGGCGAGAGCGACATCTGGGAGTCCGACCCCGGGGACCTGCCCGCCGGGTTGACCCATCAGCCCACGCGCGACCTCCTCACCGGGTTCGGCCTGCCGGACCTGGGGGAAGGCGGCATGGCGCTCCTGCCGTACGGGGACGCCGACGCCGATCTCTTCGACGAGGTGGACTGGCCGGACGGTGCCGCAGCCGTCGCGGAGGGCGGTCCCTTCTTCCTGATCGGCCGGTGGATGGGGGGCGAGCTCGTCATCGACGGGCCCACCGGGCACGTCCTGCGCATGCCGACCCGTACCGAGCCGGACGGCCCCGACGAGGAGTACCTGACCGGGCTGCCCGCCGCACGTGACCTGGAGAGCTTCCTCGGCATGGTCGCGCTGTGGGTCGCCGGGCTCCGCAGCCGTGACCTCGCCCCGCCGGGGAGCGCCGAGCGGCGGCGGATCGCTCATCGGGTCCTGGCGGAGCTGGCCGCAGTCGACGCGCCCGGCGGGAGCCGGCCCGCGTGGTCGTACGTCTTCCACGACGAGTGACCCGGCGAGCGGTGATCCGGATCGGTGCCCGTCCCGAGGGCACCGACCCGGATCACGGCATCACACGGCTCTAGCCGCAGGGAATCACGTACCGGACGGGATTCCAGTCACCGTGGGCGTCGGAGCTGTACGCCCGCGGCGTCTTGTAGATCATGCTGCCGCTGGGGTTGTACATCCGGGCCCGGCGGCTCTCCAGGTTGCGGGTCTGGTCGTTGACCCAGGAGCCCCCGCTTCCCCAAGTGGACACGTAGTACTTGGTGTTGCACTGCCACATCCTGATGATGCTTCCGCCGAAGTTGTCCCGCTGGTAGGCGCAGAAGTTGCCGGAGACCCCCGGGTTGTCCAGGCACGGGTCGGCGGCGATGCGCATCCCGTTGCCCGAGGCGAAGTCGCGCGGCCGGGCCTCGCCGGGCAGGGCGACCAGGACCTCGCCCTTGCCGTCGAGGTCGATCTTGTTGAGCGCGACCTGGGTCCCGCCCATCTTCTTCAGATAGCGGTTCACGTCCGCCTGCAGCGCCGTGGTCTGCGCGCTGGTCAGGTGCGCCGACTCGGCCTGCCGGGCGAAACCCGGCGTGGCCGACGCCCCCGTTCCCGCCTCGGCCGCGCCCACGCCCGTGGCGAGCATGAGCAACCCGCCTGCCGCCGCGACGGCGACACGTCCCTTGCTGAATGCCATGTCGTTCCCCCTGTCTTTTCGCGGTTCCCCGCGAAGGCCGCCGCACCGTCGCGGCGCCTCCAGGAGGTTCCCATCGGAGGGAAATCACTTCGTCCACCCTGGAGTTGAGCCGGGGTAAACCTTCGCGGTAAGGCCTGCGGATGACGGTGGTCAGACCTGGGCCCGGGCAGGTACCTCGCGGACGAGGAGGAGCGCCACGGCGCCCAGCAGGGCGCCGGTGACACGGCGTTGCACGGCGGCCCGGCTCGGGCGGCGGGCGAGGAAGCCGGCGATGGCGCCGGCGGCGATCACGATCAGGGCGTTGACGGTCAGGCTCACCACGATCTGGACCGACCCGAGGGTCAGGCCCTGCACGGTCGGGTGCCCGCGCTGCGGGTCGATGAACTGCGGAATCAAGGTCAGGTACATGATTGCCGCTTTGGGGTTGAGCAGATTCGTCACCAGACCCATGCGGAAGAGCCGGGCCGGGCTGTCCCGGGTGACGTCGCGGACCTCGAACACGCCGCGCCCGCCGGGCCGCAGGGCCTGCCAGGCGAGGCGGGCCAGATAGACGACACCGGCGGCCTTGAAGGCGATGAACAGCCAGGGCACGGCGACGAAGACGACCGCGAGGCCGAGGTTGGCCATCAGCATGTAGACGACGAAGCCGACGCCGGTACCGGCCAGCGAGACGAGTCCCGCGGCACGCCCCTGCCCGATGCTCCGCGACACGAGGTAGATCATGTTGGGCCCGGGGGTCAGCACCATGACCAGCGCGGTGAGCGCCATCGCGAGGACGGACGCACCGGACACGGGCGAGGACAACGAGGTGAGGGACATGCCGACCACCCTGCTGTAATGCCCTTATGCATCTCAACCCTTACGGTGAGTACGCCGTTCTCCTCGCCCGTTCCCTGGCGGACGACTGGCCCGACACCCGGGCCGGGATCGTCGAGCGGACCCGTGAGTTCGGCATGACCATGCCTTTCCCCGAGCGGCCCGACGATCACGCGCGGTGCCGGGCGGTGCTCGACGACTGGATCCGGGTCGTCGACGCCGACGACCCGGACGAACGGGCGGCGCTCCTCAACGAGCAGATGGCCGCCACGGCCGCGTATCCGCGGCTGACCGACCACAACGGCGAGGGCTGGCACCTGCACTACCGCGACGTCGACGACGACCTGCCGCGCGTCCTGCACGCCGTGTTCAGCGTCGGCACCGCGCTGCACCTGACGACGCGTGGGGTGCACCGCCTCGGCCGGTGCTCGGCGCACCCCTGCACGAACGTCGTCGTCGACACCTCGCGGAACGGCACCCAGCGGTACTGCTCACCGCGCTGCGGCAGCCGGGACGCGGTCCGTCGGCACCGCGCCCGCCGACGCGAGCGGTGACGCCCGCGGGGCCGTCCTTCCGACCCCCGTGGCGGGAGGACGGCCCCTGCTCTATTCCGGTGGCGCCCGGTCAGTACAGCTTGTTGACGGCCGTCGTCGTGGTCTTCTTGAAGGCGGTCACGGGCGCGTCCCCGAAGTCGCCGAGCTGTCCCCACTTCACGACGGTGACGGTCCTGCCGTCCCGCCCGACCGACATCAGGGCGATGTCGGTGGCGCCCCAGGACGTCTCGGTGTGCAGGCCGCGGACCCGGGCGCCCTCCTCCACCGGCAGCGTGCCGTAGTCCCGGCCCTCGGCCTCGACGTCGGGCGTGGACCGCTCGATGCGGGCGGCGCAGGTGCGGATCAGGTCGTCGTAGTGCTTCGCCAGGCCCTTGGCCTGGGCGGCCGTGCCCGTCACGACGGTCAGCTGCACGGCGTTGGTGTCCAGGTCGGTCCGGAACTCCCGGTGCCGGTAGGCGTAGGAGGGCACGCCCTCCGTGCTCACGCAGAGGCCGAGCCCCTCCGGGAAGCCTTCGGTGACGGGCCCGGCGGTCCAGGACGACGTCGGGTGCGGCGGCAGCTGGGACGCCGACAGGAACGTGGGTGTGGCGGCCGTCGTGGCGGCGCCGGCGGCCGGTGCCGTGAGGACCGTGCCCGCCGCGAGGGCGGCGACGGTGAGTGCGGTGCAGGCGCTCGTTCGGATGCGCAGGGACATGGGTGTTCCCCCGGGGATCAGTGCGTGGACGTGGAGGTCGCGACGAGGCCGGCTGGTCGGCCCGGGCCTGGCTGCTGCGACACCAAGAGCATCAGCGGTCACGGCGGCCCGGTGCAACAGCCGACGGCCGATCGGCCGCGGTGGAACCATCCCAGCCCATCTGACGTGCAGGTACATGAGGTGCCTGGGATGCCGTCCCGGGGCCGTGCGAGGTCGTACGAGGACGGGGGGACCTGTGTCGGCGCAGGACGAGGGCGACGGCGTCGACGAGGTGGCGGAGTTCGCGGCGCTGCTGCGGGCGCTGAAGGAACGCACGGACCGCAGCTACGGCTCGCTGGCCCGTCGTCTGGGCATGAACACCTCGACGCTGCACCGCTACTGCGCGGGCGACGCGGTGCCGCTCGACTTCGCCCCCGCCGAACGCTTCGCGGCCCTGTGCGGGGCGACCTCGGAGCAGCGCCTGGAACTCCACCGCCGTTGGCTTCGCGCGGTGGCGGCCCGCCATCGGCCCCGTACGGCGGCAGCGGCGGAGAGCGCCCCCGACGCCGCGGCGACGCGAGCCGTGGACGACGCGGCGCACCCCGCGGACCAGGCGGCGGACGGACCGGGCCCAGAGGCGCAAGGCAGCACCGCGCCGGACACGGCGCCGACGGCCGACGGCGGTCCCGTCGTCACCCCGGACGCAGCGCCGAAGGCCACCGGCACCCCCGTCGCATCGGAGCCCGCCCCCGCACCGCCCGGCGCGCCCCCGCCCCCGCACCGCCCCTGGTACCGGCGGCGCCGTCTCGTGGTCGGCCTGGCCTCGGCCTGTGCCGTCCTCGCGATGCTCGGGGCCTTCTCCGCGCTGCCGGACGAGCGGCGGGCCTCCGCCGAGGGCCCCGACCGGGCCGCCGGTACGGCGGAGGCCGGGGCGCCGCAGCGACGGGGCACCTCACCGAGTCCGAGCGGCACCCCCACCGCCGAGCGGCCCTCCGGCTCCGCCACTCCGAACGACCCGAACGGCAGGAAGCGGAAGCCGGGCACTTCTCACCGCCCCGGCGCGACATCGGCGCCGCCCCGCGGCGAACGGCGGCCCGCCGGGTTGCCGCTCACCTGGTCGGCCAACTCCCACGCCTGGAAGCTCGGCTGCGGTCACGACTACGTCATCGCCAAGCCGCCGGGCCAGGTGCCCCCTCCCCCGGTCCCCCAGGACGCGGCGCCCTGGGCGGCGACGCAGAGCGCGACACACGGCGGCGAGACACTCGTGCAGCTTTCGGTGCAGGGGCGCGGCGACACGGCCGTCGTGCTGGAGGCGCTGCGCGTACGCGTGGTCGGCCGCACCGCACCGGCCGGGGGCAACGCCTACGCCATGGACCAGGGCTGCGGCGGCGCGGTCACTCCCCGGTACTTCACCGTGGACCTGGACAAGGACCGCCCCATCGCCCGCGCGGTCGCCGGGAACGACTCCGGCACGCCGATCCCGGCCGTACGCATGCCCTACCGCGTCTCGGCGAAGGACCCCGAGGTGCTGCTGATCACGGCCGGGACCAGCTCGTGCGACTGCCGCTGGTACCTGGAGCTGGACTGGTCCTCCCAGGGCCGCACGGGCACGGTGCGCATCGACGACGACGGCCGCCCGTTCCGCACCAGCGCCATCGACGGCCTGCCCCGGTACGCGTACGACACCATCGGACGCCGGTGGCGGACCGCCGACTGAGGGCGGGCACGTCGCCCCGCCCCCGGGTGCGGCCCGGCGCGCCCGCCGCCCGGGCCCCGCTCAGGTCTGCTCCTCGATGCCGATGGCCGTACGCAGGGTGCGCTGGGCCGGGCCGGGTTGGCCCTGCTGCGTCTCCAGCAGGGCGGCGGCGATGGCGTCGAGTTTGCGCTGCACGGCGTGCTCGGCCCGGCGTTCGCTGTTCTTCAGGAGCGCCAGCAGCAGGAGGGTGACCGCGGTCATGGACTCGCCGGCCAGCAGCATCCAGGTGAGCGGCGCCTTGGCGATGTGCACGCCGATGACGATGCCGACCAGGAGCAGGCAGACCCCGAAGAACGCCGGACTGCTGGTGAAGTTGGACGCGCGCTCGGCGAGCCGCTCGAAGGGCCCGCGTCTGTTGCCGCCGCGTTCGGCCGGGTGCTCCAGGGTCATGTGCTGCCTCTTTCGGTGCCGCTGGGTGTGGTGCGGTCCTGGTGCCCGGGGGTCAGCGGACCACGCGGACCAGCTTGTGGTTGGCGAACTCCTCCATGCCGAAGCGGCCCAGTTCACGGCCGAAGCCGGAGCGCTTGACGCCGCCGAAGGGCAGTTCGGCGGCGGTGCCGGCCGGTCCGCCGACGAACACCATGCCCGCCTGGAGGCGCTGGGCCACCCGCTGCGCCTGCTCGGCGTCGTCGGTCTGCACCGAGGCGCTGAGGCCGTAGGGCGAGTTGTTGGCGAAGTCGACGGCCTCCTCCTCGGAGCCCACCTTGAACAGCAGCGCCACCGGGCCGAACAGTTCCTCCTTGTAGGCGCGCATCTCGGGAGTGATGCCGGTCAGGACGGTCGGTTCGTACCAGGCGCCGGGCCGGTCGATGCGCCGCCCGCCGGCCAGGACGGTGGCGCCCTTGGCCACGGCGTCCTGGACCTGCTCGTCCAGGGTGTCGACGGCCTTTTCGGAGGAGAGCGGCCCCATGTACGTGTCCGGGTCGGCGGGGTCGCCGGGCACGATGGCGCGGACCGCGTCGGTGTAGCGCTCGGCGAAGGCGTCGTAGTGCTCGTCCAGGGCGATGATCCGCTTGGAGGCGTTGCACGCCTGCCCGGCGTTGAGCATCCGGCCGCCGAGGGTGTTCTTCACGACCCGGTCCAGGTCGGAGACGCCCAGGATCAGGTAGGGGTCGGATCCGCCGAGTTCCAGGACGACCTTCTTGAGATTGCGCCCGGCGATCTCGGCGACCGCCGCGCCGGCCCGCTCCGAACCGGTCAGCGAGACGCCCTGGACGCGGTCGTCGCCGATCAGGGTCTCGATCTGGTCGTTGGTGGCGAAGATGTTGACGTACGCCCCGCGCGGCAGGCCCGCGTCGTGGAAGATGCGCTCCATCTCCAGCGCGGACTCGGGACACTGCGGGGCGTGCTTGAGCAGCACCGTGTTGCCGAGCATCAGGTTGGGCGCGGCGAACCGGGCGACCTGGTAGTACGGGAAGTTCCACGGCATGATCCCCAGCAGGGTGCCGACGGCCTCCTTGCGGACGACCGCCCGGCCGCCGGAGGCGACCTGGAGCTCCTCCTCCTTCAGGAACTCCTCGCCGTGGTCGGCGTAGTACCGGTAGATCGACACCACGATGGCGATCTCGCCGAGACCCTGCTTGACGGGCTTGCCCATCTCGCGGGTGATGACGGCGGCGAGCTCCTCCTTGCGCTCCTCGTACAGGTCGGCGACCCGGTGCAGCACGGCGGCGCGTTCGGCGGGCTCGCGGGCGGCCCAGTCGCGCTGGACGGCGTCGGCGCTCTCCAGGGCCTCGCGCAGTTCGGCGTCGGTGGCGGTCGGGTACTCCCGCTCGGTCTCGCCGGTGGCGGGATTGACGACTCGGTAGTGCTCCATGGCTTGGCCGTGCTCCTCTCGGTCGCCGGGCCGGGGAGGCCGCCACGGTTCGCGGCCACCGGTGTCCGGACGCTACGGACGCCCGGCTACCCACCGGGGCGGACCGGACACCCGGGCGGTGTCCCACCCGTGCGTTCCGGTCTGTCCGTCCGGTCTATCCGAGAGCGGGGCCGCCCGCCCGTCGAGCGGGGCCGCGGACCGGGGCGGACGCGGACCTTGAACGAGGGGGTCGAGGGAGTCGAGGGGGTCGTGACCGTCCGCTAGGCCCGTGGAGCCGCCGAGGGCCGGGTGGGTTCGGTGGCGGTCAGGACCAGGATGGCCTGGTCGTCGTCGATGTCGAGGCCCGCCGTGAAGGTGTGCACGGATCGGGTGACGGCGTCGATGACGTGCTGCGCGGCATGCCGGGCCGGGGCATCGGAGACCGCGGCGACGAGGCGTTCGTCGCCGAAGAGCTGGTCGCCCCTGCGGGCCTCGGTGATGCCGTCGGTGTAGAGCACCAGGCTCTCGTGGGGTCGCAGGCGCAGGCGCCGGGGTGTGACGTGGGTGGTCTCGCTGATGCCCAGCAGGATGCCCGGTGTGTCGATGGGGTGGACGGTGCGGTCGGTGTCGAGGTGCAGGGGCGGGGTGTGGCCGGCCCGCACCAGTTCGATGTCCAGTCCGGAGGGAGTCGGGGTGAGCTGGCCGTAGACGAGGGTGACGAATCCGGTGCCGTGGCTGCCGGGCCGGTTGGTCAGGGCCCGGTTGACGGCCGTGACGACGTCGGCCGGGCCGGGGAGGAGGGGGGCGACGGCGCGGGCGGTGTGCCGGACCAGGGCGGTGGTGGTGGCGGCGATGGCGCCGCGCCCGCAGACGTCGCCGAGCAGGAACGCCCACCGGCCGTCGTCGAGGGGGAAGACGTCGTAGAAGTCGCCGCCGATGTCGAGGCCTTCACCGGCGGGGTGGTAGTAGGTGGCCACGTCGGTGCCGGGCACGTCGGGCAGGTCGGGCAGGAGCAGGCCGGCTTGCAGGTCGCGGGCGAGGGCGGCGCGATGGGTGTACTGGCGTGCGTTGCGGGCCGAGGAGGCGGCGCGGCGGGCGAGTTCTTCGGCGAGTGCGACGGTGTGGCCGTCGAAGGTGTGCTCGCCGGTGGAGAGCAGGGTCAGGGTGCCGAAGGCGCGTTCGCGGTCCATGAGGGGGACGCACAGGTAGCCGGTGACGCCCAGGGTGTGCCAGGGGCCGGGGCCTGTCGGCGTGCGGCGGGCCACTTCGCTCGTGCCGGAGGCCAGAACCCGGGCGACGGCGTCGTCGACGGCATCGTAGACGGGGATGTGCGAGGCCAGCAGGTCGTGCTCGTCCTGCGTCGGGGCGGCGGTCGCCACGCGGCGTACCCGGCCGCTCTCCACGATGTCGACCGCGCACAGCGGCGCAAGGGCCGGGGCGCAGGACGCGGCCAGGTGGTGAAGGGTCTGGGCCGCGTCGAGGTCGGAGGCGAGGGCGGTGCTGGTGTCAAGGAGGAAGGCGAGGTCGTCGCGGGCGGCCTTCTCGCGGGCTTCGGCCGCCGTGCGTGCCTGTTCGGCGTGGTGGCGTTCGATGGCCAGGGCCGCGGTGTCGGCGAAGACCCGGGCGAGCGCGAGGTCGGTCTCCTGGGGAGCGCGCGGGACGCGGTGGTACATCGCGAAGGTGCCCAGCAGCGCGCCGTCGCGGGCGAGGATCGGGGTGGACCAGCAGGCGGCCACCCCGGCCTTGGTGGCCAGGTCGCGGAAGTCGTCCCAGAACGTGTCGGTGCCGATGTCGGTGACGATCACGCTGCGGCGGCGGTGCGCGGCCGTGCCGCAGGAGCCGACGCCCTCGCCGGTGGCGATGCCGTCGATGGCGCGGTTGTAGAAGTCGGGCAGGCTCGGGGCCGCGCCGTGCCGCAGGTGGCGCCCGTCGGCGTCGGCCAGCAGGACGGAGACCAGCACCTCCTCCGGGGCGAGGTCCTCGATGGCCCGGGCCATGCCGTCCAGGACGTCCGGAAGGGGGGCTTGCCGGGCGATCTGCTCCAGCAGCACCCGGTGCTCGGCGGTGAGCCGTTGGGCGTGCTTGACCTGGGTCGTCTCCACCCCGATCACCCGCACTCCCATGACGTTGCCGCCGACGTCCGGGCGGGGCTCGTAGGTGAGGTCGAAGAAGGCCTCCCGCGCCCCGGCTCCCCCGCCGAGCAGCACCCGGGCATCCCGGTCGGTGTGGGGGATGCCCGTGCGGTAGACCCGGTCCAGGGGCGCGATGAAGCCCTGCGCGACGAGTTCGGGCAGCAGTTGCCCGATCGGCAGGCCGGTGCGGGTGCGCTCGGGGTCGCCGCCGATCGCCTTGAAGAAGGCCTCGTTCGCCGTTTCCAGCATGTGCGCGGGACCGGCGAAGGAGGCGAACAGGGTGGAGGACCGGCCGAACAGGGCCCGGAGATCTTCCTCCGCGGCCGCCTCGGCGGCGGTGTGCGCGCCCGGCTGCCCGGCAGTCTGGGCCGCGGGCTGCCCGGGTACGCGCGTCATGTGCTCTGCCTGTCCATCGGATGGGTCTTGCCGTCGTTGTCAGCGGTCACCATGTCACGCCCGCCCCTGTCTGCGTCCAAAGCCTCTGCTTCCAGAGCCTCTGCGACGTCGGTGTGCAGGCTGAAGACCTGGTCGAGGCCCGTCAGTGAGAAGACGCGGCCCACCGAATCCGGCACTGCCGCCAGGCGCAGCGTCCGCTCCTGCGCCTCCAGTCCCTGGAACAGCCGCAGCAGCGAGCTGATCCCGGAGGAGTCGCAGAAGGTCAGGTCGGCGCAGTCGACCACCACAGGTCCCGCACCCCGCCCTCTGGTCAGCTCCGCGGCACCGGCCTCGTCCACCTGGACCGTGCTGTCGAAGTCGAGCTCCCCGCACAGGGCGAACACCGCACCCCTCGCCTCTTGCCTGACCTGCACCGAGAACACCCTCAGCTTCCTCCATGCGAAGCTCCCACCAACGACCCACTCATGCTAGAGACCGGAAACCTCACCGGAGAAACCGCACGCAATATCGACTCCGCACACCCCTGCTGCCCCGCCCACGCCGTGGCAACCACGACGCACAGTGGATTTCCTGACCGACGGCCGACGGTCCGACGGCCGACGGTCCGACGTCCGTAGAGGAACAGCGCTCATCGGTCCCGTCCGTGGGGGATCGGTGAGCACTGCGTCCCGGCGTCGGACGGCAGGACGGTCCGGAGCGGGGGCGGCGACGGTCGCTCCAGGGAGGCGAGCAGGTCGGCCAGACCGCCGGGCGCGCGACCGCGCAGGCGGTCCGCGGTGCGCACCGGATGGTCGTCGGCCCGGGCGATCCGGTATCCGGCAGCGGCCAGCCGGACGGCGAGGTCGCGGTCCTCGCCGGTGGTGAGCGCCGCGAAGCCGCCCACCCGGCGGTAGGCGGCGGCGGACACGCCCATGTTGGCGCCGTGGACGTGCGGGTGCTCCCAAGGCGCGTCCGCCTGACGGGTCGGACGGGTGCGGTAGTAGGCGGCGTCGTGCCGGTCGTTCCGCGCGCGCCGGTGGCCGGGGTGCGGGGCCGGGGCGAGGCGGATGGTGCCGAGGACGGCGTCGTGGCCCCGGCGGGCCCACGCGAGCTGGCGGGCCAGCCAGTGCGCGGGGACCGTGGAGTCGGCGTCGGTCATGGCGAGCCAGATGTCCGGTCCGGCGGTGCCGGGGGCGAGGCCGAGGAGGTCGAGGGCGTGGCGGGCCCCGGCCGCGCGGGCGGCGCCGACGTTGTGCCCGCGGATCTCCAGGACGTGCGCGCCCTCCCGCGCGGCGAGGGCGGCCGTGGCGTCGGCGCACGCGTCCGCGACCACCACGGTGACCACGGGGAGCGGGGCGATCCGTGCCGCGGCCGTGCGGACGGCGCGCACGCACGCCACGATCAGGTCCGCCTCGTCGTGCGCGGGCACCACGACGGCCGCGGCCGCGACCCTCACGCCAGGCCTTCCGCGCGGGCCGGGGACAGTGCGGGGTCGGGGCCGGTGCCGCGTTCGTGGACGGTGAGGGTGAAGTCCGGGTCGTCGTAGCGGGCCAGCGGGCGCAGGCCCGGCAGGGTGTCGAGCTCCGCGGCGATGTCCCGGCCCGTGCAGGTGTGCTCGCTGACGGGGTGGTTCCAGTGCACGGTGAGCAGGTGTCCGCCCTCGCCGAGGCTCCGCACGCTCTGCCGCAGCACTCGGGTGCGGGTCGCGGTGTCGAAGTAGTAGAGGAGTTCCGAGAGGACGACCAGGTCGAAGGTGTCGGACGGCCACTGCTCGGGCACCGCGAGCAGGCGCACCGTCACGTGGGACTGGCCGGCGAGGCGTCGGGCGGCGGTGTCGACGGCCGAGCGGACCCGGTCGGTGGCGAGCAGGGTATCGCAGCGCGCCCCGAGGAGTTCGGTGAGCACGCCGACCGAGCAGCCGGGCTCGAAGGCGCGGGCGTAGCGGGCGCGGGGCAGCGCCGCGACGGTCAGGTCGTACTTGCGCCGGTCGTACCACCGCTCGGCCAGGTGCCAGGGGTCGGGGGCGTGCGCGTACTGGCCCTCGAAATAGCTGACGGGCGTGTTGGCGGAGGTGTCCGCGGGGCTGTTCAACGCATCACCGTTTCGAACATGCGGGTGTGGTGGGCGATCTCGTGCGGCGGCAGGACCGGTGCGCGATCCTGGCCGCGCGGTTCCAGTTGGCTGGTGAAGCAGGCCAACGCGGCCTTCTTGCGGGCGAGTTCCGTCTCGCTCAGGGGCAGGATCCCGGCCCGGTGCCACGGCACCCTGGCGTCGGCGGGCCGCGCCCAGTGCCACATCCACACCGGGTAGGTCCACACCGTGGTCCCGGTGTCGCGGCCGGCCCGGCGGGCGGCGCGTCCTGCCGCCTCGTGGTCGCTGTGCAGGTCGTCCTCCCAGGGCGCCAGGCACAGCACCGCACCCGTGCGTGTCATCGCGTCGGCGATGACCTGGCGGGCGTGTTCCTCGTGCCGGTCGAGGGCGGTGTCGGGCAGTCCGGCGTGCACGGGCCGGGGAAGCGGGCCGAGGGCGTCCAGGGCCGCGCCGAGTTCCGCGCGGCGCCGGGCGGCGAGCCGCCCGCGCGTGCCGGGGTCGCCGGGGCCGTGCGAGGCCTCGCCGTCGGTCAGGCACACGGTGTGCGCGGGCACGTCGGCCGCGAGCAGGCCCGCGAGGGTGCCGCCGCAGCCGAGCACTTCGTCATCGGGGTGCGCGGCGACGACCAGGACCGGTCCGGCGGGTATGCGCAGCCGGGGCAGCGAGCGTGCCAGGTCCGCGGCCCGCCAGTCGGCCTCGTCCGTTCCCCGCGCGTCGATCTGGGCCGCGGCCGCCTGCCGGGCCGTACGGGTGTCGGGCCGAGCCGTGCGGGTGTCGTGCCCGGCTGCACGGGGGCCCTGCCCGGCCGCACGGATGTCCTGCCCGGCCGTGCGAGTGTCCTGCCCGGCCGCACGGGGGTCCTCGCGAGCCGTACGGGGGTCCTGGCGAGCCGTACGGGTGTCGGGCCGCGTGTTCATCGGCGCGCTCCGGAGAGTCCTTCGGCGGCCAGGTGCCCGAGTTCGGCGAGGTTCGCCTCGGCATGGTGCTGGCGTACGTACACCGTCAGGTCCGCGACCGCGCGCGCGTGACGCTCGTCGTGGCACAGCGGTCCGGCGCCCGTGGCGCGGCCCACGTGGCCGAGGACCTCGGTGCACACCTTCTCGACGAGCGCGCGCACCCGCAGCCCGCGGATCCGGGCCTCGCCCCGCTCGTCCCGGGGATCGGCGTCGATGGCGTGCGCCGCCTCGCGCACCATGGTGTCGGCGGTGTGCAGGAGCAGGTCGACCGAGCCCAGGTGGGCCGCGGCGTGTTCGTCGACCCGGTCGGCGGCCGCGCGCTCGTACAGCGGGTCGGCGACCGCCCGCGCGCCGCCCAGCCAGCAGGCCGCCACGCCGACCCCGCCGTGCTGGAAGCCGGGCCGCCGCAGGTAGCCCTCCGGCTCCCCCACCGCCCGCGCGGGCACGTCGTCGAACAGGACGTCCAGGGTGTCGCTGCCCTTCATGCCGACCGCCGGCCAGGTCCCGTCCACGGGCTCGACGCCGGGGTGGTCCAGCGGGATCGCGAACAGGCGGTAGCCGTCCTCGGCGTCCGCGGTGAGCAGCGCATGCGTACAGGCGCGGGCGCCGGAGCAGTACGGCTTGAGTCCGCTCACCCGCCAGCCCCGGCCGGTGGGTTCCGCGCGCACGCCGGGGCCCGGTGGGCGCGCCGCCCACACCCCCCACCGCTCCCCCGGCGCGGGCAGCGTCCCCTCCACCTCGTGCAGGATCGCCGCCGCGTCGAGGTGGCCCTCGGCCAGGCGCGCCAGCGACAGGTCCCTGCGGCCGAGCTCCGCCAGGGCGGCGAAACGGCGGTCGGTGGCACGGCCGGGCAGGGGGACGTCCGCGGCCTCGTGCGCGACGAAGTCCGCGAACAGCTTCCCTGTCCGCAGCTCCGGTGACAGAGCTCCCGTCTTCGACTCCGGTGACAGCGCTCCCGTCTTCGACTCCGGTGACAGCGCTCCCGTCTTCGACTCCGGTGACAGCGCTCCCGTCTTCGACTCCGGTGACAGTTCTCCGGTCCGGGACTCCGGTGTCAGTTCTCCTGTGCGCAGTTCCGGTATCGGTCCGGTCTGCGGAAGATCCCCTCGGTGGGGAGGGTTGGTCGGCACGCGCTCCTCCTGTGCGGCCAGCGCCCTGGGGCGGGCGGTCGGATGTGCGGCGCCTGTGGTCCCAAGCGCGGGCTGGGTTCCCACCGGTGGAGATCCGAAACAACCGTCTCGGGCCTCACGAGCTGGTACGGGGCCCGGGCTCGCGCTGGTTGGCCTCCGCCACCGCGCGGTCGTTGCGCGCGCTGCCCCACGCCCTGATCCGCCGCGCGAGCGGGTTGCGCGGCTCACCGGCCTCGGCGCCCTGCCGCAGCGGGCCGGGCCCGGACGCGGACGGCAGCAGCCGCGCGACCACGCCACTGAGCCGGGTCGTCAGCCCGGGGGCCACGCCGTGCGCGAGCTGAGCCGCCTTGGCCGGCGCGGTGAGCACCAGCCGGGCGCGCCGCTGGATCACCGCGTCGACGATCCGGCGGGCCGCCCGGTCGGCGTCCATGGAGAGCAGCGGGGCGCCCGCGGCGGTGCTGAACCAGCCGAACTCGGCGCTCGTGTCCCCGCCGAACTCGGCCTGCCGGTGCGAGCCGGTCCGCATGAGCCCCGGGTGGACGGCGGTGACGCTCACCCCCGAGGCGGCCGTTTCCGCGTGCAGGCCCTCGGCGAGCGCACCGACCGCCGCCTTGGCACACGAGTACGGCAGCAGGTGCGGCACGCCGAGCAGCCCGCCGACCGAACCGATCAGGCCCAGGCGTCCGCGGCTGGCGCGCAGGTGGGGCAGTGCCTCCAGTGAGGTGTTCAGGGCACCGTGGAACATCGTGTCCATGGCGTCGGTGAACTCCTTGGAGCCGATCGCCTCCACGGGCGCGACCTGGATGACGCCGGCGTTGGCGAGGACGATGTCGAGCCCGTCGCGCTCCTGGACCTCACGCATCATGGCGGCGACGGCGGCCCGGTCGCGCACGTCGCACACCGCCACGTGCACCGTCGCACCGGTCTCCTCGCGCAGCTGCTGTGCCGCGCGTTCCAGCTCGGCGGCGTCCCGGGCCGCGATGGTCACGACGCAGCCGCGCTCGACGAGGTGCCGGGCCAGGAACAGCCCCAGTCCCCGTGAGCCGCCGGTGACCAGGGCCCCCGGCCCTTTGATCCGGGTGGGGAGGCGGGTGCGGTGGGTCATCTCGTCGCCTTTCACAAGCTGC
Source organism: Streptomyces sp. NPDC002564 (assembly GCF_042889645.1). Taxonomy (NCBI): domain Bacteria; kingdom Bacillati; phylum Actinomycetota; class Actinomycetes; order Kitasatosporales; family Streptomycetaceae; genus Streptomyces; species Streptomyces sp. NPDC002564. The sequence goes on along the minus strand of NZ_JBIARE010000002.1, from coordinate 401,383 downwards.
GCGCGGGCCGACCTGGCTCATCGGATGGGATGCGCCCCGAGTGCCCGGAAGTCACTGCCCGTAACGTGTTGGCTTGACATCTTTTGTGCCGCATCTCTTGCGCCGCGTTTTCAGCGCCGCATTTTCTGTGCCGCATCTCTTGCGCCGTATCCGGCTCGGCCGTCGGTGACGAGGACCGCAGGTGGCCGATGTCAGGATCCCCGACATCGGTCCGGGCTGCATCCGCGCGCATGGCAGCCCCTCATGGGTTACCCGACCATGAAGGTGTGATGCCGGCCCACCGGGAAACCCGGCCGCCACATCACCCCTTCCACGTTCCACGGAGGTTCCGATGAGGGCCCTGACCTGGCACGGCAAGCGCGACGTCCGCGTCGACACGGTGAGCGACCCGGTACTCAAGGAGCGCGACGACATCATCGTGCGCATCACGTCCACCGGCATCTGCGGTTCCGACCTGCACCTCTACGAGGTGATGGGCCCCTATCTCGATCCGGGCGACATCCTGGGCCACGAGCCGATGGGCATCGTCGAGGAGGTCGGCCCCGACGTCGCGCCGCTGTCGGTGGGGGACCGTGTCGTGATCCCGTTCAACATCTCGTGCGGTCGCTGCTTCATGTGCGACCGCGGGCTGCACTCCCAGTGCGAGACCACGCAGGTCACCGAACGGGGCACCGGCGCCGCGCTGTTCGGCTACACGAAGCTCTACGGGCAGGTGCCGGGCGGGCAGGCCGAATTCCTGCGGGTGCCGTTCGGCAACGAGCTGCCGATCAAGGTGCCGCACGGGGCACCGGACGACCGCTACGTCTATCTCTCGGACGTCCTGCCGACGGCCTGGCAGGCCATTGAGCACGCGAACATCCCGCCGGACGGCACCGTCACGGTCCTGGGCCTGGGCCCCATCGGCGCGATGGCCGCCCGGATCGCGCTGCACCGCGGTGCGCGCCTGGTCGTCGGCGTCGACCTGGTGCCGGCCCGGCTGAGCCGCGCGCACCGGGACGGCGTCAAGGCCCTGGACCTGCGCCGCCACGGCAAGGACCTCGGCGACGTGGTCCGGGACCTGACCGACGGGCGCGGCACCGACGCCGTCATCGACGCGGTCGGCATGGAGGCCCACGGCGCCCCCGTGGCCAAGGCGGCCCAGTGGGGGGTCGGGTTCCTGCCCGACGCCCTCGCGGAGAAGCTGATGGAGCGGGTCGGGGTGGACCGGCTCAGCGCCGTGCACGCGGCCATCGACATCGTCCGCCGGGGCGGCACGATCTCCCTCTCCGGCGTCTACGGCGGGGCGGCCGATCCGCTGCCCCTTCTCACCATGTTCGACAAGCAGATCCAGTTGCGGATGGGCCAGGCCAACGTGAAGCACTGGGTCGGCGACATCCTCCCGCTGCTCACCGACGAGGACCCGCTGGGCGTGGACGACTTCGCCACCCACCACATGTCCCTGGAGGACGCCCCCACGGCGTACCAGCAGTTCCAGGACAAGGAGGACGACATGATCAAGACACTCCTCACTCCCTGAGAGGGACCTCCTCGCTCCCCGAGAGGGACCTCCTCACTTCCCGAGAGGGACAGGGACACCGAGGCGGTGATTGCGTCGGGCGCCCGACGGTTCGGGTACGGCGAGCGGGGGACCCGGCACGTCGAGCGCCGCCACCGGCCCCGCTCCGCCCGCCGGGCGGACCGCATCCGGGCACAGGGCGGCGCCGCCCCTGTGGAGGTGTCCCATGTCCGTTTCCGCTGGTTCCGGTCCGCTTGCCGAACTGTCCGCCGCGGGGGTGTCGGTCTGGCTCGACGACCTGTCCCGCGAGCTCCTGGCCGGTGGTGAGCTGCAGAGGCTGGTGCGCGACCGGCACGTCGTGGGCGTCACCACGAATCCCACGATCTTCGCCTCCGCACTCTCCGAAGGGGACCGCTACACCGAGCAGTTGCGCCGGCTGGGCGAGGAAGGCAGCAGCACCGAGGACGCGGTGTTCGCGCTGACCACCGACGACGTGCGGGACGGCTGCGACGTGCTGCTGCCCGTCCACGAGCGCACCGGTGGCTTCGACGGACGGGTCTCCCTCGAAGTGGCCCCCGCGCTGGCGCACGATCCCGAGGCCACGTGCGCCTTCGCCCGCAAGCTGTGGGCGGCGGTCGACCGACCGAATCTGCTCGTCAAGGTCCCGGCCACCCGCGAGGGGCTGACGGCGATCACCGCCGCCGTCGCCGAAGGCATCAGCGTCAACGTCACGCTGGTCTTCTCCCTGGAGCGCTACCGCGCGGTGCTGGACGCCTACCAGACCGGTCTGGAGCAGGCCATGGCCGCCGGGCGCGAGGTGGCGGACATCCACTCGGTCGCCTCGTTCTTCGTCTCCCGCGTCGACACCGAGGTGGACCGGCGACTCGACGCGATCGGCACCTCCGAGGCCCGTGCGCTCAAGGGCAGGGCCGCCGTCGCCAACGCCCGGCTCGCCTTCCAGGCGTACGAGCAGGCGCTCGTGACCCCGCGCTGGCAACTGCTCACCGCGGCAGGCGCCCGGGTGCAGCGTCCGCTGTGGGCGTCGACCGGGGTCAAGGATCCGTCCTACCCCGACACGATGTACGTGAGCGAACTCGTCATCCCCGGCACGGTGAACACCATGCCGGGCACCACCCTGGCCGCCTTCGCCGACCACGGCTCCTTCACGGACCACACGCCGACGGGGCAGGACTTCCGGGCGGCCGCCGACCATCTCGCGGCGCTGGCGGCCGTCGGCGTCGACTTCGCGGACGTGACCGACGTGCTGGAACGCGAAGGCGTCGCCAAGTTCGAGGCGAGCTGGGGCGAGTTGGGCGAGTCGGTGGACCGCGCCATGCACCCCGGCTCCGCCGCCGCCGCTCGCCGCCCCCGGGACGGCGGTGACGGTCGGACCGGGCTGCTGGGGCTCTACCTCAACGACCACTACGCCGCCGCCACGGGTGGCGCGGAACTGTTCCGGCGGTCGGCGCAGGCCCGTTCGGAGCCGGTGGAGGCCAAGGGGCTCGCCGATCTGGCCCGTCAGGTCGACGAGGACCGCGCCGCGCTGGCGCAGATCATGAGCGACGTGGACGTTCCCATCAGCCGCTCCAAGGTCGCCATGGGCTGGCTCGCGGAGAAGGCGGGGCGCCTCAAGCCCAACGGCCACGTCCTGTCCCGCTCCCCCCTGAGCGACCTGCTGGAGACGGAGGCCATGCTCCTGGGCGTCGAGGGCAAGGCGGCCTGCTGGCAGACCCTGCGCGGTCTGGCCGACCACGACGAGCGACTCTCCACCGCACACCTGGACGCGCTGCTGGAGCGCGCGGGGCGGCAGATCGCCGACCTGAAGACCCTGCGCACCACGACGGCCGCCCGGACACTGCGGTCCCGGGCCCCCGCCCAGCGGTGACACCCGCGCATCCGCGTCAGGCCCCCCCTGCTCCCGGTCTGGTCCCGGTCCGCTCCAGGTCCGCTCTCCCGGCCTGCTCCCGATCGTCCGAATATCGCCGCCTTCCGAGTGGAGCAACCGTGCGCTGCCGGGTACCCACCGCGAGCCGGACTCGACGGACGGGCCCGGCAGAAGGGTGGGACCGACATGGCAACCCGCACACACACCTCGGCCACGAGCCGACGCGCACCGGTCCAGTACGGAGCACAGCTGGTGGGCGCCGTCTTCCTGCTGGTGGGCATCCTGGGGTTCGTCCCCGGTGTCACCGCGCACTACGACTCGATGGAATTCGCCTCGCACGGCTCCGGCGCGGAGCTCCTGGGTGTCTTCCAGGTCTCCGTACTGCACAATCTCGTGCACCTGGCCTTCGGGGTCGCGGGACTCGTCGCGGCCCGCACGGATGTCGCCGCGCGCACCTACCTGATGGCAGGTGGCGCCATCTACCTGGTGCTCTGGCTCTACGGCCTGTTCATCGGCCATGACAGCAGCGCCAACTTCGTACCGCTCAACACCGCCGACAACTGGCTGCACTTCGTCCTGGGCATCGGCATGATCGCGATGGGCGCCCTCCTCCCCAAGCGCCGGCCGCACCACGGCGGCTCATAGCCCGTATCCCGTCCGCAGCAAGCGATCCCGCGGACACCGACGTGATACGACGCATGCGCCGGCGGCCGGCCGAGCACCCCCGTCGACCTGGTGGTGTCCTTCTGATGGGCGCCACTGGCACGGTGTGCGGTGGGTACTCGGCCGGCATGGAAACTCACAGCAGTGCGGTCGTCCTGGCCGCCTCGGGCACCTCGTCGCTCCTCCTGATCATCGTGGGCATCGCCGTGGTCATCGGCCTGCTGGCCGCCCTCGTGGTCGGCCGACGCCGATCCGCCCGGCGCAGCGCCCCGACCACGCCCACGCCCTCACCGGGCCCGGCGGACCAGCAGCAGCGGGGCGTGGGCTGGCAGACCCCCGACGACGACCCTGAGCAGGGTCACCCCCACCGCTGACGCCGGGCACGCCCGCAGCAGCGAAAAGGAAGGGCCGTATCCGCCGCCCGTGGCTCCGCGCGATGCGGGTCCGGGCGGCGGTGCCCCGCGCCGACGGCGTGCCGTGGCGCCCTGCGGCCATCTCGGTCTGGGCAAGAGCTGCCGCTGCGGGCTAGTCTTGGGGCGGGCGTCGGCTTTCGACTGCCCGGCTGTCCCCAGCCCCGGACGGTTCATCCATCCGCTGCGGCACAAGGGACGCCCCCCATGGACGCGCTTCCGCGGTTCCCGGCTTCCTGTGCTGCCGCCAAGAGCGGCGAAGACGTTCGCGTCGCACCACGCACCAGCCGTCGGCGGCTGCCGGGCGGCTGCGGACAAGCACGTCGCACACCCACGCCGTACCGGCCGAAGACCCTCGCCGCAGCGAACACGCCGGGCCACCACCCCGGCGCTCTCCGGAACTCCACCTGATCCATCCCGGCCCGCGGGCCGGGTGCCTGTCCTCCTTCCACGACACGGGAGTGAGCAGGCTCAAGTGCTTGGGACCACAGGCGCTCACGCGAAAGCGGCGTGCCCGGGCCCAGGACTGCCCGGCACTCCCCACTCGCTGTCATGTCGCTGACCGCCATGCCGAGGAGAGCCCCCATGACCAGCCGACACCCCCACGACGACGCGCCCGACACCGCCCGGACGTTCGCCCGCTTCACCGCCTGCCCCGCCGGGCGCGAACGCGACGCGCTCTGCGCCGAACTCGTCGAAGCGTGGCTGCCCATGGCCCACCGCCTGGCCATCCGCTTCCGCAACAAGGGCGAGAACGTGGACGACCTCAAGCAGGTCGCCGCCCTGGGCCTGGTCAAGGCCGTCACCCGCTTCGACCCCGCACGCGGGGCCTTCGAGACCTACGCCATCCCCACCATCACCGGTGAACTGCGCCGCCACTTCCGCGACTACACGTGGGACGTCCGGGTGCCCCGGCGCGTCCAGGACCTGCGGAACAAGGTGCGTGTCGCCCGCCGTGAGCTCGCCCAGCGACCGGGCCGCCTCCAGACCGAGCCCAGCCTGTACGAGATGGCCGAGCAGGCGCACCTGACCACGGACGAGGTGCGTGACGGGATGGAAGCCCTGGAGAGCTACCGCACGCTCTCGCTCGACGCCGACACCACCTTCGAGGGCGGAGGACTCAACATCGCAGGCACCCTCGGCGCGGGTGACCCCGGCTTCGACCTCGCCATCGACCGTGAATCGGCCAAAGAGGCCCTCAAGAACCTCCCGGAACGTGACCGCACCATCCTCTATCTGCGCTTCTTCGAGGACTGGAGCCAGACCCGCATTGCCGACCAGGTCGGCCTCTCCCAGATGCACGTGTCCCGGCTGATCGCCAAGAGCTGCGCCCACGTCCGCACCTGCGCCGCTTGAGGCCACGGCACCGAACCGGTACGAGAGCAAGCCTCCCCACCGGCCCACCGCCCCCTCCCCTGTTGGAAGTGACCCCTCGTGCCGTATCCCCTGGCCCTCATCCAGGTCTATCCGCACCGCGTCACCACACTGCGCCACCGGGTCCGCCTGCTGCGCAACGGGCTGCCTCCCGCGCCGCTCGATCTGCGGCTGCGCTACACGGCGGCGGATCCGTTCGCCGTACGCATGACCCTGCTGGCGCACGGCGTCACCGCGGGGTGGACGCTGTCCCGGGAAGCCCTGGTGCTCGGGCTGCGCAGGCACGAAGGAGCGGGCGACGTGGCCGTGTGGCCCGTACGGGCGCTGCCGGGGCCCGACCGACTGAGCCTCCGCCTCGGGCCGCTGGGCAATTGCGCCGTCTTCCAGGCCGAACGTGCCGTGGTCTCCGCCTGGCTCGACGTCACCCTGCGGCTCGTCCCGCCCGGCTCGGAGAGCGACCACGTCGTCTGGGACGACTTCCTCGCACCGCTCCTGGACCAGGGCTGAGCGCGGTCCTTCGGAGCGAGGCCGAAGGAAGGCCGAACAGCGCGGATGCGTGGGCCCAAAGACCCCTGCCCACGGAGAGGAAGAGGCGAAAGCTGTACGCATGCATGACGTCACCGGCCTCCACCCCGCACCGCACCACCCGCCGTGCGTGCCCTCGGACACCTCATGCGCCCCCGATACGCCCATCAACTACGTCGTGACGCCCCCTGGAGGGCCGAGCGCCGAGGGAGAACCGCGACGAGAGGGGCCGTGGCGACGGCGCATCGGCACCGCGGCGTATGTCGCCACCTTGGGCGGATCAGTATGCGTCCTCTTCGGCGGACTGCTGCCGTGGCACGGGCACTGAGGGCGTCCCGGTTGGTCGGTCACCCCTGGCGTCCGGCGGCCGGCCGGGAGGAAGCACGCCCCCTCTGCACCGGCCGGGTCCGGCTCAGTCGTCGGACGGAGGAGAGGGGCGCGTCGGGGGCGCGTCGCGGCGCCAGAAGGTGGGGCGCCACCAGTACAGGACCGTCAGGTCTTCAGGCCACTCGGCGCTGCTGCCCGGCTCCTCGAAGGAGTCCCGCGACGGGTCGACCGGACGCCAGCCAGGATCCAGGGGTTCATCCCGGGCGGGCGGCCGCACGTTCTTGAGGAACCGCTCCTCGATGGCGCCGAGACGCCGAAAGTTGCGTTGCGCCTCCACCAGGCACACGGCGTTGGCCCCGAAGCTCCAGGGCCGGCGCAGCTGCACCAGGTCGTCCTCCCAGAAGCAGACGGCACAGATCTCGTAGCTCCCCTGCTCCCCGAACGTCTGGTGGCCGCAGCAGGGACACGGAAGCCAGCCGCCCGGAGGCGGTGCGGCGCCGCTCTCCGGGATCACCAGCGGCTCCCCTCGCGCCTGCGCGGCTTCGAGTGCTTCGAGTTCGGCCAGCTCGGCGCGTATCTGCGGATCCAGGTCGTTCACGGAGACGACCCTACGAGGCGGCATCACCGGGCTCGTCCGCGGGTGAGCACCCGGCCGGCCGACGCCACGCCGGCCAGTGGCCGACCGGAGCACTCGCCCCGCGCGTCCGCGTCCGTATTCGCGTCCGTGTTCGTCAGAACGTGGAGGCCGGTGCCGCAGGCGCCGACCAGTGCGCACCCACCCACGCTTCCAGCGACGTCAGCCCGGGGTGCCGCGCGCGCAGCGACGCCGGATCGGCCGCGAAGCCGACCGTGTTGAACCAGTCGAACATGGCGGCCAGCTCCTCGCTGCGGGCACGTACCTGCTCGATCGGCTGGGAGACGAAGCGCACGGGGCTGCCGGCGGCGCGGGCGAAGACGTCGGCCAACTGCGGGCCGGTCAGCTCGTCCGCGGCGATCTCGACGGTGCGCCCCAGGTGGTCGGCCGGGGCGTCGAAGGCGTCGGCGGCGATGTTCCCGATGTCGCCCGGGGTGATCATCTGCAGCTTCGTGTCCGGCTCCAGCGCCATCGTCAGCGTGAGCTCGCCGTCCACCCACTGCGGGCCCAGGTGCTCGAAGTTGGTGATGAAGAAGGTCGGCCGGAGGACGGTCGCGGGCAGCCCGAGCGCCGCGATGTGCCGCTCGACTTCGCCCTTGCTGGCGAAGTGCCGCACCTGGCCGGGGCGCTCGGCGCCGTCGACCGAGCTGTAGACGAAGTGCGCGACACCCGCGCGGGCGGCCGCGTCCGCGATCGCCTCGCCCTGTCGGATCTCACCGGCGAAGCCGTCCGGTCCGGCAAAGGTCTGCACGCTGAACACTCCGTACGCGCCGCGCAGGGCCGCGTCCAGCGATGCCGTGTCGTCCAGGTCACCGCGGACCAGGACGGCGCCCGACTCCTTCAGCGCCAGCGCCTCGGGCTTGTCCGGGTCGCGGACCAGTGCGTGCACCGTCCAGCCGCGGGACAGCAGGGCGCGCGCGGTGGCGCCACCCTGCCTTCCCGTCGCACCAGTCACCACGACGACACGGTTGTCAGACATCTGAGGCTCCTCGATCACGCAGGTCCCGGGTGCCTTGAGCGGCATCCCCTCGATGCACGGAACTCTGCTCCTTCAACAGGACTTGAGGTCCAGCCCCTGTGGCGCACGTCACATCTCCCGCCGAGGGTGCTTGTCCCACCGGGCTCTGTCGGCGCGCTTCATCACGGAAGTACCGGGGCAACGTTCCGACCACGCGACTCACGTGCTGCATTGGACGCCGATTTCCGGAGTTTATGCAGGCACCGCGAGCCCCGGCGCCCTCACGATTCCGCACGCGCTCCCCTTTCGCTCCTCCGCACCCCGGGGGAAACCGGCCAGAATTCACCACTCCACCTTGTCGCAGTTTGGATGAATCACGCGCAGGGCAATCAGCATTCGAGAAGAGACAGCAATTCCCATCGCCCCACCATCACCTTTGCGTTCCGAAGCGACTGACGGCGAAAAACTGTACGATTTCCGACCCTCGCGTGTATCGACTTTCGAAGATTCGCACGACGGAAGAAAGCGGAATGGGCATGGTGGAGCAGGAGGGCGGTGGGGACAGCGCTCCCGGTGCCGAGGCGCCGTGGCGGTGGGGCGAGGACAGATGGCGGGCACTGGCCGCGCAGGTGGGGGCGGGACGGGGCCTGCCACTGCGCACGTGGCCCGACGGTGCGTCCGTGGCGGTGGCCATCAGCTTCGACGTCGACGACGAGACCGCAGCCTTCTGCCAGAACGTCACATCTCCGGGCTACATCACTCAGGGCCACTACGGGGCGCGGGTGGGGATACCCCGGATTCTCGATCTGCTGGCCGTTTTCGGCGTGCGGGCCACATTCTTCGTTCCCGTCGTGTCCGCCCTTCTCCATGAAAGGGGAATCGGCCGGATCCAGTCGGCCGGACACGAGCTGGGATTGCACGGCTGGATCCACGAACGGTGCGGCGACCTCAACCAGGGCGAGGAATACGAGCTCGCGGAAAGCAGCCTCCACGCACTACGTCGGATCACCGGCTCCACGCCCACCGGAATGCGGACTCCGTGGTGGGACTACACCGAGCACACCTTGCCCATCGCCCGCGGACTGGGCCTGTCGTACGACTCCTCGCTGATGGCGGACGACGAGCCGTACGAACTGCTCCACCAGCACGAACCGACAGGGCTGGTCGAGATCCCGGTGTCCTGGATCCGCGACGACGCCCCGTACTTCCCGGATGATCCCGCTGCCCGCCAGGCCATGGCTCCCCGCCAGGTGCTGCAGATCTGGAAGGACGAGTTCGACGGGGCCCGCGACGTCGGCGGACTCTTTCAGCTCACCCTGCATCCGCATGTGATCGGCCACCGTTCCCGCCTGCTCGTCCTGCGGGAACTGCTGGTGCACATCACCGCCCGCGCGGGCGTCTGGTTCGCGACCCATGAGGAGATCGCGCGCCACACCCACCACACCCTCGTACAGCAGCGCGGGGCTCCCTGACGGGCCGGAGCCGCGGGACCCCGTCGCGCCCCAGGAGGGACCCATAATGGCGCAACAGCACCCGGCCGCCCGGTTCGACTGCCGTCCGGCCTCGTACGACCACCGTGACCGGCTCATCGAGGTCTACCGCGGCGCCTTTTACACCGACCCCGTCTTCGCGTGGCTGTTCCCGGACGAAGCGACCCGCACGGCGCGGCTGGAGACGTTCTTCACGATCATGGTCGACCACACCTTCGGCCACGGCGGATCCGCCCTGCAGACCCGCGACTACGGGGCGGTCAGCCTCTACTTCCCGCCCGAAGCGGTGGAGCAGCCCGACGACGTGCACACGGCACTGCTGGACTCTCTGCGGCACGCGCTGGGCGCCGACGCCGAGCGCGTCCTCTACCTCTTCGGTGTCCTGGGGGAGGCACATCCCAAGGACCTGGCGCCGCACTTCTACGGCACGTTCGTCGCCGCCCTGCCCGAGCACCAGGGCGCCGGCCTGGGCACCCGGCTGAAGCAGAGCCTGTTCGCGCTGGCGGACCAGTACGGTGCGGACCGGCACGGTGCAGATCGGCACGGCGCCGGGGCGTACGCGGAAGCATCCTCCCCCCGCAACCTCGCCTTGTACGAGCGGTTGGGCCAGCGCCGCCTGGGCATCGACATCACCCTGCCCGACGGCCCGCAGATCTTCCCGATCTGGCGCGCCCCGCAGCCCGCGTCCCGGTAAGCGCACCGCCGCGTCCGCCGCAAGAGGAAAGTGACGAGCTGATGGCCAGCGAACGACTCGACCGCATCATCGCCCCGCCGGCACCCCGTCCCACCGACGACCCCCTCGTCCCCGAGGCAGGTGACCTGCTGGCCGCCGTCGCGCAGTACGCCCGCACCTTCCTCCAGACGGCGCGGCCCATGCGCCCTCGCGCCCCCGAGCAGCTCAAGGACCTGCTGGGCGGCAGTATCCCGACGGCCGGACACGATCAGGAAGCCACCCTGCGAAACCTGATCGCCGCGGGCGAGGCCGGCCTCATGCCGTCCGGCGGCTCGCACAGCTTCGGGTACGTGGTGGGCGGCGCCCTGCCCATCGGCACCGCGTCCGACTGGCTGGTCAGTCTCTGGGACCAGTGCGCGGCGGTGTACGACACCAGCCCGCTGGCCTCGGTCGCCGAGGAGGTCTGCGAAAGCTGGCTGACCGACCTGTTCGGGCTACCGGCGAGTACCGTGATGGGACTGTCCTCGGGCTGCACGACGGCGAACCTGGTCTGTCTGGCCGCCGCCCGCCAGCACCAGCTCGCCGCAGCCGGCTGGGACGCCAACGACCAGGGAATGGCCCAGGCACCCCCGCTGACCGTCCTGCTCGGCCAGCACACCCACGTGTCGGTCCTGCGCTGTCTGCGCCTGCTCGGTCTGGGCGGTCACATCGGCGTCGTCGACGCGGGAGACGACGGCCGCATGGACGTGCGCCACCTCGCCGAGCTGGCCGGCCGCGCGCCCGGCGGACTGATCGTGTGCGCGCAGGTCGGCTCGACCGACTGCGGCTCCATCGACCCGCTGACCGAGGTCGGGACCATCACCCACAGCCACGGGGGCTGGCTGCACCTGGACGCGGCCTTCGGCATGTGGGCCGCCGCGTCCCCGGCCCTCCAACCCCTGCTCAACGGCCTGGAGCGGGCCGACTCCTGGGCCACCGACGGCCACAAGTGGCTCAACACCCCCTACGACTGCGGCATCGCCCTGTGCGCCCACCCCGACACGTTCCGCGCGGCCGTCGGTTTCAGTGCCGACTACCTCAACTCGACCCCTCGGGCCGGACGCGACCCGATGGACTACCGGGTGGAGATCTCCCAACGCGCCCGCGCCCTGACCTTGTGGGCCACCTTGCACCACCTCGGCCGCGACGGGATCGCCGACATGGTCGAGCGCAACTGCGAAGCCGCCCGCACCTTCGCACAGCTCCTGGCCCGCGAACCCGGCATCGACCTGCTGGCCCCGGTGATGCTCAACCAGGCGCTGCTGCACATCGGCGACGAAGCCACCACGCGAAGGATCATCGACACCCTCAATCACAACGGCTCCTGCTGGGTCACTCCCACCACCTGGCACGAGCGACCGGCGGTCCGTATCTCCGTCAGCAACTGGCAATCCGGTCCCCACAGCGCCGAAGACACCGCGAATGCTTTCCTGCGGGCCTACCGCGACCACCGCAGCCCCTGAGCCCACGGCCCCGGTCCCCCTCACGTCCGCGCGCCGCTCCACGACCCCGGACAGGCAGGAGCCCATGAGCGACACCGTTCTGCTGACCGCCCCCCACTGGTGGGACGGCCACCGTCTACGACCCCACGCCCGCGTCCTGGTCCGGGACGGCCGGATCACCGACACCGACTGCCGCCGTCCGCCCCCCGGCACCACGCACACCGATCTGGGCGGCCACACCCTGCTGCCCGGACTCATCGACTGCCACGTCCACCTCGCCCAGCCCCCTCCCACGACCGCACCCGACACCACCACGAGCCGAGCCCTGGCCGCCCTGCCCGCCCTGCGCGACCTGCTGGCCAACGGGTTCACCACCGTCCGTGACCTCGGCGCCACTCTGGACGATCCCCCGACGATCCACCTGCGCCACGCCCTGGCCACGGGCATCATCACCGGCCCCCGCCTGCTGCTCGCCCCCCACATGATCTCGCCACGCAACGGGCACGCCGACCACTCCACCTACGCCGCGCCCCCCGGCACCCGCGAGCACGGGGCCCTCGCCGACGGCACCGACGAGATCCTGCGCCAGATACGCCTCGAAGCCCGCCTCGGAGCCGACTGGATCAAATGCGCGGCCACCGGCGGCATCACCAGCCCCACCGACCGACCCGACCTGCCCGCCTACACCCAGGACGAACTCGACACCCTGGTCCGGGCCGCCACCGACCTCGGCCTGCCCTGCGCCACCCACGCCTTCTCCGACGACGGCATCATCCGGGCCGTCCGCGCGGGCGTCCGCTCCGTCGAACACGCCTGCCTCGCCACGCCCGCGACCCTCGAACTCCTGCGCACCCACGGCGTCTTCCTGGTCCCCACCCTCTACGCCGTCACCTACCACCTCGACCGCCTGGACGACGAAGCCTTCTGGGCCGGCCGCCCCCGGGAACACGCCAAGCTCACCCGCTACGCCGAGGCCCTGCGCGGCCACGGGTCACGCATCGCCGCCGGTAACACCAAGCTGGCGTTCGGCACCGACGCCGGCCTGTTCCCCCACAGCGAGAACTGGCGGGAGTTCCCCGCCCTGACCACCGCCGGCCTCGCCCCCCACCAAGCCCTACGAGCCGCCACGTCCACCGCCGCCGAGCTCCTGCGGTGCCCCGACCTCGGCACCATCGCCCCCGGCAGCCGGGCGGACCTCATCGCCGTCCCCGGCAACCCCCTGCACGACATCGACGTCATGGGCGCCGTCGACTTCGTCATGCAGCACGGCGCCGTCCGCCGCTGCCCCCACCCCTTCGGCGACAACTGCCCCTGCGGCAGGCCATAACGACCGAGGGCCGGGGGCGTGATCGTCCTCGACCGGTACAACATCAGCTCCGATGACGACGAGTTCTACTCCGTGATCAAGCACCTGGGCGAGCTGTGCGGGGCGTCTGCCTACCTCGTAGAAAGTCCGTTGCGCGGGGAGGCGGAGGGGGGAAGGGGCGATCGGCTGCCGGCGGTGTGGCCCCTGCTGCCCACTCCCGTTGTGTGCGCGTGTCAGCTGTCCAAGCGACGCTTGGCGAGCCTGGTGACGATCTCGGTTCTCCGCCATACGCTCGGCACGTACGGGCTTCGAGATGCGGACGATTTCGCGCTCGGTGAGCCAGCCGCCCCAGGACTGGTGCTGCACGCCGTGCTCGCGCATGAGGGCGTGGAAGTCTGCGCGCTGGAAGAAGGGGTGGGTTTCGACCTGGTTGACGCACGGCCGAAGGCTTCTTCGTTGCCGTAGGCGGCGGCGTCGACCAGGCCGTATCCGGCGCCCAGTGCGTCGGACACGGCTCGCTCGGTGTCGTCGGCGGGGATCTGGTAAACGCCGAAGCCGAGGAGCGGCATCCCGACACCGTTGTTTGTTCCTGACCAGCTACAACGGTATCCGCGCGTTTTCAGGAGGAGAATCGGAGGGCAGTTCCGGTCGCACCGGGAGCCCGGCGCGACCGGTTCCGCCTCCACCGCAGGCGCCGGAGCCGCGGGAGTGCCTCAGCGTTGCGGGAGTTCACGGCTGGTGGCATCGTCGGCGGGATTCGCCGCTGGAAGGATGCCACCAGCTAGTCGATGCATTCCCGGTCAAGTGACCCCAACACTGGTTGAAGGGCGAACGCTCACCGGCGGAAGCCGTTCTCCTGCGGCCATCGTGGCGGGTCTTTCCCCAGGGGCAGTACCGCAGCGACATCATCGGAAAGGCCACTCCGGTGCCTGTCGAGGTGAGTCCGGTACCCACCCGGCCCTGGACCCGGACGCGGGCGTGGTCGACCTCAGGTTGCGGGAACCGTCAACAGGGTTGGCGAGGGCGGGAAGTGCGCGGTGCGGCGGGCAGGCCATGAAGGCAGCCGGTATCGGCCGGTTCCAGGCGTCTAGTGCGTGGGGCTGGCAGCTGAGCTGCGCAGTCCGGTGGCCGGCTCATGGGGTCGTGCTGGCAGTGGCCCGCCGTATGGACCGCTGGTGACGCGGCTGGCCGGTTGTGGTTGGGTGGCCCGAGATCCTGCGGGAGAGCCGGGGGAAAGAGGGCAAGTCGGTGAGCGTGCTGGAGTATCCGGAAGGAGCCCGGGACGATGGGCTGCCGGCGGTGCTTTCCGATCCCGTACGGCTGGCTGCTCTCGAAGCCAGCGGCATGATCGCAAGCGCACCGGAGCAGGAGTTCGACGACCTGACGCGGCTGGCGGCGTCGGTCACCGGCGCGGCGATCTCAGCGATCACCTTCGTGGGTGATGCGCAGACCTACTGGAAGTCGGTGCCACACCTGCCCTATGGCGGGGTGGAGGCGTGGCAGAACGGGGTGGGGGAAAGTTTCTGCTACTTCGCCGTCGGCGCGAACGGCCCGTTCGTCGTGGAGGACGCGGCCAAGGATGCCCGCACTGCCGGTCACCAGGCGATCGGTCCGTGGGGCGTGGGCGCCTGGGCCGGGTTCCCGATCGTCACCACCGACGGGCACGCGATCGGGACCTTGTGCGTCATCGATGCCAACCCCCGCCAGTGGCAGCCGCAGGAGCTGGAGAGCCTTGCCGTGCTCGCTCGGGCGGTGTCCAACGAGATCAACCTGCGCATCTCGCTGAACATCGCACAGAGCGCCCTGGCCACGGCACAGAGTGCGCTGGCCACCTCGCGGGAGTTGGCCCGCAGCCTCCAGGACAGCCTGCTGCCCCCGGTCCTGCGTCCGGTGCCCGGACTGGACGCCGCGGCCCGCTACCTGCCCGCCACCGGCAACGTGGAGGTCGTCGGCGACTTCTACGACCTCTTCCATGCCCGCGGGCCGTGGTGGACGGCCGTGATGGGGGACGTCTGCGGCAAGGGCACCGAGGCGGCCAAGGTGACCGCCCTGGCCCGCTACACACTACGCGCGGATGCAGGGGACCACCTCTCCCCCGCCGAAGTCCTTGACCGGCTGAACACCGCCATGCTCGCCCAGCGCGCGCCGCGCTACCTGACTGCCGTGCAGGCCACCTTGCGCACCGCCCCTGCCGGCGCAGCCGGGCGGCTGTGCCTGGCCGGGCACCCTCCGGCCCTCATCCGCCGGGCTGACGGCCGTGTCCGGCAGGCCGGGGTCCCCGGCACCCTGCTCGGCACCATGCCCACCGTCCGCCTCACCGACGTGCGCTTCCGCCTCGCCCCCGGCGATCTGCTGTTCCTCTACACCGACGGCGCCTGCGAAGCACGCCCCGGCCCGCACAGCGCCCTGCCCCACCGGCCGATCTTCGACGAGGACGCCCTCGCCCGCGCCTTGGCGGACACCCACGGCTTGGACGCGGCGACCACCAACGCCCGCATCGCCGAGGTGCTGGCCGGCCATCACGGCGGCTGGGCCAGCGACGACACCGCCCTGCTCTCCCTGCGAGTCCCGCCGCAGCCCTGATCCTCGGGGACGGACTGGCGTCCAGCCGTGCAGCTTCCGGCGCAAAAAGCACATGAACAGCGCCACAATGGACAGAAGGCACCTGACATGCAGGAACGCCCGCCCGATGATCTTCTCGTCCGGATCACCGAGCACACTCGTCCCAACGCCTGCGTCCTGGCTCTGCTCGGCAGTACCGGAGCGTGGAACCTTTCTGCCCTGGAACGGGCGTTTCGCGATGCCGGAGCCACGGGACGCCCGCTCGTGGTAGACCTCTCCGGCCTCGACTTCGGCGACGAAGTCCTCCTCGGCCTCCTCCTCCATGCGTACGCCTCCCCCTGCGGACTCGTCCTGATCGCCCCCGCTGCCGGCGCCTTCACCCGCCGCCTGCACCGCACCGGAGTCGAGGAAATCTTCAACACACAGCACAGCCTGGCCCTGGCCCTGGCCCAGCTCCCCGGCTGACCGGGGCCAGCTCTGTTCGACCTGTCGCACTTCCGCCGATCACCTGTTTCGCCAGCTCCGAGACCCGCAGGTGCGGGGGCCTGCGTACGTGCGGAAGATGACGGGCCATGGTCATCCTCCCTTGCCCTCGTCGGGCGAATCCGGCCCGTTTCCGTCGTGGTTGAAGCGCAGACGTCGGGCGACGACGCCTCCGGCCACGGTTGTCAGCGTCTCCTCGGCGCGAAAGGCGTAGCCACGCAGGCGGACGAGTGCTTCGTCCAGCGGCACCCCGAGCTGGGCGCTGACCATGCCTGTGGCCTGGTGCACCACGGCCCGGCGAAGGTCATGGGGCGGACCTGTGAGCGAGGGGGGCGCGCCGTCGCGGGCAGAGTCCTCGGCGTGGCTGCTCAGGAGGTGGGCGGTGAGCACGGCGGCCAGCGCCGTGGCGTCCGCGTACTGCCGGGAGGTCAGCGGCTGTTGTCGTGCAGAGCAAAGGATGATCAGGACGCCAACGCTGATGGCGCCGACGCCGAGGGGGAAGCAGTACACGCCCTGCACTCCGAGCTCGCGGGCCGCGGGCAGCAGGACCGGCCACCGTTCCGCGCGCACCGCCCCCAGGTCGGGGACCAGAACGGGGACGGCGTGACGGACCGCGTCGAGCCCTGGGCCCTGTCCAAGGGTGAACTGCAGTTCCTCGAACTGTGCGCTGATCTCGGGAAAGCACCACACGGGCTCGGTGGACACCCCGCTGGTCGTGACCAGGGAGATCACGACACCGGCAGCGCCCAGGGCCCGCGTCGCGTCCCGGGCCAGATGCTTCACGTGCCCGTGGTGCACGGAGCGCAGGACCTGGGTCATGCCGCTTGTCGCCAACACGCTCCCTCCCGCCGTGCCTCGAAGTGCGGGGAGGGAAGGAGTCGGCGGGCCTCGTCCGCGCAGGTCGATCCAGCACTGCCTCCCCCAGTCCCGGGGCACCAAACGGTGAAGAGCACAGATGGCCGGTTCGCCCCCGCCCGCACGCAGGCGGGGAGGTGTTTGTCGGCGTCCTGATGGGCGCCCGACACGGCGGTTCGGCGCGGCGGTCGCGGACACGGCGATCGCCGGGCTCGCGCAGCGTCTGGCGCGACAGCTGCTGCAGGACCCGGCGCTGCCGGCGGCGGCCGGCGATTCGGTTCCGGCCCTGGCCCTGCTCCACCTGCTCGACCATTTCCAGCAGGACGCCGCCGCCACGGCGGCCCGCGCGGGCGCGGGCTATCCCCTCTCCGAGCGCGGAGCCCGCAACCTCGTCCAGATCACCGACGGCGTCGCCGCGCTGGAGCACCTGCGCGCCCCGACAGCCCCCGTCCGGACCTCATCGTCCTCGACCTCAACGTGCCCCGCATGAACGGACGGGACCTGCTCAAGGTCCTCAAGAACGACGAGAACGCGTGGTGGCGTCGGCTCGGGGCCCGGTGAAGTTGCCTCGATCCACGTTGACGCCATATTGGGCGAGTTATGGATTGAGGGACCCTGATGGCCCCGGACGTCTACATGTTGACCACGCGCCCGCACGGAGCTGCCACCCTAGCCACCTGCGAGGTGAGATCGACGTTCTCACCGCACCCGAACTCACCGGCGCCCTGCTGCTGACCCTCCAGCCACAGCGACCGGACCTCCTGATCGACCTACGCCCGGTGACGTTCATCGACACCAGTGGCCTGACCGCCCTGGCTCTGGTGCGGCACCGGGCCGTGACCCGTGGCGGACGGGCGCGGTTGATCTGCACCCATGCGCGGACGCTGTGGATGCTGGGTCACCCCCGCCTCGGCTTCGGTCTCGAAGTCCTGCCCGCCGTCCCGGACACCAGATCACCCTGCTTGCCTTGAGCTGCTTGCCTTGAGAGGGCCGAAGCCGCACAGCGGCAGCACCGGCCCGCCCCGCCACCGCACGCGGGGCTCTTCGGCGGTCAGGGCAGAGCCGGCGAGCGTGGCTGCCCTGTTCGCGTGCCACGCAGGAAGCGGATCGCAGCCCTGACTACGTCGGCCGTGGCAACACGCCCGCATGCGGCAGCCCTTCGAAGCTGTGGATTCGCCAGGCAAGTCCCCTCTCGCGACCACGGTGTAGGTGAGAAGAGGCAAATTGATGAATTCGGAGCAGGCGCACAGAAGGATTGGCCCGAATCCGGAGAATCAATCGAAAGACGGAATATTGCGCCCAGCTGAAGCGCATCTTCGACGCTGCGGCCACTGAGGCCCGGAGGGACTCTTCAGGCAGCAACAAGCCCCATTTCGGAGCGCTATGGGGTCAGGCGAGATTTTGAGGCCGGAAGCGTCCCTGTTGCCAACGGTGTGCAATAAGGTCACGAGCCTCATTCGGCGTAGCGTCCGCAGTTGTGTCGCCGTCGATTCTGCGGGCCGTATCGAATAGGTGCCAGCGGGCTTCACCTGCGCCTTTCGCTCATTCTGTGAACTCGGGTTCGTCGGCTGGAGGCGCGATGCGGTACGTAGCCCTCGGCGCACGTGGTTTTCTGCGTTGAGCCATCTCTCATGTCGTGCCGCAGCGAATTGATTTGACGCCTCGTCAGGTCCTTGTCGTGCTGCTCCACGGGGTCTGTGGGCAGCCCTGTGCACGGCTTTTCCTCTCAGCCTGGTCGGCCGGCGTCTCACCTTGGGTGGGCAGGTGCGTGGACAGGCTGTCGCGAAAGGATCACCTCCTGATGTCCCCTTCCAAAAGACCGGCCAGGCGCGTGGTCGACCAGGCGCTGCTGGTCCTGGGTTCCGGCGCACTGGCCGCGGGCCTGGCCGGACTGGCGCTCGCACCGACGCCCAGTGCTGCCTCCAGCCACCGTGAGGCACCCCTGATCGCCGGGGACCCGCGTGCCGACAACACGGACGTGTACGCCTTCACCAGCCCGGACCGCGGCGACTCCGTCACCCTGGTGGCCAACTGGATTCCCTTCGAAGAGCCCAACGGCGGTCCCAACTTCTACGCCTTCGCGGACGACGCCCGCTACCACATCAAGATCGACAACACCGGTGACGGACGCCCCGATCTCACCTACACGTGGACGTTCCGCAACCAGGTCCGCGACGCAGGCTCGCAGTTTCTGTACAACACCGGGCCGGTCACCTCGCTGAGCGACCCGGACCTGAACTTCCGCCAGACCTACGACCTCAAGGTCACCGACTCCCGTCACCGCACCCGCACCCTGCTGCGCGACGCGCCGGTGGCCCCCTCCCGTACGGGCAAGGCCTCCATGCCCGACTACGGGGCTCTGCGCACCCAGGCCGTCCGCTCGCTGAACGGCGGCGCCAAGGCGTTCGCCGGGCAGGCCGACGACCCGTTCTTCGCCGACCTGCGCGTCTTCGACCTCCTCTATGGAGGCAACCTCAGCGAGCGCGGCCAGGACACCCTGGCCGGGTACAACGTGAACACGGTCGCGCTGCAGATCCCCAAGAAGGCCCTCGCGCTGCGCGGCAACGCCTCCCGCAATCCCGTGGTGGGTGTGTGGTCGACCACCGAGCGGCGCGGCGCGCAGGTGTCCGACAGTCGCTCGGGCCACCACGGCGGCTGGCGCCAGGTGTCCCGCCTGGGCAACCCGCTGGTCAACGAGGTGGTCGTCCCGCTGAAGTACAAGGACGCCTTCAACTCCCTGGCACCGCACCAGGACCGTACGGTCAAGCCGGTGGTCGACAAGGTCCTCGACCCGATCCTGCCCAAGCTCATCCAGAAGGTCTACGGCGTCCCGGCACCCGCCACCCCGCGCAACGACCTGGCCGAGATCTACCTCACCGGCATCTGCAAGGCGTGCGGGCCCATCAAGGCCGACCTCAACGCCCACCGCCTGAACAAGGACGCCGTGCCCCGCCGGATCGTCCCGGCCGAGGAACTGCGCCTGAACATGGCCGTGGCGCCCGCCGCCCAGCCCAACCGTCTCGGCGTCCTGGCCGGTGACCTGGCCGGCTTCCCCAACGGCCGCCGTCTGGGCGATGACGTCGTCGATGTCTCCCTGCAGGCCGTCGAGGGCGCCGCGCAGAGCGGCAAGCTCGTACCCGCGCTGGCCGACGGCGACAAGGTCGACGCCAACGACGCCGCCTTCGGCTCGTCCTTCCCCTACCTGGCCCTGCCCAACACCAAGAGCGTCAACCAGGCGGCCGCAGGCGCCCAGGGGGCCCAGCGGTCCTCGCTGAAGACGTCCCAGGCAACGGCTGCCGGCGCGGCAGGTGTGCTGCTGCTGGGAGCCGGCGGCTACCGGATCCGTCGCCGGCGCACCGCCTAACACCCCCCCATCCCTGGCGGGCCGCGCAGTACGCCGCGCCCGCCAGGGCCTAGCCCCCTTTTTTTACGGAGGTATGCGTGCCCAGCGACCACCCGAACCGCAAGCCGGCCGGGCGCAGACATCTGCGCAGCGCCGCGGTCAGTATCGCCCTGGGCGCCGTCCTGTTCACCGCCGGTGCACTGGGCCTCTCGCCTCAAGGCGAGGCCACCTCCAAGTCCCCCGCCGTTCAGGGCGCTTCCGCACACGGCGGATCAGTCGATGCCCTGCAGCAACGGGTGCGCCACGTGCCCGCAGACCCGCAGGCGTGGTCGGCTCTGGGGATGGCGTATGTGCAGCAGGCCCGCCAGAACGCCGACCCGGCCCTCTACGCGAAAGCCGAATCCGCACTGCGCCGCTCGCTGAAGGTGCGACCGTCCGGCAACGACCACGCAGAGACCGCGATGGGAGCACTCGCCGCCGGCCGCCACGACTTCACCGCGGCCCTCGCCTGGTCGCGCAAGGCCACCACGACGAACCCCTACAGCTCCTCCGCCCACGGCGTCCTGGCCGACGCCTACACCCAGCTCGGCCGCTACGAGCAGGCGTTCGACTCCGTCCAGCGCATGATCGACCTGCGGCCCGACAGCACCTCCCTGGCCCGCGCCTCCTACATGTGGGAGCTGCGGGGCGAACGGTCCAGGGCCCGTGCGCTGATGGCCCGCTCGCTCAGGGCCGCATCGTCACCTGCCGAGCAGGCGTTCGCCCATGCCCACTTGTCCCTCCTCGCCCTGGACCGGGGCGATGCCCGCACCGCCCTGCGCGAGGCCCGGTCGGGACTGCGCGCCGCCCCGCACGACAGCGCCCTGCTGGAGGCGCGGGCCCGCGCCCACGCCGCGCTCGGCGACACCGGCCGGGCCGTGCGCGACTACCGCCAGGCCATCGCGATCGCACCGCTGCCCCACTATCTGCTGGGCCTCGGAGAGCTCCAGCAGTCCCTCGGCCGGCGCGAACAGGCCCGGGAGCAGTACGACGTGCTGCGCGCCCAGGACAGGGTGCGTCAAGCCACCGGCGCGGCGCCCGACACCGACGCGATCCTCTTCGAAGCGGACCACGGAAATCCGCGTACCGCCGTCGCCCTGGGCCGCCAGGCCGTCACCACCCGGCCGTTCCTCGCCGTCCACGACGCCTACGCCTGGGCCCTGCATCAGGCCGGCCGTGACGACCAAGCACTTGTGGAAGCCAACCGCGCCCTGGCCCTGCACACCCAGAGCGCCCTCTTCCACTTCCACCGGGGCATCATCCACCAGGCGCTCGGCCACACCACCAAGGCCCGGCAGGACCTCGGTCGTGCGCTCGCCATCGACGGCCGCTTCCACCCCCTGCACGCCCCCCAGGCCCGCACCGCGCTCCGCAGAATCGACGGCACCCGATGAACTCGATCACTCTCCGCGCCGCTGCCAGGCTGCTTGTCGCCAGTGCGTGCCTGAGCGGCGCGATGCTGCTCTCCGTCCCTGCTGCCGCGGCACACCCGCTGGGCAACTTCACCGTGAATCACCACACCGGACTCGTCCTGCACCCCGACCACATCGACGCCCGTGTCGTCGTGGACCGCGCCGAGATCGCCGCCGCCCAGGAACTCCCCGACGTCGACACCGACCGCAACGGACGCCTCACCCGCGACGAGAAGAACCGCTACGCACGAGCTGCCTGCACCACTCTGAAGCGGCAACTCACCGTCACAGCCGGGCAGAGCCTCCTCGCCTGGCGCCTCGACTCCAGCCGCTTCGGACGGCAGCCCGGCGAGGCCGGGCTCAACACCAGCCGCCTCCAGTGCGCCCTGAGCGCACCCGCCGACCTGCACGCGCCGTCCACGCTCGCGCTGCGCACGGCGTACGACACCCGGCGCGTCGGATGGCAGGAGATCACCGCTCGCGCCGACAGCCTCGCACTGACCTCGTCCGACGTCCCCGCACAGTCACCGACCAGCGAACTGCGCCACTACCCCGAAGACCCGCTGGCCGCACCGCTGAACCAACGCACCGCCACCCTGCACAGCGAGCCGGGGCAGACACAGGCGCTGACCGCCGTCCGCGACGCCCTCCCCACGACAGGCCCCCTCGGCACGGCACTGGCCGCCACACAGAACGCCTTCGACGCAGCTCTGGGCGCACGCGAACTGACCGTTCCCGTCGGGCTGCTGGCGCTGCTGCTCTCGCTCGTTCTGGGCGCCTCGCACGCCGCCATGCCCGGGCACGGCAAGACCCTGATGGCCGCCTATCTCGCCGGACGACGCGGCACCCCGCGGGACGCCCTCACCGTCGGCGCCACCGTCACCTTCACCCACACCGCCGGCGTTCTCGCCCTCGGCCTCGCCCTCCCCCTCGCCACCCACCTCGCCGGCGAAACCGTCCTGACCTGGCTCGGCGCGACCAGCGGCCTCATCATCACCGCCATCGGACTGTGGCTCCTGCGCTCCGCACTCCTCAACCGCACTAACCCGCACCACCATCACCATCACGGACACCACCACCATCACGGTCACAGCCATGGACACGGCAGCGACCACCACCACAGCGCTCCCGACGGGAGCGAGCCGGCCGGTGCACGGGCCTTCACCGGCTCGACAAGCGCGACGGCCCCACAAGAGCAGCTCGAGCCAGGTTCCGTCGCCGTCCTGACCAAGGAACGCGAGCACCCTCACAGCCACAGCCACAGCCACAGCCACAGCCACAGCGGAACGGACCACGCCGCGCACCCTCCCCGGACCAGGCGAAGTGGCCTCATCGGCATGGGCATCGCCGGAGGCCTCGTGCCAAGTCCGTCCGCGCTCGTCGTCCTCCTCGGAGCCACGGCACTGGGCCGCACCGCCTTCGGCATCACCCTGGTCATCGCCTACGGCATCGGGATGGCAGGTACCCTCACCCTGGCCGGCCTCCTCCTCGTACGGCTGCGCGACCGCATCGAAGCCGGACTGCGCACAGCCGACGCACCGCGCTGGAAGCGGCTGCGCCGCCTCGCCCGCTACGGACCGATCGGTACCTCGCTCCTGGTCCTCTGCGTCGGCCTCGGCCTGGTCACCCGCGCTGCCACCAGACCATGGTGACGAACGCTTCCATCGTCGCTCCCCTCGCCGACAACGCGACACCTCACCGCACCGCAGTCGCCCGTATCGCGGTCTCGATCACCTACAACACACCCGTCGCGCCGGACCTGGCCGCGCGCCTGGATACAGCGGCGCAGACCGCCCTGCGCGGGGCACCGGAGGGTCTCACCTCGGTGGTCACGGAGGTCCTCGACGCGGCGGGCGGCCCCCTCTGGGAGGGAGTTGCGCACACCCCCCGATCCAACAGGTGTCCACCGGTGACAGCGAGTTCAGGTGCGCAGGGTACGGAAGAAGGCGCGGATGTCGTCGACGAACAGGTCGGGAACCTCGAACGCGGGGAAGTGCCCGCCCTCGGCGTGCTCCCGGAAGAACACCGCACTGTCCGGGGCGGGACCGAGGACCTTACGGACGACGGGGTCGCTGTAGAAGAGCGAGGAAGCCATCGGCACGCTCGAAGGGCTGCCCCAGCCGGCGTTGTCGGCGTGGGCCAGTTCCCAGTAGAAGTCGCCGGCCGCGGGCCCGGTACGGGTGAACCAGTAGAGGCTCGCGGTGATCAGGACATTGTCGCGACTGATCGGTGTGGCGGGGTTGGCCCACTGCACGAACTTCTCGGCGATCCAGGCCAGCTGAAGGATGGGTGAATCGGTCAGGCCCACCGAGAGGGCGTTGGGCGCGGTCGAGTGCAGCACCTTGTAGCCCTTCATCTGTGACCATCGGTGCTGGGCCGCTTCGAGTTCGGTGCGCTCCTGCGAAGTCAGGCCGTCCGGCACCGGGAGATCCTCACCGACCATGCCGAGCTGGAGCCGGTCACCATGCGTATGCGCGCCGATGACCCGCTCGGGCATCAGCGTGGCCACCCGGCCGGTCACGCCGGCCCCCAGGTCGCCGCCTTCAACACCGAAGCGCTCATACCCCAGACGGGTCATCAGCTCCCCGAATGCCAGGGCGGTGCGCTCCAGATTCCAGCCGCGCGCCGAGAGCGGGCTGGAAAAGGCGAACCCGGGAAGGGAGGGAATGACGACATGAAACGCGTCGACCGGATCTCCGCCATGCGCGCGCGGATCGGTCAGAGGCCCGCTGGCTTCCAAGAACTCCACGAACGATGTCGGGTAGCTGTGGTTCAGCAACAGCGGCGTGGCGTCCGGCTCCGGCGAACGCAGATGCAGGAAATGGATGGTCTGCCCGTCGATCTCGGTCAGGAACTGCGGGAAGGCATTGAGCCGGGACTCGTGGGCCCGCCAGTCGAAACCGTCCGCCCAGTAGTCGGCCAGTTCGTGAAGGTAGGACTCGGGGATGCCGCGCTCCCACTCCGATTCGACGCCGGGAACCGGGTAAGGCGACCGCCTACGGGCCAGGCGGTCATGCAGGTCTTCGAGATCTGCCCGCGGGATATCGATCCGGAAGGGGCTGAGGTCAGCACACATGTTCATCAATCTATGACCATTCCAGGCAAAACGCCGTGAGCGAGCCCAGTACGAGGCGAGGAAGACGCCAGGCCGCAGGCCGCGGTCGACATAGCCCCGCGCCGCCGCACAGCAGCGCCCTCAGTAGAGCTCAAGGAAGGCGAAAACGCTCCTGCGCAAGCCAACGCCACCTGCTCCGAGCGGAGCGGCGAAGTCGGCCGCGCACGCACGCCCCAGCGCGGGCGGGGTGCCGGTCGCGGCGTGGCCGGCCCCAGGAGCACCTGGGCGAGGGCCTGGTGGTGCTGCCGGGACCGGCGTCGGAGCCGGCGGCCACGCTGATGGCCGGGCGCACGGTGCGCCTCGGGGGTGCCGATGGTGGTCTTCAACGCGGCCCCTGTCCTCAGCGGAGGTGAACGACGCGTTGCGCCGACCGGGTGAAGGGGGCGCTCTCGCGACGACCTACCGCGCCCTTGAAGTCTTGGCACGCACCACCAAGCCGTCCGTGAGCGGACCGGTGGTGCCGGGAATCGAGTCGTCGCGCGACGGAAGTTCGGCAAGGAGTGGATCTGACGGCCGTCGGCCCACCGCGGTCGCCCCAGAGCAGCACGGACGCGGGGCGAACAGCACACCCCGCCGGCCGGGCTACGCCCAGTTCTGCTCCGCGAACGCGACCAGAGCGCCCATGGCCATGCCCACAGGGATCCACGTGGCTATCAGGTTCCAAACCTTGGGGTCCGAAACATACTTGCCGGAGATTTCGTTGCACTCTGGCACGTTCGGTTGGTCGCGCGCGCCTGCTGAACACCCCCTCCCCCCTTTACGGTGCGAAAAAAAGATGACCCGAATCCGACCGTTTTGAATTCTGATCTCCGATTCCCCATGCGCTCTTGCCGAAGACGACCGAAGCTCAAGCCCACCTTTACCCCTCTCGAGTAACGCGGACGCGCGTAGACTCGAACGCGTGTTTTAACGGGCGAATGCGTCAGGCGAGACGCTTTCTAGTCAATCAATTTTGTGCCGGAGAATTGACGCTCGCCAGGACATCCCGGATTATCGGATACGAAGTACGGTGTTTGGCGACCTCCCGCATGAGCCCCTCGCTCAAGAGGAAATGCGCCACCCGGCACCTGCGACCCAAAACGAAAGGAAGATAAGACATGGCCCGAAGGTCTATCCTCGACGACATGATCAAACGTTCCGAGAACTTCAACCGCGACTCGTCGAAAGCGCTTCGGAAAGGTCTCAAATCGACCAAGGGAAAGGGTAACAAGCGCGCCAAGCGCAATGAGAAGCACATCCAGATCCTGTCTGAGCAACTTGGCACCCTGGCTCAGCAAGTGGCAGCTCTGACTGCGCTGCACAAGGAACGGGAACAGAAGGTCTAGAGGGAGAGCGAGTCCGGGTGTCTGAAGGACGCGGTGCACGTACAGTCCGCATCGTCTCTCGCTTCATCGGGCGTGAAATCGGCTGCACCTTGCGCTCACATCCTTGGGGCAGCCGGTCGAACGCCGTCAGCCCTCACCAGGCGCACCTCCGGAGAGCTAAGGAATTGCGCCGTACGCTGGAGCATCTCGGGCCGTTGTACACCAAGGTCGGACAAGTTCTTTCCACCCGGCCGGACCTAGTACCCCAGTACCTCATGGACGAGCTGGAGAAGCTGCAGGACCACGCGATGGTGGAGCCTTTCGGCGAGTACGAAAGGGTGCTGTGCGAGGAGCTGGGAGAAGACTGGCGGGAGCGTTTTCGGGACATCCAGACCTCGCAGCCCCTGGGGGCCGCATCACTGGCCCAGGTGTACAAGGCCGTCACTTGGGACGGCCGGCCGTGTGTCGTAAAGATCCAACGCCCGGGAAGCAAAGAAGCCGTGCTGGGGGACATGACGGTCCTGCGTACCGTGTCACGCCTCCTGAAGCGCGCCGCTCCACGCTTCAGTGAAGTCGTCGATACCAGTGCGATGCTGGAGCTGCTCTTCGCAGTGATGGAGGATGAACTCGATTTCACGCGCGAGGCGAAAAACATGAAGGACGCACGCCGGGTGGCGGCACACTATTCCCAGATCAAGGTGCCACGGGTTATCGCAGTGACGCCACGAGTGCTGGTGCAGTCCTTCGCCGAAGGTGTTCCGATCAGCCAGGTAAAAGCGGACGATTTTACGAAGAAGCAGCGCAAGAAGACGGCCAACCAGCTGATCTCCTACATGTTCCGAAGCTACTTCGTCGAACGCACCTTCCACGCGGATCTACATCCGGGAAACATCATCATCAGCCCGGACGGAAAAGCCCATCTGATCGACTGGGGCATGGTGGGAAAGATGGACCGAGAGACGAGCAGCACCATGCTCGGCGTCTTTCTCTCCCTGGCCCAGAACGACGGTGTCGCGATGGCAAGACACTGGGTTCAGCTCGGTACCGCGACTCCCTGGAGCAACGTCTCATCCTTCGTCGGCGACATTTCGCGCGTGGTTCCTCGGTGGGCCGATGCGAGCCTGTTGGAACTCAACTACGGCGTCGCCCTGATGACCGTCATGAAGCACTCCTCGGCCAACGGAATTCAGATCACGCCGCTGGTTTCGGTCATGGGGAAATCCGTGGCCAACCTTGAGGGCTCTTTGCGCTGCCTGTACCCAAGGCTCAAGTTCGCCGCGGCGCTCCGGGAGTCGCTGCAGGACATCATGCGAGACCTAGTCCTCGACAACCTCTCCGCGGAGCAGGGGGCGCAACTGACGCTAAGCGTCCTCAAGACGCTCGGGACAGTGCCCGCTCAACTACAGTCAGGTGCCAAGGATCTCGCGGACCGCCAGCTCGCGGTGCAGACACGCACCAACCTTGCCGACCCCATCTCCGCCACCAGGAGACAGCATCTGTCCGTCGCCTGGCGGAGGCTCGATGCGCTGGCGGGCGTCTCCACCGCGCTGGTGGCGCTCAGACAGTCACGGCAGCGTAGGCGCTTCTCTCACACTCCCTGAGACCGGCCCTCCGCGGGCGCCCTGTACTCGGGACGCCTCGCCCGCCGTTCGCAGAATCGTTCACGTAGGGGCCCGGTCGCGCAAGTGGTGCGGCCACGCCCCGTGCCCCCCCCACATCCCCACCGCAAGGAGCCGACCTTGCCTGAAGTGCCCCTCCCCAGAACAGCAGTGCAGAATCGGGGCTGCCGAGTTCCTCACTCCCCCGCCGCCGTCACGGCAGCCGTCCACAGCTTCCGCTCACCCGCGCGCCTGGTCCTCGATGCTTCTTCCGGAAGTACAGGAGTACTCCTTGCCGAGCAGGAGACCGGCGGCCTCCAGGTGATCGGCTCGCTCCCGGCCCTCTACCCCGAATGGCTGGGCGATCGCTCATTCACCGCCGCGCACGGCACGCGGTTCGCCTACGTGGCCGGCGAGATGGCGAACGGGATCTCCTCGGTTCCGTTGGTGACGGCCATGTCAAGGGCCGGGTTCATGGCCTTCTTCGGTGCCGCAGGTTTGGCCTCAGACCGCGTGAGCAAAGCGGTGCAACAGCTCCGCACGGGATTGGGCGGTTCGCGCAACTGGGGCGTCAATCTCATTCACAACCCGATGGAACCCGGCGCCGAGGAAGCGATCGCAGACCTGCTGATCCGTAGCGAGGTGCCCTGCGTCTCGACGTCGGCGTTCATGGACCTCACGCCTTCCGTCGTGCGCTGCGCGGTGGCCGGCCTCCGCCTGGACGGCGCGGGACGCATCGTGCGCGGCAGGAGGATCTTCGCCAAGGTGTCCCGTCCGGAGACGGCGCGGCTGTTCATGTCGCCTCCGCCAGGTGATCTGCTCGAAGGACTATTGCGGTCAGCCCAGTTGACGGAAGACGAAGTGCGGCTGGCCGCGCGCATCCCGGTCGCCACCGATGTGACCGCGGAGGCGGACAGCGGAGGGCACACCGATAACCGGCCGCTGGTATCTCTGCTGCCGGTCCTTTCACAACTGCGCAACACCCTGGTGGCGGAGCACGGCTTCGAGGAACCCGTGCGGATCGGTGCGGCAGGCGGCCTAGGCACCCCCCAGAGTCTGGCCGCGGCCTTCGCCATGGGCGCCGCCTACGTGGTCGTCGGTTCGGTGAACCAGGGGTGCGTCGAGTCGGCACTGTCGGCCAGGGGCAAATCCATGCTGGCCGGTGCCGATCTGGCGGACGTGACCATGGCCCCGGCCGCGGACATGTTCGAGCTCGGGATCAACGTGCAGGTGCTGCGGCGCGGATCCCTGTTCCCCGGGCGGGCCCGCCAGCTGTACACCCTGTACGAAACCTACGGCGGGGTGGACGAACTTCCCCGTGACGTCCGCGAGCGCCTGGAGCAGCATGTGCTCGGTGCCTCGCTGGCAGAGGTGTGGCATCAGACGCGGGCTTTCTGGAACGAGCGTGACCCGCGCGAGGTGCGGCGAGCGGAGCAGGAACCCAAGCACCGGATGGCACTGATGTTCCGCTGGTATCTGGGCAACGCGAGCCGGTGGGCGATCGAGGGCACAACCGAGCGCGCGACGGACTTCCAGATCTGGTGCGGGCCGGCGATGGGAGCGTTCAACCGGTGGACGGCAGGCAGCTTCCTGGCGGATCCCGCTGAGCGCACGGTCGTCCAAGTCGCCCTGAATCTGATGGAGGGCGCGGCGGTCGTCACCCGTGCCCACCAGTTAGGCGCCTGTGGGCTGGCCGTGCCGACCGCCGCGTACTCCTGTAGCCCCCGCCGTCTCTCCCTGCCCGTCTGACGGTCGGTTTCCCGCCGAGGCCGGCGGTCGGCCCTGTCATTCATCCACCCGCGCTTCATGGCTTATGGGGAGTGTGCTCTGTGAAGTTCGCCATCGTCGGCATGAGTTCGCTGCTGCCCGGATCCGGCGATACCGACGGCTTCTGGGCCTCGGTGGTTGCCGGGCGGGACTGCATCCGCGACGTCCCGTCCACTCACTGGCTGGTCGATGACTACTTCGACCCGGATCCGGCCGCGCCGGACAAGACCTATGCTCGACGCGGTGGGTTCCTGGACCCGGTCTCCTTCGATCCCCTCGCCTTCGGCATCACACCCAATTCCCTTGAAGCCACCGACACTTCGCAGCTCCTGGCCCTGCTGGTGGCCGAGCGCGCCCTGCGGGACTACGGGCGGCTCGAGGAGCTGGGACGCGAGCGGGTGAGCGTCATCCTGGGCACGGCGGGCACCGAGCTGCTGGGCACCATGGCCGCTCGTATGCAGCGACCCGTCTGGCTGAAGGCGATGCACGAGTCCGGGTTGGAGGAGCAGCGGGCGCTCAAGCTCGCGGACCGGATTTCCGAGCACTACGTGCCCTGGCAGGAAGCCACCTTCCCCGGGTTGCTCGGCAATGTGGTCGCGGGGCGCATCGCGAACCGCTTCGACCTGCACGGAACGAACTGCACGACCGATGCGGCGTGCGCCAGTTCGCTGGCCGCGCTCTCCCTGGCACTCAACGAACTGGCACTGGGCCAGGCGGACCTGGTCCTCACCGGTGGCGTCGACACACTCAACGATCCCGTGATGTTCACCTGCTTCAGCAAGACACCGGCGCTGTCCCCCACCGGCGACTGCCGGCCCTTCTCGGCGGCGGCAGACGGAACGGTTCTCGGTGAGGGGCTGGTGATGCTCGCCGTGCGGCGCCTGGAGGACGCCGTACGCGACGGCGAGCGCATCTACGCGGTCATCGCCGGGCTGGGCACCTCGTCCGACGGACGCGACACCGCCGTCTACGCGCCTCATCCCGAGGGGCAGGCCAGGGCTCTGCGTCGCGCATACGAGCAGGTCGGCTTCGGCCCGGAGTCCGTGGATCTGGTCGAGGCGCACGGCACCGGTACACGGGCGGGGGACGCCGCCGAGTTCGCCGCCCTGCGTCAGGTCTTCGCCGAGGCCGGCGGCGAACGGTCCGGCTGGTGTGCGCTGGGCTCGGTGAAGTCGCAGATCGGGCACACGAAGTGCACCGCGGGCGTGGCGGGTCTGCTGAAGGCGGCGCTGGCCCTGCATCACAAGGTACTGCCGCCCACCATCAAGGTGGACGCCCCCAATCCGGCGCTGGCCGTTGAGGGAAGCCCGTTCTACCTGAACACGCGGGCACGGCCGTGGATCAAGCCCGTGGGGCAGCCTCGACGGGCCGGCGTCTCCAGTTTCGGGTTCGGGGGGAGCAACTTCCACGTGGTGCTGGAGGAGTACCTGCCTGCCGCCGGGGAGGGCAGGTCGGCCGAGACGCTGCGCGCGCTGCCCAGCACTTTGTTGGCCTTCAGCGGCTCCTCCCGGGATGAGCTGATCGCCCGGCTGGAGGAGGCCGCCCGCACCACGAATCCCGCGTCCGTAGTGGCGCTCGCCAGCTACCGGGCGTTCCGCTCCGTCGACCGCTGCCGGCTCGCCCTCGTGGCCGAGGAGGGACAGGAGTTGCAAGCGAGGCTGGCGGAGGCCGTGGCCACGGTGCGGGGCGCCGACAGGGGCGACGCAGCACCAGGCGTGTACCTCGCCGAGGGAGCGGCGGAGCCGGGTGAGGTGGCGCTGCTCTTCAGCGGGCAGGGCAGCCAGTACCCGGGTATGGGTGAGGCCCTGGCCGTGCACCATCCGGTCGCGCGCAAGGTGTGGGACCGGGCCAGCAGCGTGTTGCGGAAGGGCCGGCGCCTGGATCAGCTTGTTTTTCCCCCTCCGGTCCAGGACCGTTCCGACGCGGCGGCGCAGGAGGAAGCACTGCGGCGTACGGAATGGGCCCAGCCGGCTCTGGCCGCGGTGGGGTCGGCTGCGGCCGCTGTGCTGCTCGAGGCGGGGCTGCGGCCGGTTCGTCTCGCCGGTCACAGTTTTGGCGAGCTGACGGCATTGCACGTCGCCGGTGTGCTCTCGGCCGATGACCTGCTGCAAGTGGCCCGTCGGCGCGGCGAACTCATGCGAGACGCCTGTACCGACCCCGGGGCGATGCTGGCGGTGGCAGCCGGGGCCGAGGAACTCGCCGACCTGGTGGAGAGTACCGAGGGCACCCTGTGCGTCGCCAACCTCAACGGGCCTAAGCAAACCGTCCTCTCCGGTTGCCCGCAGGCGGTCTCCCACGCTGCCAGCCGGCTGAAGGAGCTCGGGGTCGGCTCGAGTCCGCTGCGTACCGCGGGCGCCTTCCACAGTCCGCTCATGGAGCCGGCGGTCAGGCCGCTGCGGGACGCCCTCGCCGGCGTGGACATCACCGCGGGCCGGCTGCCCGTGCACTCCAACATCGACGGCCTGCCGTTTCCCGACGACCCCGACCTGGTACGGGACCGGCTGGCCCATCAGCTGACCGAGCCGGTGCGATTCGGTGAAGTGGTCGAAGCCCTGTACGCGAGCGGCGTGCGGGTGTTCGTCGAGGTCGGGGCGGGCCGG
This sequence comes from Streptomyces sp. NPDC002564, assembly GCF_042889645.1. Classification (NCBI taxonomy): domain Bacteria; kingdom Bacillati; phylum Actinomycetota; class Actinomycetes; order Kitasatosporales; family Streptomycetaceae; genus Streptomyces; species Streptomyces sp. NPDC002564. The sequence goes on along the minus strand of NZ_JBIARE010000002.1, from coordinate 369,084 downwards.
GTGCTGACCTCGCTGATCGGAGACATCCTCACCGGCCGGGACCACCTGGCAGTGGCCACCGACGTCCGGGGAACCAACAGCGTCACCGCCCTGCAGCATGCGCTGGCGGCATTGGCCGTCCGTGGTGTGCCGCTCGACCTGGCCTCCCTGGAGGCCGGCAGGCGAGCAAGGGGAGCCACGGAGCCGCACTCCGAGCTCGCGGTGGAGATCAGCGGAACCAACCACAACAAGCGTTATCCCACCCCGGCAAGGAGCATTCCCGTGACCGAACCCCGACCCGTGTCCCCGACGGACTCCGATTCCTTCGTCGTCCCGGCCGCCCCCGCTCTGCCCACCGTCATGGACTTCACCGAGAGCACCCCTCCTGCGTCCACACCGGCGCCTTCGCCAAGCGCGATGGCCGATCCGCAGTGGCTGGCACTCGTGGCCGACGCGCAGCGGCACACCGCCGACGCCCACGCCACGTTCCAGCGGGCGATGGCCGAGAGCCATATCGCCTTCCTCAAGATTGCCGAAGCATCTCTGCGTGGCCCCTACACCCTGGCTGCGGACGCTCCGTCCACATCCGCAACTGCAGATCCGCCGCGCTTCGCTCCGCCTGCGCCTCCCCTGTCTGACGCACCGACCCCGCCGCCTTTGGCCCCTGCCGTCGGGGCCGCCGAGCCCGCCGCTCCACCCGTTGCCGTGCCCGCGCCCATCCCCACCCGACCCACCGCCCCGACATCGCCTGCGGCCGTGGGCGAGCGCATCGAGGACGTCCTGCTGGAGGCCGTATCGGAGAAGACCGGCTACCCCGTCGACATGCTCGCCTCCCGAATGGATCTGCAATTGGAAGCCGAACTGGGCATCGACTCCATCAAGCGGGTGGAGATCCTCGGCGCCGTCAAACGCCGCGTGCCGGGCTTTCCCGCTCTGGGGGGAGCCGAACTGGCCGGGCTGCGTACCGTCGGAGAGATCCTGGAGCACGTCCATCAGGCCGTCGGGGGGAACCGGGCGCGTGAGCACCGTGCGCCGGGCGCAGAGGAGGACGGCCATACCGATGGCGCCTCGCTCCCCCCGCCGGTGCGCATCGAGGAGATGGACCCCGTCGCCGTGCCCGTTCCCGCACCCGGAATCGCGCTCAAGGGGATCAGAGACGGCGAGCTCCTCATCATCGGCGGCAGCAGCGACCTGACACGAGAGATCGCGGCGCTGCTGGCCGAGGCCGGCGTACACGCCACAGCAGGGACCGAAGCCACGCCGCAGACCTCTGCGCTGCTCCACCTCGGCGGCCTGTCCGAGATCACCGCACTTGCCGACGGCGCTCGCATCCAACGGAACGCCTTCGCCCAGGCCCGCACCATGGCTGGGCGACTCACCACGGGCGCCGGGCTGTTCGTCACCGTCCAGGACACCGGAGGCACCTTCGGCCTGGACGCCGGCAGCAGCACGGGCCACGAACGCTGCTGGGCGGGCGGGCTGGCCGCCCTGCCCCGAACCCTTCGCTGGGAATGGCCGCAGGCTTGCGTGAAAGCGATCGACTGCGCCCAGGACGGACGCGAAGCGCGCGCGGTGGCTGAGGCGTTGGTGGCGGAACTCCTGTTCGGCGGCACCGCCGACGCAGGTCTCAAGGCCGACGGGACCCGCGTCGAGCCCCGTCTACGCCCAGCCGCTCCCGCACCGGCGGACGCAGACGTACTGGGCGAGGACCCGGTACTGGTGGTGACCGGAGGCGCCCGCGGCATCACCGCCGCCTGCCTGCAGTCCCTAATCCGTACCCGCCCCGCAAGGATCCTCCTGCTCGGCCGGACCGCTCTGACGCCCGAGCCGCCCGGGCTCGAAGACTGCGCTACCGGCGCCGAGCTACGACGCGCCCTCCTCGCCACGGCACCCGACTCCCCCGTCGCGGACATCACCCGCCGTTCGGCCGAGCTCCTCGCTCAGCGGGAGATCCGCGCGAGCGTGCGGTCCTTGGAGAGCTGCGGCGCCACCGTCGCGTATGCCGCGGCGGACATCACCAACGGCCAGGAGGTGCAGGACGCGGTCGCCGCCGTACGGGCCCGGTGGGGCCCGGTGACCGGTGTCGTGCACGGTGCCGGTGTGATCAGGGACCGCAGGATTGGCGACAAAAGGGACGCCGACTTCGACGAGGTCTTCGACACCAAGGTCACCGGACTGTGCAACGTCATGGACGCGGTCGGGGCGGACCCGCTGCGCCTGCTGTGTCTGTTCTCCTCCGGGACTGCCCTGTTCGGCCGACCAGGGCAGAGCGACTACGGCATGGCCAACGAAACATTGAACCATCTCGCGGCCGCCGCATACGCGCGGCGTCCGGACTGCACCGTCCGCAGCCTGGCCTGGGGCCCGTGGGACGGCGGCATGGTCGGCTCCGCGCAAGCCGCCCTCTTCAGCGAACTGGACTGTCCCCTCATCCCTCTGGAAGCCGGGGCACAGCGTTTCCTGGCCTCTCTGCGCCGCGCCGCGCCGACTGCCCGCACGGCCATCCTCGCCGACGGCAGCCTGGAGCCCCTGAGCGGGGCGACCCTGGACACCGTGGGGGAACTGCACGTCGACGCCTCCACACACCCTCAGTTCACCGACCATGCGATCACCGGCACACCGGTCGTCCCTCTGGCCTGGCTGATGGAGTGGTGCACCGCGCTCACCGCCCAGTGGGCCGGGCATCCCGAGCCCGTGGCACTGCATGACGTACGAGTCCTGCGCCGAATCGCCCTGGACGGCTTCCCGCAGGAAGCCCACCGGTTCGTCGTGCGCGCCATCCATCGCGGCGAACACCGGCGCCGTCACCTCTTCCTGGAGTCGGCGAACGGCACCGTGCACTGCACCGCCGAGGCTGGACCCGCCATCGGCGCGCAGCGGACGTGGGATGTTCCTCGCAGCCTGCCGCCCGCCGTCCGCAAGGGCCTGTACGACGGTCACACCCTGTTCCACGGGCCGGCCTTCCAGGCCATCCGCGAACTCGGAGGAGTGGGACCCACAGGTGCCTGGGCGAGGGTGGAGGGCACGGCGTCCCGCACCTGGCCGGGCCCCACCCCCCTCACGGACCCGCTGGCGGTCGACGCGGCGGTGCAGGTCGCCGTGTTGTGGGCCGAGCAGGCACTGAGGGCCGCCACCCTCCCGATGGGGATCCGTCAGGTACGGATGCACCTGCCCGGTCCCATGCCCGGCACCGCCCTGTGCGTGGTGGCGGCCGTGCACGCCGACGACACCTCCGCGGAATGCGACGTCGCCCTGCTCAGCGCAGACGGAGCACCTGCGGTGGAACTGCTGGGCCTCCAACTCGTCAGGCGCCCGGAAGGAGCAGCAAGTGGAGCGTGAACCAATCGCCGTCGTGGGCCGCGGCTGCGTCCTGCCCGGCGCCCTGGACCCCGCTCAGGCCTGGTCCCTCATCGAGCGCGCCGCATCCGCGCTCCGACCGGCGCCACCCGGCCACTGGGGACTGGACACCAATACGGTCGTGAGCCACCCACCGCACACAGCCGACCAGGTCCCCCATGACCGGGGCGGTTACGTCACCGGGTTCGCGGACGTGTTCTCCCCCGCAGGCTTCGCCGTTCCTCCAGCCGAACTGGACGGCCTCGACACGCCGTTGCTGTGGCTGCTGCACAGCGCCCGCCAGGCCCTCGGCGAAGCAGGCGCTCCCGGCGCGGACCGGCGCGGCGGCCTCATCCTGGGCAATCTCTCCTGCCCCACCGCCGGCATGGGCCAATGGGCCGAGCAGCACTGGCGCCAGCAGGCCGGCGGGGCCCTGAAGCCCCGCCCCGGAACAGGGGCAGATCCGCGCAACCGCTTCTCTTCCGCACTCCCCGCCCACCTGGCCGCCCGCGCTCTGGGCCTGGACGCAGGCGGCCTCGCCTTGGACGCCGCCTGCGCCTCCTCCCTGTACGCCATCAAGCTCGCCTGCGACCAACTGCACGACCGGCGCGCGGACCTCATGCTGGCAGGCGGTCTCAGCGGTGCCGACGGCCTTTTCCTCCACCTCGGTTTCCACGCCTTGTCCGCGCTGAGCCCCACCGGTCGCAGTCTTCCCTTCCACCGTGCGGCCGACGGGCTGCTGCCCGGCGAGGGCGCCGCCGTAGTGGCCTTGATGCGCCTGACCGACGCCGAACGGTCCGAGATCCCTGTCCTGGGTGTCATCCGCGGTATCGGCCTGTCCAACGACGGCGCCGACGGCGGGCCGCTGGCGCCCAGCGGCCAGGGCCAGGAAAGAGCCATGCGTGCCGCCTACCAGGTCGCCGAGCTCGCCCCACAGGAGGTCTCTCTCCTGGAATGCCATGCGACCGGCACGCCCGTGGGCGACGAGACGGAGCTGCACAGCTCCGCCCGCGTCTTCGCGGGCGCCCAGGACCTGGTCGTCGGCTCCGCCAAGGCGAACTTCGGACATCTGATGACCGCAGCCGGTGCGGCCGGACTGCTCAAGGTGCTGTCGGCCATGGAGCACGGCCTCCGGCCCGCCCTGCCGGAGGCCGACGCTCCCCTCTCAGCTCTGGCGGGCACCCCTTTCCGTCTGCCGACCGAGGCGGAGCCCTGGGAGGGCCCGCGTCGGGCCGCGGTCAGCGCTTTCGGCTTCGGCGGCAACAACGCCCACCTCATCGTGGAATCCCATGAGCAGTGGCATCGTTCGCAGTCCCGAGGACGCCACCTGCAGCCCGGGCCCCCACGGTCGGCGGCCCGCAGAAACGGTCCGCGGATCGCCGTCGTCGCCGTGGCCGTACACGCCGGAGGGGAAGGGACGACCGACGACTTCCTGGACGCCCTCATGACGGGCACTGCCCGGCACACGCCCCGCACGCAGGCCGTCGTCGACCTCGACGGGCTGCGGATCACGCCGAACGACCTGCACTGCGCCCACGGACAGCAGCCGCTGCTGCTGGCGGCCGTCCAGGAGGCAGTGCACGGTCTGACGCTGCCGGTTGAGCGCACGATGGCTCTGGTGGGTGCCGGCTGCGACCCCGACGGCGCCCGCTACGGTGCCCGCTGGCGCTCGCATCAGTGGCACGATGGCAGCGACCTCGCCTACGCGCGTGCCCTACGGGACGCCTGCGTCGGCCCGTTGACCGCGGCCGCTGTTCTGGGACGCCTGTCCAACATGGCGGCCAACCGGCTGAACAGCCAGTTCGGTTGGACCGGTCCCTCCTACACCGTCCACGCCGAGGAGGCCTCCGGGACCGAAGCGCTGCGCATCGGAGCCCGTGCGCTGGCGGCCGGGGAAGCCGACGCCGTCGTGGCCGCCGCGGTCGACCTCTCCCACAACCCGGTGCACAGCGACGCCCTGGCGGCGATGGGGCATGCCGCCACCCCCGGCGACGCCGCCGTCGTCCTGGTCCTCAAGCGGGAAGCGGACGCGACCCGGGACGGCGACCGCATCCTTGCCGTCCTGGACGACAGCCCCGAAAGCGACGCCGCCGAACCTGTTCTCGTCCTCGACAGCGACGGCGGCCTCGTCTCCGACCTGTTCGGCACCGCGCACGCCGCCCACGGCCTGCTGTGCACGGCGGCAGCCGTCCTCGCCCTGTACCACCGGGCCGTCCCCGGCCTCGGACGCCCCGCCACACCCCTCACCGGTGACGGCGTCGCCGAGGTCCGCGTGCACCCACTCGGCGGGATCCCTCACCACCTGCGCCTGCGAGCCGCCCACTGCGCGGGCTGGACGCGCAGGCCGGCGCCTTCGCTGCACACCTACTCGGGGGCCGACCGCGCCGAGGTCGGGCAGGCGGTGCGGCAGGGGCGCCAGAGCGATACCGGCCCCGCGCGGCTCGTGCTGCTGTGCGAGCGGCCCGAGGAACTGATCACCCGTGCGCAGCAGGCCGCGTCCTGGCTCGCAGACGGCGCCGTGACCCCCGCACCGGCCGACACCTTCTACGCCGACGCACCGCTGGGCGGAGAGGTCGCCTTCGTCTTCACCAACGGCTCCGCGGCGCAGCAGCCCATGCATCCTGCCCCGTTCCTCGCCTTGCCCGCGGCCGTGGACCACCTGCGCCACCTCTACGGCAGTCGCCTGCGCTCCACGACGGCCTGGATGTTCACCGAGCCGTCGGGAGAATCGGACGTGCTGACGCAGATGTCCGCGACAGCCTGCCTGGCCCATCTCCACACCCATCTCACCCGGAAGGTCCTTTCCCTGCATCCGTCGGCCGTGATCGGATACTCCTCCGGCGAAGCCACGTCCATGCTGGCGATGGGCGTCTGGCCCAACCGCCGGGCCTTCCTTACCGCGGTGGAGGACTCCGGCCTCTTCCGCACGGCACTGACCGGCCCGCTCACCGCCGTCCGCGCCGCCTGGGCGCACCAGGGCATCACCGGTGACAGCTGGAGCAGCCACCTCGTCCTGGTCTCCCGTGCGCAGGTCGAAAGCGCGCTGGCAGCAGAGAACGCCGCCCATTTGCTGTCGGTCAACGCACCCGGTGTCTGCGTCATCGGCGGCGAAAGCGGCGCCTGCGGACGGGTCCTGGCCCGCCTGCCCGGGGCGGTGCACACCCCTCTGGACTACGACCTCGCCGCGCACGCACCCGAACTGCACGGCGTACGCGACCTGTGGCGCACCGCCCACACCCACCCCGTGGCCGCCCCCACCGGCGTCCGCTTCTATTCCGGCGCCACCACCCATGCCTACTGGCCGACAACCCAGACGGTCGCGGACAGTGTCACCGAGCAGGCCATGGGCACCCTCGACTTCCCGCGAACCGTGGAACGGGCGTGGCAGGACGGTGTGCGGGTCTTCATCGAGCACGGGCCCGCGGCCCTGTGTACCGGGTGGATCCGCCGCACTCTGGAGGGCCACCCTCATCTCGCCGTCGCCCTCGACGACGGTGGCGATCCACGGCAGTTCTGGTCCGCGGCAGCCCAACTCGTGGCAGCCGGTGTGAGCGTGGACCACGAACGGCTCGCCCGGGCCACCGCCCCGTCCGTCGCGGCCCACCATCCGGTCCTGCCGCTACGCGTCGATGTCCGGGCCTCCCCCGTCGAACTCCCCCAGCCCCCCGCCCCACACCCGCGCGGCCCGCACCGGGCGCGGCCCGCACTCCCCGCCCCTCGGCACATACCCGTGCCGGATCAGGTACCGGCGCCGCGCCCGCCGTCCCGGCCCTACGCGGACACTCGTGACACCCTCACCGCCACCCACCAGTGCCACGTCACCGGATACGCGGCGGCACACCGTCAGTTCCTGCACACCATGCACTCACTGCGCAACCTCGCCCTGCCTCTCGACACGCCCGCGCAGCGACCCGGGCGCGCAGCAGCGCCCGCTCCCCTGCGCCCACCGGACAGCCTGCCGCGCGGACTTCGCACCCCCACAGGGCCGTCCTTCAGCCGCGCCGACCTCGAACGCCTGGCGGCGGGCCGTATCTCCGACCTGTTCGGTCCTCGCTTTGCACCCCAGGACGCCTACGCGGTGCAGACCCGCATGCCGCGGCCGCCCATGCTCCTCGCCGACCGTGTCCTGGGCCTGGACGCGGACCCCGGTGTCCTGGCAGCCGGCACCGTCTGGACGGCCACCGACGTGCGGACCGACAGCTGGTACCTCGATCCGGCCGGACGCATGCCGGCCGGCCTGATGATCGAAGCAGGGCAGGCCGACCTGCTCCTCATCAGCTGGATGGGCGCCGACCTCCTCAACCAGGGCGAGCGCGTCTACCGTCTGCTGGGCTGCACCACCACCTTTCACGGACCGTTGCCCACTCCAGGAGAGACCCTCACCTTCCAGATCGTCATCGACGGGCACGGCGAACACGACGGCGTGCGGCTGTTCTTCTTCCACTACGACTGCTGGTCGGGCACCGCACTCAAACTCAGCGTCCGCGACGGCCAGGCCGGCTTCTTCACTCCCGCCGAACTCGCCGCGACCGGTGGCATCCTGCAGGCACCCACCGCCGTCACCTCATCCACGCTTCCGTTCACCCCTCCCCCCAACCCGAGCACCGCCTGCGCCTTCACCGCCGCCGAGGTACACGCCTTTCGCGCCGGGCGACCGGCGGAGTGCTTCGGAGCGGACTGGGATGACACCCGCTGCCATGTGCGCACCCCACGCATCGGGGACGGCCGCCAGGCCCTCTTCGAACGCGTTGATGCCTTCGATCCGGCAGGTGGCCCCCACGGCCGGGGCTACCTGCGCGCCGCCACACCCATCCGTCCCGACGACTGGTTCTTCGCCGGACATTTCCTCAACGATCCCTGCATGCCCGGCACCCTGATGCTCGAAGGCTGCCTGCAGGCCATGGCCTTCCACCTTGCCGCCTGCGGTCTCACCCGGGGCCTGGACGGCGCACGGTTCGAACCCGTCCCCGGCAGCGCGATCCCGATGAAATGCCGCGGCCAGGTCACCCCCGACAGCCGAGAACTGCTCTACGAGGTCTTCGTCACCGGCCTTGGCGACGAGCGCTATCCCACCCTCACCGCAGACATCATGTGCACCGTCGACGGGGTAAAGGCCTTCCACGCCGAGGGCCTGGCCTTGCGCCTCGTGGCCGACTGGCCGCTCGCCCACTGGCGCCAGCTGGGCCCCGCCCGCGTGCAGGAAACCGGAACCCCTGTAGCTCTCGCCGACCTCGCAGGGCTGATCGGGCACCACGAGCAGCGGCCCGCCGCACAGGTCGACGGGCACACCTTCGATCACACCTCCCTGCTCTCCTCCGCCTGGGGCATGCCCTCCGACGCCTTCGGCTCCTTCTACCGCGTCTTCGACGGCGACCGGCGCAGCCCGCGCCTGCCGGGCCCGCCCTACCTCTTCATCAGCAGGATCCGGTCCGTGCGCGGCCCCATGGGCGGGATGGAAACCGGCAGCGAGGTCGTCGCCGAGTACGACCTGCCCGAACGGGTCTGGTTCCGGGAGCAGAACCCCGGCGGGGGTGTGCCGCTGGCCGCACTGATGGAAATGAGCCTGCAGCCCTGCGGCTGGCTCGCCAGCTACGCGGGCAGCGCACTGACCGGCGACCAGGATCTGCTGTTCCGCAACCTCGGCGGCACCGCCACCCTGCACCGGCCCATCGGCGCCGGGCCCCGGATTGTCACCACCCGGGCCACCCTCACCGATCTCAACCAGGACGGCGCCAGCGTCATCGCGTCCTTCGACATCGAGACCTCCGACGCCGAGGGCCCCCTGGCCGAACTCCACAGCTCCTTCGGGTTCTTCCCGCCCGAAGCCTTCGCCGAACAGACCGGCCTCGGCGCCACCGCTGCCGGCGACGGACCGGACGTTCCCTTCCCGGCTCAGCCCGCACCACCCGAGCGGGGCGAGGCAGCCTGCGGACAGCTCGCCGAACCCATGCTCCGCATGATCGACCGCATCACCGGCTACCTGCCCCACGGCGGCAGCGCGGGCCTGGGTCGCATCCGCGGCGAGAAGGCCGTCAGCCCCGACGACTGGTTCTTCAAGTCACACTTCTTCCACGACCCGGTCCAGCCCGGCTCTCTCGGGGTGGAAGCAATGAACCAGCTCGTCCGCCACCACCTCCTGCAGCAACACCCCACAACACGCCCGTCCTTCGACACCCCGCCCACACCGCTTCAGCCCTTCACCTGGACTTACCGCGGACAGGTGACTCCCGCTACCCGGCTGATCACCGTCGAAGCCGACATCACCGCCCGGACAGCCGACGAGCACGGAATGCACGCCGTCGCCGACGCCCGGCTGTGGGCCGACGGGCTGTGCATCTACCGCACTACCGGCCTCGCCGTACGCCTGCACACCCCACCGCACCGAACACCAGGAGCTTGATCATGACCATGGGACGCCGCACCACCCCCCGCATCGCCCCCATCGCTCAGGAAGACTGGGACGAACCCCTCACCCGCATCATGGCCGTCGCCCAGAACCAAGGCGTCAAGCCCGTCAACATCGTCTCCACCATCGCCCGCCACCCCGACCTGTTCAACAGCTGGCTCGGCCTGGCCACCTTCCTCCTGGCCGGCGGCGAAATCCCCCTGCGTGTCCGCGAACTCGCCATCCTGCGCACCGCTCACCACAACCAGTGCAGCTACGAATGGGCCCAGCACGCCTGTCTCGCCCGTGAACTCGGCCTCACCGACGACGAGATCGCCGCTCTGCGTGAGCCCCTCACCCACCACGACTGGCAGGAGGACGACCGAATCGTCCTGAACGCCGTCGATGAGATCCTGAACACCGGGGAGGTCACCGATCCCACCTGGAAGAACCTGACCGGTCGCTACGACGACAAACAGCTGATGGAACTGGTCATCCTCGTCGGCCACTACACCATGCTCGCCTTCGTCGTGCGCACGCTGCGCACCCCGGTAGAGGCCTGGTACGACACCACCGCAGTCTGACCCCACCCCTGCGAGCGCCCGAACAGCGCTGAGGGCGGTCCGTCACCCACCGTGCCCCCCTTTGGCCGGGCGCGGCTGCGCACGCGGTCAGTCCCGGCAGGCGCCACCGCCTGCCGACTGGCAACAGCCTGGGCCACAGCGTGACCGGAGCGGTGGCCTTGGGCTGGATCCTCAACCGAAGAAGACGCCAGCCATCGCCTTCCCCGGCTCCCCCACCCCTGGCGTTCCGGCAGATGGCTGGTCGGAATCTGTGAGATCCACTTCGGTTCTGAACCATCGAGAGGAACCACATGTGGGCAAGACCCCGGGGCCTGTTCTTCTGGCTCTGCCTGGTCATCGTGCTGTTCACGGTCGCTGTGAAGCCCGTCGAGTTCGCCCATGTCATCACCGGCGTCCTCCGCTGCGTGGGCGCGTTCTTCAGCGGCCTGAGGCACTTCCTCAACGCCCTCGCCACCACATGAGCGTGCACTGCACGGAAGGCGGCCCTGCCGACCGGGCCGCAGCACATCTGCGAACAAGAGGAGGAAGCGATGCGTGCAGTGATGGCAGTGCTGGCTCTGTGTGCTCTGAGCGCCCTGGGGCTCGTCGGCTGCAGCGGCACATTTCCCGACGTCACCGTCGGAGGAACCCCTCCCGCACGGGACGCTCCACGGCCTCCCGCGCCGGAGGGCGCTTTCCCCTTTACGGTCCAGAGCCCGATATCCCCTGCGGGAACGCCGCCCAAGACACCGGCGAGCAGCCCTGCGGAGGCAGCCCGCCCCCCGTCAACGGCCCCATCCACAGAGCCCGTCGAGGGCACGTCCGCCTCTGAATCTGCCCCCCTGGCCTACGCCTCCCCGCGGCCCGCGCCCAGCGGGCCTCTCGTGCTCGAGGTCCTGATCCCGTGTCCGGCAGCCCCCGCCGTACCCCCTCCCGACCCGCCCACGCCGAGCGCCACCCCTTCCACCGGGGACGGCTGCCAGGCCGCCGATTCAGCCCCACCGGGCACAGCCTGTGCAGCGACGCCGACAGCACCTCCCCCTGATGTCGCATCGGCGTCGGCTTCGTGCTGCCCGTGCACTTCCGCTCCCGCGCCAGCACAGTGCCGGCACCCCTCACGGCGCCCCTAGAAGCCCATCAGCGACTCCCCCATAGTTCTGTACGGGCCTGCGCACTTCCAGCGCCAGGCCCCGCACCTTCGACTGCTCCTGATCGACGACATCTGTGGCGTGTACACAGCGGCAACCAGCAAGGGCCGTGCCAGCCAGGACGCTTGTCAGCGCGCGGTGCGCGGGCAGAGCGTGCGGTGGGCAGCACGACTGGTCAGGTCCGCCGGAAGAACTCGACCTCCGCCAGTGCGACATGGCGCCCGGGCCTCGTGCCCGTCACCGCCCGCAGGACAAGCCGGGCCTTCACTACATCGCTGACGCCGAGCTGCACCGTCTGGGGTCCCGGCTTGTCGTTGAAGGTCAGGTTCTTGCGGTGCAGCGAGCCGTCGGCGGCGGTCACCACGAGTTCCGCCTCCACGGGCCGCTCCTGCCGGCGGAACTGCTGCGCCTTGGCGGAGGGACCCGTGTGAACCACCATGGCCACCAGCCGGAAGGGTTTGCCGAACTCGAACGACACCCCCGCCCCTGGCCGGGGCGAACCCCAGTACCTGTTGGACAGCCCGTCCGCCGCCATGGCGGCCGGATGGCCCGGGACCTCGGCGCTCGCGCTGACCTTGGTCGGGGCCACTTCCGTCGCCTTGCCCAGCTTGTCCCGCGTGTCCTCGAAGAGCGCCCGACCGGCCGGTACGAGCAGGACGACAGCCGCCAGCACGGCCAGCACCGCCAGGACGGTCAGGACGCGCCGCAGCACGGCGCGGGAACCGGACCCCGCGCGGCGCCGAGGCCTGCGCCTGCGCCACCACGGCAGGGTGGCCACCGCGGCCGGTGGCGTCAGCCGTGCCGCGCAGCGGCGGCAGAAGGTGCGCCCGGCGCGGTTGGGTGTGCCGCAGGCGGGGCAGGGCGGGCCGTCCGGGCCGCGGCCCGACGGCTGGGTGCGCACGACGGGGCGGGGCGCCATCGGGCGCGCGGGCAGTACGGGCACGATCGGGTCGTGCGCGCCGGCGCCCGGCCGGGCATCGGCACGCGCCCCGGGGCGGGGGGCAGGGTCGGATTCGGGGGCCGCAGGGTCTGAGGCCGGTGGGACGGTGGCCGCGGGTGGCGGGGGCCCGAGCGGCGCCGCAGCGGCCGGTGGCGTAGCCGATGGCGTGGTCGGTGGCGTGGCTGACGTGTCCGGGGCGGGCGGCGATGGCTCCTGTGTCCACCCCAGGTAGGAGCCACAGCTTCCGCAGAAGTCGTCGCCCTCGTCATTGGGCACGTCGCAGGTCGGGCACGGGCGCATGGGATCAGCTCCTTGCCGCGTCGGGCGGGCCGGACAGGATCTCGACCTCGAAGCTGAGGTGGGCCGGGCACGACATGCGTACGATCCTGCGGACCTGGTCCGCGTCGAGGTGTTCGGTGCTCACCGGCCAGGCCCGCACCAGGAGTTCACCGGTCGCCGGGGGCGGCGACTCCGGGGCTGCCGCCGTGGTCCAGCGCGCTCCGCCGCCGTCGCGTATCTCGACGCCCGCGCCGAGGCCCAGCCGCAGCAGTTCCGCCAGTCCTCGCCGGGTCCCCCGCCACCGGTGGAGCTCCACGGCGCGTCCCACGACTGCCCTGCGCAGTTCCTCCGGCCACGTGGGGTCGATGTCGATGCCCACCCAGGAGGCCAGCCAGACCAGGAAGTCCGGGGGCGCGAGACCGGGGTCGAGGTAGGCGGGCAGGTTGTCCAGGGTCGAGAGCGCGGGGGCCAGCACGGTGTCGAGCCCTGCGGTGAACCGCTGGGCGAAGTCGTCCTCCGCGTACAGCGCGGGCAGCAGGCCACCGATGCGGTAGCGGCTCTCCAGGCCGGGGATGGCGGCTCTGGTCATCGCACATCGCCTCCGTCCGGGGCGGTGACGACCACCTGGTGCTGGTAGGAGAAGACCAACGCATCGGACGCCACGTCGACGCGGTCGGCGGCGGAGCCGCGGCGTCCGGTGATCGGGTCCGCGGGAAAGAGCTTGATCTCCTCGACCAGTACGGCGCCCGGCACGCGTTGCAGCACGGCGAAGACCTCTCCGTACTGCACGGGTCGTCCGAACGGCCAGCCCGCGCGGTCGGCACCGCCGCGCAGCGGATTCAGATGACGGTAGAGCGCGGCGAGCGCGTCCTCACGCACCCGGTCCGCCCCTCGCCCCGCCTGGATCCGCGCGACCACGGTGACCCCCTGGTACACGGGCGGCTGCACGACGAGGCTGGTGCCGAGCAGCCGCCGCTCGTTCAGCCGGTCGGCGATCGCGGAGAGCATCTGCTCGGAAGGGATGAGCTGTTCCAACCGAAGCCTGTCGCCCTCGTCGGCGACGGCGTCCGGCACGACGAGGACCCGTACTGCACCTCGCTCCCCGGCCTCGGCGGGCAGGCAGCGCACCCGGCGGGCCGAGGGCGCGGCCTCACGGGCGATGAACTCGTGGTCCTCGACCGTGACCGCGCGTTCCTGTACGCGCAGGGCGTGCGGAGCCCGGACCTGGGCGTTGGCGACGCTCTCGCCGTCCACGCCGCCCCGCGCGGCCTCGCGGTTCGCCACGCGGGTCACGTACGGTACAGAGCTGCGCAGCACGGAGATGGCACCGCGGGCCACATTGCCCGCCGCCCCACCGCCGGTGCGGCAGCGGGGCACCTTCAGGTGCGCGCCCTTCTGGGGCACCGCACCGTAGGTACGCAGCGTCCCGTCCGGCTGACGTACGGCGGGCGGGAAGGCGAACTCCCCGGACGTCGCGTCGAGCAGCACATGCCGGTCGTCCTGCGACGAGTTGGCGAAGTGCTCGACGACCGTCCAGGTCTCCCAGCCCTCGCCCGAGGACACTTCGACGACCGGGGCCCCGTCGTCCAGCAGGACGGGGGCGGTGTCGAGCCGGAAGCGCTGGCCCGCGACGCCCGCGGAGGTGCCGAGCGGCACCTCGGTCAGCGTCTCGGCGTGCTCCACGGTGCCGGTGCCGCCGACGGTGAACACCTCGGCCTCGCGGATGGTCGGCGTCTCGGAGTAGAAGGGCTGTCCCGCCTCGGCCCGGGTGACGCGGCAGCGCAGCCACCCGGCCCGCACACCGGCGACGACCGACGCGGTGTGCCCCGAGTGCACGTACAAGGTGACCTCGCCGGGCCTGTTGAGCCCGCCGGTGGTGTCGGCATCGGTCTCGCAGGCCGCCCAGCGCGCTCCGTCCCAGGCCTCCCACACCAGCGGCGGCTGACGAGGATCCACGCCCACCCCTTCCACCCGGCTGTCCAGGCGTACGGCGACGATGCAGCGCGGCACGGCGGTGGGCAGCCCGAACAGGAGGGCGTCACCGGGCTCGGGCGTGGCCTGGAAGCACGGGATGTCCCGGCCTTCGTCGAGTTCGCCCGTGCGGTCGGACTGCTCGCCGGACGCGGGCACGGTCACAAGGCGGTGCAAGGAACTCGGCACGATCGACAGGTCGTCGGTGGTGGCGAAGACGACGGCTTCCCCCACTTCGCCGCGCTCCGTCGCCACCTCGGTGCCCTTGCGCAGGATCACCGTCTCCGGCTGCGGCGCGGACAGCCAGAAGTCGGTGTCCGCGCGGGCGGCCGCGGGGGGAAAGAGCTGCACGCCCAGCAGATTGAGGAACGCCGTGTAGTTCTTGTCGGGCACCCGGTTCAACCGGTAGAGGAGCTGGTCGACCATGTAGGCGAAGGTCTCGATGAGGGTGACGCCGGGGTCCGAGACGTTGTGATCGGTCCATTCCGGGGCCCGCTGCTGCACGTACCGTTTCGCCTCGTCGACGAGTTGCTGGAACCGTCGGTCGTCGAGGTTGGGCGAGGGGAGCGCCATCAGTCACGGCCTCCGTCCGCGGCCGCTTCGCCCACTCCGTCGCTGAACGGGATCGTGTAGAAGGGGAAGACGAGGTTGCGCCGGTCGTTGGTGGTCCGCACGGTGTAGCGGACGTCGATGTAGAGCGTGCCTTCGTCGACCGCGTCGAAGGCGACCGCCACATCGCCGACCTCGATGCGTGGCTCCCAGCGCTCGAGTGCCGAACGGACGTGATGGGCGACGCGCCCCGCGGTGGCGCTGTCCCCCGGCGCGAACACGTGGTCGTGAATTCCGCACCCGAACTCGGGGCGCATGGGCCGCTCACCGGGAGCCGTGCCGAGGACCAGGCGGATCGCCTCCTCGATCTCGCGCTCCCGGTCGACCATGCCGATGCCGCCGGTGGGTCCCACGCGCAACGGGAACCCCCAGCCCCGGCCGATGAACCGTTCGCTCACAACGGCCCTCCGATCAGTACGTCGAACGCGCCCGTGGTGATGGGTGCGCCGCAGGTGGTCATGTCTCGCATCCGGGCCGCCGGGAGCCCGCCGATCAGTACCGTGCCGCGGGCCGCGGCCGCCGGGTTGGGCAGGATGACGTTGCCGGGTCCGAGGTAGGCGTCCGGCACGCACGCGTGCAGGCTGCCGGTGACGGCCGCCGGCCTGCCGGCGATCAGTACGGTGGCGACCAGGACGGCTCCCGGTGGCGGGGTGCCGATCACTCCGCCGTGGCCGGTGAGGTCACCGGTGCGAACTGCGGGAGGCATGGCCTCTTCTCCTTGTATCGCTGGGGGGTACCGCTGGGGGTTTCGCAGGAAGGGCACGGTGGGCTCGTGGTACGGGAACGTGACGTGCGCGGGGCATCGGCCCTCAGTTGATCCGGATGAGTTTCGCCTTGAGGACGGCGAGCAGTCCGCCGTTCACGATGGTCTGCGCCCGCCCGTCGATCACCACGGAGCGGCCGCGCAACTTCACCTCCCCCGTTCCCGCGTCGAGGGTGATTCCGGTCGGGGTGAGGGTGACCGAGCTGAGTCGTCGTCTGCCACCGGGCCCGAGGACCTTCAGCTCCAGCCGGTTCCTGCGCTCGTCGAGGTGGACCACGAGTTGTTTGTCGCCCGTGGTCAGCCGGACTCCGGACGGCCCGCGCGGGGTGTCGAGCAGTTCCACCCTGTTGCCCGAACGCGACACGAGGGAACGGCGGTTGACCTTGCCGGTGGTCTTGTCGACCAGTGGCACGTCATGGCGCGACGGCAGGTCGACGCCGTTGTAGAGTCCGCCGATGACATAGGGGCTGTCCAGCATGCCCTGTTCGAAGCCGACCAGCACCTCGTCGTTCACCTCGGGGCTGAACACCCCTCCCCCGCCCTGTCCGCCCCACTGCACGGTGCGGACCCAGTCGGTGACGTAGGTGTCGTCGAGCCACGGGAACCGCAGCCGGACCCAGCCGCGCTGGCCCCGACCCTCCTCCCGGATGTCGGTGACCAGGCCGATCGCGAGGCCCGGCATGCGTGGGCCGCGTGAGGGAGCGTTCGCGCCGGTGGCCAGTCCGGCGAGGGAACGGTCGGCCGAGGCACTGACGGTGACGGTGGTCCGGTAGCCGCCGTTCGGCTCCAGGACATGGTGGACGGAGGTCGCGGTGTAGCGGCCGGAGAAGGCGGGTCCGACGTTGCCGAGGGTGAGGGCGACCCCCGCACGCAGCTTGGGGTTGCCCTCGGCCACGGCTTCGAACTCGCCTATTCCGGAGCTGACTTGTGCGGCGACGGATCCGGCGACGGCCATCGTCTCCGCCTGGGTGCGGTAGGGCGTGTCCGCCACGGTCACCCGGGCGGGCGCGCCGAACGCCGCGTTGACCAGTCCCGCGCTCAGTCCCGGGTTGACCTCCTTGCTGATCACCGACCGCTCCTTGGCGATCAGCGGCTTCTTGGTCAGGACGTTCCAACCGCGGACCTCGACGCTGCCTGCCTGCGCCGCGCTGGTCAGCACGGCGCGCAGGGACAGGAGGTTGCGGCCGAACTCGAGGACCATCGGGCTCATCACCGCGGAGGTGCTGGGCGGTGGCGCCGTGGCCGCGGGCTTGGGCCGGGTGAACTGCAGGGCGCCCGCGTCGTCGACCCGCACCTGCGCACCGCTCTCGCCGGCCAGGTACTGCAGGAACTCCCAGTCCGAGACATTGGCCTGGGACAGCTGTTGGTACCTGATGGGCTTGGCGTCGATCGTCCCGCAGCGCAGCCCGGCGCCCGCGGCGACCTTGCGGACGATCTCGGTGGTCGACATGTCGCGGTAGGCCACGACCTTGCGGCCGCGCTGGAGCCGGTGGGCTTTGGAGTACGCCCGTACGACGGTGAAGGAGCCCGTGGTGTCGGTGTCCAGTTCGAGCGCGGTGACCTCCCCGCTGAACAGGCGCTGTCGGGACTGGCCCTGCACCGTGACCACCGAGACGGTCAGCCGCTTACCGATGGTGATGCCGGTCTCGGTGAGCAGGGTGTGCTGCGGGTCGCGGAAGGTGAGCGTGGCGCTGTCGGGCAGGCCCACGTTCTCGTCCACCACGCAGCTCACCAACTGGGTGGCCCAGAAGCGGGGCAGTTCACCGGGGACCTCGACAATGGGATCGGCGGCGAAGGACCGGCCGCCCGTCCGTGCGCCCGTCATGACCATTCCTCGCCCAGCAGCGACCGGTGGCCGGGCGGGCCCGGTTCGTCCTCGCGGGCGCCGACGGCCGCACCGACCGTCCAGGCGTCCGTCAGCCCCTCCGACGTGGCACCGGCCTCCACCGCCGCCACCTCTCCGTGCCCGGGCAGGATCAGTTCGGTGCCGGGAGCGACATCCATCGGGTCATCGATGTCATTGGCGCGGGCGATGGCACGCCAGGCCTCGGCGTCGCCGTACTCCCGCCACGCGAGCAGCGGCAGGCTGTCCCCCACCACCACGGAGTGCGTGCTGCGCGACTCGGGCGCACCGGACGTCGGATTCTGGCCGGGCGGATCGACGGTGGCTTCCTCGATGGTGAGGCTGCACTTGGCGCGCAGGGGCTTCCCGTCGACGTCGAACAGCGTGTAGTTGACGGAGAGGTTGGACAGCACCCCGTCGAAGGAGGTCGTCTTGGCGCTGCCCCAGTCCATCCGCACCCAGGGGCTCGCCGGGGCCTTCCTCGCCAGGCTGGCCTGGGTGGGCACACAGGCACGCATGAGCGTCTCGACCGCCTTCTCCACCGAATCGTCGTGCTTGGCCGTCGCGTCCAGGAGGACCTCCAGGGACAGGGACCGGGGCCCGCTGCCGACGAATTCGGGCAGCGCGGACTGGCCGGCCATGCGGGAGGGGGTGCGACGCCACTCCGTGGTCTTGTTCATGGCCAGACTGGCGGGGTTGAACTGCAGCTTGAGCCGGGCGAGGGCACCGCCCGGCTTGCCACCGACTTTCGCGGGCGGCTCCATGAGCGTCAGCTGAGCTCGTACGCGGTTGGTACGGCCGGAGGCCATCCGGTTCCCTCCTTACGGGCCTTGCGGCACCACGGCAGGACGACGAGTGAGCGGGGCGGGGTCGCGACCCGCCGGGTCACCCCGGACGCAGCCCCTCGTGCGCGATCTCCAGGGTTTCGACCGCGGCCTGCGACTGCGCCGGATCGAAGGACGGGCCCTGCCAGCGAACCGGGACGATACCGAGGACCTGCCAGCTGACGATGCGGCTCAGATCGGGTTTGAGCGCGACGATCTCGCCGTCCTTCGGCTCGACCTGCCGGACGAGTTCGTCCAGCCACCGGGCGATCTTGGCGGTGTCCTCCGTCACCGGACGGGTCAGGGTGATGTTCGACCAGGTGATGCGGCCGGGCAGCTGCCAGGCGAAGCCGTTGTTGCCGCCCTCGGCGAACTCCTCGATCTCCACTTGGGCGCCGAGGCCGGAGCAGGTGTGGAACGCGCCGAGATCACTTCCGCCGATCGCGAGCTGGAAGAACACACTCGTCGCGAAGATCTGATCCGTCATCTGTGGCTACCGCTTCTCTCATCGTGTCTCGCCATCTGTGGTGATGCCTCGCCATGTCCCGGCTCGTCTTGGTGTGCTGTGGCGTGCCCCGTCCCTGTGCCGCCCTGATGGCCGGTCAGCGGCCGCTGTCGTACAGGCGGCCTGCGCGTTCCCTGCCTTGGCGTAGATCGGCACGCAACATGCGGCTGAGGGGGCCGAGCAGACGACGGGCCAGCTCGTCCGGGTCGAGCGACGAGGCGGCATCGGCCGACGAGGAGTCCGGCGGGCTCTTGGATGCCGCCTGCGCCGCCGTGGTCCGCTGGACGGCGGGGACGGTCGGGACGCCGGGCGGTGGTCGTACGCCAGGCTGCGCGGCAGGCTTCGCGGATCCCGTCGCCCCTGCGGAGCCCCTCGGTTCACGGCCGTGGCCCGCGCTCGGGTGCGATGACCCGGGAGCCACGGGCAGCACCGGGCCCGTGGCCGATGACCGGGCGGCGGCGGTCCCGTCCCGGGGCGGCTCCACCCCATGGGAGACGAACGGGACGGTCGGCAGGTGTGCGGCGGCGGTCGCCCCCGGCGACGAACGCGCCTGCCGGGGCGTGTCGTTCGGGCGCACAACCGGCCGGGGAGCCGTGGAGCGCTGCACGGCGGTCCGTGCGCTGACCGCGCTCGGTGTCTGGCGTGCACCGTGACCGGGGGTGCCGGTGCGGGCGTCGGTGGTGGTGCGCCGCCCGCGAGCGGGCCCCGACGCGGGCACGGACCCGCGCGTGGGCCCTGGTGGCGGCACGGACCGGTCCCCGGCAACCCTGCCCCGGCTCACTTTCCCGTCGTCTGCGTCCTCGGCCCGCTTCCCCGACCGCCCTCCGCCCCGCCCGCCGGTCTCCCTGCCCCGGGACTTCGTGGCCGGGAGCGGGGGGACGACGGGACCATCACCGGTCAGGCCCCGGCCCACCGGCCGTCCGGCGTCCGACGCCCGCTCCGCAGCGGTGGCATCGCCCGGCCAGGCCACCGGCACGACCGGAGGCGAGGGCTCGGCCGAGGACTCGGGCACGGAACCGTACCCGTCGGAGGTCATGTTCACCGCCAGGGGGCGGTCGACGAGCAGGCTCAATGTCCGCTGGACGGGGAGGCCTTGCTGCCTCCCGCCGCGCCCGCCGAGTTCCGCCCCGCGGGACGGCCCCACCGGTCGGACCGGCACCCTCGCGACCGTGCCGGGGGGACTTTTGGCGGGTGTGCCGGTACGCGGCCGGGCTGCGCCTCGCGGGCCCGTCGGGCCGGTGGCCCGCACCGGCTTGGACGACGTGCCGGATTCCGGGGGCACCGTGGGGTCCGGCCGGGCCGCCACGGGCAGCCGCTCCTGCGGCCCGTCGGTCGGGTGAGTCGTCTCGGTCCCGGCGGTCCGGTCGGTCACGACCAGGGCTTCATCGCCTGAAGTCGTCCCTGTCAGGTCGCCGCTCCCCGCAAGCCCCAGCAACGGGGCGTCCGGCACGGGCTCTTCGTGCCCGTGCGCAGATCCTTGCGGGCCTCGGCCAGTCGCTGCCGCTCCGGGCACGGGGCCTTTGGTCGAAGGGGCGGGCGTGTGTCCTCCGGAGCCTGTCGCCGTGCTGCGCTGGACCGTCTTACCCCGCCCGGTGCCCGGTACGTCTCCCGGTGTGCCGGTGGCGGGGATCGCGGTGGGCGGAAGCGCGGAGAGCTGCGGGCCGATGCCGGTCCGGCGTGGTCGTTCAGGCCACGCCCCGGCCTCGGCGCTCCGGGAGGAGTCGGACCGCGCGGAGTCGGGGTATGCCGGTGCCGGGTCCGACGGCGAAGGGCGCGGCACCCGCGTCGGGCGGTCCACACCGCCCGACGGCGTGGACGACGGCCCTCGCGTCGGCTCCGGCCCCGTACTGGAGGCAGGGTTCGCACGTCCTGGTACGACCGGCAGCGTCGCCCCGTCCGGTGCCGAAGGCGCACTCGACGGGACCGCGTGACTCCCGCCGCCCGCCGGAATCGCGCCGGACGGGAGGTGCCCGAGCGGCTCCCCCAGGGCGGGCCGCAGGCGTTCCACCGGTTGCGCGGATACGGGCCCGCCGTTCGAGTCCGGCACGGCAGGGACCAGGGCGGTCGCAGGGCCGGTCGGGGGTTCGACGGGCGTCACCCGAGGCGCCCCGTCGGCCGGGGGCTGGTGCGTATGCGGCGCAGGCGTGCGCCGTGGCCGCGACGGGGCCGCGTCGGTCCGGCCGTCGCTGTCGGGCGCGGTCCGCGCAGTCCGCGGCGTCCGCGCCGTCTGCACGGTCGGCGCAGCATTCCTCGGCGGCTGGCCGGTCGGGGGCAGCACCGCCTTCAGGGCACGCTTCGGCAGGGCGGGGCTGCGGGCGACGACGGCCGGCGGGCCCAGCGGGCGGGGGCGAACCGACACCGGTCGCTCCGGCACGTGACGCTCCGTCTCACCGACCTGCCTGCCGGTTCCGGCGGGGGGAAGTGAAGGTCTGCCGTTCTCCGGGGCGGACCGGGTATCGCCACCGCCTGTCCGGGGGGTTCGCCCGGGTGCGGCGGGTGTCCGCTGCACGGTCCGTCCCCTCCCGCCCACGGCCGGTTCGGTGCCGGTATCTCCGCCGCCGTCCGGAGTTCGCTGCTCCCTCTCGGTGGCCGAGGTGCCCGGGCGGGTGGGCGTGGTTCCCGGACCGCTGCTCCGCCGCGCCGTCCCCCCCACGGGCCCCGGCCGATGCCGGGGCGAACGGGTCGTGGCGCCCGGCCTGCTCCGCAGGGCGGCCCGTTCGCCCTCGCCCTCGTTCTCGGCGGGCGCCTCGGTATCCTCCTCGCCCGCCCTGGCGACACGCAGCAGCAACGGCCCGCCTCCGGAGGTGGTGCCACCGGATACGGCCGGGCCGGTGACACCGTGGATGATGCCCGCGGGGGCGGACGGGAGGACCGCGTGACCGAGCTCCGCGCCGAATCCCGGGTTCTGCCAGGCCGCGAGGCCGTCCCTGAAACGCAACCCGTCGCTCACAGCGAGCGACGGATGCGCGAGGGTCGTCTCCAGGGGCGTGACCCGACGCCACCCGCCGTCCCAACCGGCCGCCCGGGAGGGCGTCCCGGGCCCGGCCCCCGTCGGCGCACCCCCGTCCCGCTCCGCCTCGCGGTCCGCGCCGGCCCGCCGTCCGGAGCGTGCCCGGCCCACGCCGCGGCGCATCGAGTCCCACGCGCCCATGCCCCTCACCCGCTCTCATTGACGCGGGTGTTGATCCGCGCGATCTCGCCGACCCACTCCAGTCGCTCCCCGTGCGGGAGGTCGAGGATGTCGTCCAGGGGCCAGTGGAAGTGATAGGCGACGTACGCGACTTCCTCCCGCAGCCGGGGAAGGGCGTACGTCACGATTCCCCCAGGCGCCCACCCGAGAGGTCCACCTCGAACGACCCCTCGCACAGCGGACAGGTGACGGCTGCGTGGGTGTGGCCCTCGCTGTTGATGCGCCGGTAGAAGTCCTGGAGGAAGGCGACGTCCGTGGCGTACATCCGCTCGACGACCCCGGCGTGCACGTCGTTGACACTGCCGAGCCGGGTGATCACCTGGCTCAGCAGGACCACGCTCAGATAGGCCGGGTTCTCCTTGACCCTCATGTCGATCTGGGGTCGGAGTTCGTCGCGCGCGGTGGCCAGCCGCATCGTGCCGTCGCGGTGCTCGTTGCCGTCCTCGTCGACGTAGCCCCGAGGCAGGGTGAACGCGAACTCCGCTCGGGAACCGCCGCGTTGCGTGGCGGGGGTGCGGCTCGTCGGCTCGTCCCGCGCCGCCGCCCCCGCGTTCTCCAACAGGTCTTCCAGCTGACTGGCGCCGGACACCGCTCTGCGCTTCATTCGACCACGATTTCCTCGAACGTGATGGTCACCGACTCGGTGGCCCCTGACGATTCGCCGGCCTTCAGGGCAGGGCCCTCCCACTTGCTCGCCCATCCCTGCATGAGCTGGATGCGCCGGACGGCCTCGCCGGTGCTGTCCATGACCTCGATGGTGATGTTCTGTCGGGCCGTGTCGATCGCGCCGTTGTTCAGGGTCTCTTTGATCCACTTGGTGAATTCGCTGCTCTTGTCGAGGCCTCGGGTGATGGTGATCTCACCCGCCTGCCGCGCGCCCGGCTGCTTGCGGATGATCTGTTTGCCCTCCGCCGTCACCTGGCGGACCTCGACGACTTCCTCCTCGACGGTGAAGCCGCTGACTTCCTGAATGGATTCGACGAGGTAGCCGCCCAGCTGCACGCCGAAGATATGGGTGGAAAGAGCATCGCCCTCTGCCATGGCCGTGTGTCACCTTTCGCTCTGGGAAACGTTACGGGCGACCGGCGGGTCACCCCGGGGTCATTCGCTGATGAGGCTCGTGCTGTCGGAGAACTGCGCGAGCCGGAAGACGACGAACTCGGCCGGTTTTACCGGGGCCACGCCGATCTCGCAGACCACGCGCCCGAGATCAATGGACTCCTGCGGGTTGTTCTCCCGGTTGCATTTCACGTAGAAAGCCTCTTCGGCGACGCGGCCGAACAGCGCGCCCCGGCGCCACTCCTCGGTGAGGAATCCGGTGACGTTGCGCCGGATGCTCGACCAGAGCCGGTCGTCGTTCGGCTCGAAGACCACCCATTGGGTCCCCAACAGGATCGATTCCTCGAGGTAGTTGAAGAGCCGCCGCACATTGAGGTAGCGCCAGGCCGGGTCCGATGACAGGGTGCGCGCACCCCAGATGCGGATGCCCCTGCCGGGGAAGGCCCGTACGCAGTTGATGCCGATCGGGTTGAGCAGTGACTGCTCGCCCTTGCTGAGGCGGATGTCGAGGTCGACGGCGCCCCGGATGACCTCGTTGGCCGGCGCCTTGTGCACCCCGCGCTCGCCGTCGCTGCGTGCCCACACACCGGCGACGTGCCCACTGGGCGGGACCATGGTGTTGCGGCCGGTCGCCGGGTCGAAGACCTTGATCCAGGGGTAGTACAGGCTGGCGTAGCGCGAGTCGTACCCCGCGTCCTCGTTTCGCCAGGTGCGGATCCGCTGGGCATTCATGCCGGGCGGAGTGTCCAGCACCGCGACGCGGTCACCCATCTGCTCGCAGTGCGAGATCACCGCGAGCTGCACGGTCTTGACGGCCTCCGCGTCCAGGTCGCCGCGCCGGTGCGCGCTCATGAGGTCCGGGACCGCGACCATGGTGATCTCGTCGATGGTCTCCAGACCCGCGAATCCGGTGCGCGCCTCGGCGTCGCCGACATACTCGCCGGGATCGACCCGGGCCAGTTCGCCGTCGCTCGTGGGGGCGGGCGCCGCCGCGGGGAGGCGGACGGTCTGCTTCTCCGGGCGGGTCTGCTGCACGCCGGGCTGTTCGACGGCGTCGATCAGTTTCGATTCCCGGATCTGCTGGACCAGATAGCTCTTGACGTTCTTGCGGGTGGACACGTCGTGCGTCTCCACCGCCTTGCCGCCCCTGCGTACGACCAGTTTGAACTTGTCCTCGGGCGGGTTCTCGCCCTCCGCGTCGGCGATCTCCACGCTGATGTCGCCGTCCACGCCCGGCGCGACGGAGAGCAGGAAGCCACCCAGTCCCACGGCTTCGGGGGCCGGGGCCGCGGTGGGCTCGGCCTCCGCCGTGTCGCTGCCCCCGACGCGTACGACGTAGGCGGTGCCGCCCCCGTTGGCGAAGTAGCCGTAGACGGAGTGGGCCAGGTAGGTGTCCTCGGTGAAGGAGCCGAAGGTCTGGACGTACTGGTCCCAGTTGGCGATGAGCGTGGGCTCGTGGAAGGGACC
Organism: Streptomyces sp. NPDC002564; assembly: GCF_042889645.1. NCBI lineage: Bacteria > Bacillati > Actinomycetota > Actinomycetes > Kitasatosporales > Streptomycetaceae > Streptomyces > Streptomyces sp. NPDC002564. Next base: position 344,223 of record NZ_JBIARE010000002.1, on the reverse strand, counting down.
GCGCTCCGCGAAGCCCACGAACGCGGCGACCGCGGTGCCGACTCCTTCGATGGGCCGCGCTCCGGACTGCACCTCCTCCACGTACACGCCTGGGGTGAGGTACGACGGCATGTTCGCTCCTTCGGATAGGCGCTGGGTCACTGCCGAGTCTGTGGAGGCGCGAGGGGCATCAGTAGGTCTCCACGCCCTGGGCGGGGGGCAACGAGACTGCCCCCGCGGGCACCCTGCCCGGCTCCGCCCGCTCCGGGGGGCACCCTCGCACTCGCGTCTACTCCCGCCCCAGCCCGGCCCAGGGACCGAATTCGCTCTCCAGAATGAGTCGGCCGAGCTTGCGGTACTCCTGGAGGGTCGCGGTCATGACCTGGGCCATGCCCAGCGGTTTGCCGGTCTCCGCCGCGAGGTAGGCCGCGGTGACCGCGCAGGCGCGGATCGAACCGCCCGCGAGTTCGAAACGCTCGGCACAGAAGTCCAGGTCGAGGTCGTCCGCGCGCGGCATCTCGGGACCCAGACAGCGGTCCCACAGGACCCGGCGCTGCGCGGTGTCCGGCATGGGGAAGTCGACGATGGCGTCCAGTCTGCGCGTGAACGCCTCGTCGAGATTGGAGCGCAGGTTGGTGGTGAGCACGGCGATGCCGTCGAAGGACTCCATGCGCTGCAGGAGGTAGGCCGACTCCACGTTGGCGTGGCGGTCGTGGGCGTCCTTGACCTGCGATCGCTTGCCGAAGATCGCGTCCGCTTCGTCGAAGAGCAGCACCCCGTTGACCGCGGACGCCTCGACGAAGATCCGTTCCAGGTTCTTCTCCGTCTCCCCGATGTACTTGTCGACGACGGTCGACAGGTCCACCACGTACAGGTCCACGCCCAGTTCCGCCGCGATCACCTCGGCCGACATCGTCTTGCCGGTGCCGGACTCACCGGCGAACAGAGCGGTCACACTGCGGCCCCGGCCGCCGCCGGGGCGCATCCTCCACTCCCCGAGGACCTGGTCGCGATGGCGGGCCCGCAGGGCCAGTTCGTCGAGCTGGCGGCGTGTGGGCGCAGGCAGCACCAGGTCCGGCCAGGCCACGCCGGGCTCGACGTGCCGGGCGAGCCTGGCCAGGCCCGCACTGTTCTGCGCACGCACTGCCGCGAGCATGTCCCCCGGAAGCAGGTGGCGGCCCTGGGCGCCCGCCGTCCGTACCGCGACGGCAGCCGCGCGGCGCATCTGCGCGGTGTCGAGCCGGTGCCCGGCGACGGCCTCGACGAACGCCTCGTCCTGCGCTGCGCCCGTCCCCGTGCCGCCAGGGCCCCCCGCCTTCCGGGCCGCGTCCGCGAGTTCCCGCCGCCACTGCCGGGTGCGCTGCGCCCTTCCCGGCGGCGCGACGGTGAGGTTGACGGGGCTCTCGGCCGACCACAGCGGGTCCCAGGCACGGGTCCCGTACGTGATGAGCGGGACTCCGACGGCGGCTGCGCACAGGGCCCGCAACTTCCGGGCCCGTTCGGGTCTTTCCGGTTCGCATGCCTCCAGCGGGCCCATCACGATGCCCGCGCCGCGCAGTCTCGCCTCCGTGACCAGGGTGCGCACCACCGCGTCGGGTGCTGTGCCGGTGGCGAGCGCCGCGGGGTCGAGGACGAGTGGCCTGCCGCCGACGGTGACGAGCGCCTCGACGGCGACGCGCGCCGCGTCGCCCCCCTGGTCCAGCAGATGCACCAGGCCGCAGCCGGTGGTGGCGGCCGCCGCGGCGCGCCGGGTCACCTCGTCGGGGGCCGGTGCGGCGGCGGGCCCGAGCGCGACGGCTCCGCGCAGTGCCGCGTCGACCTCGTCGTCCCCCAGCAGGTGGCCGCTGACCCGGTCGGGCACGGCGAGGGCCCGGGTGAGGAAGGGGCGTTGCCGCTCCCCCACTTCGACCAGGCCGCCCTTGACGAGCGGCGCCGAGGGGGAGAAACGGAAGCGTCCCTCGCCGGCGGCGGGCAGGCCGCACAGTTCCAGGGCCAGCCCGATGGTGGGCCGGCATCGGAAGAGGTCGTCGTTGAGGTACCCGTAGAACCGTTCGAAGCGGGCGTCGACGTCCGGAGCGACGACGATCAGCAGGAGTTCCACGTCCAGTGCGGACAGACCGAAGTCCGCCGCGAGCCGGGCGAGGCGGGACGCGGGGTGCGGCGGCTCGGCGGGTGGCGGCCGGTCGGGTTCGGGCGGCAGGAAGGCGGAGGGGCCGTCGAGGACACGCTGCATGGCCTCGGGGGTGAGGTACTGGCCCCGGTAGGGGTCGTCGGGGTCGGGGTCGGTCGCGCGGCGTGCGGCGACGACGGCCCTGACCCGGCGTTCCACCCGGCTCAGCCGCCCCCAGAGGTGCGCGAGACCCACGGCGTCCGCGGGGGACCGTATTTCAGCGTCGTGGGTCACGGCCCCGCCCCCCTGCGGCGGCGACGGCCCGGCGTCAGGTCGCGCGGGCGGGCCGCGGTGAACCCTTCCGGTCCCGGGTCGTCCAACTCTTCGTAGCGCAGCCGCCGTTCGTCGGCCGCGTCGGCTTCGGCGGCCGAGGTGTCGACGGACCGCACGGTGAGGCCCTCGGTGACGGGTGGGCCCGCCGGCCAGTCGTCACTCGCCAGGGGCGCGGTGACACGCAGGTCCACGGAGGCCTTCATCTCTCCGTCGAGTGCCGACCACACGTCGGCCACCGAGGCGCCCAGGTTGCTCTGGCCCGCCACATCGAGCGTGACGGAGAGACCCAGTTCGGCAAGGGTGCCTGTGTAGAGGCGCGGCGGGAGGACGTCCGATCTCGCGAGGCACCTGAGCACCTGCGAGAGCAGGCGGTGCTCGTCCTGCGGTCTGGCCGTCCACGCGGTGACCATGTAGGTCAGTGCGTACCAACGCGGTGGGGTGCGCCAGCCCATGACGAGGCCATCCTCGTCGTACACCTCCGTCGTGCCGGTCTGTCTGCGGCTGCTGTCCTCGTGGATGTCATACAGGTAGACGCAGATGGTCGGTGCGTTGCGGCGTGCGGACCAGTCCCGGGTCGGGGCCTCGAAGACCACCTCGACGCCGCTCTCCTGGAGGCCCGACTCCGACAGCAGGCGCCGGACCCCCTCGTCGACTTCATGGATCATCGTCGATCCACCTCGTACGGCGGCTGGACGTTGCCGTTGACGACCAGGAAGGGCGTGGTGACCGGGGAGAATCCCGGGCCCTTCGCGGTGATGACGCGCGGGCCCGTCTGGTCCTTGTTGAGGATCATGAGCTGCGCGGTGAAGCGATGGTTCCCGCCGGGCCTTGCGGGTGCGGCCGCGGCGGTGATGCCGGGCTTCCAGGTGAGGGTCACCGGGGCGCCCGGGGGGAAGTCCTTGCCGCGCACCAGGGTCACGAAACCGGGCTTGCCGATGGGCGGCACCGCGACGATGCGGGGCTGGAGGATGCGCAACGGCACGCGGGCGGTGTTGTCGTCCGGGTCCGCGTCGGTTCCCGTAGTGGTCAGGACGGCCTTGATGGTGGTTCTCATGGCCTTCTTCGGGGTGAGGACGACCCGGGTGACCACGGTCTCGCCCGGGGGCAGGTCGGCCAGCGCGCACTCGCCGGCTGCGCAGCCCGCGGGCAGGGGCTCGCTGGGGATGCCCCGCGGCAGGCCGAGCCGCAGCCGCAGACCGGTCGCCAGGGCGTTCTGGCCGTTGCGCACCAGGTAGGTGACGACGACCCGGCCGCCCACGTAGCCGGGGGCGGGCTGCGCGGTGGCGGTCACGCCGGGTCCTGCCACGGGGGGCGGCGGAGGCGGCGCCGGGGGCCGCGGCGGGTTCGGCGCGTCCGTCGGCGGGTCGGTGGGCGGGTTCGTGGACGGCGGCGCGGTGCTGGGCGGTGGCGTGCTGGGGGGCGGGGTGGTGGGCGGCGGAGTGGTCGGCGGCTCGCCGGGCTCGGTGACCTCGATCTCCGTCTGTCCCGCGTTGTCCCCCGGCTCGGCGTCGGTGACGGCGCCGGAGACCGACCAGCCGAGCTGGTGCCGGCCGATCACCACTCCGGTGAGCCGCGCGGTCACCCGTACCGAGACGCCGGACTCGATCAGGCCGAGGACGCAGCGCGGGGACCCGGCGGCGCACTCCCCCGACGTGCTGGTCAGTTCGTCGAGCCGGACGCCCGGGGGCACGGCTGCCGTGAATTCGGTGCCCGGGGAGTCGGCGGGGCCGTTGTTGGTCACGGTGACCGTCACCGTGGTGGCCCGGTCGACCTCCACGGGCGGCGCGGTGGGCGGGGCGGACAGCGTCAGGTCGACGGACTGCTGGACGGAGGGTTCCTTCTGCCGTCCCGGCAGCCGGCCGGTGAGATCGGTCAGCGTGCCGTCGTCGACGTTCAACGCCGACAGGCTTTCCGGCGAGTTGGGCGGCTGCGCCCGGCGCGCGCTGAACAGGAGGGTCTCGCCGTCGGCCGTCCAGGCCGCGTCGCGCGGCTGGAAGGGCCCGCTGTCCGAGGTGTCGCGCAGGTCCTGGCGGCATGCGTCCGGCTCGTCACGCCGTCCGGTGGGCAGCAGGACCCGGCAGTCGCCGTCCGCGAGGGTGGCCAGGAGGATGCCGTTGCGCTCGTTGACGCGGCCGCCGCCGTCCTTGCGGTTGAAGGCGACGCTGAGGCCGTCGGGCGAGAACGCCGGGCTGTCGTCGATGACTTGGCACTCGCCGGGGCAGACCGTGGCGCTCAGGTCACGCTGCTCGTCGAGCTGGTCGGCGGGAACGGTCCAGATGTGTTTGTTGCCGCTGTTGCCGGAGATCTCGTGTACGCGGGTGAAGGCGATGGTGGTGCCGTCCGACGACCAGGTCGGCTGGGCGTCCGCGCCGGTCCGCTGACCGGCGGGCGGATCGATGCGGCCGACGATGTCACCGCTGGCGACGTCGGCGATCAGCACCTGGCTGGGGCCCGCCCGGCCGCCGGTGCCGCCCGGCGAGGTCCGGGTGAAGGCCAGGCGCTTGCCGTCCGGCGAGAAGGTCGGATCGGTGTCCCAGTCCTCGGCTCCCCGACCGGCGAGCGGCATCGGCGCCGCGTTGGCTCCGTCGGCGTCGGCCAGCCAGATCCGCTGGACACGCCCCTCGGCAGTGTCCTCGAAGCGGGTGACGACGATGCGCCGCCCGTCGGGTGTGTAGTTCTGGCGTTCGGTCCACGGGTCGTAGCCGGGTGCGGGGTTGAACAGCGGATCCGCGGCCGGATCGGTGTTCGTGTCGGCCGCCGGGTCCTCCTTGAGGATCGTCACGCCGAGGTCGCGCGGGTCGGAGCCGTCCTGCCGCGCGTCCTGGAGCGTGGCGGTGCGGGTGGTGGGCGCGGAGGACCGTTCGACGACGCTCCCGCCGTCGGCCGTCGTGCCGAGCCAGGTGGGCGAGGCGATCGCCCGGTCCTCGTCGAGCACGAGGGTCGGCACCTCCTGCGCGCGGTCCTTCGCCCGGAAGACGTGGTCGAACAGGGTCGTGCAGTCGCAGGTGCGTTCCGGGCTGATGAAGACCAGCTCGGTGCCGTCGGGCAGCCAGTCGGCCGACCGGGCGTCCCAGTCGGCGCTGCCGCCGCCGAGGAGCGGTTCGTCGAGACCGGCGCCGTCGGTCACCCGCAGCCGGGTCTCGGACGCACCGTCGGTCCGCAAGGTGTAGGCCACCAGGTCGCGGCGGGCCGGATCGGTGGACGGGTTCCAGGCCGGCTCCGTCGCGTCGCCCGCGGGGCCGTCGCTTATCCGGGTGGCCGGGCCGCCCGCCAAGTCCCGCACCATGATCTGCTTGCCGAGGAGCGGATCGGCGTCGGTGGAGTACGCCAGGCGTGTGCCGTCGGGCGACACGGTGGGCGATGTCTCGTCCGCGGGTGTCTCGGTGAGGCGCCGGATGCCGGCGCCGTCGGCTCCGACGATCCACAAATCCCGCTGCCCGGAGCCGGTGGTGTCGGCGGAGTCGAAGACGACCGATCCGCCGTCCGGGGTGAGGCTGGGGTGGGCGGCGTCCTGGCCGGTGGTGAGTCTGCGGACCGCGCCGTCCTTGTCCCGCAGGTACACCTGGGGCCTGGTCTCGTCGCGCAGGCTGGTGAAGACGGTCAGGTCGCCGCGGGCGGACGGCTGCCGGTCCAGGTGCGTGGGGCCCGCACCGAAGAGCGGCTCGCTCGACGTGGTGTCCGTGACCCGGCCGAGGCTGCGGTGCTCGGTGCCCGCGTACGCGATGCGGCCCGGCTCCGCCGCCGCGGCGGCGGGCCGCTCGGCGGAGGCGCCCGACCATGTCGCACCGGCGACGGCGAGCAGTGGGCCCATCAACACCAGAGCGAGGGCCGGTCTGCCGAGGCGGGTCCTCCACGCCGGGCCAGCGGTGCCCATCTCTTCCACCTCACAGTCCGGGGTACGTCCTCCGGACCCCAGCGTGTCGACGGCGCGCGGCCCAAGGACAGGCCCGGAGAACCAGCACCGGGGGCAAGCTCCACCGCCGTTCGGGACAATGGGCGAAGGGACAGGGGGTGACGGCCGTGGCCGCCACCCCGTGGTGTCCGCGCCCTCAGATCAGGCCGTGCCGCATCGCGAACCCGACGGCGTGCGCCCGATTGCGCAGCTGGAGGCGGACGGTGACCTCGCGCAGCACGTTCTTGACCGTTCGTTCGGAGTACGAGGTGCGCTGCGCTATCTCGGCGGTGTCGAGCCCTTCGGCGACCAGCCGGAGCATGTCGGCCTCCCGTGTCGTCAGGGTGGACAGGGCCAGGCCACGGGGATCGAGGACCAGGCGCTGCATGCTGCCCACGTGTTCGAGGAGTTGCCCCAGCAGATCCCCCGGCAGGAAGCCCTCTCCGCTTGCCAGCGCCGTCACCAGGCGGACCAGCCTGTCCTGTTCGGCCTCGGCGCGCCAGAGCACCGCGGCGACCCCGCAGTCGATCACCGATTGCAGGGCCCCGGCCCCGAACCTGCTCACGATCAGACCGACCCGCGTGCCGGTGTCCCGCTGGAGTCTGCGCAGAAGTTGCACGGTCTGCTCGTCGAGGGTGTCGGTCACCACCAGGGAGACCTGGGCGGAGTCGGCGTCGCTCTCGTCGAGCAGCTCCACCTCGGGTCGCTGCCGCAGCTGGTGAACGACGCCGGTGTGCAGGATGCGGTCCTCCGCGTACACCGCCACGGACACCCGTTCCTTGGCCTGCAGGGGTGCCACCCGCGTCTCCACCGCTCTGGCCGGGGACGCCTGCTGCCGCCCCAGAGTGTCGGGCAGCGGCGCGGGGCTTGACGTCATGAAAGTCATCTCTGGACCCGTTCTCTTCGCAGTTCTCGCCGATACTTCCGTTGGTGCGATGTACGTGCGGGGTATCGCGGCCCGTCCTGCCGGACAGCCACGCAGGTCTTGCGTCAGTGCGCCGACGGGACAAGGCGGCGTTGCTCCCCGGGGGCAGCGAATGTGCCCGCCCGATGTCCTCCACGCCCTTCGCCCGGCTGGGAGGGCCGCTCTACGGTCGCGGCGTGACGACATCTGCCGAACTCGAGATCCCCACCGTGACGGTGGCGCCGGGCGGTGAGGCGACCACGCGTCTGACCGTGCGCAACACCAGCGACATCGTCGAGGCGTATGCGTTGGAGGTGGTCGGTGACTGTGCCGCCTGGACCACCGTCGAGCCGCCGCGGGTATCGCTGTATCCGGGCACCGCCCAGGAGGTTACGGTGCGCCTGGCACCGCCTCGCGCGCCCGAGATCCGTGCCGGGCAGGTTCCGCTGGGCATCCGGGTACTGCCCGCCGAGCATCCCGAATCGGTGAGCGTGTCCGAGACGACGGTGTTCATCGAGGCGTTCCGGGATCTGCGCGCCGAACTGGTGCCGCAGCGGCGCCGCGGGTGGCGCAGTGCCAAGTACCGCACGGAGCTGCGGAACCTGGGGAACGCGCCGGTCGGCCTGACGGTCGGCGGCCGGCAGAACGGCGAGGAGCTCACCTTCGCCTTCACGCCCGCCACCCGGCGTCTGGAACCGGGCGAGTCGTCGGACATACGCGTGAGGACGAAGGTCCAGCGGCTGATCTGGTTCGGTCAGCCGTCCACCTGGCCCTTCGAGGTCGACGTCGTCGAGGGCGCGCCGACCGGTCCCGCGTCCACCGGGGACAGCCCTGGTGCCACGGCAACCGGAGCCAGCACCAGCACCGGCAGCACCGGCACAGCCAAGGATCCGGTGGTGCCGGAAACGCACGCGGACGTGGAGCACCACACCCCTGTGCAGGGCGAGTTCGTGCAGGTCCCGCTTCTTCCTCGGTGGCTGCTGGTGCTGCTCGCGGCGCTGCTCGCACTGATCCTGGCGTGGTTCACCCTGATCAGGCCGGCGGTGCGCAGCACCGCCGAAGAGGCGGCCGACAAGGCCGTCAAGGAGGCTCCGGCCGCGGCCGACAAGGAGCCGGGCGCCGACGGCGACGGCAGCTCCCCGGGCGGCAAGGGCGACCCGTCGCAAGGGCCCGGTGGAGGCGGCTCGGACGGATCGCAGGGAACCGGAGCGGGCGGCGCAGGCACGGCGACGGACACGACCGCCGTGCCGGGCACGGGGCGGCAGAGCTCGGCGACCATCGACATCGAGACCGACGGCGGCAGCCAGAAGGTCGGCACCTACCGCGTGCCGAAGGGAAAGGTGCTGGGCATCACGGATGCGGTCGTCGCCAATTTCCAGGGAGACGAAGGTGTACTCACCATTACGTTCGGCGCCCACAAGGTGACGACCATCGCACTGGAGACCTTTCGCAATCAGGACTATCACTGGGTCACCCCCATCCGGATTCCCGAGAATTCGACCGTGACCGCGGCCGTGACATGCGCGAAACCAGGCACACCGGCCAGCGGAAATCAGGCATCCGGATGCCATGAAGTACTGAACGTCAGTGGTGTCCTCAGCGATTTGAAGCGGTGAGCCTGGGACGCGTGCGAAACATGTTGATCCTCACCCAAGGTAAAGGCCAGTCTTTCTTGTGAATTCGTCCAGAAATCGCCCTGCCATTCTCGTGGGTCCGTGAGAGCGCCTCTCCCTCGTCTCCGGAAACGGGCACGACGCCTACGGCACGGGCCCGAACAGGCTCCGAGGTCCGGCCACCTCACGGCGGAGGCCGCCGCATTGCGGGGCCCCATGCACACACCAATCGGGCAACGCCCCAGCCCCGGTGGAGGGCGCGGGACAGCCCGAGGTTCCATCAGGTTGCGGACAGGTATCGGCCAATCACCACGAGAGACGTTGACCGGTATGGAGATGCTCGGAAACGGCAGGGAAGGAGGGCCACATGCACAGACGTCAGGGCAAGGGCCGGTCCGAGGAGCACGACGACGCCGTGCGCGGCGAGAACTCGGCGCGGCGGGAGCGCGATGACCAGGCCGTCGAGTCCGGGTGGCCCGCGCCGGTCCCGGCGGACCGTCTCACCCCCGGGCAGGCCAGGGCGTTGCAGCGAACGGCGGGGAACGCGGCCGTCTCGGCCTCCGTCCAGCGCAGCCGCCCCCCGCACGCCGAGGACCACGACCACGATCTGGCGGACGAGGACACCTCCTCCGTGCAGCGCTCCTCCGTCCACGACGTGCTGGGCTCTCCGGGACGCCCCTTCACGGGCCGGCTGGCCGAGGAGGTCGAGGCGCGGTACGGCGGCGCGGACCTGTCCCATCTGCGGCTGCACACCGATCCCGTGGCGCAGCGCTCGGCGACGGAGATCGGCGCGCGGGCGTACACCTCGGGGCATCACATGGTGCTGGGCGCCGACAGCACGACCGAGGACGTCCTCCATGAGGTGTGGCACACCTTCCAGCAGAGCAGCGGTCCGGTCTCGGGGGAGGACAACGGGCAGGGACTCAAGGTGTCCGACAACGACTCGCCCGAGGAGCGTGAGGCCCGGGCGGTCGCGCGCGAACTCAGCAGCGCGCCGCTGGACACGGCACCTCCCGTGCAGCGTTCGACGCGGTCGGGGGCCACGGCCGTACAGCGGGTCCCCCAGGCCGACGCCTCCACGTCGGGGCAGGCGCAGGCGTCGCCGGCCGCCTCGCAGGCCTCCATCCAGCCGGTATTCGCGTTCTCGCCGACGCTGCCCGCCAACCCGATGCTGTACACGAACGGTGACACCGGCTATTGGGTCGGCCCCAATCCCCCGGACGGCTACTTCGACGTGGACCAGCACTGCTCGTACATGGCCGTCTATTGGCTGCTGCACGGGCAGCCCGCCACCGGTCTGCGCTACGACGGCTTCGACGAGGAGAACCGCCGCCTGGCCTCCGACACGGTGCGGCGCTGGGGCGCCTCCGGTGGCCGCGCGGCGCAGGAGCAGTACGCCAGGCAGCGGCTGGGTGGCGCGGCGGTCACCCGCGATCGGCTCTCCGGACAGGCCACGGCGGGCAGGCTGACACCCGGCACCCTGATCTGGTTCGGCACAGATCTGCACGCGGAGGCCGCGGTGGTCACCACCGGCGGGGTGCTGATGTACGACCCGAACACCGGCAACACGACCACGCGCAATGCGGCGGGATTCGTGGCCTACATCGCGAACAAGAACGCCTTCGTGGTCCGGTACGCCCCCGAGGCCGAGCACGACGCGTCCTGCAAGTGCTGCATCATCATGTGAGCCGGCCGCGGCGGGCCGCCGCGCTCATTGGCTTCCGTGGCACTGTCGGCGGACTCACCGGCAAGGGCACCAAGGGCGACCGGGCTCGCAAGGTTCCCATCGTCGAGGAGATCCGTCCGGCGGACGGATCTTCACCGCCATCGGCCTTCGGCACACCGGACTGACCTGATTCACCGACGCAGGTAGGATGCCGGTCTCCATCCGGTCCCCAGGAACGACCCAGGGCCGGTTTCGGATGATTCCGAAACCGGCCCTGATCTACGACTGTCTCCAGTCGGGACGACAGGATTTGAACCTGCGACCCCTTGACCCCCAGTCAAGTGCGCTACCAAGCTGCGCCACGTCCCGTGATGTTCCGCGCGGTGTTCCCGCGTGATCACAGGTAGAACTCTACCCCACGACGGAGGGTGCTCCGTTCAACGGTGACCGCCGTCAGGCACGCGCGACAATCGCCGTATGAGCACTGCACCTGGACCGTACGACGGCGGCCGTGAGCGGGATCGTGACGAGGAGGGGCGGGCCCGGAACCAGCGGCCCCGCGACGGGCTGGGGCGGCCGCTGCCGCACGGCTCCGAGGGGGTGCCGCGGCAGCCGGAGGGTGTCGTGCGCGCGCCCGGGGAGTCCGTCGCCGAGGCGCAGGAGCTGCTCGACGCGGGGCGGCCCTTCCACGCGCACGAGGTCTTCGAGGACGCATGGAAGTCCGGCCCGGACGCGGAGCGCGGACTGTGGCAGGGGCTGGCCCAGCTCGCCGTCGGCCTCACGCACGCGGCCCGCGGCAACACCACGGGCGGGGCCCGGCTGCTGCTGCGCGGTGCCGGAGCGGTGTCCGCGTGGAGCGCCGGGGCGGAACAGGACCGGCCGTACGGGATCGAGGTCGCGGGACTCGCCGCCTGGGCCGGGGCCCTCGCGGAGCTCCTGGAGCGCGAGGGCGGCGCGGTGGACGCGGCGGCGCACGCACCGCGGCTGCGGGGCGGTGCGCCGGGCGGGGCGGACACCCCGTAGGCCTTCCCCGGGGGCGTCCCCCGGGCCCCGCCCACACCCTGCCCCGTCACCGAACCGGCCTCGCCCCGCATGCACGGGCCCGGCCCCGGTGTGAGGGTGGCGGTGTGACCACCACCGACCAGTCGGCCACGCCGGCTTTCGCCGAGGCGCAGGCGCCGCCCGTCCTGGACCGGCGGCGCCGCAACGTCGTCTTCGTGACGATCATGCTGGGCATGCTGCTCGCCGCCCTCGACCAGACCATCGTGGGCACCGCGCTGCCCACGATCGTGTCGGACCTGGGCGGCGCGGAACACATGTCGTGGGTGGTCACCTCGTATCTGCTCGCGGAGACCGTCGCCACGGTGCTCGTCGGCAAGTTCGGTGACCTGTTCGGGCGCAAGGTGGTCTTCCAGCTCTCGGCGGTCATCTTCATCACCGGCTCGTTCCTGTGCGGCCTGTCGACGAACATGACGCTGCTCATCGCCTGGCGGGCGATGCAGGGCATCGGCGCGGGCGGCCTGATGGTCACGTCCATGGCGCTGATCGCCGACGTCATCCCGCTGCGCGAGCGCGGCAAGTACCAGGGCGCGATCGGCGCCGTCTTCGGGGTGTCCACCGTGATCGGACCGCTGCTCGGCGGGCTGTTCACGGACCACCTGACCTGGCGCTGGGCGTTCTACGTGAACGTGCCGATCGCGATCGTCGTGGTCCTCGCGGCCGCCCGGACGATCCCCGTCGTGAAGTCGGCGGTGCGGCCCGTCATCGACTATCTGGGCATCGCGCTGGTCGCGGTCGGCGCCAGCGCGCTGATCCTGGCGACGAGTTGGGGCGGCAACCAGTACGCGTGGGGTTCGCCGACCATCATCGGCCTGTTCGTCGGCGGTGTCGTCGCGCTGGCGCTGTTCTGCGTCGTCGAGACGCGCGCCGCCGAACCGATGCTGCCGATGCGGCTGTTCGGCAATCCGGTCTTCACCGTCTGCTCGATCCTCAGCTTCATCGTGGGCTTCGCGATGCTGGGGGCGATGACGTTCCTGCCGACGTACCTCCAGTACGTGGACGGGGACTCGGCGACCATCTCGGGCGTGCGGACGCTGCCGATGGTGATCGGGCTGCTCATCGCGTCCATCTTCAGCGGCAACGTGGTCAGCAAGACCGGCATGTACCGCATCTTCCCGATCGTCGGTGCGCTGGTGATGGCGCTCGGCCTCTATCTGCTGTCGCTCATGGGCAGCACCACCAGCACCTGGCTGGAGTCGCTGTACATGTTCGTGCTCGGCACCGGCATCGGTCTGTGCATGCAGGTGCTGACGATCGCCGTGCAGAACACGGTGCCGTACACGGACCTGGGCACCGCCACGTCCGGCGTGACGTTCTTCCGCACCCTGGGCAGTTCCTTCGGCACGGCCGTGTTCGGCACGATCTACGCCAACACCCTCTCGCCGAACCTCAAGGACGGGGTCGCGGCGGCGGCGCGGGCCGGCGGGGACCCCTCGGTGGTCGGCAAGGCGGCGCAGAGTCCGGAGGGGCTGCACGACCTGCCCGCCGCGGCCGCCGCACCCATCGTCAAGGCGTACGCGGACACCCTGCAGACGGTCTTCCTGTGGACCGTCCCGGTCGCGCTCCTCGGTTTCGTCGTGGCGCTCTTCCTCAAGCAGGTCCAGCTGCGCGACAGCGCGCGCATGGGCGCCCCCGACATGGGCGAGGGCTTCGCGCAGCCCAGCAGCGGCGATCCGGGCCACCTCCTGGAGCGGGGCGTCGCCAACATCATCCGCAATGTCGGGATGACCACCGCGCGCGGCATCATCAGGGACTCCGACACCCGCCTGGACATCGCGGGCGCCTGGGCGGTCATGCAGGTGTCGCTGTTCACCCGGATGGTCGGGCACGCCGGCCTCGGCCTGATCGCCGCCCGCCGCAGGATCCCGCCCGAGGTGCTCGTGCCGGTCTTCGACCGGATGGTCGACGAGGGCTACCTGACCCGCACGGGCACGTACTTCGCGCACACCCCGGCCGGGGAGCGCGAGGCGGAGGTCATCTCCAAGGCGTGGGCCGCCTGGCTCGGCGAGGAGGTCGAGAAGGACCTCGGCAGGGCGCCGGACAAGGAGCTGGCGGCGGCGGTCGACGCGATCGCCAAGCGGCTGCTGGCGGAGGACCTGGAGCACGGCCTCTCCCCCGAGACGGCGGGCGCCCCGGTCGGCCCGCGCTGACCGGTCTCCGGGCGGACACGCCTGCGTCCGTCAGCGCAGCAGCAGTTGGAGGCCGCCCAGGACGGTCGCGCCGATCACGAGCTGTTCGAAGAGGCGCTGGTTGATCCGGTGCACGGTGTACTTCCCGAGGAGCGCGCCCGGCACCACGAAGAGCACCAGTGCCGCGTCGAGCAGCAGGGAGCGGGCGTCGATCAGTCCGAGGCCCACGCTGAAGGGCACCTTGGCCGTGTTGACGATCAGGAAGAACCACGCGGACGTGCCCAGGAAGCCCAGCTTCCGGAAGCCCGCCGAGAGCAGGTACATCGACATCACCGGGCCGCCCGCGTTGGCGACCATCGTGGTGAAGCCGCCGAGCACGCCGTACGAGGGCGCCTTGAGGCGGTTGCCGGGCGCGGGGTCCTCCGCCGGTTCCGCCCGCGCCGCCGACCTGCGCCGGGCGAGGGTGACGGCCGCCATGAGCAGCAGGATCGCCCCGATCGACATGCGCATGACGGCGTCGTCGGCCCAGGTCAGGAAGACCGTGCCGAGGACCACTCCCCCGGCGACGGCGGGGAAGAGCCGCCACAGGGTCGGCCAGTGGGCGTGTCTGCGGTAGGTGAGCACCGCGAGGACGTCACCGGCGATCAGGACGGGGAGCAGGACGCCGGTGGAGGCGCGGGCGGGCAGCACCGCGGCGAACACCGCGAGGCTGATGGTGTTCGCCCCGCTCACGGCGGTCTTCGAGAAGCCGACGAGCAGCGCCGCGACGGCGAGCGCGACGAACTGCCAGGCCGACAGGTCCCAGCCCATCGCGCTCCCTCCGCGTACGACGCCCTACGCGCCGCCGTGGCGGGCGCGCGGGTTCCGTCCCGGCGCCTTTCCGCCGGGACCGGTCGATGATCGCATCGATCGCCGCCCTCAGTCGCGTTCGACGAGGAGGGCGCTGCCCTGGCCGACGCCCACACACATGGTCGCGAGGCCGCGCGAGGCGCCGGTGCGGCGCATCCGGTGCAGGAGCGTGGTGAGGATGCGGGCGCCGGAGCAGCCGAGCGGGTGGCCCAGCGCGATGGCCCCGCCGGACGGGTTGACCCGCTCCGGATCGATGCCGAGGGCGTCGACGCAGGCGAGCGCCTGGGCGGCGAAGGCCTCGTTGAACTCCGCTTCCTGGAGGTCGTCGACGCTCCAGCCGACGCGGTCGAGGACCTTGCGGGTGGCGGGCACGGGGCCGATGCCCATGACGTCCGGGTGGACGCCCGCCGAGCCGCCGGCCGCGTACCGCCCGAGGGATTCCAGGCCGAGGTCGTTGAGGGCCTCTTCGCTGACGAGCAGGAGTCCGGCGGCGCCGTCGTTCATCGGCGAGGCGTTGCCCGCGGTGACGGTGCCGTCCTTGCGGAAGACCGGGCGCAGGCCGCTGAGCTTCTCGTACGAGGTGTCCTCGCGCACGCACTCGTCGGTGTCGACGACGACGCCGTCGGGCCGGGTGACGGGGAGCAGTTCGTCGTCGAAGTGGCCGTTCTTGCGGGCGGCGGCGGCGAACTGGTGGCTGCGGAGCGCGAAGGCGTCCTGGCGCTCGCGCGAGACGCCGTACCGTCCGGCGACCTCCTCGGCGGTCTCGCCCATCGCGAGCACGCCGTGCAGGTCCTTCATCCGCGGGTGGGTGAGGCGCCAGCCGAGGCGGGTGTCGGCGGTCTCGATGCGGTGGGGCAGCGCCTCGTCGGGGCGGGGCAGCACGAAGGGGGCGCGGCTCATGGATTCGGAACCGCCCGCGAGGACGATGTCCGCCTCGCCCGCGGCGACGGTCCGCGCGGCGGCCGTGACGGCTTCGAGGCCCGAGGCGCACAGCCGGTTCACGGTCGCGCCGGGCACGGACTCGGGCAGGCCGGCGAGGAGCACGGCCATCCGCGCGACGTTGCGGTTGTCCTCGCCCGCCTGGTTGGCGGCGCCCCAGTAGACGTCGTCGATGCGGGCGGGGTCGAGCTGCGGGATGTCGGCGAGGAGTCCCTTCACGACGGCCGCCGCGAGGTCGTCGGGGCGGACGGAGGAGAGGGCGCCGCGGAGCTTGCCGATGGGGGTGCGGCGGGCGGCGGCGAAGTGGACGGTGCGCACGATACGGCTCCGGATCGTTCTGCGGGGTCTCGCTGATTCGGGTGGTGCGGCTGGTGCGTGGTGCGGCTGGTGCGTGGTGCGGGTGGCACGTGGTGTCGGTGGTGCGTGGTGTCGGTGGCGCGTGGTGCGGGTCTCGCCCCGTAAATTAGCGCTGCTAGTTTTGGAGTCTATGCCGGAGGCGGGGCCAGGGGAAGGGGGCCCCAGGGACCGCCTAGTCGACCTCGCCCTGCCGGTCGGGGCCTCGCGGACACGCCCTAGCCCAGGGCGATCCTGACCGGGCCGCCCGCGGCGTCCACCCGTGCCGTCCAGCCCGCCGAGACGCGCAGCGGGCGGTTCGGGACGGCCGGGCGGCGCGGTCCCGTGCGGTGCAGGGTCCTGCCGTCCTGGGTGACGACCAGCGTCGGGCGGGCGACGAACTCGGTGGTGCGCAGGGTGAACCCGTCGGCGGGCTCCTCCACGGTCAGCCGGTTCGGGGCGATCCAGGCGAGGGGGTCCGCGACCCGCAGCGGCACCGCGGCGGCGGGCCAGTCGCCGTCGGAGAGGTAGCGCCGGACGGCCGCCGAGGCCATCGCGCCCTCACGGGCCACCACGCGCGCCGGTTCGGCCGCGTGCAGCACGTTGCCCACCGCGAAGACACCGCGCTCGTCCGTGCGGAAGGCGCCGTCCACGGCCGGTCCGCGCGTCCCGGGGTCGAGCAACAGGCCTCCTCTACGGGCCAGTTCGTGATCGGGGACGAAGTCGCCGGTGAAGACGACGGTGTCGCAGTCGACCTGCGCGCTGCGGCCGTCCCGGTGCCGCAGCCTGACCCCCGACAGCCGTCCGCGGCCCAGGAGTTCGGCGACGGTGGCGTCCGTGAGGAGCGGCACGCCCCGCCGCAGCCGGGCGTCGAGCACCCGGGTCCGGGGGGCCTGGTGCCGCGGGTGCTCGGTGACCAGGGCCGCGACGGCGACCCCGGCGCGCCGCAGGGTGTCCAGGGCCGCGAAGCTCACCGGTTCCGCGCCCACCACGACGGCGCGCGTGCCGATGCGCTGACGGTGCAGGTCGGCGGCCTGCTGGAGCTCGCCGGTGGTGAACACCCCGGCGGGGCGGGTGCCGGGCACCAGGCGTGCGGCGCGGGGCCGTTCGCGCGCGCCGGTGGCGAGGACGACCGCGCGGGCGGTGATCCGCTCCAGGCCGCGCGGGCTCGTGGAGTCCAGGGTGAGCGGCCCCGCCCAGCCGGTGACGCTGACGCCGGTCCGCAGCACGGCCCCGGCCCCCACGGCCGCGGCGACGCAGCGCTCCGCGTACTGCGGGCCGCTCAGGCCGATCCGCCCGAAGCCGCCGCGCAGACAGTGCCGCGGGATGCCGCCGGCCTGCCGCTCCCGCTCCACCACCTCGACTTCGCCCGCTCCCGCGCCCGCGAGCCCGGCCGCCGCGGCGAGGCCCGCGGGGCCCGCACCGACGACCAGTACGTCGACGATGCGCTCGCGCCTCATCCGGTCCCCCACTGCGCTCCCCGTTCGTAGAGTTCCCGCACTTCGGCGCCGCAGTAGAAGCCCTGGCAGCGCCCGCCGCGTGCCCGCGTGCGGCGCCGCAGGCCGTCGAGCGACCCGGGCGGCACCGTCGCCGCGAGGGCGTCGCGGATCTCGCCGCGGGTCACGCGCTCGCAGTGGCAGACCACGGCACCGTACGCGGGATCCGCGGCGATGAGGTCGCCGCGCTGGTAGGGACGGGGGAAGGCCTCGCCGAGATTGGGCATGGCGACGGGTGCCAGCTCCCCCGGGCCGGGCAGGTCGAGGCCGGTGGCGGCGAGGAGTTCGGTGACGTGGGCGGCGATGGCCAGGGACGCGGTCAGGCCGGTGGAGCGGATGCCGCCGACGGTGACGTAGCGCTGTTCCTTGTGGGCGCCGATGCGGTAGTCGTCGGCCTCGGTGGCGGCGCGCAGGCCGGCGTAGACGGCGGTGACCTCCTCGTCGAGCAGCTCCGGGAGGATCCGGCGGCCCTTCTCGCGCAGCGCGGCGATGCCCTCGGCCGTCGACCCGGTGGCGGTCTTGTCGTCCAGCTCCTCGGCGGTGGGCCCCAGGAGGACGTTCCCGTACACGGTGGGCGCCACCAGGACGCCTTTGCCGAGCGCGGTCGGGACGGGCAGCAGGATGTGCCGCACCAGGCCGCGGGCGAGCTTGTCGAAGACGAGGAGCTGGCCGCGGCGCGGGGTGACGGTGAAGTCGGCGTGGCCCAGGAGCCGGTCGACGGTGTCGGCGTGCAGGCCCGCGGCGTTCACGAGGTACCGGGTGCGCAGGGGGCCCCGGCTCGTGGCCAGCAGGTGGGTGTCGGCGGTCGTGTCGACGTCCCGCACCCGGCAGTCCAGGAGGAGGTCCACTCCGGCCCGCACCGCCTGCGTGGCGTAGGCGAGGGTGGTGGTCCAGGGGCAGATGATGCTCTCGCCGGGCACGTCGAGCGCGCCGAGGGCGCCGGTGCCCAGGTGCGGCTCGCGGGCCCGGACCTCGGCGGGGCCGATCAGGCGGGCCGCGTCGTAGCCGTTGGCCTCCGCCTTGGCCAACAGGTGCGGAAGCGCGGCCAGTTGTTCGTCGTCCCAGGCGACGAGGAGGGCGCCGACGGGCTCGACGGGGATCCCGGACTCGGCGGCGTACGCGGCGAGCAGCCGGCGGCCCTCGCGGACCAGGCGGGCCTCCAGGGAGCCCGGCACGGCGTCGAACCCGGTGTGCAGGATGGCGGTGTTCGCCTTCGACGTGCCGTCGCCGACGTCGCCGGAGGCCTCCACGAGGGCGATCCGCAGCCCCGGGTGGCGGGCCAGCTCACGGGCGACGGCCGCGCCGACGACGCCCGCGCCGATGACGGTCACGTCGTACGTGACGTCCGGCGGCGTCCCGCGGCGCAGCACCCGTCCGGCGCTCGCGGGCGCTCCCCCGGTGTTCTTCGGCACGGTCATGACGGCGAACGTTCCAGGAGGGCCGTGACCGCCGAGCGGAATTCCGCGCGGCGCCCGGCCGCCCGGTCCGCGTCGACGCGCGGTTCGTAGACGGCGGCGGGCCGCCAGGCGGGCACGGCGTCGGCGACGGCGAGGCCGGGGTCCAGGCCGATGCGGGCGACGGCCGCCGCGCCGAGCGCGGTGACGTCGGGCAGCGCCGAGACCTCGACGGGCAGTTGGAGCAGGTCGGCCTGGGTCTGCATGAGCAGCGCCGAGCGGGTCAGGCCGCCGTCGACGCGCAGGCTCGTCAGCGGCCTGCCGAGGTCCGCCGCGGCCGCGTCGGCGAGCTCGGCGACCTGTGCGGCGATGCCCTCGCACAGGGCGCGGACCAGGTGGCCCGGGGTGGTGTCGAGGCCGAGGCCGGTCAGCGAGCCGCGCAGGTCGCCGCGCCACCAGGGCGCCGCGAGCCCGGCCAGGGCGGGCACGAAGGTCACGCCGCCGGTGTCCGGCACGGCGGAGCCGAGGGGGTCGATGTCCTCGGCGCCCGCGATGACGCCCAGGTCGGTGAGCCAGCGCACGGCGGACGCGGCCGTGTAGACCTGTCCGTCCAGGCAGTAGCTGCTCCGCCCGTCGAGCCGCCAGGCGACGCAGCTGACCAGGCCGGAGTCGCCGCGGCAGGGCCGGGTGCCGGTCTGGGCGAGCAGGAACGCCCCGGTGCCGTAGGTGCACTTGGCGCTGCCCGGCGCGGTCACGTCCTGGGCGAGCAGGGCGGCCTGCTGGTCGACCAGCAGGCCGGTGAGGGGGAGTTCGGGGCCGAACGCGGTGGTGGTGCCGACCGGGCCCGCCGCGTCGACGACGCGCGGCAGGTGTTCGTCGGCGAGGCCGTAGAGCTCCAGGGCGCGGGGCGACCACGCGACGGCGTCGAGGTCGAGGAGCTGGGTGCGGCCCGCCGTCGCCGCGTCGGTGACGTAGGCGCCGGTGAGCCGGTGGACGAGCCAGGCGTCGCTGGTGGTGACGACGCCGCGCCGGGTGCGGTGGCGGCGTATCCAGGCCATTTTCGGCGCGGCGAAGTACGGGTCGAGCGGGAGGCCGGTGAGGTCGCGCAACTCCGCCGCGTGGTCGGTGAGTTCCGCGCAGACGGACGCGGCCCTGCGGTCCTGCCAGACCAGGGCGTCGGTGAGGGGTTCTCCGGTGGCCGGGTCCCAGGCGAGGACCGTCTCGCCCTGGTTGGCCAGGCCGACCGCGGCGACCGGTTCGCCGGCGTCGGCGAGTGCCGCGCGGCCCGCGTCGAGGACGGAGTCGAGCAGTTCGGCGGGGTCGACCTCGACCAGGCCGCCGGGCAGGAAGCGGGGGCGTACCGGTGCCGCGCCCGAACCGATCACGCCGCGCTCCGGGCAGACGACGAGCGCCTTCGTCCCCGACGTGCCCTGGTCCACGGCGAGCACGGGCCGCTGCGCCGGAGGCCGCTCATAGGTGATCACCGCGGAGAGACTGCTACAGCGGCCATGAGGCCGTCAAGGGACCGAAATGACTGCGACTGCCCATCAAACGGCCTTTCGGCGCGCCGTGTTGACAAAACAAGGTCATAAAAGATCGGCGAAGTGGTCGGGTTCGAGAAGGGCCGGATCTACACTGTCGCCCGAGTCACACCGCCAACTCCCGTCACACCCAACCCTGTTCCGTGCTCACCCTCCGCCCTCTTCCCCCAACAGAGGTCTCATGCCCATGCCGTTAGCCCGACCGGTGTACCACCCGGCGGGCCACGACGAAGCGCTGCGCGCGGTGCTCCAGGACCTCAGGACGGGCCGCTGGGTCTCCACGCGCAATCTGCTGACCGAGACTCCCGACTGGGGGCTGTGGACGCAGCGAACGCAGATCCTGGGGGCTGCCGTGGCCGGCTCGGACGTGGTCCGCGCCTGGCGCGCCGAGGAGCCGCACAGCGCGTCGGCGGCCGTGCTGCACACCCGCGTCCTGGTGGAGCGGGCCCTGCGGGCGCACCGCACGGGCCACCGCAGGACCAACGACCTGTGGCGGGAGGCGGTCGCCGCGTGCGGCGACGCGTCCTCGATGTCGCCCGAGGATCCCGTGCCGTGGATCTGCCTGCTGACCATGGCCCAGCTCGACGTGGGGCAGCGCTGGGACGAGCACCGGGTGGCGCCGCCGGAGCCGATGCTCTTCCCCGGCCCCTGGCACCTCCTGGGCGAGGCCGACAAGCGGGATCCGGGCAACCGCGAGGCGTACCACCGGATGCTCCAGTTCGTGTACGCACGGCGCGCGCAGGGCCCGCTCACCGAGGCGTACAACTTCGTCCAGTGGGCGTCGGCCTCGGCCCCCGCCGGCTCCGCGCTGCACCTGCTGCCCCTCTACGTCCGCGTCGAGCGGTACCGCAG
Source organism: Streptomyces sp. NPDC002564 (assembly GCF_042889645.1). Classification (NCBI taxonomy): domain Bacteria; kingdom Bacillati; phylum Actinomycetota; class Actinomycetes; order Kitasatosporales; family Streptomycetaceae; genus Streptomyces; species Streptomyces sp. NPDC002564. The sequence goes on along the minus strand of NZ_JBIARE010000002.1, from coordinate 323,134 downwards.
GGAGGCCGGGCAGGAGCAGGCCCTGGACCTGCACTGGATCTCCGAGGACGCCACCCGCTCCGCGCTGCTCGCGCTGCAGCTGTGGTTCGACCACTCGTCGCCCGCGCTGACCTCGCTGGTCGACCTGAACTACCTGGCCCACGCGCTGTGGGGCGCGCACCAGTTCCACGACGCGTCACGGGTGTTCCAGGCCCTCGACCCGTTCTTCGCCACCGTGCCGTGGACCTACCGCACCCACTCCCCCGGCGACGCGGACGCCGCCGCCGAGGTCTTCGTGCAGGCCCGCGCCCGCTGCTTCAGCGCGTCCCGCGGCCCCGGCTGACCCCCGGAGCCCGCCGCCCACCCCCTCAGCCCCCCTGCTCCCCGTCCCCTTCGGAGGTTCCACCGTGTCCCGCACCACCTGGTCGTCGAGCCCGGTCCCAGCGCCGCGCCAGGACGAGGAAGAGCGGCTCAGAGAGCTCGGCTACCAGCCCGTCCTGGCCCGTCGCATGGGCGGCTTCGGCAACTTCGCCATCAGCTTCTCCGTCATCTCCATCCTGTCCGGCTGCATGACCCTGTACGGCTTCGGCCTCAACACCGGCGGCCCGGCCGTGATGCTGTGGGGCTGGGCGGGCGTCGGCCTGTTCGTGCTCTGCGTGGGCATGGCGCTCGCCGAGGTCACCAGCGCCTACCCGACGTCGGGCGCCCTCTATTACATGGCGGACCGGCTCGGCGGACGCCGCTGGGGCTGGTACACGGGCTGGCTGAACCTGCTCGGGCTGCTCGGCGCGATAGCGGGCATCGACTACGGTGCCGCGCTGTTCACCGGCGCCTTCCTGAACCTGAAGTTCGGCTTCACGCCGACCCCCGAGAAGACGTTCCTGATCTTCCTGTGCATCCTGCTCCTGCACGCCGTCCTGAACCTCTTCAACGTGCGCCTGGTCAGCCTGCTCAACTCGATCAGCGTGTGGTGGCACGTGGCCGGCGTCGCCGTGATCGTCGGCGTCCTCGCGATCGTGCCCGACCACCACCAGTCGCCGTCGTTCGTGTTCGGCGAGTTCGTGAACAACACGGGCTGGGACAACCCGCTCTACGTGACGGCGATCGGCCTGCTCCTCGCCCAGTACACGTTCTGCGGGTACGACGCGTCCGCGCACCTGTCGGAGGAGACGTCCAACGCGTCGGTGTCCGCGGCCCGCGGCATCGTGCGCGCCATCTGGGCGTCGTGGATCGCCGGTTTCGTGCTGCTCGCCGGTCTGACCTTCGCCATCCAGAACTACGCGGGCACGCTCGCCACCGACACCGGCGTGCCGCCCGCCCAGATCATGATCGACGCGATCGGCGAGTCCGGGGCGACCGCGCTGCTGCTCATCGTGATCGTGGCGCAGCTGTTCTGCGGCAACGCCGAGACGGCCGCCGCGAGCCGCATGGTGTTCGCCTTCAGCCGCGACAACGCGCTGCCGGGCTCCGCGATCTGGCGCAAGGTCAGCTCGCGCACCCAGGTCCCGGTCCCCGCGGTGTGGCTGTCGGTCGGCCTGGCCGCGGTCATCGCGCTGCCCTCGCTGTACTCCACGACCGCGTACACGGCGGTGACGGCGATCAACGTCATCGGCATCACGCCCGCGTACGCCATCCCGATCTTCCTGCGGCTGCGCGCGGGCGACCGCTTCCAGCCGGGGCCGTGGAACCTGGGCCGCTGGAGCAAGCCGGTCGGCTGGATCGCGGTGATCTGGGTGGCGTTCGTGACCGTGCTCTTCTGCCTGCCGCAGGTCTCCCCGGTCACGGTCGACTCGATGAACTACGCCTCGATCGCCCTGGCCGCGGTGCTGCTCCTGGCCACGGTGTGGTGGTTCGTGGCACGCCGCTCGTACAGCACCCCGCAGGCGTACGGCTCGGACCGTGAGCAGGCGGAGGTCGCGGAGAACATCGTCTGAGTCCCGCGGGCCCGTGGGGTGTTCCGTCCCACGGGCCGGCCCGTACCGGGTCCGGTGGGTCCTGACGGGCTCGTACGGGCCTACACCGGACGGTCGTTGAGGATCTTCTGGAAGAGCCGGTGGTCGCGCCACGCGCCCTTGATGTACAGGTAGCGCGGCGCGACCCCGAACTCCTCGAAGCCGCACTTCTCCAGGACCCGCTGCGAGGCGGAGTTGTGCAGCAGGGTGCCCGCCTCCAGGCGGTGCAGGCCCAGTTGGCCGTCCGCCGCGGCGCAGACGTACAGCGCGGCGGCGGAGGCGAGGCCGCGCCCCACTTGTGCCGCGTCGATCCAGTAGCCGAGGCTCCCGCTGTGGGCGGGGCCGCGGACGATGTGGGACACGGCGGCATGGCCGACGATCTCGTCGCCGCTCGCGAGCACCCAGTGCGCGGACCGGCCCGCGCGGCCGTCCACGAGCTGCCCCCGGACCCGTTCGGCCTGGCCCTCCTCGGTGTAGAAGGAGTCGGGGCGGTCCGGGTCCCAGGGGTCGAGGTGCGCGCGGTTGCGGCGGTAGGCGCGTGCGAGGGCGGCCGCGTCGTCGGGCGACACCGGCCGGATGACGACGTCCTGGCTGAGGGCGCTCTCTCCGCTGATCATGTGCACAGCGTACGAGTGGATGCCCTCGCCGGGATCACCGGCCGCCCGCCACCCGCAGCACCGTCCCGGTCGCGTACGAGGCCTCGTCCGAGAGCAGCCAGGCGACCGCGGCCGCGATCTCCTCGGGCTGACCGGAGCGGCCCAGCGGAATGCCCGACGCGAGCTTCGCGGGGCGCTCGGGGTCGGCGTGGAACTCCGTCCAGATCACGCCGGGGGCCACGGCGTTGACGCGGATGCCGTCGGGCGCGACCTCCTTGGCCAGGCCGACCGTCATCGTGTCGACGGCGCCCTTGGCGGCCGCGTAGTGGACGTACTCGCCCGGGGCGCCGAGGGTGGCCGCCGCGGACGAGATGTTCACGACGGCGCCGCCGCGCCCCTTCATGTCGCGCACCGCGCGCCGGGCGCAGAGCAGGTAGCCGAGGACGTTGACCTCCAGGGCCCGGCGCAGGCCGGCGGCGTCGGCGTCGGCCAGCGGGCCGACGGGGGCGCCGATCCCGGCGTTGTTGACGAGGCCGGTGACGGGGCCGAGCTCGGCCGCCGCGGTGTCGAAGAGGCGGTCGACGTCGGCCTCGTCGGCGGTGTCGGCCCGTACGGTGACGCAGCGGCGGCCCGCCGCACGGACGGCGTCGGCGGCCTGTTCGGCGGCCCGCTCGTCCGCGTGGTAGCCGAGGACGACGTCGTGGCCGTCCCGGGCGAGGCGGGCGCCGACGGCCGCGCCGATGCCGCGGCTGCCGCCGGTGACGACGGTGACGGGGTGGTGCTGCACGGGGGACCTCCGGCTCTGGGTGGCTGACTGTCGCGCCGCCCGGACGCGGGGATCGCCCGCGTCCGGATCACCTCGTCATCCTACGAAGCGGTGATCTTCGCCGGCCGCCGGGAGGTCCCGTACGTGCCTGGTCGCGGCCGGGGTCAGTGCCCCGGCTCCTGCGGGGCGACGCAGACCAGCGTGCTGCCGACGGTGTCGCGGCGCAGCCTGAGCAGGTTCCAGCGGGGCTGCCACCTGGCCAGGCCCCGGTGCTCGCGCAGCAGGCGGCGCAGGTGCTCGGGGTCGTGGGTCCACAGGGCGGCGGGCACGCCCCGGGTCGGGCCGAGCACGTGCAGGGAGATCCGGCCGTCGTCCGCGACGTCGTGCGAGGACAGCAGGACGTCGACCTCCGGGCCGGGGTCCTTCGCGCTCTCGCGTGCCTGGATCCAGTGGACCTGGTGGCCGGGGGTGTAGGTGTCGCAGGTGTCGTGCGGGTGCGTCATGGTGCGCCTCCGGAGTCGTGGACCCCGGGTGTCGCCGACCCCGGTGATCCGCCGTTCCCCGTGCACGTCGCACGGGGCGGGTCGTCACCCGGGGCACCCGCGACGGAGCGGGGTGCCGTCCAGCGAGCCGGGGCTTGGCGCTGGAACTCGTGACCCGTGCCGACCGTAACACGATGCGCAGGAGCCCTGCCCGGGCATTTTTCGCGGCCCGGACAGGGCTCCTGCGGCACGGATCGACGGGGCTCCGCGACTACGCGATTCCGCGATTCCGCACCTACGCGGCTACGCGGCTAAGAAGCTTTCTCCGGGATGACGGCGTCCTCCGGGGCGGCCGCCTCCGCCGGGAGGCTGTCCATGAAGGAACTCACCGAGAAGACGGCGTTGCCGGGTCCGGCCGGACCGTATCCGGGCGGCGAGGACAGGCCGTTGGCCTCCATCGTCGCGCGGTAGGCCTCCAGGAGACGCACGTGGTACTCCAGCGGGGCGCCCTGCGGGTTGGCCTTGCCGAGCGGCGTCGTGGGCTCCGGGCACCAGGTGGTGAAGCGGGGCGTGATGCCGCGCGACATGAAGTACTGCAGGCCCTCGACGGTGGAGTCGATGGCCTCGTCGACCGTCTTGAAGCCGAACGGCTCCGCCATCTCCACGCCCGCCACGAAGTTCGGGATGACGTTGCGCGGCCCGAACACGTCGGCGGAGTCCAGGATGCGGCGGTGCCACTCGTCACGGCCCACGTAGCGCTCCTTGCCGGGGCAGTAGCGCTCGAAGAGGTACGGGTCCCACACCTCGTAGTTGGGGTGGTAGATCCGCACGCCGTAGTCGTGGAAGCGCTGCACGTCCGCCTTGGGCAGCGCCTGGGCGACGACCTTGCCGATCCAGCGGCCGGGGAAGCGCTCCTCGATGGCCTTGGCGTACTGGCCGTAGAAGTCGGCCTCGTCCTTGCCCTGGAGCTGTGTGGTGATGGCGCCGCCGGTGAGCGTGTACGCGGTGGACGACTTGTTGGTGTCGTACTTGTCGATGATGGCGAGGGCCTCCAGCACCTCGTCCATCGGCTTCACGCCCGTGTAGGGACGGCCCGCCGCCTTCTGCTGGCGCCAGTTGTGGTTGATGTCGCAGTACTGGCACTCCTCCTTGGCGCCGAAGTACTGGCAGACGCGGAAGACCGTGAGGTAGATGAGGTAGCCCCACTGGATGGTGGGCGCCACCTCCATCACGGACTTGCCGTTCTCCAGGGTGTGCCGGTAGTAGTCCGGCATCGGCGGCAGGCCGACGTCGGAGATCCGCACGCCGTCCAGGTAGAGGCCGAGCACGCCGTTGTCGTCGGCGGCCACCCGGTAGGGCGAGGCCGGGTTCACGCGCACCGAGACGACGGTGCGGCGCAGCCCGTAGGGGCCGCCGGTCAGGACGATCTCCTCCGGCGGGCGGCGCAGCGCCGCGGCGCCCAGCTCGGGAAGGGTGCCGTGGTCGAAGGAGAAGATGAAGTACGACTTCGGCTTGACCTCGCCGCCTTCGTTGTCGCTCAGCGCCGATTCGTCGAAGGCCATGCCGCCGCGCAGCAGATCCTCCTTGATCACGGCTTCCCGCGGCACGTGCGGGAACCGCTCCATGAGTGACTCGATGAGTTCGGTACGGCTCTCGCTGCGGCTTGGCATGGGCCGGGCACCTCGGATCCTGTCGGTCGATCTGTCCGCTCCACGCTAATACGCCGCCGATGCGCCGCGGATCCGACTCCGGTCGCAGAGCGCGTCCGGCGCAGGTCTATGCTGCGGGCGGCTCCGTCGCGGTCAGCGCGCCGCCTTCTTGACCACGTCCTTGTCCTGCCAGGCGTACAGCACCCCGTCGACCGCCGCGCCGGACCAGGTACCGCAGTTCGTGTCCGCCTTCGAGGCCAGGTCGGAGGGGAACCAGTCGGCCTTCAGGCGCGGCTCGCCCTGCGCCTTGCCCGGCTTGCAGGCGGCCGGGAACGTTCCGTCCGGCGTCCGGAACCGGATGATCCGGTCGTCGCCCGTGGTCGACATCACGTACTTGATGTCGCTCGCGTCGTCGGGGAGCCAGCGCGGCACGGAGGCGCGGGCGCTCTTCGCCGCCGCGCCCTCCCCGTACGACGCCTTCTCCTCGTGGTCGTCGAAGGGGTTGGCGGAACCGCTGCAGGCGGTCAGCGAGACGGCGAGGGCGGTCACGCCGAGCGCGCAGAGTGCGGTGCGCGAGCGGAAGGGGGTGGCCGTGCGGGTCATGGTGGTCGCTTTCTTCAGGTGCGGGGTGCTGGGGGGGGGGCTGGGGCTGGGGGTGCTCCGGCCGGAGGCGGAGTGACTGGCTCCACTCTCGCCGCCCCCGCACCCCTCGCGCCTCGGCCCTTCGGTCGATCAGCACCGCACCGCTCATGCTTTCGGCCGATCTGCCGGATACGCCCCGATGCGTACATTCGGTACGTGGATGATCACCGCTACCGGTCCGGCACGCCCCGGCCCGGCACCGCCCGGCCCCTGCCCCGCAAGGCACTGCTCCTCGCCGTGCCCGCCGTGCTGCTCTGGCTGCTCGACCTGGTGTCGGGCAGGCCGGACCTCTGCGTGCTGCCGCTCGTCACCGGGCCGCTGGCCGTCGCCGTCCTGTTCCTGGGAGGGGTGCGGGGCCGGCCGGGCATCGAGGTGCGGGCGGGCGGCGCGGCGCTCGTCTCCGGTGGGCTCACCCTCGGGCTGGTGCTCGGTGACGTCCGGCTCAGCAGCTGGGGCGTCCTGGAGTCCTTCGCGCTCCTCGCGCTGCTCACGGTCACGGCACGGACCGCGCGGCTGCCTGCCGCGTACGTGCTCTGCCCGCTGCTCGCCGTCGCGGTCGTGGCCGCGCCGGTGCGTACGGGGCTGCAGTCCGAGGTCGAGACGTTCGCCTTCCTGCTCACCGTGGCGGCGGGCGGCGCCCTCGCGCTCGGCGGCTATCTGCGCTCCCTGGACACCCGGCGGGCCCTCGCGGTGACCGCCACGCAGGAGGAGGAGCGCCGCCGTATCGCCCGCGACCTGCACGACTTCGTCGCCCACCACGTCACCGGCATCGTCGTGCAGGCCCAGGCCGCCCGCGCGATCCGCGAGGTCGCCCCCGACCAGCTCGATCCGCTGCTCGCCGGGATCGAGCGGGCCGGCGGCGAGACCCTGGACTCGATGCGGCGCCTGGTGCACGTCCTGCGCGCCGAGCCCGGCGCCACCACCCGGCCCGACGACCTGCTCACCGAGGTGGCCGCGCTGGTCGCCGCCCACGGGGACGCGGCCACCCTGGAGGTCTCGGCGCGGGCCCGCGCCGCCACGCTCGCGCCCGAGGTCGGGACGTCCGTGCACCGCGTCGTCCAGGAGGCGCTCACCAACGTCACCCGGCATGCGCCCCGCGCGGCGGACGTGCGGGTGCGGATCACGACGGACACCACCACGCACCCCGCCGACGACGCCGACGCCGAGAGCAGCGACGACACCGGCGCCGGGCGCATCTCGGGCGCCGTGCGCACCGACGTGCTGTACGTCGAGGTGATCAACGGGCCCGGCGGGAGCGGCCGTTCCGGTGACCGCACGCCGCCGGGCGGCCACGGCGGGCTCGGTCTGATCGGACTGCGCGAACGGGTCGCCGCGGTCGGCGGCCGGCTCGTCGCCGGGCCGCTGGCGGACGGCGGCTGGCGGGTCGCCGCGACGCTGCCCGTTCTCGGCCTGCCACAATCGGCGCCATGAGCAGCGGCGCCCTGAGCAGCGGCACGACGACCCCGGCCCACGGCACACCGGTCCGGATGGCGGGCGCCCGATGAGCGGATCGCCGGTGCGGGTCCTGATCGCGGACGACCAAGAGATGGTGCGGACCGGGTTCCGGCTCATCCTGTCCGCGCAGCCCGGCATCGAGGTGGTCGGCGAGGCCGCCGACGGCGCCGCGTGCGTGGAGCTCGCGCGGCGCCTGCGGCCCGACGTGTGCCTGGTCGACGTCCGCATGCCGAAGCTGAACGGCCTGGAGGTGACCCGGGCGCTCGCCGGGCCTGGCGCCGTGGACCCGCTGCACGTCGTGGTCGTCACCACCTTCGACCAGGACGACTACCTCGACGAGGCGCTGCGCGGCGGCGCCGTCGGCTTCCTGCTCAAGGACGCGGGGCCCGGTCTGCTCGTGGAAGCGGTGCGCGCCGCCGCCCGTGGCGACGCGCTGGTCTCCCCCGCCGTCACGCTGCGCCTGCTGGCGCGCATGGCGGACCGGCACGGCCCGCGGTGCGGCGCGGCGGCGGACGGGGGGACTCCTGACGGCCTCTCGGAGCGCGAGCGGGACGTGGTCAAGCTGGTCGCGCGCGGCCGGACCAATCAGGAGGTCGCCGAGGAGCTGTTCATCTCGCTCGCCACGGTCAAGACGCATCTGGCCCATGTCCAGGCCAAGTTGGGCGCCCGGAACCGGGTCGAGATCGCCGCGTGGGCCTGGGAGTCGGGCCAGGTCGGGCCCCGCTGACCGGCGCGCCCTCAGCCGCCGTCCAGGGGCACGGGCCGACCGCTGCGGGCCGAGGCGTACCCGGCCGCCACCACGCGCAGGGTGCGCAGGCCGCCCGCCCCGTCGGCGACGGTCGTGCCGCCCTCCTCGGCCCCGTAGAGGAAGGTGCGCAGCATCCGTTCGTCGAGGTCGACGCCGAAGGGCAGCTCTATGCCGCGTCCGGTGCGTTCGCTGAAGCCGTGCACCTTCTGGTCGAAGGCGTCCATCTCCAGGGTGGCGCGCTCGGCGACGACGGTGAGCTCCAGGCCGCCCCAGGAGGGGTGGGAGCGGGGGTGGGACCAGCTGCAGTCGATGGTGGCGACGGTGCCGTCGGAGTAGGTGATGGCGACGAGGCCCGCGGTCTCGGCGTCGACCTCCCCGGCGTACAGGAGGTTGTTGGTCTGGGCGTAGACCTCGACGGGGCGGGCGTCGCCGAAGAGGTCGTCGAGCAGGTCGGCGATGTGCACGGTGTGGTCCATCAGGGCGCCGCCGCCGGACAGCGCGGGCTCGGCGAACCAGCGGCGGGCGCGGGTCGGCATGGCGCCGTTGTTCGCGCCGGACACGGCGAGGACCGGGCCGGCCTCGCCCGAGTCGACGGCCGCCTTCAGGGCGGCGTAGGCGGGGCTGAAGCGGACGGGGTGGGCGACGGCGAGGCGGACGCCCGCGGCGGCGCAGGCGGCGACCATCGCCTCGCCGTCCTCGACCGTGGCGGCCAGCGGTTTCTCGCACAGCACGGGCGCGCCGTACGCGGCGGCGCGCTCCACGAGGGGGCGGTGGCGGGTGTTCTCGGAGCAGACGATCACCGCGTCCGGGCCCCAGGCGAAGGCTTCTTCGTACGTGTCCGCGTAGGCGGCGCCCGCCGCGTCGGCGACCGCGCGGCCGCGCACCTCGCCGGGTGCCGCGAGGTCCGTGTCCGGGTCGCTGCCCAGGACCTCGATGCCGGGCATGCGGGCCAGCAGGCGCAGGTAGCCCGCCGCGTGGACGTGGGCGAACGACAGGACGGCGACCTTCATCGTGCTGCCTCCTCGATCTCGACGACGCGGCCCGTGCGGCTCGATTCGACGGCGGCGGCGGCGATCCGCACCGCTTCGACGCCGTCGCGGGCGCCGACCCGGGGCAGGGGTGCGCCGGGCTGCCAGGACGCGGCGAACTCGCGGAGTTCGGTCAGGTACGGGCTCTCGGTCATGGGGCTGGTGGGGATGCCCCCGGCGGCGGTGCGGGCGCCCCGGGCGGTGATGCGGAGGCCGGGGACCGCGGTCGAGTCGTGCTGCAGCAGGCCGTCCGCGCCCGCGACCCGGAACGTGGTGCGGAACGGCTGGTCGGGCAGCCCCCACAGGCCGCTGACCTGGCTGATCGCGCCGGAGGCGTGGGTGAGGACGGCGGTGGCGGTCACGACCTCGGGCGGCATCCCGGTGGTGTGCTCGGCGCCGCGGGTGCGGGCGTGCACCCGGACGACGTCTCCGGCGAGCCAGCGGGCGATGTCGATGTCGTGCACCATCAGGTCCATGATCACGCCCCCGGACTGGGCCGGATCGCCGAACCAGGGCGCCCAGCGGGGCCTGGCGCCGCCGCGGGTGAGGCGCAGCACGGCGAGCTCGCCGAGGTCGCCGCGCGCGACGGCCCGGTGCAGGGCCGCGTACGCGGGGAAGTAGCGCACCACGTGCGCGGGATGGAGTCGCACGCCCGCCCGGTCGGCGGCGGTCGCGATGTCCTGTGCGTCGCGGGCGGTGAGGGCGAGCGGTTTCTCGCAGACGACGTGCCGGCCCGCGGCGACGGCGGCCAGGGCGAGCGACCGGTGGGTGGGGGTGGGCGTGCAGACGTCGACGACGGTGACCTCGGCGAGGAGGGCGTCGAGATCATCGGCGGCGCGGACGTCGTGCCCGCGCCCGGCGTACTCGGCGGCGAGCTTCTCCGCGGAGCCGTCGAGGGTGTGCACGCTCACCCGGGCACCGAGCGTCAGCCAGCCGGGCAGATGGGCGCGGGCGATGCCGCCGGCGCCGAGCAGGCCGATGTGGAGCGGTGGCATGGGGGACTCTGCCTTTCCGTGGGGGTCTCGTGGGCGGGGCCGGGTCAGCCCTTGGAGCCGGAGAGGGCGACGCTCTGGACGAAGTGCCGCTGCAGGAAGACGTAGACGAGCAGCATCGGCAGGCTCGCGATGAGCGAACCGGCCATCATCACCGGGTAGTTGGTCTCGTACTGGCCCTCCAGGGAGGTCAGTCCCGCGCTGATCGGCATCTTCTGCGGGTCGGTGTTGACGATCAGCGGCCACAGCAGGTCGTTCCACGACCACATGGCGGTGATGACGGCGAGGGCGGCGAGCGCGGGCCGCATCAGGGGCAGCAGCACCGACCAGAAGATGCGCAGGGGTCCCGCGCCGTCGATGCGGGCGGCCTCCTCCAGTTCCTTGGGGAGCGTGAGGAAGAACTGGCGGAGCATGAAGGTGCCGAACGCGCTGAACATGCCGGGCAAAAAGAGCGCGGGCGCGGTGTTGAGCAGGCCGAGCGACTGGATGATGTCGTACTGCGGCAGGACGAGCAGGGAGCTCGGCACCATCAGGACGGACAGGAACAGCGCGAACAGGGCGTTGCGGCCGCGGAATTGCATGCGTGCGAAGGCGTAGGCGGCGAGCGAGCAGAACACCAGTTGGCCGAGGGTGCGTCCGGCGGTGTTGAGCAGGCTGTTGGTGAGCATGGCGCGGAACGGCAGCGCGGTGAAGACCTCGTGGAAACTGGACCGGTTCCAGTGGTCGGGCAGGAAGGTCGGCGGGACCCGTGAGGTCTCGGCGAGGGTCTTCAGCGCGGTGATCAGTTGCCACAGGAACGGGAAGACCATGACGAGCGCGCCGAGGGAGAGCACCGCCTGGGTGGCGAGGGCGCCGGTGTCGAAACGCTTGCGGGCGCCGCGTGTCGGGGGCCGGGCGGTCGAGGGTCGGGCGGTCGGGGGCCGGGCGTCAGGCATGGTGCACCCACCTCCTCTGGATCCGGAACTGCAGATACGTCAGGGCGGCGATGACCAGCATGAGCAAGAAGGCGAGCGCGGCGGCGGCGCCCTGGGCGTTCTCGATGAAGGCCCATTTGTAGAAGAGGCCGACGACGGACTGCGTATCGCCGATCGCGGGATTCTTCTCGGCCATCATGATGTAGATGAGGTCGAAGGTCTGCAGCGAATTGATCATGCAGATCACGGAGGCGAAGAAGAGGGTGGGGCCGAGCAGCGGCAGCGTGATGGAGAAGAATCGGCGCAGCGCTCCCGCTCCGTCGAGTTCCGCTGCTTCGTAGTAGTCCCGCGGGATTCCCTTGATGCCGGCCATGAAGATGACGAGGTAGTAGCCGGTCGTCGACCAGACCATGACCGTGCCGATCGCGTAGACCGCGGTGGAGGGGTCGGAGATCCAGTAGGTGCGGTCGGCGCCGAGGTGGCCGAGCATCTCGTTGACCAGTCCGTAGTCGCCGTTGTAGAGCCAGTTCCAGACGAGGCCGACGGCGACCGGCAGGGTCACGAACGGCACGAAGTACAGGGCGCGGTAGACGGGGACGCCGCGCAGGCCGCGCCGGTTGAGCAGGGCCGCGACGACGATCGCGACCGGCAGCGCGGTCAGCCCGATGGCGCTGTAGATCAGCGTGTTGCCGAGTGCCTGCCAGACCGTGACGTCCTTGACGACGCGTGCGTAGTTGTCGGTGCCGATGAAGGTGTGGCCGCCGAACGCGCCGAATTCGGTGAAGCTGAAGTAGAAGGTCTGCAGCAGGGGCCAGAAGTAGAAGACGGCGAAGCCGATTCCGAGGGGTGCGATGAACCAGTAGGCGACCCGCTGGTCGCGGGATCCGGGCCGTGCGCCGGACGCGGGGGCGCGGCTGCGCCCGGCCGACTTCGCGGCCGCCGTGGCGGGAAAGACACTCATGCGTCGCGTTCCTCCTTCAGGGCCCGGTCCATCTGTTCGCCCAGGGTGCGGGCGGCGCTCTCGACGCCTCCCTTGCCGCTGAAGGCGGCGCCGAGCAGCGGGTATTGGAGGCTCTCCCACACGGCGGTGTTCCTGGAGCTCGGGTAGGGGACCGCGTACTCCTGCATCTCGATGAAGTGCTGGAGGTCGAATTCGGGCATGGACCTGAGCCAGGCGTCCTGCGTTCCGGCGTACGAGGAGATGGTGGCGCCCGCCCCGGCCTGGATCTCGGCGGCCTCACGGCCCGCCATGTAGTGCACGAACCGCCAGGCGGCGGCCTTCTTGCGGCTCTTGGCGGAGATGACGTTCGCCAGGCCGTGGATGATGGTGGCCCGGCGGCGCCCCCGGGGCAGGACCGCGATGCCGCCGTGGTCCTTGAGCGCGGGCACGGCGTACATCTGCCCGGCCATGGCGGACACGTCGTAGTTCATGGCGACCTTCTCCGACCAGTAGCGCACCCGGCCGACGGACTCGACCATGGCGCTCTGCGGGGGCGACCAGCCGCGGTCGACCATGTCGGTCAGGAAGCGCAGGCCGTCGATGGACCGGTCGTCGCCGAAGCCGGAGCGGCCGTTCTTCAGGACGTATCCGCCCGCGGCGCAGACGGCCGGGTAGATCTTGAACTGCCGGTCCATCTCGGCGGCGAAGCCGTGCACCCGCCGGTGCGGGTCGGTGAGTTCGGCCGCCGCGGCACGGACGTCGTCCCAGGTCCAGGTGGCGTCCGGGTAAGGCACGCGTGCCGCGTCGAACAGCTGCTTGTTGTACCAGAGGCCGATGGTGTCGAAGTCCTTAGGCAGGCCGTACTGGGTGCCGCGGTAGGCGTAGAGGCGCACCAGGGGCTCGGGGTGGCGGTCCACGGGAGTGGCGTCGGCCTTGATGTGCCCGGAGAGCGGCTCCAGGACGCCGCCCGCCGCGTACAGCTGGAAGTTGACGGCGTTCATCCAGAAGACGTCGGGTGCCGTGCCGCCGCGCATCGACGTCTTCAGGGTGGTCCAGTAGCCGGCCCAGGGGGTGAGCTGGATCCGCACGGAGATGTGTGGGTTCCGCTTCTCGAACGCGGCGATGATCTTCTGCATGCCCGGCACCTGCGCCGGGTCCCACATCCCGTACGAGAGGGTGGTCCTGCCCCCGCCGTCCGTGCCGTCGCCTCCCGCGGAGCAGGCGGCGAGCAAGGGAGCCGCCACCGCCCCGCCGAGCAGAGTCCTTCTGCGCATCCGCGCCTTCGCCTCCCCTGGAAGTCGTCGGGCGCCGCCGGGGCGCGCCCCCGGGCGGGGGCACGCCGTCAGGACGCCGTGTCCGCGAGCAGTTCCTCCTCCACCTCGTCGAGCGCCTTGCGTACGGCGCCGAGGGCCACGCCGCGTTCGCCGAGCGTGCTCAGGGCGATGCGCGGCACGTGCAGGGTCAGCGGGCGCAGCCGTTCCGCCAGGACGGGTACGAGGTGCCGGCCGACGGGGGTGGCCCCGCCGGTCAGCACGATCAGCTCCGGGTCGACGGCGAGCGCGAGGGCGGCGACGCCCGGGGCGAGGCGCGCCGCGAAGTCCGCGACGGCGGCCAGCGCCCGGGGCTCCCCCGCGTCCGCCGCGCGGGCGAGGGCGGCGACCTCGGACTCGCCGGTGCCGCGTGCGCCGGGCCAGGCCAGGGCCTGTTGGGCGGTGCTCATGCCGAGCAGCGGCAGCATGCCCAGTTCGCCCGCGCCGCCGCGTCGGCCGCGGTGCAGGCGGCCGTCGATGGTGAGGCCGCAGGACACGCGGTGGCCGGTGAGCACGCAGACGACGTCGCCGACGAGGGTGGCGGCGCCCTGCCAGCGCTCGGCGAGCACCGCGAGGTTGACGTCGTTCTCGATCAGGGTGCGGCCGGGGCCGCCGTCGTCGAGCAGCCGGGCGAGGCCGACGCCGGACCACTCCGGTACGACCACGGAGGTGATGGCGCCGCCCGCGTCGACCATGCCGGGTACGCCCACGCAGCGGGCGAGGACGGCGTCCCGGCGGGTGGCGTGCGCGGCGAGGAAGGTCTCGATGCCGTGGCGCAGCAGGGCGAGCCGGTCGCCGCCGGTCAACTCGGGCGACACGTCGTCGCGTCGGGCGGCGACGACGGTGCCGCCGAGGTCGGCGAGGAGCAGCACCATTTTGTGCAGCCCTATGTCGACGCCGAGCACGTACCCGGCCTCGGTGCGGAAGCGGAAGTGCCGGGCGGGGCGTCCCGGCGGGCGGCCCCCGGTCCCGGTCCCCGACTCGCCGACCAGGCCCCGCCCGGTCAGTTCCTCGACGGCGGCCTCGACGGTGGGCCGGGAGAGGCCGGTGCCCGCGGCGAGGCCCGCGAGGGTCTGCGGGCTGCGGCGGTGCAGGGCGCGCAGGACGACGGTGGTGTTGAGGCGCCGCAGCGCGATCAGGTCGTGCCCCCGTGCCGGATTCCGCACCAGTGCTTCACCTCGCATCCGCGCGGCGGCAGCCGTTGTGACGGCCCCGGTCGCCGGTCGGCCCGTGAATTCCGTAGGAGAGTTGCACATCCGCCGCGCCCCGGGAACCCCTTCGACGGCGAGGCCGCGACGAGCGGTGCCGCGCCCCGACGTACGAGCGCCCCACCCGCCACATTTACGGTCCCCTTGACCATAAACAAATCGCCCTCTATCGTCAGCCTGACCAAAAAGGAGGGGGTTCCCGTGCCCGACATCACCCGCAGGTTCGGACTGCGCCACCTGCGCTCCGCGCCCACCGCCCACATCAGGCACCACAAGCGCGGCAAGCTCGTGCACGACGGCCCCGGGCTCAGCTTCTGGTTCCGGCCGCTCAGCGCCGCGCTGTCCGAGGTGCCCGTCGACGACCGCGAGCTGGCCGTCAGCTTCCACGCCCGTACGGCCGACTTCCAGGACGTCACCGTGCAGGCCTCCGTCACGTACCGGGTCAGCGACCCCGCGCTCGCCGCCGCCCGCCTGGACTTCTCCGTCGACCCGGACACCGGCGTCTGGCGCGGCGCCCCGCTGGAGCAACTCGCCACCCTACTCACCGAGTCGGCGCAGCAGCACGCGCTCGCGGTCCTGGCCCGCACCGACCTCGCCGCCGCGCTGGCCGACGGCGTGGCCACGGTGCGCGAGCGGATCGGCGCGGGGCTCGCGGACGAACCCCGGCTGCCCGCGACCGGCATCGACGTGGTCGCCGTCCGCGTCGTCGCCATCCGCCCCGAGCCCGAGGTGGAGCGGGCCCTGCGCACCCCCGCCCGCGAGCGGATCCAGCAGGACGCGGACCGCGCGACGTACGAGCGGCGCGCGGTGGCCGTCGAGCGGGAGCGCGCCATCGCCGAGAACGAGCTCGCCAGCCGGATCGAACTGGCCCGCAGGGAAGAGCGGCTGGTGGACCAGCGCGGCACGAACGCCCGGCGCGAGGCGGAGGAGAACGCCGCCGCCGACGCGGTGCGCGCCGAGGCCGAGGCGGCCCGCACGGTGCGCCTCGCGGGCGCCGAGGCGGAGTCGGTGCGCGCGGTCGGCGAGGCACGCGCCGCGGCACAGGCGTCCTGGCTGCGGGTGCACGGCGATGTCGACGCCGCGACCCTGAACGCGCTCGCCGTGACCCGGCTCGCGGAGAACGTGCCGCGGATCGAGCACCTCACCCTCTCCCCCGACGTCGTCACCGGCCTGCTCAGCAAGCTGGCCGCCCCGGACGGCGGCGAGCGGCCGTGACGCTCGCGCCACGCGCCGTCCTCGTCCACCGCACCACGGAGTACGAGGAGTTGCTCGCCCGGCACGGCACCCACGGGCAGGCGGCCTTCTTCCTCTCCTCGCGGGGCCGCGACATCCGGGAGGTGGCCGAACGGCACCACCGGGCGCACCGCGCGCTGGAGGAGGCGGCCGCCGCGGTGCCGCTGACCTGGCGGCAGGGCCGGGTCGAGCGCGCGGACCTCGACCGGTTCCTCTTCGGCCCCGAGGACGTCGTGGTCGTCGTCGGCCAGGACGGGCTGGTCGCCAACGCCGCCAAGTACCTGACGGGGCAGCCCGTGATCGGCATCGACACCGATCCGGGCCGCAACCCCGGCGTGCTCGTCCGCCACCGGGCCGCCGCCGCCCGGACGCTGCTCCCGGCGGCCCTGGACCGCCGCACCCCGGCCGACGAGCTGACGATGGTCGAGGCGGTCACCGACGACGCCCAGCGGCTGCTGGCCCTCAACGAGATCTACGTGGGCCCGCCGGGCCACCAGACCGCACGCTACCGCCTGGGCGCGGACGAGGACGGACCGGCGGACGGCGACGGCCGGGCCGCCGAGCCGCAGGCCTCCTCCGGCGTCCTGGTCGGCACGGGCACCGGCGCCACGGGCTGGCTGCGCTCGCTGTGGCAGCAGCGGGACAGCGCCCTGCCGCTGCCCGGCGCGGTGGAGGCCCGCCTGATCTGGTTCGTCCGGGAGGCGTGGCCGTCACCGGCCACCGGGACCTCCCGCGTGGAGGGTCTGCTCACGGCGGGCGAACGACTGCGCGTCACCGTCGAGTCCGACCGGCTCGTCGCGTTCGGCGACGGGATGGAGGGCGACGCGCTGGAACTCGCCTGGGGACAGACCGTGCGGCTCGGCGTGGCCGACACCGCGCTGCGGCTTGTCGGTTGACGAAACCGCCCGACCTGTGAAGATCCAGGTGGGGGTATGTGCGACCGGCGTGCGCGGATGCGGCAGGATGACGACCGCGCCGGGTGCGGACCTCTCGTCCCGGCGTGCCCGCACTCCCCGGAATCGAGCAGGTATCACAAGGTGACGACACATCACATACGCCGCGTGCCGCAGCACTCGTCCCGTACGACGGGAGCCGAGCGATGACCCGTGCGCTCACACTGCACGACTGGATCGCGGCAGGCATCGCGGTCGCCGCGGGCCTCGCGGCAGGACTGCTGCTCCGCGCCCTGCTGCGCTGGCTGGGCGAGCGCGCGAGCCGCACCCGGTGGAGCGGTGACGACGTCATCGTGGACGCCCTGCGCACCCTCGTGCCCTGCGCGGCCATCACCGCGGGGCTCGCCGCGGCGGCCGAGGCGCTGCCGCTCACGCCGCGCACCGGACGCAACGTCACCATGACGCTGACCGCGCTGCTGATCGTCGCGGGCACGCTCACGGCGGCCCGGATCGTCACCGGCCTCGTCGGCACGCTGGCGCAGTCCCGCTCCGGGGTGGCCGGATCGGCCACCATCTTCGTGAACATCACCCGCGTCGTGGTGCTCGCGATGGGCTTCCTCGTCGTCCTGCAGACCCTCGGCATCTCCATCGCGCCCCTGCTCACCGCGCTGGGCGTGGGCGGTCTCGCGGTCGCCCTCGCACTGCAGGACACGCTCGCCAACCTCTTCGCGGGCGTCCACATCCTCGCGGCGAAGACCGTCCAGCCCGGTGACTACATCCAGCTCAGCAGCGGCGAGGAGGGGTACGTCGTCGACATCAACTGGCGCAACACCACCGTGCGCCAGCTCTCCAACAACCTCGTCATCATCCCCAACGCCAAGCTGGCCAGCACCAACATGACGAACTACAGCCGCCCCGAGCAGGAGCTGTCGATCATGGTGCAGGCCGGCGTGAGCTACGACAGCGACCTGGAGCAGGTCGAGCGGGTCACCGTCGAGGTGGTGGACGAGGTGATGAAGGACATCACGGGCGCCGTCCCCGACCACGAGGCCGCCATCCGCTTCCACACCTTCGGCGACTCGCGGATCAGCTTCACGGTGATCCTCGGCGTCGGCGAGTTCAGCGACCAGTACCGGATCAAGCACGAGTTCATCAAGCGCCTGCACCAGCGCTACCGCGCCGAGGGCATCCGGGTCCCCGCCCCCGCCCGCACGGTGACCGTCCACCAGGGCGAGCTGCCCCCGCCGCTCGGCATCCCGCACCAGCGCGACGCCTCCCTCTCCCCGCGCTCCCCGCGCGTGCACTGAGCCGGGGGCACTGAGCCGACTGGCCGACCGCTCGGTGGCGGGCCCGGCGGCACCGTGATCCACTCGCGGACATGGGGCACGACCACGGCCCGTCCGCGGCGACGGCGGGCGGCACGCTCAGCGGGACGTACCGCAATCGCCTGCTGTGGACCATCGGGATCAGCGGCTCGATCACCGTCATCCAGGTGGTCGGCGCGCTGCTTTCCGGCAGCCTCGCGCTGCTCGCGGACGCCGCGCACAGCCTCACCGACGCGGTCGGCGTCTCGCTGGCGCTCGGTGCCATCACCCTGGCCCAGCGGGCGCCGACGCCCCGGCGCACGTTCGGCTTCTATCGCGTGGAGATCTTCTCCGCCGTCCTGAACGCGCTCCTGCTGGTCGCCATCTTCGTCTGGGTCCTGTGGTCGGCGATCGGCCGGTTCAGCGAGCCGGTGGAGGTCAAGGGCGGCCTGATGTTCGTGGTCGCGGTCGGCGGCCTGCTCGCCAATCTGGTGGGCCTGTGGCTGCTGCGGGACGCCAAGGACAAGTCCCTCAATCTGCGGGGCGCGTATCTGGAGGTCCTCGGGGACGCGCTCGGTTCGGTCGCCGTGATCGTGGGCGGCCTGATCATCCTCCTCACGGGGTGGCAGGCCGCCGACCCGATCGCCTCGATCGTCATCGGCCTGCTGATCGTGCCCCGCGCCTACGGTCTGCTGCGGGACTCCGTGCACGTCCTGCTGGAGGCCACCCCACAGGACGTCGACCTCGGCGAGGTCCGCAGGCACCTGACCGCGGAGCCCGGTGTGGTCGCCGTGCACGACCTGCACGGCTGGACGGTCACCTCGGGGATGCCGGTGCTCACCGCGCACGTGGTCGTCACGCGGGCGGCGCTCGCCGACGGGTACGGCGAACTCCTCGCGCGGCTGCAGCGCTGCGTCGGCGGCCACTTCGACGTGGCGCACTCGACGATCCAGCTGGAGCCCGAGGGGCACGAGGAGGACGAGGGCGCGCTGCACACGTAGCGGCGTGCGCCCGGCCCGTCCGCCGTTCCCTGCCGTCATCCCCGCTCCGTCCGCCATTCCCTGCCGTCATCAGCGAGTCGATTCGCCCGAGCCCGTCCCCTCTTGCCTATGTTGATCCGGACATGGCCCGCGCGCTCCCCCACCCGCCGACGAGCGCAGGACGTAGACCAACACGTAGACATGGATGCCAAGTTGAAGCTGACCCCTGACATGATCCGCTTGAAGTACGTCGCCCTCACCGGGCTCGCCGCGGCGGCGCTGCTGCTGGGCCCGACGACGGCCACCGCGGCCGGGCCGACGCCGCCCGCGCCCGCCCCGGCCGGTGTCGCGGCCACACCCGAGGCCCCGCAGCCGTCCCTCACCGCGCAGGCGTCGGTGAGCAGCGTGCGGGCCTCGGAGGAGTTCCGCGTCTCCGGGGAGTCCCGCGAACTGCGGGCCGGGACGCCCGTGACCCTGCAGCAGAAGCAGGGCGAGCGGTGGGTGACGCTGCCGGCCACGGTGAACACGACGGCGCAGGGCACGTACGCGATGCGGGTCAGGCTGCAGCTGCAGGGCCGCAACGCCCTGCGCACGATCGCCGGGAACGCCGGGAACACCGGGAACACCGGGAACACGATCTCGCCGGTCGTGTACGTCACGGTCCGCCCCTGACGGTCCGGGCCGGGCGCCGGTTCAGGCAGCGAGCGGGATGACCGTACGGTATTTGCCGCCCGTCGCCTGTCGCGGCGGCTCCTCGGCGCGCTCGACGGTGACGTTGTCGAGCTTGTTGTCGGCGAGCAGGCGGGCCAGGCCGTCGTGGGCGGTGCGCCAGACGTGGTCGGGGTCGGTGCCCGCGGCGCGGACCATGCGGACCCGCAGCGTCGACGGCGCGGTCTGCTCGATCTGGAAGAGCTCGACGCCGGGCATCCGGTCGAAGAGGCTGCTGAAGGCGAGCGGCGCCAGCCGGACGTCGTCCCCGCGGCCGGTGGGGAAGGTCAGGATGTCACCGGCCCGGCCCTGCACCCGGACCGCGGGCGATGCGGTCCCGCAGGGGCAGGGGTCGGGTCGCAGCATGACGCTGTCCCCGAGGTCGTAGCGCAGGAACGGCTGGACGCGGTTGGCGAGGTTGCTGATCAGGACGGTGTGCGAGAACTCCCCGGGCGGGGTGGGCCGGTGGTCGGCGTCGACCGGTTCGAGGAAGGCCCAGTCCTCGTTGACGTGGTACCAGCCCTCCGCGCAGCCGTAGCTGAGGTAGGTGCACTCCGTCGCGCCGTAGAGGCCGCGCACCTGGGCGCCGAAGGCCCGCGCGATGCGGTCGGTGTCGCTCCCGGTCATCGTCTCGCCCGCGGGTTCGACCAGGACCGGGTCGATGTGCAGGCGGCCGGCTTCCTGTTCGGCGGCGAGCAGCATGATCGTGCTGGCGTAGCCGATGACGAAGGCGGGGCGGTAGGCGTTGAGTTCGGCGACCAGGCGCTCCATCGGCCGGTGCACGGAGAAGGGGCGGACGAGCTTGCTGCGCACGCCGCCGTCCTGGGTGAGGCGGGAGTACGCGGCGAAGCCCACGTAGTGGCCCTCGGTGGCGACGAGTTGCGCGAAGCGGCCGCCGCGGGCGACGGCGCGGGCGATGCCGAGGGGGCCGAGCCAGGAGGCGAGCACCCGCGAGGACACGGCGGAGGACACGTCCATGTAGTGGTCGTCGAGCACGAACAGGCCGCGCCTGCCGCTGGTGCCGGAGGTGGTGGCCACCAGGTAGCGGCCGAGGAAGCGCCGGCCGATCAGATCGGGGTCGTCGGTGAAGGCGCGGATCTTCTCCAGGGTGACGCCCCGGTCGGTGGCCCAGTCGTCGAAGTGGTCCATCAGCCGCTTCTTGTCGGTGACGGGGAGCAGGGCCGGGTCGTCGACCCGCTCGGGCAGTCCGCTGTAGAGGTCCCGGTAGTACGGCGACGCGGAGCGGGCGTGGGCGACCAGGTCCGCGAGCCGTCCGGCCCGGCGCCGCGCGAGGGCCGGGGCGTCCTGCTTGCGGGCCCGGCGGATCTCCCGGGTCAGCCACGCCATGCTGTCGCTCATCGTCTTGCGCTCCTTCGGGGGCAGGCCCGGCGGCGGCCGGGGTGCCGGAGGGCAGCGGCGGGGTGCGGGTGGGCACCCTCCCCGCTGCGCGTGTGGGGGGTGTGCGCGCGCCCTCGGGGCGGCGCACGTCACGACGATCGCCCATGAGCCACGGGACAGCACACCCTGAACGAGGCACAGTCACCCCAAATGGTGAAAACGCCCTTTCCGGGGGCCTGTTGGCCGCCGGGCGACCCGCTCCGGGTGCCCCGCGCGTCGGCGGCGACCTGCCGATACCCCCGCGCCCGCCGTGCGCCCGGGTCGCCACGCCGGGGTTTCCCGCCCGGCACATAAGCCCACCGATGGCTGATTCCCGACCATTTCCGGCCGGTCGAGGCCACAAGAAAACAACAAGCCAGAATCAGAGTCGCGGCGCATCCGCACGGCGGCACTCCGAGGAAAACGGCGCTTTTCCGATTCGTTGCGTGAAGAAGTCGTGGTGGCGCAGGCCAGCGAAGTATTAACGAATTAAACCCGTGAAAAGTAATAAGTGGGCAAAGATCATGGCCCCTACAGACAGGCTAGAGCCGTCCTGGGAACCCACCGAAGAGCGACTGCAGCCCCCGCCCGCCCCCACCGCCACATCACCCACATTCACCTGCGGCGACGATCCCTTTGCGGCATCTGCGACGAGGCTCTCCGGCGACCGGATCCGCGCCCCCCGGAAGAGAATGTTAAGCATGCATATTGAAATTTACCTCAACCTTGCCGGGCGTGATTCGATCACATCAGAATCGCAAGGGAAACGATAGGGAATGGCTTATTCCGCCCTGTCTCTGTCTTAGTCACGTTGCCCTTTAAAGTTTGAGCTGCGCATGATCAGGAGCGGCTAAGCAATGCGGCGACACCGTTGTCAGCGATCCTGACGAAGGGAAAGATCTTGCCCGCCTCCCCCACACCCGATATGTCGGATACCTGGATACGTCGCTTTCGGCCCCAACCGGAAGCTGAAATTCGGCTGGTCTGTTTCCCCCACGCGGGGGGCTCGGCCTCCTACTACCACCCCCTGGCGCAGTCCCCCGCCCTGCGGCCCCACGTCGAGGTCCTCGCCGTGCAGTACCCCGGCCGGCAGGACCGGCGCAGGGAGCCCCTCATCGACGACGTCCCCGAACTCGCCGACCTCATCACCCGGGCACTCGCGCCTTTCGACGACCGCCCGCTGGCCTTCTTCGGCCACAGCATGGGCGCCGTCCTCGCCTTCGAGGTCGCGCGGCGCCTGCGCGACGGGGCCGGGAAGCAGCCGTGCAGACTCTTCGTCTCGGGCCGGCGCGCGCCCTCCCGCTTCCGTCCCGGCACCGTGCATCTGCTCGACGACGCCGCGCTGGCGCAGGAGCTGCGCCGGGCCGGCGGCACCGACCCCATGTTCCTCGACGACCCGGAGCTGCTCGCCGAGATCCTCCCGGTCGTCCGCAACGACTACCGGGCGGTCGAGCTGTACCGGTGGACCCCGTCCCCGCCGCTGACCTGCCCCGTCACCGCCCTGGTGGGCGACCGGGACGCGCAGGCGGCGACCGCCGACGTCGAGGCCTGGCGGGAGCACACCGAAGGCCCCTTCGACCTGAAGGTCTTCTCCGGGGGCCACTTCTACCTGAACAGCCACCAACAGGCCGTCACGGAGGTCGTCTCGAAGACCCTGGCGGACCACGCAGATCAGCTCGCGACGGCAAGGGGGAACGCGCGGTGAGGTACGAAATGCTGGGCCCGCTCCGCATCCGGGACGGAAACAAGTACTCCACGATCAACGCGCAGAAGGTGGAGATCGTCCTCACCGTCCTCCTCATCCGCGCCGATCAGCTGGTCTCCCTGGAGCAGCTGATGCGGGAGATCTGGGGCGAGGACCTGCCCAAGCGGGCCACCGCGGGGCTGCACGTGTACATCTCGCAGCTCCGCAAGTTCCTGAAGACCCCCGGCGCCCCGGGCAACCCCGTCGAGACCCGCGCGCCGGGGTACGTGCTGCACAAGGGCGACGACCGGATCGACGCCCAGGTCTTTCCCGAACTGGTCGACGTCGGGCGCTCGTTGCTCCGCGAGCAGCGGTACGACGAGGCGGCCTCCTGTTTCGGGCAGGCCCTCTCGCTGTGGCGCGGTCCCATCCTCGGCCAGGGCGGCAACGGCACCGAGGCCAACGGCCCGATCATCGACGGGTTCTCGACCTGGCTGACCGAGATCCGCCTGGAGTGTCAGGAGATGCTGGTCGAGTGTCAGCTCCACCTGGGCAGGCACCGCGAGGCGGTGGGCATGCTGTACGCCCTCACCGCCGAGAACCCGATGTGCGAGGCGTTCTACCGTCAGCTCATGCTGGCCCTCTACCGCTCCGAGCGGCAGGCCGACGCGCTGAAGGTGTACCAGTCCGTGCGCAAGACGCTCAACGAGGAGCTGGGACTCGAACCGGGGCGCCCGCTCCAGGACCTGCAGCGGGCGATCCTCTCGGGTGACATGCACCTGATGTCACCGACCCTCGCGCTCTCCGGCCACTGACCGGAGGGGCCGGAGAGGCCTGAGGGGCACGCGGTGCCGGTGCGCCCGGCGAGACGTACGTATGCGGAGGAGACGTACGACCTCAGAAGGCGCACCGCAGGTGCTTGATGCCCTCGATGAAGCTGGAGTCGAGCCTCCGGGGCTGCCCCACGGCGTGGATCCGCGGCAGCTCGGCGAGGAGCTCGCGGTAGAGGGCGGTGATCTCCATCCGGGCGAGGTGGGCCCCGAGACAGACGTGCGGGCCCACCGCACCGAACGTGACATGGGAGTTGGCACCGCGCGTGATGTCGAAACGGTACGGGTCCGGGAACACCTTCTCGTCCCGGTTCCCCGACCAGTAGAAGAGGAAGATCCGGTCGCCCCTGCGGAACCGGTGGCCGTTCATGTCGCAGTCGCGGGTGGCGACGCGACGCATCCAGTTGATGGGGGTCGAGACCCGCAGCACCTCCTCGACCGCGTCCTTCGCGTACCGGTCGAAGTCGGAGAGCAGCAGCTCCTTCTGCTCGGGGTGCTCGGTGAGCAGCACCAGGGCGTGCGAGATGGCGTTGCGGGTCGTCTCCATCCCGGCGATGACGAGCAGGATGAAGAACGAGACGAGCTCCTGCCGGGTCAACTGCTCGCCGTCGGACTGGACCTGCACCAGCTTGGTGATCAGGTCCCGGCCGGGCGCGGCGAGCCGCTCCTCGCGCAGCCCGGCGATGTAGTCGCCCAGCTCCTTCGACGCCTCGATCACCGCACGCTCGGAGTCCGCCCGGTCGGGCACGTAGTCCGGGTCGAGCGGGCCCACGATCGTGTTGGACCGCTCGAAGAGGAAGTCGTAGTCCTTCTCGGGGATGCCCATCATGTCGCTGAGCACGGCGATCGGCATCTCCGCCGCCACCGGCCTGATGAAGTCCCCCGGGCCGCGCGCGACGAGCTCGCGGATGATGCGCCGGGCCGTGCGCGTGGCGACCGCCTCGAACTCGGGGACCATGTTGCGGCCGAAGGAGCGCGAGACGATGCGGCGCAGCCGGGAGTGCTCCGGATTGTCCATGTTGATCATCGAGCCGTAGTACTCGTCCAGCTCCGGCGGCAGGCCGATGATGGTGGTCGCGCCGACCGAGGAGAAGTCCTGCGGCCTGCGGCTCACCTCCACGATGTCCGCGTACTTCACCAGCGCGTGGTACCCGAACGCCCAGGGCACGCCGGGCATGCTCTGCTGGACGAACGCGGGACGCGGCAGCCCGCGCAACTCCTCGAACAGCGCCACGCGTTCCTCGTGCGGCCGCGCCCAGAAGGACGGGTCCACCAGGTCGGGGAGGGTGGCGGCCGGCTTGCTATCCGTGATGGGCACGATGCCTCGCTTCGCGTTGTCCGGACCGACGGCCAGACCCACCCACGCCCGTCGGCACGGCGGCTCGGCCCGGCCGCACCGGCGGCGTGGCGACCCCGCCGCGCGGAGCGTGACGGCCTGACACCGGCACACCCTGACAGCCGCCGCTTAAGCGCACCTAAGAAGTGCCTCCGCCCCGCACCCGGCCCCTCGCCCCGCCGCCCGCAGGCCCGCCACCTGCGGCGAAGGTCCGCGGTCCGGGGCGCACGAAGCCGAGTACGGGGCGTACACAGCCGAGTATTAGGAGGGCTTTAGCGGCTTCGACGAGTCTGCCGTCCGGCGGGGCCCCGCCTGCCCGATGCTCACGCCGATCTGCCGGCTGTCCGGTCATCGGGTCAGGGGTCCGGCCGTTCTCGCGGAGAGGAGCGGTTGTCCCGGGATGGCGCACACCGAAGAGAAGCTTCTTGAATACCTCAAGCGTGTCACTGCGGACCTGCGTCAGACGGAACGCCGGCTGCAGGACGTCGAGTCGGCGGGCCACGAGCCGGTCGCGGTCATCGGCATGGCGTGCCGGCTGCCGGGCGGGGTCCGGTCTCCCGAAGAGTTCTGGGAGCTGATCTCCGCGGGCGGCGACGCCGTCGCCCCGCTGCCGGCCAACCGCGGCTGGGACCTCGACCGGCTCTACGACCCCGACCCCGAGAGCACCGGCACCAGCTACGTGCGCGAGGGCGGCTTCGTCTACGACGCGGGTGAGTTCGACCCCACCTTCTTCGGCATCGGGCCCAGCGAGGCCCTCGCCATGGCACCCCAGCAGCGGCTCGCCCTGGAGACCGCCTGGGAGGCGATCGAACGCGCCGGCATCGACCCGCTCGCCCTGCGCGGCAGCGACACGAGCACGTTCATCGGCTGCGACGGGCTCGACTACGCGCTGGGCGCCACCGAGATCCCCGAGGGCACCGCCGGGTTCTTCACCATCGGGAACTCCGGCAGCGTCACCTCGGGGCGCGTCGCCTACACCCTGGGCCTGGAGGGCCCGGCGGTCACCGTCGACACCGCGTGCTCCTCCTCGCTCGTCTCCCTGCACCTCGCCACCCAGGCGCTGCGCACCCAGGAGTGCTCACTGGCCCTCGCGGGCGGCACCTACGTGATGTCCTCCTCCGCCCCCCTGATCGGCTTCAGCGAGCTGCGGGGCCTGGCCCCCGACGGCCGCTGCAAGCCGTTCTCCGCGGGCAGCGACGGCATGGGCATGGCCGAGGGCACCGGAGTGGTGCTCCTGGAACGCCTCTCCGACGCCCGCCGCAACGGTCACAAGGTCCTCGCCGTCATCCGCGGCTCAGCAGTGAACCAGGACGGCGCCAGCAACGGCCTGACCGCCCCCAACGGCCCCTCGCAGGAACGCGTCATCCGCGCCGCCCTCGCCAACGCCCGCCTGACCGCCGACGACGTCGACGTGGTCGAGGCGCACGGCACGGGCACGACGCTGGGCGACCCGATCGAGGCCGGGGCCCTCATCTCCGCCTACGGCCAGGAGCGCGCGGAGGACCGGCCGCTGCTGGTCGGCGCGGTGAAGTCGAACATCGGCCACACGCAGATCGCGGCGGGCGTCGCGGGCGTCATCAAGATGGTGCTGGCGCTCCGCCACGAGCTGTTGCCCGCCATCCTGCACGTCGACGCCCCCTCGCCCCACGTGGAGTGGGACGGGAGCGGGCTGCGGCTGCTCACCGAGCCGGTGAAGTGGTCCCGCGGCGAACGCCCGCGCCGGGCGGGCATCTCCTCCTTCGGCTTCTCGGGCACGAACGCGCACCTGATCCTGGAGGAGGCGCCGGAAGAGACCCCTCGGGCGCCGTCCTCGGACGCCTCCCCAGGGGGGGAACGTGGTGGTGCGGTGGTGCCGTGGGTGGTGTCCGGGCGGAGCGCGACCGCGTTGCCCGAACAGGCTCGCCGTCTGGCCGACTTCGTAGCGGGCGCTCCCGGGGCGCCGCCCACGGAGGTCGGCTGGTCCCTGGCCACGACACGGTCGGTCTTCGAGCACCGGGCCGTCGTGGTGGGCCGCGACCGCACGGCACTGGCGACCGGACTGACCGCGCTGGCCTCCGGCACGGTGTCCCCGGACGTGGTGTCCGGCGCCGCGACCTCCGCGGGCGCGGGGCCGGTGCTGGTCTTTCCCGGGCAGGGGTCTCAGTGGGTCGGCATGGGTGCTCAGCTGCTGGATGAGTCTGCGGTGTTCGCGGCGCGGATTGAGGAGTGTGAGCGCGCGCTTTCGCAGCATGTGGACTGGTCGTTGTGTGAGGTGTTGCGGGGGGATGGTGCTGAGCTGTCCCGGGTCGAGGTCGTCCAGCCGGTGTTGTGGGCGGTCATGGTGTCGCTTGCCGCCGTGTGGGCCGACTACGGGATCACCCCGGCCGCGGTGGTGGGCCACTCCCAGGGCGAGATGGCTGCCGCCTGTGTGGCCGGTGCGCTGTCGCTGGAGGATGCGGCGCGGATCGTCGCCGTGCGCAGTGATGCGTTGCGCCGGTTGATGGGTCACGGAGACATGGCCTCCCTCAGCACGGGCGCCGAACAAGCCGCCGAGCTCATCGGGGACCGGCCAGGCGTATGCGTCGCCGCCGTCAACGGGCCTTCCTCTACGGTGATTTCGGGACCGCCCGACCATGTGGCGGCCGTGGTGGCGCAGGCTCAGGAGCGTGGTCTTCGTGCCCGGGTGATCGACGTCGGCTACGCCTCCCACGGCCCGCAGATCGACGACCTCCACGGCCTGCTGACCGAGCGCCTGGCCGACATCCGGCCGGTTGCCACCGACGTGGCGTTCTATTCGACGGTCACCGCCGAACGGCTCGCCGACACCACCGCGCTGGACACCGAGTACTGGGTCACCAACCTGCGTCAGCCGGTCAGGTTCGCCGACACCATCGACGCTCTTCTCGATGACGGCTACCGCCTCTTCATCGAGGCCAGCCCCCACCCCGTCCTCAACCTCGGCCTGGAAGAGACCGTCGAAGCCGCCGGCGCCACCGCCGCCGTCATCCCCACCCTGCGCCGCGACCACGGCGACACCGCCCAACTCACCCGCTCCGCCGCCCAGGCCTTCACCGCAGGCGCGGAAGTGGACTGGCGGCGCTGGTTCCCCGCCGACCTCGCCCCCCACACCATCGACCTCCCCACCTACGCCTTCCAACGCCAGCACTACTGGCTCGACCGCTCCGCCGCCGCCTCGCCGTCGCCCACAGGCGGTCCCGGCGAACACGGCCCTGCCGAGCAGCAGTTGTGGCAGGCCGTCGACGAGCTCGACCTCGGGCTGCTGGGCGAGACGCTGGCGTCGGAGGAAGGGAGCGAGGAGGCGGTCCGGTCGCTGGAGCCCGCGCTGCCGGTGCTGCGGGGCTGGCGCCGCCGGCACCGGGAACAGGCCACCATCGACGCGTGGCGCTACCACGTCACCTGGAAGTGCCACCCCGACGCCCAGACGCCCGAACTCGGCGGTGAGTGGCTGCTGTTCGTGCCCGCCGACCGTGCCGAGCATCCAGCCGTGCGCGCCACGGCCGACGCCCTCTCCGGGCACGGCGCGACCGCCGTCCGGCTGCACCCCGTGGAGACCGGCCGGGTCACCCGCGCGGACCTCGCCCCGGTGGACACCGCCGGGCTCGCCGGGATCGTCAATCTGCTGGCGCTGGACGAGGAGCCCCACCCGGAGCATCCCGCCGTGCCCGCCGGACTCGCGGCGACCACCGTCCTGGTCCAGGCCCTGAGCGACAACGGCACCACCGCCCCTCTGCACACGATCACGCAGGGCGCCGTGTCCACGGGCGCGACCGACCCGCTCACCCACCCGCACCAGGCCCATGTGTGGGGACTCGGGCGGGTCGCGGCGCTCGAACACCCGCGGCTGTGGGCCGGACTCGTCGACCTGCCCGCCCGTATCGAGCGCAGGACGCTCGGCCGGCTGGCCGCCGCCCTCCTCCCCCAGGAGGAGGACCAGACCGCCGTCCGCCCCACCGGCAGGCACACCCGGCGCCTCACCCACGCGCCCGCCACGCCCTCCCCCGGCGCGGTCGGTTCCGAACCCGGCGCGCAGCCCCGCGGCTCCACCCTCATCACGGGCGGTACCGGCGGCATCGGCGCCGTCCTCGCCCGTTGGCTCGCCCACCGCGGCGCACCCCACCTCCACCTCACCAGCCGCCGTGGCCCCGACGCGCCCGGCGCCCGTGAGCTCGCCGCCGAATTGGAGGCGTCGGGTACCGCCGTCACGCTCACCGCCTGTGACGTGGGCGATCCCGACCAGCTCCGCGCCCTGCTCGACCGCACGCCCGCCGAGCATCCGCTGAGCGCCGTCATCCACGCGGCCGGCATCACCGACCTCACGCCGATCGGCGAGCTCACGTCGGCGCGCCTGGGCGAGGTGCTCGGGTCCAAGTCCGACGCGGCCTGGCGCCTGCACGAGCTGACGCGGGACGCGGACCTCTCGGCGTTCGTGATGTTCTCCTCCGGAGCCGGTGTGTGGGGCAGCGGCCAGCAGGGCGCGTACGGCGCGGCCAACCACTTCCTCGACGCGCTCGCCGAACACCGCCGCTCCCTCGGACTGCCCGCCACCTCCATCGCCTGGGGCCCCTGGGCGGAGGCCGGCATGTCGGCGGACGAGGAGTCGCTGGCCTACTTCAAGCGCTTCGGCCTGCACCCGATCGCCCCCGACCTGTGCGTCAAGGCGCTGCAGCGGGCGGTCGACTCGGGCGAGGCCACGCTGACCGTGGCGAACTTCGACTGGACGACGTTCACGCCGACGTTCACCGCGCAGCGCCCCAGCCCGTTCCTCGACGACATCCCGGAGAACCGGCGGGAGGCCGAACAGACCGGGTCCGCCGCGGAGACCAGCGCCTTCCGCGAGGAGCTGGCGAAGACCCCCGCGTCCCAGCGGCACGGATTCCTCGTCCAGCACGTCCGTACGTACGCCGCCGCCACCCTGGGCCGCACGGTCGAGGACATTCCCGCGGCGAAGCCCTTCCAGGAGCTCGGCTTCGACTCGTTGACGGCCGTCCAGCTCCGCAACCAGCTCAACACGACGACCGGGCTCACGCTGCCCGCCACCGTGATCTTCGACCATCCCACGCCGGAGGTCCTCGCCACGCACCTGCGCGGACAGCTCAGTGACGACGGCGAGGCCACCGGCGAGGGCAGCGTCCTCGCCGCGCTCGACCAGTGGGACGCCGCCTCCGGTACGGCCCGGATGGACGAGGCGGCCCGGCGGCGGATCGCGGGACGGCTGCAGGTGCTGGTCGCCAAGTGGAGTCCGGCGCAGGACGGCCCCGAGGGGGCCGACTCCGCCCACGCCGATCTGGAGGCGGCGAGCGCGGACGACATCTTCGACCTCATCTCCAGCGAGTTCGGGAAGTCCTGACCTCCCGCTCCGGCCTCCGCGCGTCCGCCGACCACCCCGCCCCACCCGCATACCTCCCGATCACCACGTAACGTCAAGGAGCCTGGGTCAGATGTCGAACGAGGAGAAGCTTCTCGATCACCTCAAGTGGGTCACCGCCGAACTGCGCGAGGCCCGCCAACAGCTCCGCGACAAGGAATCGGCCGAGCCGGTCGCCATCGTGGGCATGGCCTGCCGCTATCCCGGTGGCACCCGGTCCGCCGAGGACCTGTGGCAGTTGGTGCGGGACGGGGGCGACGCCGTCGCCGGGTTCCCCGACGACCGCGGCTGGGACCTGGAGGGCCTGTACCACCCGGACCCCGAGCACCCGGGCACCAGTTACGTGCGGGACGGCGCGTTCCTGTACGACGCGGGCGACTTCGACGCCGAGTTCTTCGGCATCAGCCCGCGCGAGGCCGTGGCGATGGACCCGCAGCAGCGGCTGCTCCTGGAGACCGCCTGGGAGGCCATCGAGCACGCGGGCATGAACCCGCACGCGCTCAAGGGCAGCGACACCGGCGTCTTCACCGGTGTCAGCGCCCACGACTACCTGACGCTGATCAGCCAGACCGCGAGCGAGGTCGAGGGCTACATCGGCACCGGCAACCTCGGCAGCGTCGTGTCGGGCCGGATCTCCTACACGCTGGGCCTCGAAGGCCCCGCCGTGACCGTCGACACGGCGTGTTCCTCGTCCCTGGTGGCGATCCACATGGCGAGCCAGGCGCTGCGGCAGGGCGAGTGCTCGCTGGCGCTGGCCGGCGGCTCGACCGTGATGGCCACGCCCGGATCGTTCACCGAGTTCTCGCGCCAGCGCGGGCTCGCGCCCGACGGCCGCTGCAAGCCCTTCGCGGCCGCCGCCGACGGGACCGGCTGGGGCGAGGGCGCCGGGGTGGTGGCCCTGGAGCTGCTCTCCGAGGCCCGCCGCCGCGGCCACAAGGTGCTTGCGGTGGTGCGGGGTTCGGCGATCAACCAGGACGGCACCAGCAACGGTCTCGCCGCGCCCAACGGCCCCTCCCAGGAGCGCGTCATCCGCGCCGCCCTCGCCAACGCCCGCCTCTCGGCCGAGGACATCGACGCGGTGGAGGCGCACGGCACCGGCACCACGCTCGGCGACCCCATCGAGGCCAACGCGCTCCTCGCGACCTACGGCCGGGGCCGGCCGGAGGACCGGCCGCTGTGGCTCGGGTCCATCAAGTCCAACATCGGGCACACGCAGGCCGCCGCCGGGGTCGCCGGCGTGATCAAGATGGTCATGGCGCTCCGCGACGGCCTCCTGCCCTCCTCCCTGCACATCGACGCGCCCTCGCCGCACGTCCAGTGGGAGCAGGGCGGCGTACGCCTGCTCGCCGAACCGGTGGAGTGGCCCGCGGACCGCACGCGCCGGGCCGGCATCTCGGCGTTCGGCATCTCCGGGACGAACGCGCACCTGATCCTGGAAGAGGCCCCGGACGGCCTCGAAGAGGCCCCGGACGAGATACCCGAGGCCGGGGCCGACGGTGCCGGGCGTCCGGCACCCGAGGCCGCGCAGGACGGCGCGGTGGTGCCGTGGGTGGTGTCCGGGAAGACCGGCGAGGCCCTGCGCGAACAGGCCCGCCGTCTCGGCGTGTTCACCGCGGAGGAGGCCGGTTCCTCGCCCGTCGAGGTCGGCTGGTCGCTGGCCACGAGCCGGTCGGTGTTCGCCCACCGGGCCGTCGTCGTGGGGCAGGACTCCACCGACGCGGCCACCGCCCTCGGGGCGCTGGCGTCGGGTGAGGCGTCCGCGGACGTGGTGTCCGGGGTGGCCGGGGATGTCGGTCCGGGGCCGGTGCTGGTCTTTCCCGGGCAGGGGTCTCAGTGGGTGGGCATGGGTGCTCAGCTTCTGGACGAGTCCGAGGTGTTCGCGGCGCGGATTGAGGAGTGCGAGCGCGCGCTTTCGGCG
Organism: Streptomyces sp. NPDC002564; assembly: GCF_042889645.1. NCBI lineage: Bacteria > Bacillati > Actinomycetota > Actinomycetes > Kitasatosporales > Streptomycetaceae > Streptomyces > Streptomyces sp. NPDC002564. The sequence continues at coordinate 290,845 of NZ_JBIARE010000002.1, read as the reverse complement.
CATGTGGACTGGTCGTTGTGTGAGGTGTTGCGGGGGGATGGTGCTGAGCTGTCCCGGGTCGAGGTTGTTCAGCCGGTGTTGTGGGCGGTGATGGTGTCGCTTGCCGCTGTTTGGGCCGACTACGGGATCACCCCGGCCGCTGTCGTCGGCCACTCCCAGGGCGAGATGGCTGCCGCCTGTGTGGCCGGTGCGCTGTCCTTGGAGGATGCGGCACGGATCGTCGCCGTACGCAGTGACGCGCTGCGCCAGTTGATGGGTCACGGAGACATGGCCTCCCTCAGCACGGGCGCCGAACAAGCCGCCGAGCTCATCGGGGACCGGCCGGGCGTATGCGTCGCCGCCGTCAACGGACCTTCCTCTACCGTCATTTCGGGGCCGCCCGACCACGTGGCCGCCGTCGTCGCCGAGGCCGAAGCGCGCGGGCTGCGTGCCCGGGTGATCGACGTCGGCTACGCCTCCCACGGCCCGCAGATCGACAACCTCCACGACCTGCTCACCGAACGCCTGGCCGACATCCGGCCGGTGGAGACCGACGTGGCGTTCTACTCGACCGTCACCGCCCGACGGCTCGACAGCGTCGCCGAACTGGACACCGAGTACTGGGTCACCAACCTGCGTCAGCCGGTCCGGTTCGCCGACACCATCGACGCTCTTCTCGCCGACGGCTACCGGCTGTTCATCGAGGCCAGCCCCCACCCCGTCCTCAACCTCGGCATCCAGGAGACCATCGAGCAGGCCGGTGCGCCGGCCACCACCGTCCCCACGCTCCGCCGCGACCACGGGGGCCGCACCCAGCTCACGCACGCGGCCGCGCAGGCGTTCGTCGCGGGCGCCGACGTCGACTGGCGGCGCTGGTTCCCCGCCGAGCCCGCCCCTCGTACCGTCGACCTGCCCACGTACGCCTTCCAGCGGAAGCACTACTGGGTGGAGCCACCCGCGGCCGTCACGGCCCGGGGCGGCGGGCACGATCCCGTCGAGGCCCAGGTGTGGCAGGCCATCGAGGAGCTGGACATCGAGGCCCTCGCCAGCAGCCTGGAGATCGAGGGGCAGACGGAGACCGTCGGCGCCCTGGAGCCCGCGCTGCCCGTCCTCTCGGCCTGGCGGCGACGGCACCGCGAGCAGTCCACGGTCGACTCCTGGCGGTACCACGTCACATGGAAGCATCTGCCGGACGCCGCGCCGCCGGAGCTCGGCGGGACCTGGCTCCTGGTCGTGCCCGCGGCGCACGCCGAGCACGCCGTCGTCCGGGCGACCGCGCAGACGCTGGCCGCGCACGGCGCCACCGTACGCCGGCACGTGGTCGACGCGGGCGCCGTGACGCGGGCCGGTCTCGCCGAGGAGCTGCGCCCCCTGACGGGCGAGGGCGCATGCGCCGGGATCGTCAATCTGCTCGCCCTCGACGAGGAGCCGCACCCCGAGCACTCCGCGGTGCCCGCCGGACTCGCGGCGACCACCGCGCTCGTCCAGGCCCTGGGGGACAACGGCGTCGACACGCCCGTGCGCACCCTCACGCAGGGAGCCGTGTCCACGAGCGCGACCGACGCGCTCACCCGGCCCGTGCAGGCCCAGGTCTGGGGCCTCGGGCGCATCGCCGCCCTGGAGTACCCGCGGCTGTGGGGCGGTCTCGTGGACCTGCCCGCGCGCATCGACCACCAGACGCTCGCCCGGCTCGCCGCCGCGCTGGCCCCGCAGGACGAGGACCAGCTGTCCGTGCGGCCGGGCGGCCTCCTCGCGCGGCGCCTGGCGCACGCGCCCGCCGCGCCGAACAGCGGCGTGAAGTGGCGGCCTGAGGGCACCACCCTGATCACCGGCGGCACCGGAGGCATCGGAGCCGTCCTGGCCCGCTGGCTCGCCCGGGAGGGCGCCCCGCATCTCGTCCTGACCAGCCGTCGCGGCCCCGACGCGCCCGGCGCCCGTGAACTCGCCGCCGAACTGGCCGAGTCGGGCACGAAGGTCACCCTGGCCGCCTGTGACGTCGGCGACCGGGAGCAGGTCCGCGGCCTCCTCGACGGGATGCCCGCGGAGCACCCGCTGAAGGCCGTCATCCACGCGGCGGGCGTGCCGAACTACATCGCGCTCGGCGAGGTGACGGACGCGGCGCTCGACGAGGTGCTGCGGCCCAAGGCGCTCGGCGCACTGCATCTGCACGAGCTGACGCGGGACGCGGACCTCTCGGCGTTCGTGATGTTCTCCTCCGGAGCCGGTGTGTGGGGCAGCGGCCAGCAGGGCGCATACGGCGCGGCCAACCACTTCCTCGACGCGCTCGCCGAACACCGCCGCTCCCAGGGCCTGGTCGGCACGTCCGTCGCCTGGGGCCCGTGGGCGGAGGCCGGAATGGCGTCCGACCAGGCCGCGCTGACGTTCTTCAGCCGCTTCGGCCTGCACCCGCTCAGCCCCGACCTGTGCGTCAAGGCGCTGCACCAGGCGCTCGACACGGGCGAGACGACGCTGACGGTGGCGAACTTCGACTGGACGCAGTTCACGTCGACGTTCACCGCGCAGCGCCCCAGTCCGCTCCTCGGCGACCTGCCCGAGAACCGGCGGGCGAGCGCCCCGGCGGCGGAGGACGAGTCCGCGGAGTCGTCGTCGCTGCAGCAGGAGCTGACCGCGGCGAAGCCCACGCAGCAGCGGCAGTTGCTGCTCCAGCACGTGCGCTCGCAGGCGGCGGCCACGCTGGGGCACTCGGACGTCGACGCCGTGCCCGCGACGAAGCCGTTCCAGGAGCTGGGCTTCGACTCGCTGACCGCGGTGGAGCTGCGCAACCGGCTGAACAAGAGCACCGGTCTGACGCTGCCGACCACCGTCGTCTTCGACCACCCCACGCCCGACGCGCTCACCGACGTGCTGCGGGCCGAACTGTCCGGCGACACCGCGGTCGCGGGCGGCGGGGGCGCGTCCGCCGCGTCCGCCGACGACGAGCCGATCGCGATCGTCGGCATGGCCTGCCACTACCCGGGCGACGTCCGCTCCCCAGAGGACCTGTGGGACCTGGTCGCCAACAAGGTGGACGCCATGGGCGCCTTCCCCGAGGACCGGGGCTGGGACCTGGACACGCTCTTCGACCCGGACCCGGAGAGCCGCGGCACCAGCTATGTGCACGAGGGCGGATTCCTCTATGACGCGGCCGACTTCGACGCCGGGTTCTTCGGCATCAGTCCCCGCGAGGCCATCGCCATGGACCCGCAGCAGCGGATGCTCCTGGAAGCCGCCTGGGAGGCGGTCGAGCGGGCCGGGATCGACCGCGAGGAGCTCAAGGGCAGCAACGCCGGGGTGTTCACCGGCCTGACCATCTTCGACTACATGGCGCTCGTCGGCGAACAGCCGACCGAGGTCCAGGGCTACATCGGCACCGGCAACCTCGGCTGTGTCGCCTCCGGCCGGGTGTCGTACGTCCTCGGTCTGCAGGGCCCGGCGCTGACCCTCGACACCGGCTGCTCCTCGTCCCTGGTGGCGATCCACCAGGCGGCGCAGGCGCTGCGGCAGGGCGAGTGCTCGCTCGCCTTCGCGGGCGGTGCCACGCTGATGGCCACTCCGGGCGCGTTCGTGGAGTTCTCCCTGCAGCGGGGGCTCGCGAGGAACGGCAGGCCCAAGCCGTTCGCGGCCGCCGCCGACGGCACCGGGTGGGCCGAGGGAGTCGGCCTCGTCCTCCTCGAACGCCTCTCGGAGGCGCGGCGCAACGGTCACAAGGTCCTCGCGGTGATCCGGGGTTCGGCGATCAACCAGGACGGTACGAGCAACGGGCTCACGGCGCCCAACGGCCAGGCGCAGCAGCGGGTGATCCGGCAGGCCCTCGCGAACGCGCGCCTGACCGCCGAGGACGTCGACGCGGTGGAGGCGCACGGCACCGGCACCATGCTGGGCGACCCCATCGAGGCCAACGCGCTGGCCGCCACGTACGGCAAGGAGCGGCGGGAAGACCAGCCGCTGTGGCTCGGCTCGATCAAGTCGAACATCGGGCACGCGCAGGCGTCGGCCGGTGTCGCCGGTGTGATCAAGATGGTGATGGCGCTGCAGAACGAGCAGTTGCCGGCCTCGCTGCACATCGACGCGCCGACGCCGCACGTGGAGTGGGACGGCAACGGTGTGCGGCTGCTGGAGGAGCCGGTGGCCTGGCCGCGGACCGAGCGCCCGCGCCGTGCGGGTGTCTCCGCCTTCGGCATCTCGGGCACGAACGCCCACGTGATCCTGGAGCAGGCGCCGGACGAGCCGGAGCCCCTGACCGACCCGTCGGCGGAAGCGCCGACCGGTGTGGTGCCGTGGGTGGTCTCGGGGCGCGGTGACGCGGCGCTGCGCGCCCAGGCCGCGCTGCTGGCCGAGCGCGTGACGGCCGACCCGCGGCTCGCGTCCCCGCTGGACGTGGGCTGGTCGCTGGTCAAGAGCCGTTCGGTGTTCGAGAACCGTGCGGTCGTCGTCGGCGGGAACCGGGAGGAGCTGCTGGCGGGGCTGCGCTCCCTGGCGGCGGGCGAGCCGTCGGCGGACGTCGTCGAGGGGGCCGTGCACGGGGCTTCCGGTGCGGGTCCCGTGTTCGTCTTCCCCGGGCAGGGCGGGCAGTGGGTGGGGATGGGGGCCCGGCTGCTGGATGAGTCTCCGGTGTTCGCGGCGCGGATCGCGGAGTGTGAGGAGGCGTTGTCGGCGTATGTGGACTGGTCGTTGACCGGTGTGCTGCGCGGGGATGGTGGTGAGTTGTCGCGGATCGATGTGATCCAGCCGGTGCTGTGGGCGGTGATGGTGGCCCTGGCGGCTGTGTGGGCCGAGCAGGGCATCGTGCCGGCGGCGGTGGTGGGGCACTCGCAGGGGGAGATCGCTGCGGCGTGTGTGGTGGGTGCGATCACGCTGGAGGAGGGTGCCCGGCTGGTGGCGGTGCGCAGCATTTTGCTGCGCCGGCTTTCGGGCCGGGGTGCGATGGCTTCGCTGGGGGTGGGTCGTGAGCGGGCCGAGGAGCTGGTGCAGGGGTATCCGGGGGTGGTGGTGGCTGCGGTCAACGGCCCGTCCTCCACGGTGATTTCGGGTTCGCCTCAGGGGGTCGAGGCGGTGGTGGGTGTGGCCAGGGAGGCGGGTCTGCGGGCCCGGGCGGTCGGCTCGGACGTGGCCGGGCACGGGCCGCAGCTGGACGCGATCATGGATCAGCTCACCGAGGGACTCGCCGGGATCCGGCCCACTGCCACGGGTACGGCGTTCTATTCCACCGTCACCGGGGCGCGGCTGGCCGATACCACCGAGCTGGATTCGGCGTACTGGGTCAGGAACGTGCGGCACACGGTGCGGTTCGCCGAGACGGTCGATGCGCTGCTGGCGGATGGTTACCGGTTGTTCATCGAGGCCAGCCCGCATCCGGTGCTGACGTTGGCGATGGAAGGGATCATCGAGGCCGCGGATCTGCCGGCCACCGTGGTTCCCACCCTGCGCCGCGACCACGGCGACACCGGCCAACTCACCCGCGCCGCCGCCCACGCCTTCACCGCAGGCGCCGACATCGACTGGACGGGCTGGTTCCCGGCCGTGCCGCTGCCCCGCGTGGTCGACCTGCCCACCTACGCCTTCCAGCGGGAACGGTTCTGGCTGGAGGCCAAGCGTGCGCTCGCCGGGGACCCGGCGGGGCTCGGGCTCTCCTCGGCGGGGCACCCGCTGCTCGGGGCCGCCGTGGAGCTGGCGGACGGCAGCAGCCACCTGCTGACCGGCCGGATCTCCCCGCGCGACCAGGCCTGGCTGGCCGAGCACCGGGTCATGGACAACGTGCTGCTGCCCGGTTCGGCGTTCGTGGAGGTCGCGCTGCAGGCCGCGGCGCGGGCCGGCTGCGGGGAGCTCGCCGAGCTGACGCTGCACACGCCGCTCACCTTCGGCGGCGAGGGCGCGGCAGCCGTCGACCTGCAAGTGGCGGTGGGCCCCCTGGCCGAGGACGGGCGGCGCCCCGTCTCCGTCCACTCCCGCTCCGTGAGCGAGGGCGAGGACGCCCCCTGGACCCGGCACGCCGCAGGTGTCGTCGCCCCCGCGGACCCCGGGGCCGGGGACGCGTCGTTCGACGGGGCCTGGCCGCCGCCGGGCGCCGCGCCGGTCGGCGGTCACGATCCGTACGACGAACTCGCGGCGCACGGCTACGAGTTCGGCCCGGCGTCGCAGGGCCTGGTCGCGGCCTGGCGGCTCGGTGACGACATCTACGCCGAGCTGGAACTGCCCGACTCGGAGAGCGGCAAGGCGGGCCGCTACCGGGTGCACCCGGTGCTGCTCGACGCCGCGCTGCACGCGCTGATCCTGGACGCGGTCACGTCGTCCGCCGACACGGACCAGGTGCTGCTGCCGTTCTCCTGGAGCGGCCTGCGGGTGCACGCGCCGGGCGCGGCCAAGCTGCGGGTACGCATCGCACGTACCGCCGCCGACCAGCTGGCCCTGACGGCCGTGGACGGCGGCGGGGCACCGGCCCTGACACTCGACTCGCTCACCGTGCGGCCGGTCGCCGCCCACCAGATCGCGGGCACCCGCGCCACGGACCGTGACGCGCTCTTCCGCCTCGAGTGGACGCCGGCGGCCGAGCGTACGGAGGCCGTCGCCTCGGTCGCGCGTCCCGCCGTCGTGGCACCGGTCGGGGATCCGCTGGGCGCGACGGTGTCCGGTGCGCTGTCCGGCGCCGCGGTGCGGGACACGTTCGCCGGGCTGCGCGACGCCGTCGCGGACGGCGCCGAGGCGCCCGACGTGGTGGTCGCCGTGTGCGCGACGCCCGGTACGGCGACGGGCGCCGACGCGGGCGGGTTCGCCCGGCTGGCCTCGGTGTCGCTGCTCGGACTCCTCAAGGAGTGGGTCGACGAGCCCGCGTTCGCGGCGAGCCGGCTCGCCGTGGTGACCCGGGGCGCGGTCGCGACCCGACCCGGCGAGAACGCCGACGACCTGCCGGGTGCCTCCCTGTGGGGTCTGGTGCGCAGCGCGCAGGCCGAGAACCCGGGCCGGATCACGCTGCTCGACGTCGACGACTCGGAGGCGTCCCTGACGGAGCTGCCGGTCGTGCTCGCCTCCGGTGAGCCGGAGTCGGCGCTGCGCGCCGGGCGCGTCTTCGTGCCGCGGCTGGTGCGGGACAGCGCCGCGTCGCGGCTCGCGCCGCCGCTCGGGTCGCCGACGTGGCGGCTCGCGGGGGCGGACGAGGACGGCACCGGAGGGGAGTTGGCGCTGGTCGACGCCCCGGAGGCCGGGCGGGTACTGGAGCCGCACGAGGTGCGGGTCGCGCTGCGGGCCGCCGCCCCGGCACCGGCCCCGTTCGCCGCGGGCTCGGTCGAGGGCGCGGGTGTGGTGACGGAGGTCGGCGGTACGGTCGGGCACCTGGCCGTGGGCGACCGGGTGATGGGGCTGTTCGACGCGGTCGGCCCGGTGGCCGTGACCGAGGGCGCGCTGGTCCTCCCCGTGCCGTCCGGGTGGAGTTGGGCGCAGGCCGCCGGATCCGTGGGGTCCTATGCGGCCGCGTATCACCTTCTGGCGGACGTCGTCGCGCCGGACGGCGGGGAGTCGTTGCTCGTCGAGGAGGAGACGGGGGCGGTCGGCCGGGCCGTCGTGCGCCTCGCGCCGCGCTGGCGCGCGGACGTCGTCGGCGGTGCGCTGTCCGCCCGCGGGGCGGACGGCGAGCGGGCCGCCGACATCGTCATCGGCGGGCAGGACACGGCGGCCGCGCCCGGCGCGGGCACACTGACCGTCCGCAGGACCGATGCCACGGACACCGCGCTGACCGTCGCGCCGCCCGAGCCCTCCCGCGTACGGGACATCGTCGCGGCCCTGGCCGAGGTGAGCGGTGACGGCGCGCTGGAGCCCCTGGACGTCGCCGTGTGGGACGTCCGGCAGGCCCCGGCCGCGCGGGCCGCCGAGGCCTCGCGGGCCCGGACGGTGTTCGCGCTGCCCGTCGCCTTCGACCCCGAGGGCACGGTGCTCGTCACCGGCGGCACCGGCGCCCTCGGCGCGCTGACCGCCCGCCACCTGGTGGGACGGCACGGCGCCCGGCACCTGCTCCTGTCCAGCAGGCGCGGGGCGGACGCGCCGGGCGCCCTGGAGCTGGCCGCCGACCTGTCCGCGCTCGGCGCGCGGGTCACCTTCGCCGCCTGCGACCCGGGCGACCCGGAGGCGGCAGCCGCCCTGGTGGCGTCCGTGCCCGCGGAGCATCCGCTGACCGCCGTCTTCCACTGCGCGGGCATCGTCGACGACGCGGTGGTGCAGAACCTCATGGCCGGGCAGGTCGAGAAGGTGATGCGGGTCAAGGCCGACGCGGCCTGGCAGTTGCACACGCTGACGCGGGACATCGACCTGTCCGCGTTCGTCCTCTTCTCCTCGGTCGCCGGTCTGCTCGGCGGCCCCGGCCAGGCCAGTTACACGGCCGCCAACGCGTTCCTGGACGCGCTGGCCCGGCACCGGCACGACGGCGGGGCGGCGGCGACCTCCCTGGCGTGGGGCTACTGGGACCTGGACAGCGGCATGTCGGGGCGCCTGGCCGACGTGGACAAGGCCCGGCACGCCGGGGCGGGGGTGATCGGCATCGGTGCCGACGAGGGGCTCTCCCTCCTGGACACCGCGTGGTCCAGCGGTCTGCCGCTGCTCGCGCCGGTCCGCCTCGACCTGGCCCGGCTGCACCGGCAGGCCCAGGACCGGCCCGCTCCCGCGCTCCTGCAGGACTTGGTGCGCGGCGCGGGCAGGAGCGGCGGCCGCCCGTCCGGAGCGGGCTCGTCCGCGCTGCTCAAGGCACTCGGCACGATGTCCGACGCCGAACGCGAGGAGGCGCTGCGCGACCTGGTGTGCACGCACATCGCGGCGGTGCTCGGCCACGAGCCGGGTACGCCCGTCAACGCGACGCAGGGGTTGCGGGAGCTCGGCTTCGACTCGCTGACCGCGGTGGAGCTGCGCAACCGGCTGTCGACGGCGACCGGACTCAAGCTGCCGGCCACGTTCGTCTTCGACCACCCGAACCCGGCCGAGCTCGCCGCGCACCTGGGGCAGGAGCTCGCGCCGCGTGCGGCGGACCCGCTCGCCGACGTCATCGCGGAGTTCGAACGCCTGGAGACCTCACTCCTCTCGGTCTCCTCGCAGGACGGCACGGCGCGGACGGAGCTCGCCGGGCGGTTGCGCGCCACGCTGGCCCGCCTCGACGTGCCGCAGGAGACGCGGGAGGCGGCCGAGGAGGCCGCGGTGGCCGTCCGCATCCAGGACGCGTCGGCCGACGAGATCTTCGCGTTCATCGACCGGGACCTCGGCAAGGACAGCGGCAACGGCAACGGCAACGGACACAGCGTGGAAGGACAGCGATGAACGAGTTCGCGCGCAAGAAGCGCGTCCTGGAGCTCAGCCGGCGGGTCAACGCCGGGGATCTGGACGCCGTCGTCGAGATGTACGCGCCCGACGCCGTCCTGGAGGACCCGGTGGGGCTGCCGCCGCTGACCGGGCACGACGCGGTGCGCGCCCACTACGCACTGCTCCTGTCCGCACGCCTGCGGGAGGAGGCGGCCGAGCCCGTCGCGGGACAGGACGCCACGCACGCCCTGCTCCAGATCACCTCCGTCATGGACTACCTGCCGCTGGGCCCCGAGTACGCGGCGCGGGGCTGGCTCAAGGCGCCCGGATCGCCCGGGACGGCGCGCCTGGAGCGCACCGCGATGCTCGTGGTGCGCATGGACAAGTCCGGACTCGTCCAGCACCTGAAGTCGTACTGGGGCACGTCCGACCTGACCGTCCTCGGCTGACCCCCCGCGATTCCCGGCGGCACGGCCGCCGGCCCACCCTTTCTGGAGGTGCAATGCCCGACGAGGCCTCGCGCAAGAAGATGGCCACCGACTACGCCCGGCGGATCAACGCCGGCGACATCGAGGGCGTCCTCGACCTGTTCACGGACGACATCGTCTTCGAGGACCCGGTCGGGCAGCCGCCCATGGTGGGCAAGGACGACCTGCGCAGGCACCTCGAACTCGCCGTGTCCTGCGGCACGTACGAGGTGCCCGACCCGCCGATGACGTCGATGGACGACCGTTTCGTGGTGACGCCGACCACGGTCACCGTGCAGCGTCCGCGGCCGATGACCTTCCGCATCGTCGGCATCGTCGAGCTCGACGAGAACGGGCTCGGCCGCCGGGTGCAGGCGTTCTGGGGCGTCACCGACGTGACCATGGACGGGCCCGCCGAGGCCGCCGCGACCCCCGCCCACGAGGACCGGCAGGACGCGGCGGACGGGCCCAGTGACCCCACCCATCCCGAAGGGATCCGCGCGTGACCACCACCCGACCCGCACACGCCGTCGTACTGGGCGCCAGCATGGCAGGCACCCTCGCGGCGCACGTCCTGTCCCGCCACGTGGACACCGTCACCGTCGTCGAGCGTGACGCGCTCCCCGAGGAACCCCTGAACCGCAAGGGCGTGCCCCAGGGCCGCCACGCCCACCTGCTGTGGTCCAACGGTGCCCGCCTCATCGAGCAGATGCTGCCCGGCACCACCGACCGGCTCCTCGCGGCCGGTGCCCGCCGCCTCGGTTTCCCCGAGGACCTGGTGACCCTCACCGGGCAGGGCTGGCAGCACCGCTTCCCCGCCACCCAGTTCGCGCTGGTCGCCAGCCGCCCGCTGCTCGACCTGACCGTACGGCGGCAGGCCCTGGCCCCCGCGAACATCACCGTCCGCCAGCGCACCGAGGCCGTCCGTCTGACGGGCGGCGACCGCCTGGTCACCGGTGTCGTCGTCCGCGACGTCGACACCGGCGGGCAGGAGACGCTGGAGGCCGACCTGGTGATCGACGCCACCGGCCGCGGCTCCCGCCTCAAGCCGTGGCTGTCCGACCTCGGCGTGCCCGCCCTGGAGGAGGACGTCGTGGACGCCGGCGTCGCCTACGCCACCCGGCTCTTCCAGGCCCCGCCCGGCGCGACGACCCGCTTCCCCGCGGTGAACATCGCCGCCGACGACCGGGTCCGCGAGCCCGGCCGCTTCGGTGTCGTCTACCCCATCGAGGGCGGCCGCTGGCTCGCCACGCTCTCCTGCACCCGGGGCGCGCACCTCCCCACGAGCGAGGACGAGTTCATCCCGTTCGCGAAGAACCTCAACCATCCGATCATCGCCGACCTGCTGCGGGACGCCGAGCCGCTCACCCCCGTCTTCGGCTCCCGCTCCGGCGCGAACCGCCGCCTTTACCCGGAGCGGCTCGAACAGTGGCCCGACGGCCTGGTCGTCATCGGCGACTCGCTGAGCGCGTTCAACCCGATCTACGGGCACGGCATGAGCTCGGCCGCGCGCTGCGCCGACACCCTCGACCGCGAGTTCACCCGCACCCCGGACACGGGCGCCGGGTCGGCCCTGCGCCTGCAGAAGGCGATCGGCGCGGCGGTCGACGACCCGTGGATCCTGGCCGCGACGAAGGACATCGACTACGTCAACTGCCGGGTCTCCGCGACGGATCCACGGCTCAGCGGCATCGACACGGCGCAGCGCCTCCGGTTCGCCGAGGCCATCACCGCGGCATCGATCCGCTCCCCCAAGGCCTCCGAGATCGTCACGGAGGTCATGAGCCTCAACGCCCCGCAGGCCGAACTGGGCTCCAACCGGTTCCTGATGGCGATGCGCGCCGACGAGCGCCTGCCCGACCTGAGCGCTCCGCCGTTCCGCCCGGAGGAACTGGACGTGGTGAACCTGGACGCGGCCACCGTCACCGCGGAGCCGGTCGGCCCCTGACACGATCCCACCCGTACGGCGCCCCCACCGCATCCGGTGGGGGCGCCGTTCGTCGGCTACGCGAGTGCCGCCCGCAGGTCCAGTCGTCCGACGTCGAGCTTCCGGTAGATCCGGGTCAGGTGCTGCTCCACGGTGCTGACCGTGACGCACAGCGTCCGGGAGATCTCCCGGTTGGTGAGCCCGTCCGCGGCGAGCTCCGCGACCCGGCGTTCGGCGCTGCTCAGTTCGGCGTCCGGGCCGGCGGGGGGCCGTTCCGGCGGCTCGGGGACGGTGCCGGGCGCGGGCGAACCGCCCCAGCGCCGGGCCAGGATCTCCGCCTTGCGGGCCAGCAGCCGGGCGTGTTCCGTCCCGCCCTCCTCGCGGACCGCCGCGGCCTGGTCGGCCACGGCCCGCGCCAGCTCGAAGGGGTCGCCGGCCTCCTGGAGCACGGCCACGGCCTCGTCGAGCAGCGCGGCCCGCCCGGGTGCGGGTGACGTCGCCGCGCGCAGGCGCAGCGTCGTGCCGCGCGTACGGCCGGTGTCGGGGACGGGCAGCGCGAGCTGATCGTCGACGAGTTGACGGGCGAGGAGCGTCTCGCCGAGCGCCAGGTACGCCTCGGCGGCGCCGAGCCGCCACGCCTCGACGGCGGGCAGGTCCACGCCCCAGCTGCTCATCCGCGTGCCGCACGCGTAGAAGTCGCACAGCGCCGCGTAGTGGCAGCCGGTCGCCAGGTGGTAGCGGCCTCGGGCGGCCAGGTAGTGCAGGCCGGGGCGGGTCTGGAACACGGCCTGCGGCACGGGCCGTTCGAGCAGGGCGGCGGCTCCGTCCACGTCACCGAGCGCCGCCTTGGCCTGTACGGCGGCGGCCAGGGGAAGCCCGATCGCGGCGCCCCAGCCCTTCGGGCCGAGCAGGGCGAGCGCCGTGCCGGCCTGCCGTTCGGCCGCGGCCGGGTCGCCCTGGCGCAGATGGATCAGGGCCCGCCAGCCGTGGAACAGCGCCTGCCAGGTGGGGCTGTTGTGCTCACCGGCCTGCGCGAGCAGCCCGTCGCACCAGGCTGCGGCCCGATGCGGCCGGTCGCGGTAGGTGAGCGCGGCCAGGGCGGCGGACTGCACGGCGACGGTGCGCGGGCCGAGCCGGTAGCGGTTCAGGGCGCGTTCGGCCGCCTCGACGGCGTCGCCCTCACCGCCGTACAGCAGGTCGTTCATCAGGGTTCCCGCGCCCTGCAGTTCCGGGGTGACCGCGGGCGGGGCCGAGCCCTGGGCGGACAGGACGCCGGAGCCGAGCCGCTCCTTGACATGTCCGGGGTAGAGGAAGGCGCCCCACAGCCACGGGGTGTCCAGGTCGGCGGCGTTCATCGGTGGCGCCCCGGCCGGCCCGGGGCCGGTGAGCGCCCCGATGGCGTCCAGTCCCTCGTCGACCCGTCCGTGCCAGAGGAGATGGGTGGGGAGGGGCGGGTGCTGGGGGGCGTGGGTCCGGCTGCGGGCGGGGTGGCCCTCGCCTGCCGGTGCGGGCAGGTGGCGCAGGGTCTTCGCCGGGTCGAGACGCCACTCCGCGTCGGCGAGCGCGCCGACGATCGCGGCCCTTTCCCCGGCACCGTGGCACCGCTGGTGGGCGGCGCGCAGGAAGTCGACACCGTCCGCCACCTTGTCCTGCTCCAGGGCGAGTTGGGCGGCCTCCTGGAACACGGGCACCGCCCAGGGCGCGTCCCGCCGGTCGGCGGACAGGAGGTGGGCGGCCACCTCGGTGGCCGGTGCGCCCTCTTCGTGGAGCAGGCCGGCGGCCCGCCCGTGCAGGGCGCTCCGCTCCTGCGGCGGCATGCCGTCGAGGACCGCCGCACCGAACGCCGGATGGCACAGGCGGCCCTCGTGCAGCATCTGTGCGTCGGTCAGCACACGCACGGCCCGCGCGACGGACGCCGCGTCCGCGTCCGTGTCCGTATCGACAAGTCGCGCGACCAGAGAGGGCGTGGCGCACTCGCCCAACACGGCGACGCAGCGGGCGACTTGGGTGACGGGCGCCTCGTGCCGGTAGAGGAATCCGAGCACGGCACGCCCGTACGCCTCCCCTGCGCCGCCCCCCGTACGGTGGTCCTCGGCGAGGGCCTCGACCAGGAGCGGGTGGCCCGCGCTCATGTCCTGGACGACCGGGGTGAGGTCCTGGGCCGTGCGCTCGTCGAGATGCCGCGCGAGGAGGGCTTCGACCCCGGCCTTCGACAGCGGTTCCAGGGTGATCCGCCGCAGCCCGGGCTCGTGCGGGAACTCGCTGGCGAGCAGCGCGTTCGACGCCTTCTGCCGGGCGTCCTCGGTGAACACCACGTGGAACGGTACGGACCCGAGCCGGCGCACGAGGTACAGCAGGCACCGCAGGGACGCCGCGTCGGCGTGGTGGGCGTCGTCGACGGCGACCACGACGGGCCGCTCGGCGACCAGGGCACGCAGCACCTCGCACAGCCCGCGCAGGGCGGGGGCGGTGAGGGCGACGGCGTCGGCGTCGGCGGCTGCCGGTCCGGGAGGGGGGCCGTCCGCCGGGGGCCCGCCGGTCGAGTATCCGCCTGTCGAGTACCCGCCGGTCGAGTGCCCACCGGTCGGGTACCCGCCGGTCGAGTGCTCTCCGGGAGAGGACGACCTGTCCGCCGTCGGCCCCGCGCCGACCGCGCTCTCGACCCACGCCAGCGCGCGTTCGGCGCTCGCGGCGGGCAGGCCTGGGCTGCGCACCAATTGCTCCAGGACACCCAGCGCCAGGTCACGTTCGGCACGGCAGGCGGTGGCGGTCAGCACCAGGGCCCGTATCCCGAGAGCGGCCGTCCAGGTCCGCAGCAGCGCGGTCTTGCCGGTGCCGACCGCGCCGCCGAGCACCACGAGGCTGCCACCGGCCGGTGCGGGCGCGTCGAAGGCGGCCCGCAGGGCGGCCAGCTCCTCGGTCCGTTCCACCAGGTCCACCGCTCGCCCCGTTCCCGTGATCACTGGACGGCCCGCGGCCACCGCGGACCGGTCTTCGCGCCGCCGACATCGTTCGGGCCCCGTCCGACCGCACGCGTCACCGCGTCGTCCCCCACTCCCGGTCGATCAGCGCGAACATGTCGTCGGCGCTCGCCGTGGCCAGGTCCTCCCCCTCGCCCGGCTCGTCGTCGGCGGGCGCGCCGACCGCCGTGGCGTCCGGCTGCTTCCACAGCAGGGCCTGCAGGCGCCGGACGAGCCCCTTGCGGCGCGGGTCGTCCACGGCGAGCCCGGCGAGGGTCGCCTCCAGGTCGTCGAGATGGGCGGCCACCGGCAGCTCGCCGGCCCCGCCGTCGGGCAGCACCCGGTCCAGGAGGTGCTCGGCCAGGGCGCGGGGGGTCGGATAGTCGTAGACCAGGGTGGCGGGCAGCCGCAGGCCGGTGGCGGCGCGCAGCCGGTTGCGCAGCTCGACGACCACGAGGGAGTCGAAGCCCAGGTCCTTGAACGCCCTCTCCGACTCGACGTCCTGTCCCGGCTCGTAGCGCAGGACGGCGGCGACCTGCGTACGGACCACCTCCAGGAGCATGCCGGTGCGTTCGCGCGCAGGGAGGGCGGCCAGCTCGCGGCGCAGGGCCGAGGCGTCCTCCGCGCTCTCGGCACCGTCCGAGGAGGCGTCGAGGATCCGCCGGGCCGCGGGCACCGCGTCGAGCAGGCGGGTGGGCCTTGCCAGGGTGTACAGCGGCGCGAACCGGTCCCAGTCGACGTCGGCCACCAGGGTGTGTCCCGCACCGCCGCCGAGTGCCGCACGCAGGGCGCCGAGTGCCAACTGCGTCTCCAGGGGCGGAAGCCCTTGTCGGCGGGAGAGCCCTCCGGCGCCGCGTGCGACGTCATCATCGTCCGGCAGGTCCCAGAGGCTCCAGCCCACGGAGACCGTGCGTCGTACTCGGGCTCCGGCTCCGGCTGCCGCTTCGGGGTCGGCTTCGGCTTCGGTCCGCTGCGCGAGCGCGTCGAGGTAGGCATTGGCGGCCGCGTACGCGCCGTGCTCCCTGCTGCCCAGCGAAGCGGCGACGGAAGAGAAGTACAGGACGGTCTCCACCGACCCGGCCCAGGCCGCCTCCGCCAGTCCGGCCAGCCGCACGGCGGCGGAAGCGGCCTCGCCCAGCGCCTCGGGGGTCACTTCGGCGAGCGGTGCGAGCTCGCCGGGCAGCGAGGTGTGGATGACGGTGCGTATCTCCCCGTCCGCGAGCCCGTCGAGCGCCTCCACCCCGTGGAGGGGACCACCCGCAAGGAGTGTCAACTTGGTTCCGTGCGAGGCTACTTCGGCGGCGAGCTCATCGTCCCGGTGACCGCCGCCTTCGGGGTCGGTGTCCAGGAGTACGACGTGCTCGGCCCCGGACGCGGCGAGCCACCGTACGACCTGATCGACGAGCGGGCCGACGCCGCCCGTCACGAGAACGGTGCCGTGCGGCTCCCAGTGTTCGGCGGGCCCGGCACCGGACGTCACGTCGGGCATCAGGCGGCGGCCGAGCGCACCGCCCCGGCGCAGCGCGACCTGGTCCTCGGCGCCGTCCCCGCACAGCAGCGCGTACAGCGCCTGCGTGTCCAGTGCGTCCGGCTCCGCGGGCAGGTCGAGCAGGCCGCCCCACAGCTCAGGGTGTTCGAGCGCGGCCACGCGGCCGAGTCCCCATACGGCGGCCTGTTCCGGGGAGATCACCGGATCGGCGTCGCCGCAGGAGACGGCACCGCGGGTGGCGCACCACACGGGCGCCTCGATGCCCGCGTCGAGCAGGCCGTGCAGCAGGGACAGGGTGCCGGTGAGGCCGTCGGGCGACGCGGCCGGGCCGGAGGGGTCCGTCCCCTCGCCGAGGGCCAGCAGCGACAGGACTCCGGCGAGCGGCACGCCGTCCGCGATGCCGGCCTGCCCCGACCTCAGCAGCGCGGCGACGTCTGCCCGCTCCGCGCCCGGATCCACCTCGACGAGAGCCACCGGCACACCGGCATCGTCCAACGCACGTGCGCAGGTCTGCGGCCAGGATCCGGCGCCGGTCGCGGGTGCCACGATCACCCAGGCGCCCGCCCCGGCGGCGGCGGGCACCGGAAGGTCGACGTGCTGCCAGTCGACGCGATACCGCCACCCGTCGACGACCGACTGCTCACGGCGTTCGCGCCGCCAGGCGGACAGCGCGGGGAACACCGTCTCCAGAGCCGCCCTGTCCGCGTCGCCCTTGAGGTGCAGGGTGTCGCAGAGCGCCTGGACGTCCGCGCCCTCGACGGCCGCCCAGAACCCGGCGTCGTCGCCGCCCGCCTCCGCCGCCGCACCGGTGGCCGGGAGGTCGCCCAGCCAGAACCGCCGCCCTTGGAAGGCGTAGGTGGGCAGGCCGACGGTGCGGGGCGCGGGGTCGGCCGGGAAGTACGCCGACCAGTCCACGTCGACGCCCGCTGTGTGCAGGCGGGCCATCGCCTGCGCGAAGGCGACGTCGTCGGGCTCTGCGGGGTGGAGTGAGGCGGCGACGACCGGCTCCGGGCCGTCCGCGACGGGGGCGGCGCCGGGGGCGCTTCCGGTGTCCGCGTCGGCGTCGGCGTCGGCGTCGGCCAGCAGGCCGTCCAGGGTGTGCTGGGCGGCCGTGATCAGCACCGGGCCCGGGCCGAGCTCGACGAACACCCCAGCCTTGTCAGCAACTTGGGCGATGGCGGGGTGGAAGAGCACCGGCTGACGGATATGACGCACCCAGTACTCGGGAGTCGCGATCTCCTCCCCCGCCTCCCGGCCCGACACGTTGCTGATCAGCGGGATCGACGGCCGACGGAACTCCACACCCCGAAGAGCCTCACCGAACTCCGCCAGCATCGGCTCCATCAACACCGAATGAAACGCGTGACTGACCGTGAGCGCCTTGGTCTTGCGCCCCCGCGCCCGCCACAGTCCAGCGACCCGCTCCACTTCCTCCGACGGACCCGAAATCACCGTCGAATCAGGCATGTTGACCGCGGCGACACCGACATCAGACCCCTCAAGGTCTCCCGCCAGCTCGTCCGCCGTCGCCTCAACGGCACACATCGCGCCACCCACCGGCAACCCGCCCATCAGCCGGGCCCGCGCACCCACCACCCGACAGGCATCCGCCAACGACAAAACCCCCGCCACATGAGCAGCGGCGATCTCGCCGACCGAATGGCCGACCACCACATCCGGCCGGACACCCACCGACCCCCACAACCGCGCAAGCCCCACCTGCAACGCAAACAACCCCGCCTGCGCCCACATCGTGTGATCCAACCGCTCCCGCGGCCCGTGAAACACCGTCTCCCGAAGCGACCCGCCCGATACCCCCAACTCCGCTTCCAACAGCCCACACACCTCGTCAAAGGCGGTCGCGAACACCGGGAAACGCTCATACAACCCCGCACCCATACCCACGACCTGGCTGCCCTGACCACTGAACAGCCACACCACGTCCTTGCCGGCGCCGACCGCCGCCGGTGCCGGGCCGATCAGGGACGGATGCGGCTCCCCTGCCGCCAGCGCCGCCAGCGCGGCCACCAGGTCGGCCCGCTCCGCGCCGATGACGACGGCTCGACGGTCGTGCAGCGCACGGGTCCTCAGGAGGGACCAGCCGACCTCGACGGGGTGCACCAACTCGGTCTCGGTGCGTGCCCGTTCAGTCAGGGCGGCCGCCTGGGCCCGCAGCGCGTCCTGGCCGCGTGCCGAGACCAGCCACGGAACCACGCGGCCGTCGGAGGGGGCGGCGGAGTGCTCCGTCGGCTCCTCCTCGGTGGCGGTCGGTTCGGGGGCCTGTTCCACGATCAGGTGGGCGTTGGTGCCGCTGATGCCGAAGGAGGAGACGCCCGCCCGGCGGGGGCGGTCCGTCCTGGGCCACGGCACGGGGTCGGTCAGGAGCCGTACCCCTGCGTCCTCCCAGTCCACGTGGGGCGTGGGCCGGTCGATGTGCAGGGAGGCGGGCAGCTCGCCGTGGCGCATGGCCATGACCATCTTGATGACGCCCGCGACCCCGGCCGCGGCCTGGGTGTGGCCGATGTTCGACTTCACCGAGCCGAGCCAGAGGGGCCGGTCCGCCGGCCGGTCCTTGCCGTACGTGGCGAGGAGCGCGTTGCCCTCGATGGGGTCGCCGAGCGTGGTGCCGGTGCCGTGCGCCTCGACGGCGTCGACGGAGTCCGCGGTGACGCGGGCGTTGGTCAGGGCCTGGTGGATCACGCGTTCCTGGGCGACGTCGTTGGGAGCGGTGAGGCCGTTGCTCGCGCCGTCCTGGTTGACGGCCGAGCCGCGGACGACGCCGAGGATGTGGTGTCCGTTGCGGCGCGCGTCGGAGAGGCGTTCCAGGAGGATCAGGCCGACGCCTTCGGAGAAGCCGGTGCCGTCGGCCGCCTCGGCGAACGGCTTGCAGCGGCCGTCCGGGGCGAGACCGCGCTGGCGGGAGAACTCCACGAACGCCGTGGGGGTGGACAGTACGGTCACCCCGCCGGCCAGCGCCAGGTTGCAGTCGCCCTGGCGCAGTGCCTGGCAGGCCAGGTGGATGGCCACCAGCGACGCGGAGCACGCCGTGTCCAGGGTGACCGCGGGGCCCGCCAGGCCGAAGGTGTAGGCGATGCGGCCGGAGATGACGCTGGAGAGGGTGCCCGTGGTGGCGTACCCCTCGACCTCCGGCGGCACCTGGCCGCCGGACATGTGGTCCTGGCTGGACATGCCCGCGTACACGCCGGTGAGCGTGTCCCGGAGGGTGGCGGGGTCGATGCCCGCGCGTTCGAACAGTTCCCAGGCCACTTCGAGGAGCACGCGCTGCTGCGGGTCGGCGGCGAGTGCCTCGCGCGGGTTGACGCCGAAGAAGTCCGCGTCGAAGCGCGCGGGGTCCCGCAGGAAGCCCGCCTCCCGCACGTAGGTCGTGCCGGGGTGGTCCGGGTCGGGGTGGTAGAGGCCGCCGACGTCCCAGCCGCGGTCCGCGGGGAACGCCTCGATGGCATCGCCCTGGGCGGCGACCAGGTCCCACAGTTGTTCGGGCGACATCACGCCGCCCGGGTACCGGCAAGCCATCGCGACGATGGCCACCGGTTCCCGCCGCCGCTCCTCCAGGTCGCGCAGGCGCTGGCGGGTCTGCCCGAGGTCGGCGGTCACGCGCTTCAGGTAGTGGCGGAGCTTGTCCTCCGTACCCGGCATGTCTTTCGTACCCGGCATGTCTTCTCCACTCCTGATCAAGAAGGCAGTTCTCGGTCGATCAGCTCGAAGAGCTCGTCGTCCGACGCGGAATCGAGGTCGCCGTTCTCGCCTGCGTCCGCGTCGGCTTCCGCCGCGCCGCCCCCGGTGTCGTCCAGGCGCCACAGCAGGTTCTGCAGGCGCGCCACGAGCCGCCCCCGGGTGTCCGCGTCGTGGGCGTGGCCGGTGATCGCCGTCTCCAGCTTGTCCAGCTCGCCGAAGAGGGGTGCCGACGGGTCGGCGCCCGCGGGGCACAGCCTCGTGCGCAGTTCGTCGGCGATCGCGGACGGGGTGGGGTGCCGGAAGATGAACGTGGCGGGCAGGCGCAGGCCGGTCGAGGACGAGAGGCGGTTGCGCAGCTCGACGGCGGTGAGCGAGTCGAAGCCGAGGTCCTGGAAGGGGGCGTCGGCGCGTACGGCGTCGGCACCGCCGTGGCCGAGCACCGCCGCCGCGTGCGTGCGCACCAGGTCGAGCAGGGTGCGGTGCTGGTCCTCGACGGACAGGACCGAGAGTTTGCCCGCCCAGTCGATGTTCTGCCGGGCGGCGGCCGCCGTGGGCCGTGCGGAGCCCTGTCCGGCGGCGAACGCGCGGAGCAGGGCGGGCAGGGCCTCGGCGGGCCTGCCCGCGAAGGTGCGGGTGTTCAGGTCGGCGGCGACGAGGTGGGCTTCGCCGTGGCGGTGGGCGGCGTCGAGCAGCGTCAGCGCGTACTCCCCGCTCATGGGCTTGACGCCGATACGTCCCATCCGGGCGACATCGGCCTCGCCGAGGCCGCCCGTCATGCCGCCCGTGGCCTGCCACAGCCCCCAGCCGACGGACAGTCCGGCTTGACCGTGTGCGCGTCGGTGCTGCATGAGCGCGTCGCAATAGGCGTTGGCCGCCGCGTAGTTGGCCTGTCCGGGACTGCCGAGGGTGGCGGCGGCCGAGGAGAACACCACGAACATGCCGAGGCGCATCCCGGCCGTCGCCTGATGAAGATGCCGAGCGGCGGCAGCCTTGGCCGCCCACACGCGACCCAAGCCCTCCGGGGTCTGCGCGGTCACGACGGCGTCCTCCAGCACACCCGCCGCATGCACGACCCCGGTCAACGGATGCGAAGGATCCGTCTTGCCGATCAGCTCCGCCACCGAATCCGCGTCGCCCACATCGGCAGCGGCCACGGCCACCTCCGCACCCAACTTCTCCAGCTCCGTGACGAGTTCGCCGACTCCGGGGCCTTCCGTACCGCTGCGGCTGGCGAGGAGCAGGTGCCGTACACCCCACTCCCGCACCAGATGCTCGGCCACCAACCGCCCGAGGACTCCGGTACCGCCGGTGATCAGCACCGTGCCCTCGGGGTCGAGCGGCGCGGGCACGTCGAGCACCAGTTTGCCGGTGTGCTTCGCCTGGCTCATGAACCGGAACGCCTCGCGTGCCTTGTCCAGCGGCCAGGAACGTACCGGCAGCGGAGCGAGGTCCCGGGAGGCGAAGCGTTCGCCCAACTCCCGCATCATGACCGCGATGCGGTCGGGTCCGGCGTCGCCGACGAGGTCGTACACGGTGTACGTGACGCCCGCGTACCGCGCGGCCACCTCCTCGGGAGTGCGCAGGTCGGTCTTGCCCATCTCCAGGAACCGGCCGCCCTCCCCCAGCAATCGCAGCGAGGCGTCGATGAATTCACCGGTCAGGCTGTTGAGCACGACGTCCATAGGCCGACCGTCCGTGACCTCACGGAAGGCGCCCTCGAAGCCGGTGTCCCGGGAGGACGCGCGGTGGGCGGCATCGATGCCCATGTCCTCCAGCACGGCGTGCTTGCCGGGACTCGCGGTGGCGAACACCTCGGCGCCGAGATGGCGGGCGATCCGGACCGCCGCCATCCCCACGCCACCGGTGGCGGCGTGGATCAACACACGCTCGCCCGCCTTCAGCCCGGCCAGCTCCACCAACCCGTACCAAGCGGTGAGGTAGGCGACCGGCATTCCGGCCGCCTCGCGCATGTCCCAGCCCCGGGGGACGGGCGCGACCATCCGCGTGTCCGCGACGGCCGTCGGGCCGAAGGAGCCGTGGAGCACGCCCATGACTCGGTCGCCGACCGACAGGTCCGACACGTCGGGGCCGACCTCGGTCACGACCCCGGCGCCCTCACCGCCCAGGCCGATCTGCCCCGGCACCATGCCCAGGCTGACGAGGACGTCGCGGAAGTTGATGCCCGCCGCGTGGACGTCAAGGCGGACCTGTCCGGGAGCGAGGGGCTCCAGGACCTCCGGGTACGCGACGGGCGCCACGCTCTCCAGGGTCTCCGCGCCGCCCTTGTCGAGCCGCCAGGCGCGGTCGGCGGGCGCCGGCAGCGACGCGCCGTCGGTCGCACGGACCAGACGCGGGACCACCATCACGTCGTCTCGCAGGGCGAGTTGGGGTTCGTCGAGGTCTTCGACCGCTCGGCGGATCAGGGGCTGGGGCAGGGACTGGGGCAGCCACTGGGGGAAGTCGTGCGGGAGGTCCTCCGCGTGAGGCCCGGCGTCGACCAGGGCGAGGCGGCCGGGGTGCTCGGACTGGGCGCTGCGGACCAGGCCCCACGCGGCAGCGGCGGAAGGGTCGAGCCCGGCGCCGCCGTTACCGTCCCTGTCGACCGCCACGGCTCCCCGCGTCACGAGCAGCAGCCGGGACTCGGCCAGCTCCGGCGCCGCAAGGAACTCCTGTACGAGGGACAGCACGTGCCCGGCGACCGGCAGACCGTCGTCCGCGGCGGCTCCGACGGGCGCGAGCACCGCCCACGGCGCCTCACCACCCGCCGCCACGGCCTCCGCGACTTCGGTGATCCCGGCGATTCCGGCGCCGTCAGCCAGCACGGCCCAGTCGTCACCCTCACCGTCACCGCCGCCTTCGCCCGTTTCCTGCGTCAGGGGGAGCGGCGTCCAGTCGACCGCGAACAGGCCCTCCTGCGGCTGCGCGGTCCGCAACTGACCGATGTCCGCGGGCCGCAGGGACACCGAGCCCACGCTGAGGACGTTCGCCCCCGTGGCGTCGGTGACCAGCACCCGTACGTCCCGTTCGGCCTCGTCGTGCGCGCCGGGCGACAGACGTACGCGTACGGTGCCGGCGCCCGCGGCCCACAGGGAGATCTCGTTCCAGGTGAACGGCAGCCAGACCTTGCCGTCGCCGCCCTCCGGCTGGTCCGTGTGGTCCGGCCAGTCGAGGAGCAGGGCCGGGTGGAGGGTGGCGTCCAGGAGGGCGGGGTGGATGCCGTAGCCGTCGTGCGCACCGGCCGCCTCGGGCAGGACGACCTCGGCGACGAGGTCGTCGCCGTCCCGCCACACGGCGTGCAGCCCCTGGAACGCGGGCCCGTACGCGTAACCGGCCTCGGCCACCCGCTCGTAGAAGTCCTCGACGCCCACCGGTTCGGCACCGGCCGGAGGCCACAGGCCTGCCAGACCGTCGGCCGCGTCGGGGGCGGGGGTGGGGGTGGGGGTGAGGATGCCGGTCGCGTGGCAGACCCACGATCCGTCACCGTCCAAGGCCTCGGCATCAGGGCGCGTGTAGACCTGCACGCCCCGACGGCCGTCCTCCGCCGCCTCCTCGACCACGACCTGTACCCGCAGACCCGACGACTCAGGCACCACCACAGGCGCCTGCAACATCAACTCCTCCACCGAACCGCAACCCACCTCATCCCCGGCCCGCAACGCCCACTCCACCAACGCCGCACCCGGCACCAACACCGCCCCGGCCACCACATGATCAGACAGCCAACCCACCGACGAACGAGACAACCGCCCCGTCAACAAACAACCACCCCGATCAGCGAACTCCACCGCCGCACCCAGCAACGCATGCTTCGCCGACACCAGACCCAGCCCCGACACATCCGCCCCACCCGAACGCCCCACCAGCCAAAAACGCTCCCGCTGAAACGCATACGTCGGCAGACCCACCACACCCGGCACCCGATCGCCCGGGAACAACCCCGACCACTCCACCCCCACACCAGCCACATGCAAACCCGCCACCGCACCCACGAACGCCTCCTCCTCGGAGCGTTCGCCCGCAGGGCCCGCGCGTCCGGAGAGCGAGGAAACCAGCACGGGCTCGGGGCCCTGAGGATCAGCGACGTCATCAAGGGTGTGTTGCGCGGCCGTGGTGAGTACGGGGGCCGGACCGAGCTCGACGAACACACCCGCCCTGGAGGCCACTTGGGCGATGGCGGGGTGGAAGAGCACCGGCTGACGGACATGACGCACCCAGTACTCGGGAGTCGCGATCTCCTCCCCCGCCTCCCGGCCCGACACGTTGCTGATCAAAGGAATCGACGGCCGACGGAACTCCACACCCCGCAACGCCTCACCGAACTCCGCCAGCATCGGTTCCATCAGCACCGAATGAAACGCGTGACTGACCGTGAGCGCCTTGGACTTGCGCCCCCGCGCCCGCCACAGTTCAGCAACCCGCTCCACTTCCTCCGACGGACCCGAAATCACCGTCGAATCAGGCATGTTGACCGCGGCCACACCGACATCAGATCCCTCAAGGTCAGCCGCCAGCTCGTCCACCGTCGCCTCAACGGCACACATCGCACCACCCACCGGCAACCCGCCCATCAACCGGGCCCGCGCACCCACCACCCGACAGGCATCCGCCAACGACAAAACCCCCGCCACATGAGCGGCGGCGACCTCACCGACCGAATGGCCGACCACCACATCCGGCCGGACACCCACCGACCCCCACAACCGCGCAAGCCCCACCTGCAACGCAAACAACCCCGCCTGCGCCCACATCGTGTGATCCAACCGCTCCCGCGGCCCGTGAAACACCGTCTCCCGAAGCGACCCGCCCGACACCCCCAACTCCACATCCAACAGCCCACACACCTCATCAAAGGCGGTCGCGAACACGGGGAATCGCTCATAGAGCCCGGAGCCCATACCCACGAGCTGGCTGCCCTGACCACTGAACAGCCACACCACGTCACCGTGGGACGTCGCCGCTCCGTTGCGCGGCTCGGTCAGGGCCGGGTGGGTTTCTCCCGCTGCCAATGCTGCGAGTCCGGCCAGCAGTTCGGAGCGCTCGTGTCCGGCGACGACCGCTCGCTGCTCGAACAGCGAGCGCGTGCGCAGCAGGGACCAGCCCACGTCGTGGAGGGGTGCGGCCGGATCGAGTGTCACCGCGTCGATCAGGCGTCGCGCCTGGTCGCGCAGGGCCTCCGTGGTGCGTGCCGACAGCATCCAGGGCACGATCGCTCCGGTGTCGTCGGTGACCGGGACACCCTCCGAGACCACGGGCTCGACGACAGCCTGCGGGACGGACTCCAGGATGACGTGCGCGTTCGTCCCCGACGCACCGAACGACGACACACCAGCCCGCCGCGGACGACCCACCTCCGGCCACGCCACCGACTCCACCGCCAACCGCACCGCACCCGCATCCCAATCCACATGCGGCGACGGCTCATCCACATGCAAACTCGCCGGCACCACACCACACCGCATCGCCATCACCATCTTGATGACACCCGCAACACCCGCAGCGGCCTGAGTGTGGCCGATGTTCGACTTCACCGAGCCGAGCCACAGAGGCCGGTCCACCCCACGACCCTGCCCATACGTCGCCAACAAAGCCTGCGCCTCGATCGGATCACCCAACGTCGTCCCCGTACCGTGCCCCTCCACCACATCCACATCAGCCGCCACCAGACCGCCACTCGCCAACGCCTGACGAATCACCCGCTCCTGCGACGGACCATTGGGCGCCGTCAACCCATTACTCGCACCGTCCTGATTCACCGCCGAACCCCGCACAATCCCCAGGACCTGGTGACCGTTGCGACGCGCATCGGAGAGACGTTCCAACAGGAGTACGCCGACTCCTTCGCCCCAGCCCGTGCCGTCGGCCGCGGCGGCGAACGGCTTGCAGCGGCCGTCGGGGGCCATGCCTCGTTGCCGCGAGAAGCCGGTGAAGACCTCGGGGGTGGCCATGACGGTCACGCCACCCGCGAGGGCGAGGTCGCACTCACCCTGACGCAGTGCTTGCGCGGCCAGATGGATCGACACCAGCGAGGAGGAGCAGGCCGTGTCGACCGTCACCGCGGGCCCCTCCAGGCCCAGGGTGTAGGCCACCCGGCCGGAGACGACGCTGCCGGATCCCGCCAGCATGGAGTAGCCCTCCAGCTGGGCGTCCTGCGCGAGGCCTGCCGCGTAGTCGTGGTACATCACGCCCACATAGGTGCCGGTCGGGCTGCCCTTGAGGGTCGTCGGGTCGATGCCCGCACGCTCGAACACCTCCCACGACGCCTCCAACAGCAACCGCTGCTGCGGATCCATCGCCAACGCCTCACGCGGATTGATCCCGAAGAACGCCGCATCGAAATCACCCGCGTCCGGCAGAAAGGCCCCTTCGTCGGCGTAGCTGGTGCCGGGGTGGTCCGGGTCGGGGTGGAAGAGCCGGTCAAGATCCCAGCCACGGTCGGCCGGGAACGCACCCATCGCGTCCACACCCCGGTCCACCAGGTCCCACAACGCCTCCGGAGAGGTCGCCCCACCCGGGTACTTGCAGGCCATGGCGACGATCGCGACCGGGTCGTCCGTCGTGGACACGGAGGGTGCCACGGGGGCGGCGGGCACGTTCGCGGTACCGCCCAGTCGGGTGGAGAGGTAGGTCGCGAGGGCCTGCGGGGTCGGATGGTCGAAGGCCAGGGTGGCGGGCAGGCGGAGGCCGCTGGCCGCCGAGAGCCGGTTGCGGAGCTGGACCGCCGTGAGCGAGTCGAAGCCCAGGTCCTTGAAGTTGGCCCCGGTCCGGACGTCGGACGCCGAACGGTGGCCGAGGACGGCCGCCACGCACTCCCGGACTACGTCGGCGACGACATCGCGGCGAGCGTCTTCGTCCAGGCCCGCGAGGCGGCGCTCCAGCGCGCCCTTGTCCACGGTGGCGTCGGACGCGGCCCTGCGGCGGGTCCGGCCCGCCAGGTCGCGGAGGATCGCGGGCACGTCGTCCCGGGCGAGTCCGCCGACGTCGATGCCCGCGGCGACCACGAGGGAGGTGTGCGCGGCGGCTTCCCGTGCCGCGTCGAGGAGGGCGAGTCCCTGCTCGTCGAGGAGTGGCTTCACGCCTCCCGCCCGCAGACGTGCCAGGTCGGCATCGTCCAGGTGACGGGTCATGGCGCTGCCCCGCGCCCACAGGCCCCAGGCGATGGACAGGGCGGGCAGGCCGGCGCCGTGCCGGCGGGCGACGAGGGCGTCGACGAAGGCGTTGGCCGCCGCGTATCCGGCCTGCCCCGCGTTGCCGAGGACACCTGCGGCGGAGGAGAACATCACGAACAGCGCGAGCGGCAGGCGGGAGGTGGCCGCGTCCAGGTTGGCGGCGACGGAGGCCTTGGCCGCCCATACCCTGGCCAGCTTGTCGGCGGTCTGGGCGGTGACCACGGCGTCGTCCAGGACACCGGCCGCATGGATCACGCCGGTCAGCGGGTGCGCCGGGTCGACCGACGCGACGAGCTCGGCGGTGGCCCGCTCGTCCGTCAGGTCGGCCGCCACGATCCGCACGTCGGCGCCGAGTCCGGTGAGGCGGTCGGCGAGGTCACGGGCGTCCGGCGCGTCGGGGCCCTGTCGGCTGACGAGCAGGAGATGGCGTACCGCCCAGGCCTGGACGAGGTGTTCGGCGACCAGGCCGCCCATCATGCCGGTGCCGCCCGCGATGAGGACGGTGCCGTCGGGGTCGAGCTCCGTGTGCTCCGCGGCTTCCGGGTTCCCCTGGCCGTGGGCGGTGGCACGTGCGAGGCGGGGGGCGAGGGGCACGCCGTCGCGCAGGGCCAGCTGCGGTTCCCCGGTGGCGAGGGCGCGCGCGACAGCAGCGCCTTCCGCGCCAGGCGCTGTGCCCTCTGCGCCCGGTGCTGTGCCCTCTGCGCCCGGTGTCGCGTCCACCGCGCCCGGCGTGACGTCCACCGCGCCCGGCGTAGCGCCCTCCGCGCCCGGCGTGACGTCCAACAGGACGAAACGGTCGGGGTGTTCGGCCTGTGCGGCGCGGATCAGGCCCCACAGAGCGGCGGCGGGAGCGTCAATCTCCGCCGCGCCCTGCCCGCCGTCGCCTGCCGCCGGTATCGACACCGCGTGGGTGGTGAGCAGGACGAGCCGGGACTCGGCGAGACGCGGCTCCGCGAGCCAGCCGCGCAGCAGGTCCAGGGCCTCCTCGGCGACGGCCCGGCCACGCGCGTCGAGCTTCGTGTCCGCCGCCGCGCCGACCGCCTCTGCGCCGTCAGCACCGGCTCGGCCCACCGGAGCGGCGAGCCCGGCTGCTGCTCCGCCGTCCGCGGAGGCGAACCCGGCCAGGACCGTCGCGGGAGCCCGGCGCCCCTCGTCGAGCGAGGCCACGAGATCCGCCAGATCCGGGTGGCGGGTCGTGTCCGGCCCGGCCCAGGATGGGATGTCCCGGCCGAGCACCACCCACTCGGACGCATCCTCCGCCACGACGGCCTCGGGCAGGGGCGTCCACCGCACGGTGAACAGATTGCCGGTGCCTCCGCCGGTCCGGCCGGCCGCGCGCAGCAGTTCGGGGTCGGCGGGCCGCAGGGCGAGGGAGTCCACGCTCAGCACCGGCGCTCCGGCGGCGTCGGCGACGGTCACGCGCAGGGCGGCGCCGCCCTCCTCCACGTACGGGGTGAGACGTACCCGTACGGTGTTGGCGCCGGTCGCCCACAGGGACACCCCGTTCCAGGCGAACGGGAGGCGCGGGCCCACGGCGTCGCCGTCGTCCGCGGCGTCGCCGTCCAGCAGGAGCGCCGGGTGCAGGGCGGCGTCCAGCAGGACGGGGTGGATGCCGAAGCCGTCCTCGGCGCCCGCCTGTTCGGGCAGCGTCACCTCCGCCAGCAGGTCCCGTCCGTCCCGCCACACGGCACGCAGGCCCTGGAACGAGGGCCCGTACGTGTAACCCTCCGACGCGGCCCGCTCGTACAGGTCGCCGATCTCCACCGGCTCGGCGCCGACCGGCGGCCAGGTGCCGGCCAATCCGTCGGCCACGTCGGCGGGTTCGGGACTCAGCATCCCGGTGGCGTGGCACGTCCAGCCCTCGTCCGGGTCCGCTGCCTCGTCGGAGTCGACGCGGGAGAAGACGCGCACCTCGCGCCGGCCGCCCTGCTCGTCGGCCGTGCCCACGACCACCTGGACCTGCAACCCCCCGGTGGCGGGCAGCACCAGGGGCGACTGGAGCGTCAGTTCCTCAAGCGTGGCGCAGCCCGCCTCGTCGGCCGCCTGCAACGCCCACTCGACCAGCGCGGCGCCGGGCACGAGGGTCGTGCCCGCCACCGCGTGGTCGGCGAGCCAGCCGCCGCTGCCGGACGCGGCGAGCCGCCCGGTCAGCACGAGCGCTCCGTCGGCGAGCCCCAGCGCCGCGGGCAGCAGCGTGTGCTCGAGCCGCCGCAGCCCGGCGGACCGCACGTCCCCGACACCGTCCACCGGAAGCCAGTAGCTGCGCCGCTGGAAGGCGTACGTGGGCAGATCGACGGTACGAGGGGTGGGCTCGGCGGGGAACCAGCGCCGCCAGTCGACGTCGGCACCCGCGACGAACGCCTGCGCGGCGGAACGGGCGAGCTGGGCGGCATCCCCGTGGTCACGGCGCAGGGTGGGGACCACGGAGGCGGAGACGTCCGCCCGCTCGATGGTCTCCTCCATGCCCAGACCGAGCACCGGGTGGGCACTGGCCTCGATGAACAGGCGGTAGCCGTCGGCGAGAAGAGCGTCGATGGTGTCGGCGAAACGGACCGGCTGCCGCAGGTTGGTGACCCAGTACTCCGTGTCCAGCGCCGTGGTGTCCCTCAGGCGCTCGGCCGTGACGGTCGAGTAAAACGCCACGTCGGTGGACACCGGCTGGATATCGGCCAGGCGTTCGGTGAGCAGGTCGTGGAGGTCGTCGATCTGCGGGCCGTGAGAGGCGTAGCCGACGTCGATCACCCGGGCGCGAAGACCATGCTCCTGAGCCTGCGCCACCACGGCGGCCACATGCTCGGGCGGCCCCGAAATCACCGTAGAGGATGGCCCGTTGACGGCGGCGACGCATACGCCTGGCCGGTCCCCGATGAGCTCGGCGGCTTGTTCGGCGCCCGTGCTGAGGGAGGCCATGTCTCCGTGACCCATCAACCGGCGCAACGCATCACTGCGTACGGCGACGATCCGCGCCGCATCCTCCAGCGACAGCGCACCCGCCACACAGGCGGCAGCCATCTCGCCCTGAGAGTGCCCGACGACCGCGGCCGGGGTGATCCCGTAATCGGCCCACACGGCGGCAAGCGACACCATGACCGCCCACAACACCGGCTGGACAACCTCAACCCGGGACAGCTCACTCCCGTCCCCCCGCAACACCTCACACAACGACCAGTCCACATGCGCCGAAAGCGCGCGCTCACACTCCGCGATCCGCGCCGCGAACACCGCAGACTCGTCCAGGAGTTGAGCACCCATGCCCACCCACTGAGACCCCTGCCCGGGAAAGACCAGCACCGGCCCCGGACCCACATCCCCGGCCACCCCGGACACCACGTCCGCGGACGCCTCACCCGACGCCAGCGCCCCGAGGCCCGCCGTCAGTGTGTCCCGGTCGCCGCCGACGACCACGGCTCGGTGTTCGAGGACCGAGCGGGCCGTGGCCAGCGACCAGCCGATCTCACCGATCGGCGCCTCGGCGTGCTCGGACACGAACTCGGCCAGCCTGCGGGCCTGTTCGCGGAGTGCGTCCTCGCCCCGGGCGGAGACCACCCAGGGCACCAGCGCGTCGGTCGCCCCGGCCGGGCGCCCGGGAAGCTGCCCGGTCGGCTCCTCGGCCGGTTCCTCCGGCGCCTCCTCCAGGATCACGTGCGCGTTCGTGCCCGAGATGCCGAAGGACGAGACGCCCGCCCGGCGCGGGCGCTCGCCGCGCCGCCATGGCACGGGTTCGGTCAGCAGGCGCACGCCGCCGCCGTCCCACTGGACGTGCGGGGTGGGTTCGTCGACGTTCAGGGTGGCGGGCAGCAGGTCGTTCTGCAGGGCCATCACCATTTTGATGACGCCCGCGACGCCCGCCGCGGCCTGCGTGTGGCCGATGTTCGACTTCACCGAGCCGAGCCACAGGGGCCGTTCGTCCTCGCGTTCCTTGCCGTACGTGGCGATGAGCGCCTCGGCCTCGATCGGGTCGCCGAGGCGCGTGCCGGTGCCGTGCGCCTCGACCACGTCGATCTCCGACGTGGCGAGGTGGGCACTGGAGAGGGCCTGCCGGATGACGCGGCGCTGGGAGGGGCCGTTGGGTGCGGTGAAGCCGTTGCTGGCGCCGTCCTGGTTGATGGCGGAGCCGCGCAGCACCGCGAGGACCTTGTGCCCCTTGCGGCGGGCGTCGGAAAGGCGCTCCAGGAGGATCAGGCCGGCGCCCTCGCCCCAGCCCGTGCCGTCGGCCGCCGCGGCGAACGGCTTGCAGCGGCCGTCGGGGGCCAGGCCCCGCTGGCGGGAGAAGCCGGTGAACACCTCCGGCGTGGACATGATGGTGACGCCGCCCGCGAGGGCGAGGTCGCACTCTCCCTGGCGCAGGGCGTTGGACGCCAGGTGCATGGCGACGAGCGAGGAGGAGCACGCCGTCTCGACGGTCACCGCGGGGCCTTCGAGACCGAGCGTGAAGGAGACCCGGCCGGACAGGACGCTGGGCGCGGTGCCCGCGTACCCCTCGGTGGCCTTGCCCCCGGAGTCGCCCTGGGTCTGGTTGCCGGTGGTCGCGGCGCCGACGTAGACGCCGGTGGGGCTGCCCTTCAGGGTCGCGGGGTCGATGCCCGCCCGTTCGAGGGCCTCCCAGGACGTCTCCAGGAGCAGTCGCAGTTGCGGGCTGCTGGCGAGGGCCTCGCGGGGGCTGAACCCGAAGAAGTCCGAGTCGAACCGGTCGGCGCCGCCGACGAAGCCGCCTTCGCGGACGTAGCAGGTGCCCGGGTGGTCGGGGTCCGGATGGTAGATGCCCGCCAGGTCCCAGCCGCGGTCGGTCGGGAAGGGCTCGATGGCGTCGTCGCTCGCGGCGACCAGGTCCCACAGGCCCTCGGGCGTCTCGATGCCGCCGGGGAACCGGCAGGCCATGCCGACGACCGCCACCGGCTCCTGGCGGCGGTCCTCCACCTCGCGCAGGCGCTGCCGGGTGTCGTGCAGCTCGGCGGCCACCCGCTTGAGGTAGTCGACCAGTTGCTCTTCACTCGCCATGAGAGTTCACCCAGCCTTCAGCGTGGTTGTCGCGCCGTGCACGGTCGTTTCACACACCCAGTTCTTTGTCGATGAAGTCGAGGACCTGGTCGGTCGTGGCGACCTGGAGCTGCTCCTTGGTGCTGCCGGAGCCGGGGGCGGCCCCGGCCGCCTTCCACTTCGACAGGAGCGTCTCCAGGCGGGCCGTGACCGCTTCGGCGTCGAGGTCCCCGACCGGTCCCGCCGACAGCGCGTTCTCCAGCTTCGCCAGCTCGCGGAGGACCGGGTCGGTGGCCTCCTGTCCGGCGGGGGTGTCGCCGCCGGGGGCGAGCTGCTCGCCGAGGTGCGTGGCGAGGATGTCGGCGTCCGGGTGGTCGAAGACGAGCCCGGAGGGCAGGCGCAGGCCGGTGGCGGCGGACAGCCTGTTGCGCAGCTCGACCGCGGTGAGGGAGTCGAAGCCGAGTTCCTTGAAGGTGCTGCCCGTCGCGAGGCTGTCGGCGTGGAGGCCGAGAACCGTGGCGGCCTGCTCCCTGATCAGGCGTACCAGCGTGTGGTGCCGGTCGGACGCGGGC
This sequence comes from Streptomyces sp. NPDC002564, assembly GCF_042889645.1. Taxonomy (NCBI): domain Bacteria; kingdom Bacillati; phylum Actinomycetota; class Actinomycetes; order Kitasatosporales; family Streptomycetaceae; genus Streptomyces; species Streptomyces sp. NPDC002564. The sequence goes on along the minus strand of NZ_JBIARE010000002.1, from coordinate 258,339 downwards.
AGGGCGGCGAGCCGGCCCGCCAGGTCGGCGGGCTGCCCGCCGGCCGTCGCGGTCGGCCTGGCCGTCGCGCCCGGGCCGGGTACGGCGAGGCCCCGCAGGAGGGCGGGCCGGGTGTCCACGGGGTGCGTGGCGAGCGTACGGAGGTCGAGGTCGAAGCCGACGAGGTGGGCGCGGTCGTGGCGGTGGGCGGCGTCGAACAGGGCGAGTCCGTGCTCGTCGCTCATCCCCTTGACGCCGATACGGCTCATCCGGGCCACGTCGGTCCGGCTGAGCCCGCCGGTCATGCCACCGGCCTTGCCGTCCTTCGTGCTGCCCGCGCTGTCGTCCGCCGGGTCGCCCGTGGCCTGCCACATGCCCCAGCCCACGGACAGTCCGGCCTCGCACTGGCCCCGCCGGTGCTGCATGAGCGCGTCGCAATAGGCGTTGGCCGCCGCGTAGTTGGCCTGTCCGGGACTGCCGAGGGTGGCGGCGGCCGAGGAGAACACCACGAACATGCCGAGGCGCATCCCGGCCGTCGCCTCATGAAGATGCCGAGCGGCAGCGGCCTTGGCCGCCCACACACGCCCCAGACCTTCCGAAGTCTGCGCGGTCACGACGGCGTCCTCCAGCACACCCGCCGCATGCACCACACCGGTCAACGGATGCGAAGGATCCGTCTTGCCGATCAACTCCGCCACCGAATCCGCGTCACTCACATCAGCAGCGGCGACGGTTGCTTCCGCACCCAACCCCGCGAGCTTCGCGACGAGTTCGTCGGCCCCGGGCGCCTCCGCGCCGCTGCGGCTGGCGAGGAGCAGGTGCCGTACACCCCACTCCCGCACCAGATGCTCGGCCACCAGCCGCCCGAGCGCGCCGGTACCGCCGGTGACCAGCACCGTGCCCTCGGGGTCGAGGGCAGGCAGGACCTCCAGCACCAGCTTGCCGGTGTGCTTCGCCTGACTCATGAACCGGAACGCCTCCCGCGCCTTGTCCAGCGGCCAGGAACGTACCGGGAGCGGCTTAAGCCGATCTGAGGTGAACAACTCGCCGAGCTGGTCCAGCATCCGGCCGATGCGGTCGGGCCCCGCGTCGCCGACGAGGTCGTAGACCGTATACGCGACGCCCGCGTACCGCGCGGCCACCTCCTCGGGAGTGCGCAGGTCGGTCTTGCCCATTTCCAGGAACCGGCCGCCCTCCCCCAGCAACCGCAGCGACGCGTCGATGAACTCACCGGCCAGGCTGTTCAGTACGACGTCGACACCTCGGTCGCCCGAGATCCGGCGGAACGCCTCCTCGAAGGCGGTGTCCCGGGAGGACGCACGGTGGGCCGCGTCGATGCCCATCTCCTCCAGCAGAGCGTGCTTGCCGGGACTCGCGGTGGCGAACACCTCGGCACCCAGGTGCCGGGCGATCCGCACCGCCGCCATCCCGACACCACCGGTGGCCGCGTGGATCAGTACCCGCTCGCCCGCCTTCAGCCCGGCCAGCTCCACCAACCCGTACCAAGCCGTCAGGAACGCCGCCGGGACACCGGCGGCCTCACGCATGCCCCAGCCCTGCGGCACGGGCGCGACCATCCTTGCGTCGGCGATCACGACGGGGCCGAACGCCCCCTCGAAGACACCCATGACACGGTCACCGACCGACAGGTCCGACACGTCGGGACCGATCTCGGTCACCACGCCGGCGCCCTCACCGCCCATGGCTCCGTAGGCGGGCACCATGCCCAACGCCACCAGCACGTCGCGGAAGTTGACCCCGGCCGCGTGCACCGACAGACGGACCTGCCCGGGTGCCAGGGGTGCCGACGCCTCGGGGCAGGCCACCGCCTCCAGGTCGTCGAGCGAGCCGCCCTCGACCATGCGGAGCCGCCACGCGGGCTCACCGGGCGGCGCGACCAGTTCGGCCGGGCGACGGGCCTGGGCGAGCCGGGGAATGTAGAGCGACCCTCCGCGCAGGGCGAGTTGGGACTCGTCGAGGTCTTCGGCGGCCTGCCGGATCAGATCCTGGGGCAGGGCCCCGAGGTCGGTGCCGGTTTCCGTGTCGAGCAGGACGAAGCGGCCGGGGTGCTCGGACTGCGCGCTGCGGACCATGCCCCACACCGCGGCGGCGGCCGGGTCCACGTGAACATTCCACCCGCTGTCCCCGTCCGCCCCCTCACCGGCGGCCACGGCCCCGCACGTCACCAGCACCAGCCGCGACCCGGCCGACTCCGGAGCGGCAAGGAACTCCTGTACGAGCGACAGCGCCCGTTCCGCGACCGACAGCCCGTCGGCTCCGGCGCCGCCCACACGGGAGACCACCGCCCAGGGAGCCTCACCCCGGACCGGCACCGCGCCGGCCGGACCGACCCCGTCGGCGAGGACGACCCAGTCGCCGCCAGCCGTTTCCGTCGCCGCCGCCTTCGTCGTTGCCGTCGTCGTCTGCGGTGAGGGGAGGGCGGTCCACTCGACCGTGAACAGGCCACGCACATCGTGTTGTTGTGCGGCGGCGAGCTGTCCGGGCTTCACCGGCCGCGTCCGCAACGCGTCGACGCGCAGGACGGGACCGCCCGTGGTGTCGGTGACGGTCACGCTCATCCCCTGGTCGAGGCTCTCCCCCACCGGGCGGAGGCGCACGCGGACCGCCCCGGCCCCGACCGCCCGCAACGACACTCCGGTCCATGCGAAGGGGACGTGGACCTCGCCGTCATCGGCGCCGCCCGCAAGCCGGTCGGCGAGGAGGGGGTGGAGGGTGGCGTCCAGGAGGGCGGGGTGGATGCCGTAGCCGTCGTGCGCACCGGCCGCCTCGGGCAGGACGACCTCCGCCAACAGGTCCCGGCCCTGTCGCCACACCGCTTGCAGACCCTGGAACGCCGGCCCGTAGCCGTATCCGGCCTCTACGGCCCGCGGGTAGAAGTCCTCGACGTCCACCGGTTCGGCACCGGCCGGAGGCCAGGCACCGCCCGTCTCGGCATCGGCCGCGTCCGGGGTGGGGCCGGGGGTCAGTGTGCCGGTGGCGTGGCAGACCCACGCCCTCTCACCATCCACGGCATCGGTGTCCGGGCGCGTGTAGACCTGCACGCCCCGACGGCCGTCTTCCGCCGCCTCCTCGACCACGACCTGCACCCGCAGACCCGACGACTCAGGCACCACCACAGGCGCCTGCAACATCAACTCCTCCACCGAACCGCAACCCACCTCATCCCCGGCCCGCAAAACCCACTCCACCAACGCCGCACCCGGCACCAACACCGCCCCGGCCACCACATGATCAGACAGCCAACCCACCGACGAACGAGACAACCGCCCCGTCAACAAACAACCGCCCCGATCAGCGAACTCCACCGCCGCACCCAGCAACGCATGCCTCGCCGACACCAGACCCAGCCCCGACACATCCGCCCCACCCGAACGCCCCACCAGCCAAAAACGCTCCCGCTGAAACGCATACGTCGGCAGACCCGCCACACCCGGCACCCGATCACCCGGGAACAACCCCGCCCACTCCACCCCCACACCAGCCACATGCAAACCCGCCACCGCACCCACGAACGCCTCCTCCTCGGGCCGACCACCGGCCAGGGAGGCGACGAGCACCGGATCCGCGTTGTCCACCTCGTCGAGGGTGTGCTGAGCGGCCGTCGTGAGGATCGGGGCGGGTCCCAGTTCGATGAACGCGGCTGTACTGGACGCCACTTGGGCGATGGCGGGCTGGAAGAGCACCGGCTGACGGACATGACGCACCCAGTACTCGGGAGTCGCGATCTCCTCCCCCGCCCGCTCACCGGAGACGTTGCTGATCAGGGGGATCGACGGCTGACGGAACTCCACACCCCGAAGGGTCTGGGCAAATTCCTCGAGCATGGGCTCCATCAGCACCGAATGGAACGCGTGACTGACCGTGAGCGCCTTGGTCTTGCGCCCCCGCGCCCTCCACAGTCCAGCGACCCGCTCCACTTCCTCCGACGGACCCGAAATGACTGTCGAATCAGGCATGTTCACCGCGGCAACACCGACATCAGATCCCTCAAGGTCACCCGTCAGCTCGTCCACCGTCGCCTCAACGGCACACATCGCGCCACCCACCGGCAACCCGCCCATCAACCGGGCCCGCGCACCCACCACCCGACAGGCATCCGCCAACGACAAAACCCCCGCTATATGGGCAGCGGCGATCTCGCCGACCGAATGGCCGACCACCACATCCGGCCGGACACCCACCGACCCCCACAACCGCGCAAGCCCCACCTGCAACGCAAACAAACCCGCCTGCGCCCACATCGTGTGATCCAACCGCTCCCGCGGACCCTCGAACACCGTCTCCCGAAGCGACCCGCCCGATACCCCCAACTCCACATCCAACAGCCCACACACCTCATCAAAGGCGGTCGCGAACACGGGGAATCGCTCATAGAGCCCGGAGCCCATACCCACGAGCTGGCTGCCCTGACCACTGAACAGCCACACCACATCGCCGCCCGTCCGCGTGCGGGCGGGGGACGGTCCGATGAGGGCCTGATGCGTCTCGCCGGCCGCCAGCGCCGCCAGCGCGGCCACCAGGTCGGCCCGCTCCGCGCTCGCCACGACGGCACGGTGTTCGTGCAGCGCGCGCGTCGTGAGCAGGGACCAGCCCACCTCGGTCAGGGGCGCCCGGGACGGATCGGCGGCGAAGTCGCCCAGACGGCGCGCCTGCTCGCGAAGGGCCTCGGCGCTTCGGGCGGAGACCACCCACGGCACGATCGCTCCGGTGCCGTCGGCGACCGGGACACCCTCCGAGACCACGGGCTCGACGACAGCCTCCGGGACGGACTCCAGGATCACGTGCGCGTTCGTCCCCGACGCACCGAACGAGGACACACCAGCCCGCCGCGGACGATCCGCCTCGGGCCACGCCACCGACTCGACCGCCAACCGCACCGCACCCGCATCCCAATCCACATGCGGCGACGGCTCATCCACATGCAAACTCGCCGGCACCACACCACACCGCATCGCCATCACCATCTTGATGACACCCGCGACCCCCGCCGCGGCCTGAGTGTGGCCGATGTTCGACTTCACCGAGCCGAGCCACAGGGGCCGGTCCACCCCACGACCCTGCCCATACGTCGCCAACAAAGCCTGCGCCTCGATCGGATCACCCAACGTCGTCCCCGTACCGTGCCCCTCCACCACATCCACATCCACCGCAGCAAGCCCACCACTCGCCAACGCCTGACGAATCACCCGCTCCTGCGACGGACCATTCGGCGCCGTCAACCCATTACTCGCACCGTCCTGATTCACCGCCGAACCCCGCACCACCGCAAGAACCTGGTGCCCCCTGCGACGCGCATCGGAAAGGCGCTCCAGGAGGAGCACTCCTACTCCTTCGGAGAAGCCGACTCCGTCGGCCGCGGCGGCGAACGGCTTGCAGCGGCCGTCCGGGGACAGGCCCCGCTGGCGTGCGAAGCCCGCGAACATGTCGGGGTCGGCCATGACGGTCACACCGCCCGCCAGCGCCAGGTCGCACTCACCCTGACGCAGTGCTTGCGCGGCCAGATGGATCGACACCAGCGACGACGAACACGCCGTGTCCACCGTCACCGCGGGCCCCTCCAGACCGAAGGTGTAGGCCACCCGGCCGGAGACCATGCTGCCGGTGCTCGCCAGGTAGGCGTAGCCCTCCAACTGGGCGTCGGCCTCGGGGAACGACTTGGCGTAGTCGTGGTTCATGAGTCCGACGTAGGTGCCGGTCGGGCTGCCCTTGAGGGCCGTCGGGTCGATGCCCGCACGCTCGAACACCTCCCACGACGCCTCCAACAGCAACCGTTGCTGCGGATCCATCGCCAACGCCTCACGCGGATTGATCCCGAAGAACGCCGCATCGAAATCACCCGCGTCCGGCAGGAATCCGCCCTGGTCGGCGTAGGTGGTGCCGAGGTGCTCGGGGTCGGGGTGGAAGAGCCGCTCCAGGTCCCAGCCCCGGTCTGCGGGGAATGCGCCCATCGCGTCCACACCCCCGTCCACCAGGTCCCACAACGCCTCCGGAGAGGTCGCCCCGCCCGGGAAGCGGCAGGTCATGGCGACGATGGCGACCGGGTCGTCCGTGTCGGCCGTCGTCCGCCGGGGCCGCGGGGCGACGGGCGCGGGCGCCGCGGTGCCCGCGAGGCGGTGCACGAGATGGGCGGCGAGGGCCTGCGGTGTGGGGTGGTCGAAGATCAGGGTGGCGGGCAGGCGGATGCCGCAGGCCGCCGAGAGACGGTTGCGGAGCTCCACGGCCGTCAGCGAGTCGAAGCCCAGGTCCTTGAACGCGATGTCGACGCCGACCTGGGCGGCCGAGCCGTGGCCGAGGACGGCGGCGACGTATTCGCGTACGACATCGGTGAGGAGCCGCAGTCGGCCGTCCGCGTCGAGGCCGGCCAGGCGGGCCGCGAGGGCCCCGTCGGCCAGGCCCTCGGAGGCCACGCGCCGCCGCCTCGTGGGGGCGGCCAGCGTGCGCAGCAGCGGGGAGAGCCCGTCGGTGTCGGCGCGCGGGTCGAGGTCGGCCGCGACCACGTAGGCGTGGTCGTCGGCGCGGGCCGCGTCGAGCAGGGCGAGGCCCGCCTCGTCGGTCAGCGCGGCGAATCCGGTCCGCTTCATGCGGGCCAGGTCGGTGCGGCTCAGCTCGCCGGTCATGCCGCTGGTCGCCTGCCACAGGCCCCACGCGATGGACTGGCCCGCCAGCCCCTGGGAGCGGCGGCGCCGGACGAGGGCGTCGCAGTAGGCGTTCGCTGCGGCGTAGTTGGCCTGTCCGGGGCTGCCGAGGGAGGCGGCGGCCGAGGAGAACACCAGGAAGAGGCCGAGGGGGGTGTCGCGTGTCGCCTCGTGCAGGTGGCGTGCGGCGGTCGCCTTCGCCGCCCACACGTGCGCGAGGCGTTCGGGGGTCTGGGCGGTGACGACGGCGTCGTCCAGGACGCCCGCCGCGTGGACCACGCCGGTCAGCGGGTGCGCCGGGTCGACGGACGCGACGAGCTCGGCGACCGCTTCGGCGTCGCCCACGTCGGCGGACGCGAGCGTGACGTCCGCGCCCGCGGCGACGAGACGGGCCCGGAGTTCGTCGCCGCCCCGGGCGCGGGCACCGCTGCGGCTGGCGAGCAGCAGGTGGCGTACGCCCCACTCGCGTACCAGGTGCTCGGCGACGAGTTGGCCGAGCACGCCGGTGCCGCCGGTGATGAGGACCGTGCCGTCGGGATCGAGCGCTCCGGGGCCTTCGGGTCCGTCCGTGTGCTCGCCCGAAGGATCCGTGTGCTCGCCCGGGGGAGGTGACGGTTCGGACGGGGTCGTCCGTGCGGCGCGGGCGAGTCGCGGGACTCGTGTCTCGCCGCCGTGGAAGGCGAGTTGGGGCTCTTCGACGCGGGCCGTCGCGAGGGCGTCGGCGAGGGTGTCGTCGGGGCCCAGGTCGATGAGCGTGAAGCGGTCGGGGTTCTCCGACTGGGCGCTGCGGACCAGGCCCCAGACGGCGGCGGACGCCACGTCGACGTCACCGGCCACGGCCGTCCCGTCGCCTTGGCCGTCACCCGTGGGCGCCACCGCGCCCCTTGTCGCCAGCACCAGGCGGGAGTCGGTGAGGGGTGAGGCGAGCCAGTCCTGGAGGAGGCCGAGGACGCGGGTGGTCAGGGCGAGGCCGTCGTCGCCGGGGTCGGGTTCGACGAGGGCGGCGACGAGCCGCGGTGCCGGGGAGCCGGACTCGACGGAGGTCAGTAGGTCGGCGAGGCTCGGGACGTCCTCGCCGAGGATGACCCGGTCGCCGCCGTCCCGGCCCGCGTCGGAGGCCTGCGCCGAGGTGGCGGTGTGCGCCGGGTCGGTGGCGGCCTGCGCCGAGGTGGCGGTGTGCGCCGGGTCGGTGGCGGCCCGCGCCGAGGTGGCGTTGTGCGCCGAACTGCCGGTGTGCGCCGGGTCGTTGGCGGTCTCGGGTGCCGTCCACTCCAGCGTGAAGAGCCCCTGGCGGCCGGGAGTGCCGGCCGTGGCGAGCCGGTCGGTGTCGGTGGGGCGGGAGCGCAGGTCCCGCACGGTGAGCACCGGGGCGCCCACCGCGTCGGCCACGGTGATCCGCAGGCCTTGGTCGATCCGGTCGCCGAGCGGCGTGAGACGCACCCGGACCGAGGTGGCCCGTACGGCGTGCAGGGCCACGTCGTTCCAGGAGAACGGCAGCCACACCTGGTCCGAGCGGTCGGCATCGGCGGGCGGCAGGAGCAGGGCCGCGGGCTGCAGGACGGCGTCGAGGAGCGCCGGGTGGATGCCGAACCCGTCCGGGTCGCCCGCCTCCTTGGGCAGCGCCACTTCGGCGAGGACGTCCTTGCCGTGCCGCCACAGGGCGCGCACTCCGCGGAACGCGGGTCCGTAGCCGTACCCGGTCCGGTCGGCCCGGGCGTAGAGCTCTTCGGTGTCGGCCGGTTCGGCTCCGGCGGGGGGCCAGGCGCCATCCAGGGGTGCGGCGGCGTCGTCCGTCGGGGCGGGGGCCAGCAGACCGGTGGCGTGGCAGGTCCAGGGCCTGGCCGAGGAGAAGACGTCGTCGTCATCGGGGCGGGAGAACAGCTCGACCCGGCGCAGGCCGTTCGTGTCGGCCGCCGCCACGACGACCTGGATCTGCAGGCCTCCGGCGGCGGGCAGGACGAGCGGTGTCTGCAGGGTGAGTTCCTCCAGGGCGGGGCAGCCCGCCTCGTCGGCGGCCCGCAGCACCCACTCCACCTGTGCGGCGCCGGGCACGAGCGCGTGGCCCGCCACGGTGTGGTCGTCGAGCCAGGACGCCGACTGCCGCGACACGCGGCCGCTCAACAGGTGTACGTCGCCGCTCGCCAGACCCACCGAGGCGCCCAGGAAGGGGTGGCCCGACGCGGAGAGCCCGAGTCCGGCGGGGTCACCGGCCCGCCCGCTGCCGGGGGCGATCCAGAACTCCTGGTGCTGGAAGGCGTAGGTGGGCAGGTCGACGGTACGAGGGGTCGCGTCGCCCGGGAACCAGCATTGCCAGTCCACCGGGGCGCCTGCGGTGAAGGCGTGGGCGGCGGCGCGGGTGAGTTGGCCGGTGTCGCCGTGGTCGCGGCGCAGGGTGGGAACCACGGTGGCCGGAAGATCCGCGGCCTCGATGATCCCTTCCATCGCCAACGTCAGCACCGGATGCGGGCTGGCCTCGATGAACAACCGGTAGCCATCCGCCAGCAGCGCATCGACCGTCTCGGCGAACCGCACCGTGTGCCGCACGTTCCTGACCCAGTACGCCGAATCCAGCTCGGTGGTATCGGCCAGCCGCGCCCCGGTGACGGTGGAATAGAACGCCGTACCCGTGGCGGTGGGCCGGATCCCGGCGAGTCCCTCGGTGAGCTGATCCATGATCGCATCCAGCTGCGGCCCGTGCCCGGCCACGTCCGAGCCGACCGCCCGGGCCCGCAGACCCGCCTCCCTGGCCACACCCACCACCGCCTCGACCCCCTGAGGCGAACCCGAAATCACCGTGGACGACGGGCCGTTGACCGCGGCCACCACCACCCCCGGATACCCCTGCACCAGCTCCTCGGCCCGCTCACGACCCACCCCCAGCGAAGCCATCGCACCCCGGCCCGAAAGCCGGCGCAGCAAAATGCTGCGCACCGCCACCAGCCGGGCACCCTCCTCCAGCGTGATCGCACCCACCACACACGCCGCAGCGATCTCCCCCTGCGAGTGCCCCACCACCGCCGCCGGCACGATGCCCTGCTCGGCCCACACAGCCGCCAGGGCCACCATCACCGCCCACAGCACCGGCTGGATCACATCGATCCGCGACAACTCACCACCATCCCCGCGCAGCACACCGGTCAACGACCAGTCCACATACGCCGACAACGCCCCCTCACACTCCGCGATCCGCGCCGCGAACACCGGCGACTCATCCAGCAGCCGCGCCCCCATCCCCACCCACTGGGAGCCCTGCCCGGGAAAGACGAGGACCGGGCCGGGGCCGGTGGCGCCGACCGATCCGGCGACGACGTCCGGCGAGGCCTCGCCCGCCGCCAGGGAGCGCAGCCCCGCGAGAAGCGTGTCGCGGTCCTCGCCGACGACGACCGCACGGTTCTCGAAGGCCGTCCGTGTCGTGGCGAGCGACCAGGCCACCTCCCGCAGCGGGACGGTCGGCGCACCGGCGTCCCCGCTGCCGGCGGCGGTCACATGGTCGGCCAGCAGCGCGGCCTGGGCGCGCAGCGCCGCGTCACCGCGCCCCGAGACCACCCACGGCACCACACCGGCCGCCATCGCTCCGGCCGCCACCGGCCCGGGCGCTTCCTCGGCGGTGTCCGCCGCGGGAGCGTCCTCCTCGGGTGCCTCCTCCAGGATCACGTGGGCGTTCGTGCCCGACATGCCGAAGGCGGAGACGCCCGCGCGGCGCGGCCGGTCGCCGCGGGTCCACGGGACCGGCTCGGTGAGGAGCCTGACGGAGCCGTCGGACCAGTCGACGTGCGGGGTCGGCTCGTCGACGTACCGGGTGGCGGGGAGCAGTTCACGGCGCAGCGCCATCACCATCTTGATGACGCCCGCGACACCGGCGGCGCCCTGCGGGTGGCCGATGTTCGACTTGACCGAGCCGAGCCACAGGGGGCGGTCCTTCTCGCGCTCCCGCCCGTACGTGGCGAGCAGGGCGCCGGCCTCGATGGGGTCGCCGAGGCGTGTGCCGGTGCCGTGCGCCTCCACGGCGTCGACCTCGGCGGCGGCCAGGCCCGCGTTGGCGAGGGCGGCGCGGATGACACGTTCCTGCGAGGGGCCGTTGGGGGCGGTCAGGCCGTTGCTGGCGCCGTCCTGGTTCACCGCGGAGCCGCGGATCACGGCGAGGACCTTGTGGCCGTTGCGGCGGGCGTCGGAGAGGCGCTCCAGGAGGAGCAGGCCCGCGCCCTCGGAGAATCCGGTGCCGTCGGCGGAGGCCGCGAACGCCTTGGAGCGGCCGTCGGGGGACAGTGCGCCCTGGCGGGAGAACTCGGTGAACGCGCCGGGCGTCGACATGATCGTCACGCCGCCCGCCATCGCCAGATCGCACTCGCCCTGCCGCAGCGCCTGCGCCGCGAGGTGCATCGCCACCAGCGAGGAGGAGCAGGCGGTGTCGACGCTCACCGACGGGCCTTCCAGACCGAGCGTGAACGAGATGCGGCCGGACAGGACGCTCAGGGCGTTGCCGGTCAGAAGGTGGCCCTCGACCGCCTTGTCGGGCTGCGCGCCGCCGAATCCGAGCACGCCCGCGCCGACGTAGACGCCGGTGGAGGTCAGCTTCAGCGCGGTCGGGTCGATCCCGGCCCGCTCCACGAGCTGCCAGGCCGTCTCCATGAGGACGCGCTGCTGCGGGTCCATGGCCAGCGCCTCGCGCGGGCTGATCCCGAAGAAGGCCGCGTCGAAGCCGGGGGCGTCGTGCAGGAACCCGCCGCGCCGCACGTAGCTGGTGCCCGGGTGGTCGGGGTCCGGGTGGTAGAGCCCGTCGAGGTCCCAGCCGCGGTTCGTGGGGAAGTCCCCGACGGCGTCGCCGCCCTCCGCGACGAGGTCCCACAGGGCCTCGGGCGTGCGGGTGTCGCCGGGGAACCGGCACGCCATGGAGACGACGGCGATCGGCTCCTGCGACCGCTCCTCCACCTCGCGCAGGCGCTGCCGGGCCTGGCCGAGGTCCACGGTGACCCGCTTCAGGTACTGACGCAGCTTCGCCTCGGTACTCGTCGCTCCGGTACTCGTCGCTCCGGCACGCGACGCTTCGGCGGGCGACACTTCGGCACTCGACACTTCAGCACTCGACATGGAACGTCACTTCTCCATCAGTGAAGGGCACAGAAAGGGCGCCGAGGGGACGGGAGGGGCAGCAGGTCACAGCTCGCGGTCGATGAACGCGAACATCTCGTCGTCGGAGACGTCGTCGAGCGCGTCCAGGTCGGCCGCGCCCGCCGCGGCGCCCGCTGCGGCGCCGTTCAGCTTCGTCAGCAGGGCGTTGAGGCGTCTGCCGACGCGGCCCCGGGCGTCGTCGTCCAGGGTCAGCGCCTCCAAGGAGGCCTCGATCCTGCCGAGTTCGGCGAGGACCGGGTCGGCCGCGTCCTTGAGGGCCGGCGGCGCGCCGTCGGGCGCCAGGCGCTCCAGGAGGTGTTCGACGAGCGTGGCGGACTCGGGGTAGTCGAAGACGAGTGCGGCGGGCAGTTTGAGTCCGGTCGCAGCCGCCAGGCGGTTGCGCAGTTCCACCGCCGTGAGCGAGTCGAAACCGAGCTCCTTGAAGGACGTGTCGGGGCGGACGGCGTCGTGGCCGGTGTGGCCGAGTACGCCCGCGACATGGCCCCGGACGAGGTCGAGCAGCAGCCTGCGCCGTTCGGCGGGCGGCAGTCCGGCCAGCCGGGCGGCGAACCCGTCCGCCGAGACCTCGGTGGCCGCCGCCGCGGCGCGCCGGGTGGTCCGACCGCCCGGCAACGGCCCCGCCAGGGCGCGCAGCAGCACGGGCCGGGAGGCCGCGGGCTGCGCGGCGACGACGCGCGTGTCGAGGTCGACTGCGACGGCGTACGAACGGCCGTGGGCGTGCGCCGCGTCGAGCAGGGCGAGACCCCGCTCGGTGGTCAGCGGCGTGAACCCGGTGCGTTTCATGCGCGCCAGGTCCGTCTCCCCCAGGTGCCCGGTCATGCCGCTCGCCGTCCGCCACAGCCCCCAGCCGACGGAGAGTCCCGCCAGGCCCTGGGCGCGTCGGCCCTGCACGAGCGCGTCGCAGAACGCGTTGGCCGCCGCGTAGTTGGCCTGTCCGGGGCTGCCGAGGGTGGCCGCGCCGGAGGAGAAGACGACGAACAGGGCGAGCGGCAGGTCCCGTGTCGCCTCGTGCAGGTGGTGCGCGGCGGCGGCCTTCGCCGCCCACACCCGGGCGAGGCTCTCGGGGGTCTGCGCGGTGACGACGGCGTCGTCCAGGACACCGGCCGCGTGGATCACACCGGTCAGCGGGTGTGCGGGGTCCGTCTTGCCGACGAGCTCGGTCACCGCTTCCGGGTCGCCGACGTCGGCCGCCACGACGGTGACCTCGGCCCCCAACCCGGTCAGCCTGTCGACCAGTTCGCCGCTGCCGGGGGCATCCGGGCCGCGTCGCCCGGCCAGCAGCAGGTGGCGTACGCCCCACTCCCGTACCAGGTGCTCGGCCACCGCCCCGGCCAGGACTCCGGTGCCCCCGGTGAGGAGGATCGTGCCGTCCGGGTCGAGCGCGGGCGGTATCTCCAGTGCCAGCTTGCCGGTGTGCCGCGCCTGGCTCATGAACCGGAACGCCTCGCGCGCCCGGCCCAGCGGCCACGCGGTGACCGGCAGCGGCGCCAGCACGCCGGAGGCGAACAACTCCCCCATCTCCGCCAGCATTTCACCGATCCGGTCGGGTCCCGCGTGCGGCACCAGGTCGAAGGCCCGGTACCAGGCGCCCGCGTGGTCGGCGGCGACCTGCTCGGGGTCGCGCTTGTCGGTCTTGCCCATGTCGACCATGCGCCCGCCCCCGGCGAGCAGCCGCAGCGAGGCGTCGGTGAACTCTCCGGCCAGGCTGTTCAGTACGACGTCCATGCCGCGTCCGCCGGTCGCCTCCCGCAGCACCTCCTCGAAGGCGAGGTCGCGGGAGGAGGCACGGTGGGCCGCGTCGATGCCCATGCCGTCCAGCACCTCGTGCTTGGCGGGGCCGGCCGTGGCGTACACCTCGGCGCCGAGGTGGCGGGCGATCTGGGTGGCGGCCATGCCGACGCCGCCGGTGCCCGCGTGGATCAGCAAGGATTCCCCGGCCCGCAGGCGGCCCAGGTCCACCAGCCCGTACCAGGCCGTCAGGAACACCACGGGCACCGTCGCAGCCTGCTGGAAGGTCCAGCCGTCCGGGACGGGGACGACCATTCGGGCGTCCGCGACCGCCACCGGGGCGAAGGCCCCCTCGAACAGGCCCATCACCCGGTCGCCGACCGACAGATGGGTGACGCCGGGCCCGACCTCCGTCACGTGCCCGGCACCCTCGCTGCCCGCGAACGTGCCCTTGTCGGGGTACATGCCGAGTGCGATCAGCACGTCCCGGAAGTTCATGCCCGCCGCGCGCACGGCGATCCGCACCTGCCCCGGCTCCAGCGGTGCGAGGGCCTCGGGGGCGTCGACGACCGCCAGGTTGTCCAGGGTGGCCGTGCCGGAGGTGCCGAGACGCCAGACGGTCGCACCGACCGGCGGCACCAGCTCGTCGGCCGCCCCGGCGGGCGTCAGCCGCGGTACGGACAACCGGTCGCCCCGACGCGCGAGTTGGGATTCGTCGAGCTCGACGACGGCTCGCCGGACGAGAGCCTGCGGCAGACCGGCGAGGTCCGCACCGGCCACGGATGCGGCACGCCCACGCAGCCCCGCACCCGCCCCGTCGCGGTCGTCGACGTCGGTGTCGGTATCGGTGTCGACGTCGAGCAGGACGAAGCGGCCCGGGTGTTCGGACTGCGCGCTGCGGACCAGCCCCCACACCGCCGCCGCGGCGGGGTCCGTGTGCACGTTCCACCCGCTGTCCCCGTCGTCGTCCCCACCGACGGCCACGGCACGCCGCGTCACCAGCACCAGCCGCGACCCGGCCAGCCCCGGAACGGTCAGGAACTCCTGTACGAGGGACAGGGCACGTTCCGCGGCGGCGAGCCCGCCGCCGTCCGAACCGTCCACCCCCGCGACCACCGCCCACGGCGCGTCACCCTCGCCCGGCACCACGTCGGCCGGACCGGCGCCCTCGGCCAGCAGGACCCACTCACCGCCGTCGATCACCCCCGGAGCGGCAGGACCGGACGCAGGGACGGCGGAGGAGAGGTCCGCGGACTCGACCGCGAGAGGCGTCCAGTCCACGGTGTAGAGACCGTCGACCCCGACACCCCGGCCCGCCGCCGTCAGCCGGCCGGGATCGGCGGCCCGCAGCGTCAGCGAGTCCACGGCAAGCACGGGCGCGCCGGTCCCGTCGGCGATGACCACCCGGATGTCCCGCTCGGGCGAGTCCCCCTGCGGGGACAGCCGCACGCGGATGCGGGTCGCCCGCTCGGCGCTCAGCGACACCCCGTTCCACGCGAACGGCAGCCACAGCTGCCCGTCCTCGGGCCGGTCGAGCAGCATCAGCGGATGCAGGGCGGCGTCCAGGAGCGCCGGATGGATGCCGAACCCGTTGTGCGGACCGGCCCGTTCGGGCAGCTCGACCTCGGCGAGCAGATCCTGTCCGTCCCGCCACAGCCCCCGCACCCCTTGGAACGCGGGCCCGTAGCCGTACCCGGCCTCCTCGGCCCGCCCGTAGAAGTCCTCCACGTCCAGGGCTTCGGCACGCGCCGGCGGCCACTGCCCGCTCAACTCGACCGCGCCACGCACGGGTTCAGAACTGACGACGCCCAAGGCGTGGCACACCCATGCGGCGGCTCCGCCCTCCTGATCCGGACGGGCGTACACGCGCACCTCACGCCGCCCCTGCTCGTCCGCCGCGCCCACGGCCACCTGGACCTGGACCCCACCGGACTCGGGCAGCACCAGCGGCGCCTGGAGCATCAGCTCGTCCACGGTGGTGCAGCCCGCTTCGTCGGCGGCCCGCAGTGCCCACTCGACCAGGGCCGCGCCCGGCACCAGCGCCGCCCCGGCCACCATGTGCTCGGCGAGCCAGCTCGGCGCCTTCCGGGAGAGCCGCCCGGTGAGCAGGTACGAGTCTGCCTCGGCCAGTTCCACACAGGCACCCAGCAGCGGGTGACCGGCGGAGGCCATGCCCAGGTCGGCGGCGTCACCACCGAGCCCGGCGGGCTCCTCCAGCCAGTAGTGCTGGTGCTGGAAGGCGTAGGTGGGGAGGTCGATGGTGTGGGGGGCGGGGTCGGCCGGGAACCAGCGCCGCCAGTCCACTTCCGCGCCTGCGGTGAAGGCCTGGGCGGCGGAACGGGCGAGTTGGGCGGCATCGCCGTGGTCGCGGCGCAGGGTGGGGATCACCGAGGCGGAGACGTCCGCCCGCTCGATGGTCTCCTCCATGCCCAGACCGAGCACCGGGTGGGCACTGGCCTCGATGAACAGGCGGTAGCCGTCGGCGAGAAGAGCGTCGATGGTGTCGGCGAAACGGACCGGCTGCCGCAGGTTCGTGACCCAGTACTCGGTGTCCAGCGCGGTGGTGTCGGTGAGGCGTTCGGCGGTGACCGTCGAGTAGAACGCCACGTCGGTGGCAACCGGCCGGATGTCGGCCAGGCGCTCGGTCAGCAGGTCGTGCAGCTCGTCGATCTGAGGGCCGTGGGAGGCGTAGCCGACGTCGATCACCCGGGCACGCAGCCCGCGCGCTTCGGCCTCGGCGACGACGGCGGCCACGTGGTCGGGCGGCCCCGAAATGACGGTAGAGGATGGCCCGTTGACGGCGGCGACGCATACGCCCGGCCGGTCCCCGATGAGCTCGGCGGCTTGTTCGGCGCCCGTGCTGAGGGAGGCCATGTCTCCGTGACCCATCAACTGGCGCAGCGCGTCACTGCGTACGGCGACGATCCGCGCCGCATCCTCCAGTGACAGCGCACCGGCCACACAGGCGGCAGCCATCTCGCCCTGGGAGTGGCCGACGACAGCGGCCGGGGTGATCCCGTAGTCGGCCCACACGGCGGCAAGCGACACCATCACCGCCCACAACACCGGCTGGACGACCTCGACCCGGGACAGCTCAGCACCATCCCCCCGCAACACCTCACACAACGACCAGTCCACATGCGCCGAAAGCGCGCGCTCGCACTCCTCAATCCGCGCCGCGAACACCTCGGACTCGTCCAGAAGCTGAGCACCCATGCCCACCCACTGAGACCCCTGCCCAGGAAAGACCAGCACCGGCCCGGCCCCGGCCGGACCCCGCACCGATCCCTCGACGATGTCCGGCGACGGTTCGCCCGAGGCCAGTGAGCGCAGTCCGGCGAGCAGCGTCTCGTGGTCCGTGCCCAGGGCGACGGCCCGGTGTTCGAAGAGTGAGCGGGTCGTGGCGAGGGACCAGCCGACCTCGGCCGGCGTCTCCTCCGGGCGGGCGGACGCGAACTCGGCCAAGCGGCGGGCCTGTTCGCGCAGGGCCTCGACCGTCCTGCCGGACACCACCCACGGCACCACCGCCGCGTCCGGAGTCACGGCCGGCGTGGCACCCGAGGACGTCGCCCGAGGGGTCTCCTCCGGCGCCTCCTCCAGGATCAGGTGCGCGTTCGTGCCCGAGATGCCGAAGGACGACACGCCCGCCCGGCGCGCCCGCTCGCTCCTCGCCCACGGGACCGGCTCGGTGAGCAGGCGTACGCCGCCGCCGTCCCACTCCACGTGCGGGGTCGGCTCGTCGACGTGCAGGGTGGCGGGCAGCAGTTCGTTGCGGAGGGCCATCACCATCTTGATGACGCCCGCGACGCCCGCCGCGGCCTGCGTGTGGCCGATGTTCGACTTGATCGAGCCGAGCCACAGCGGCCGGTCCCCGGAACGGCCCTGGCCGTACGTGGCCAGCAGGGCCTGTGCCTCGATCGGGTCGCCGAGCGTCGTGCCGGTGCCGTGCGCCTCGACGACGTCCACGTCGTCGGGGGTGCGGCCCGCCCCGGCGAGGGCGGCGCGGATCACGCGCTCCTGCGAGGGGCCGTTGGGGGCGGTCATGCCGTTGCTGGCGCCGTCCTGGTTCACCGCCGAGCCGCGGAGCAGCGCGAGGACCTTGTGGCCCTTGCGGCGGGCGTCGGAGAGGCGCTCCAGGACGACCAGGCCCGCGCCCTCGCCCCAGCCCGTGCCGTCGGCGGTCGCGGCGAACGGCTTGCAGCGGCCGTCGGCCGCCAGGCCGCGCTGGCGGGAGAACTCCACGAACGTGTTCGGGGTGGCCATCACCGTCACGCCGCCCGCGAGGGCCAGGTCGCACTCGCCCTGGCGCAGCGCCTGGGCCGCGAGGTGCATGGCGACGAGCGAGGAGGAGCAGGCGGTGTCCACCGTGATGGCGGGGCCCTCGAGGCCGAAGGTGTAGGCGACGCGGCCGGACGCCACGCTCGGCGTGCTGCCGGTCATGATGCGGCCCTCGAAGCCGTCGGGCTTGCGGGCGAGGAAGCGGGAGCCGTAGTCGTCGTACATGATCCCGGTGATGACGCCGCAGGGGGTGCCGCGCAGGGTGGCGGGGTCGATGCCCGCGTGTTCGAAGGCCTGCCAGGCGGTTTCGAGGAGGAGGCGCTGCTGCGGGTCGGTGGCGGCGGCCTCGCGGGGGCTGATGCCGAAGAAGGGTGCGTCGAACCGGGCGGCTTCGTAGAGGAAGCCGCCTTCGCGGGTGTAGCTGTGGCCCACCCGGTCGGGGTCGGGGTCGAAGAGTCCCGCGGTGTCCCAGCCCCGGTCCTCGGGGAACGGGCCGATGGCGTCGGTGCCGTCGGCCACGAGCCGCCACAGGTCCTCGGGCGAGCCGACGCCGCCGGGGTAGTGGCAGGCCATGCCGACGATGGCGACGGGGTCGTCGTCCGTGGCCGTGGCGGGCGCGGCCGGGAGGGCGGCGGCGGGGGCGGTGGGCTGCTCGGCGTCGGGGAGGAGGCCGCGCAGGTGCCGGGCGAGGGCGCCGGGGCTGGGGTGGTCGAAGACGAGGGTGGCGGGGAGCCGGATGCCGGTGGCCGTGGAGAGGCGGTTGCGCAGCTCCAGGGCGGTGAGTGAGTCGAAGCCCAGCTCCTGGAAGGCGCGGTCGAGTTCGATGGAGTGCGGCTCGGGGTGGGCGAGGACGGTGGCGATCTGTTCGCGGACGAGGTCGTGCAGTGCGCGGTCGCGGTCGGCGGTGGTGAGCCGGGCCAGGCGTGCGGCCCAGGAGGCGGGTGCCGTCTCGTCGGCGGTGGCCGTCGTCGTCCGGGGGGTGCGGACCAGGGAGCGCAGGGCGGGTTGCAGGGTGCCCGCGGCGGCTTGGCCGCGCAGTACGGCGCGGTCGAAGCGGGTGGCCAGGAGGGTGGGGTGGGGGGAGGCCAGGGCCGTGTCGAGGAGGGCGAGGGCCTGTTCGTCGTCGAGGGCGGCGATGCCGGTGCGGTGGATGCGGGCACGGTCGGCGTCGGCGAGCCGGGTGCCCATGCCGCCGGAGGCGGAGTCCCATAGGCCCCAGGCGAGTGAGGTGGCGGTCAGGCCGTGGGCGCGGCGGTGTTCGGCGAGGGTGTTCAGGAAGGTGTTGGCGGCGGCGTAGTTGGACTGGCCGCCGTTGCCGAGGACGGAGGCGCCGGAGGAGAAGAGGACGAAGGCGGCGAGCGGCAGGTCCTGGGTGAGTTCGTGCAGGTGCCAGGCGGCGTCGGCCTTCGGTGCGAGGACGGCGTCGAGGCGTTCGGGGGTCATCGCGGTGATGAGGCTGTCATCGATGACGCCCGCCGTGTGGACGACGGCGGTCAGCGGGTGTGCGGCGGGGATGCCGGTCACGAGGGCGGTGAGCGCGTCCTTGTCGGTGATGTCGCAGGCGGCGACGCGGATGTCGGCGTCGTGGGGCGCGAGGTCGGCGCGCAGGGCGGCGAGTCCGTCGGCGGTCTCGCCGCGGCGGCCGGCGAGGAGCAGGTGGCGGGCGCCGTGGGCGGTGACGAGGTGGCGGGCGACGGCCTGGCCGAGGCCGCCGGTGCCGCCGGTGATGAGGACCGTGCCGTCGGCGGTGAGGCGCGGTGCCGTGTCGTCGTGGGGCGGGGTGACGGTGAGGCGCGGGACCAGTGCGGTGCCCGCGCGCAGGGCGAGCTGGGTCTCGCCGCCCGCGGTCGCGGCGGTGAGGGCGGCCGGCAGGGCGTGGCGGGAGGCGGTGTCCTGGTCGGTGTCCACGAGCAGGATGCGGTCGGGCTGTTCGGCCTGGGCGGCCCTGACCAGGCCCCAGACGGGTGCGGTGGTGAGTGCGGCGGGCGGGTCGTCGGCGCGGGCGGTGACGGCGCCGTCGGTGAGGAGGACGAGCCGGGCGCCGGGGAGGGCGTCGGTGGCGCACCAGGCGCGGACGAGGTCCAGGGCGTGCCGGGTCCGGGCGCGCAGGCGCGCGGGGATGTCGGCCCGCGTGTCCTCGGCGGGCAGGGTCGCGAGGACGACGTCCGGCACGGGGCGGCCGTCCGCGACGGCGGCGGTGAGGGCGGCGAGGTCCGGGTGGTGGGCGGCGGGGCCGAGGCCCGCGTCGTCGGGTCCGAGCGCGGCCCAGGTGGCGGTGTCCGTGGTGGTGCCGGGCAGCGGGAGCGGCTGCCAGTGCAGGTGGTGCAGTGGGAGTGTGGACGCCGGGCGGGCGGCGTGCCAGCGGTCGGCGGGGACGAGGCGCAGTTGCAGGGTGCCGACGGTGGCGACGGGTGCGCCTTCGGTGTCGGTGAGGGTGAGTCGGAGCTGGTCGTCGCCGCGGGGGGCGAGGTGGGCCCGCAGGTGGGTCGCGCCGGTGGCGTGGTGGCGTACGTCGTTGAAGGAGAACGGCAGCCGTACGGGCGGTTCCGTGGTGTCCTGCGTGTCCTGGTAGAGCTCGTCGACGGCGTGCAGGGCGGCGTCGAGCAGGGCGGGGTGGAGGGCGAACGCGCTTGCGTCGGCGCGCTGTTCGTCGGCGAGGCGGATGTCGGCGTACAGGTCGTCGCCGTGCCGCCAGGCGGTGTGGACGGCGCGGAAGGCGGGGCCGTAGCGGTATCCCTGCGTGTCGAGGCGGTCGTACAGCGCGTCGACGTCGAGGGGGGTGGCGTCGGCGGGCGGCCAGGCGGCGGGGTCGGGGGCGGCGGGTGCGGGGGCGGGCCCCGCGGTGAGGATGCCGGTGGCGTGCCGCCGCCAGCCGTCGCCGGCCGGGTCGTCGGTGGTGTCGGTGTCGTCCGCGGGGCGGGTGTGGACGGTCAGGGTGCGGCGGCCGGTCGCGTCGGGTGCGGTGAGGGCGAGTTGTACGTGGACGGCGCCGGCGCCCGCGCCGGTCCCGGTGTCGTCGAGCAGGAGCGGGGTCTCCAGGGTGAGGTCGTCGACGGTGTCGCAGTCGGCGTGCCGCCCGGCGAGCAGGGCGAGGTCGACGAAGGCGGTGGCGGGGAACGGGACGCCGCCCGCGATGGCGTGGTCGGCGAGCCAGGGGTGCGTACGCAGGGAGAGGCGTCCGGCGAGCAGGAGGCCGCCGTCGGCCCGGTGGATGACGGCGGGCAGGATCGGGTGGCCGGTCTCCTGGAGGTCGGCGGCGCGGGCGGGGGCGGCGGCGTCGGGGGCGGCCCGCCAGTAGCGGCGGCGCTGGAACCGGTAGGTGGGCAGCGGCAGTCGGCCGGTGCCCGTGGGCAGGAGGGCCGCGAGGTCGGCGGACTGGCCGTCGGTGTGGAGCGCGGCGACGGCAGAGACCAGGGTGCGGGTCTCGTCGTGTGCGGCGCGCAGGGTGGCGGCGACGAGCGGCGCGGACCGGTCGTCGTCGGCGGGCGCGGGCAGGCAGTCCTGGACCATGGTGGCCAGGACGGGGTCGGGTCCCAGTTCCAGGTAGCGCACCACGTTCTGGCCGTCGAGGGCGCGCAGTCCGTCGTAGAAGCGCACGGGTCGGCGGACGTGCCGCACCCAGTATTCGGGGTCGGTGACGAGGTCGGCGTCGGCGAGGCGGCCGGTGAGGTTGGAGACGAGGGGCAGCGTCGGCGCGTGGAAGGTCAGCGTGCGGGCGACGGACCGGAAGTCGTCGAGCATCGGCTCGATGAGCGGCGAGTGGAAGGCGTGGCTGACGTTGAGGCGCTTGGTCTTGTGCCCGCGCCCGCGCAGCGTCTTCTCGACCTCGGCGACGGCGTCGGCGTCGCCGGACACGACGACGGCGGCGGGGCCGTTGACGGCGGCGAGCGACAGGCGCTCCTCCTGTCCGGCGATCAGGTCGAGGACGGTGTCCTCGGGGGCCTGGACGGCGAGCATGGCACCCCCGGCGGGCAGCGCCTGCATGAGGCGTCCGCGGGCGGCGACCAGCGTGCAGGCGTCCGCGAGGGAGAGCACCCCGGCCGCGTGGGCGGCGGCGATCTCGCCGACCGAGTGGCCGGTGAGGTGGCTGGGGGTGATGCCGAGGGAGGTGACCAGGCGGTACAGGCCCGCTTCGAGGGCGAACAGGGCGGCCTGGGTCGTGCCGGTGGCGTGCAGGGCGGCCGCACCGGCGCTGTCGGCGGGGGCGAACAGGACGGGCCGCAGGGGCTGTTCGAGTTGCCCGTCGAGGTGGCCGCAGATCTCGTCGACGGCCTCGGCGAAGACGCCGAAGTCCGCGTACAACCGGGCGCCCATGCCGGGGCGTTGACTGCCCTGGCCGGTGAACAGGAAGGCGGTGCCGCCGGGCCTGGCGGGGCCCGCGGCGCCGGTCAGGGCGGGGTGGCTGCGGCCGGTGGCGAGCGCGGTCAGTGCGGCGGCGCGCTCGTCGTGGTCGGCGCCGAGTACCACCGCGCGGTGTTCGAAGAGGC
This sequence comes from Streptomyces sp. NPDC002564, assembly GCF_042889645.1. NCBI lineage: Bacteria > Bacillati > Actinomycetota > Actinomycetes > Kitasatosporales > Streptomycetaceae > Streptomyces > Streptomyces sp. NPDC002564. Next base: position 236,081 of record NZ_JBIARE010000002.1, on the reverse strand, counting down.
TGCGGCCCAGCAGGGTGGCGGCTACGTCGGCGGTGGAGCCGTCGGGGTGGGCGGCGAGGTGCCCGGCCAGCGCGTCGGCCTGGGCGCGCAGCGCGGCGGGGGTGCGGGCGGACAGCAGCCAGGGCAGCGCCTGCCGCTGTCCGTCGGCCGCGGCGGTGGCGGTGGCGCGGGGAGCGGCGGTGGCAGTGGTCGCGGCGCTGGCGGTAGTTGCGGCGGTGGCAGTGGTCGCGGCGGTCGGGGTCGCGGTCCGCAGGGGTGCCTCGCGGCGCGGGTCTCCCCCGTCGCCGTCGTCGCCGTCGTCGATGTCGTCGGTGTCGGTTCGGGGCGCCTCTTCGAGGATGAGGTGGGCGTTGGTGCCGGAGATGCCGAAGGAGGAGATGCCCGCACGGCGGGTGCGCTCGCCCCGCGGCCACGGCACGGATTCGGTGAGCAGGCGCACCCCGCCCGACTCCCAGTCGGCGTGCGGAGTGGGCTCGTCGGCGTACAGCGTGGCGGGGAGCGTCTGGTGGCGCAGCGCCTGCACCATTTTGATCAGCCCTGCGGCACCGGCCGCGCCCTGGGTGTGGCCGATGTTGGACTTGACCGAGCCGAGCCACAACGGCCGGTCCTCGTGCCGCTCCCGGCCGTACGTCGCCAGCAGCGCGTCGGCTTCGATGGGGTCGCCGAGGCGGGTGCCGGTGCCGTGCGCCTCGACCGCGTCGACCTCGGCGGCGGACAGCCGGGCACCGGCCAGGGCGGCACGGATGACGCGCTGCTGGGCCGGGCCGTTGGGGGCGGTCAGGCCGTTGCTCGCGCCGTCCTGGTTGACCGCGGAGCCGCGGATCACGGCGAGCACGCGGTGGCCGGCCCTGCGGGCGTCGGAGAGGCGCTCCAGTACGAGGAGTCCGGCGCCCTCGGAGAAGGCCGTGCCGTCGGCGGCCGCGGCGAACGGCTTGCACCGGCCGTCGGCGGCCAGTCCGCGCTGGCGCGAGAACTCCGTGAACACGTACGGGTTGGTCATGACGGTGACGCCGCCCGCGAGCGCCAGATCGCACTCGCGCTGCCGCAGCGCGTGGGCGGCCAGGTGCACGGCGACGAGCGACGACGAGCAGGCCGTGTCGATCGTCACCGCCGGGCCTTCCAGGCCGAAGGTGTAGGCGAGCCGGCCCGAGAGGACGCTCGGGGCGCTGCCGGTGACCAGGTGGCCCTCGGCGGCGGGGTCGATGTGCGGGGTGCCGAAGCCGGGCAGGGCAGCGCCCGCGTACACGCCGGTACGGCTGCCCTGCAGGGAGTGCGGGTCGATGCCCGCGCGCTCCAGGGCCTCCCAGGCGCACTCCAGGAGGAGCCGCTGCTGCGGGTCGAGGGCGGCGGCCTCGCGCGGGCTGATGCCGAAGAACTCGGGGTCGAACTCGTCGACGTCGTGGAGGAATCCGCCCTCGCGGGCGTAGCTCGTGCCCGGGTGGTCGGGGTCCGGGTGGAAGAGCCGTTCCAGGTCCCAGCCCCGGTTGTCGGGGAAGGCGCCCAGGGCGTTGCCGCCCGCGTCGACCAGGTCCCACAGCTCTTCGGGGGTGCGGACCCCGCCGGGGTAGCGGCAGGCCATCTCGACCACGGCCACCGGTTCCTGGCCGCGTCCCTCCGCCTCGCGCAGCCGCTGCCGGGTGGCGTGCAGGTCCGCGGAGACACGCTTGAGGTAGTCGACCAGTTTCTCTTCGCTCACCATGTGCGCTTTAGCTCCCCGCCCGTGATCGCAGGGCGTGCGGCCGTCATGCGGCTCACACCCCGAGTTCGTTGTCGATGAAGTCCAGTACCTGTTCGGCGGTGGCCGCCTCCAGGTGGTCCGCCGCGTCGTCCCCGTCGACCGCCGCCGTCGTCGCCGTCGTGCCGGTGAAGCGGGCGAGCAGCGCCTCCAGGCGGGCCGCGACGGCCGCCTCGTCGAGGCCCTGTGCGACGCCGGCGGACAGGGCGTGCTCGACCCGGGCCACCTCCTGCAGGACCTGCGCGGTCATGTCGCCGGCGGGTCGTGCCCCGTCGGGGGCGAGCCGTTCGGCCAGGTGGGCGGCGAGCACGTGGGCCTGCGGGTAGTCGAAGACCAGGGCCGCGGGCAGCTTCAGGCCCGTCGCGGCGGCGAGCCGGTTGCGCAGTTCGACGGCGGTCAGGGAGTCGAACCCGAGCTCCTTGAACGGCGTGTCGACCTGCACCGCGTCCGGGTCGGCGTGCCCGAGGACCCCGGCCGCGTGGGTGCGGACCAGGCCGGTCAGGACGTCGATCCTGTCCTGCTCACCGAGGCCCGCGAGCCGGGACGGCCAGTCCGTCGCCCCGCCGGCCGCGGCAGCGGTGGGCCGGGCGGCGCCGGGCGTGCCGGCCGACGCCAGGGCCCGCAGCACGGCGGGTACAGCGGCGTCGGACGCGGCGGGGACCCGGGCGTCGAGGTCCATGGCGAGCAGGTCGGGGCGCCCGTGGGCGCGCGCGGCGGTCAGCAGGGCGCAGCCGCGGGCCGCGCCGGTCGGCTTGATGCCGTACCGGTCGATGCGGGCCCGGTCGGCGGCGGACAGCGTGCCGGTCAGCCCGCTCGTCGCCTCCCACAGCCCCCACGCCACGGACAGCCCCGCGAGTCCTTCCGTGCGGCGGCGGGCCGCCACCGCGTCGCAATAGGCGTTCGCCGCCGCATAGTTGGCCTGCCCCGGGGTGCCCAGGGTGGAGGCGAAGGAGGAGAACAGCACGAACAGGCCGAGCCGCATGTCCCGGGTCGCCTCGTGCAGGTGGTCCGCGGCGGCGGCCTTCGCCGCCCACACCTGGGCGAGTCGCTCGGGGCCCTGCGCGCCGATCAGGGCGTTGTCGAGCACTCCGGCGGCGTGCACGACACCGGTCAGCGGGTGTGCCGGATCGATCCCGGCGATCACCTCGGCGACCGCGCCGGGTTCGCTCACGTCGGCGGCCACGAAGGTGACCTCCGCTCCCGACTCGGCGACCCGTGCGGCGAGTTCGTCGGCGCCGTCGGCAGCGGAGCCGCTGCGGCTGACGACGAGCAGCCGCCGGCTCTCCCCGGTGCGGGCCAGATGTTCGGCCACGGCGGCACCGATGGTGCCCGTGCCGCCGGTGATCAGGACCGTGCCCTCGGGGTCGAGCGGCGCGGGCACGTCGAGGACCAGTTTGCCGGTGTGCTGCGCCCGGCTCATGAACCGGAACGCCTCCCGTGCCCGCCCGAGCGGCCGGGCCGCGACGGGCAGCGGCACCAGCGTGCCGTCGGCGAAGAGCCCGCCGAGCCGGTCGAGCAGCTGCCCGAGCCGTTCGGGCCCGGCGTCGGCGACCAGGTCGAAGGCGTCGTACGACACTCCGGGGTGGGTCAGCGCGATCAGCTCGGGGTCGCGGGGATCGCTCTTGCCCATCTCCACGAACCGGCCGCCCTCCCCCAGCAACCGCAGCGAGGCGTCGAGGAGTTCACCGGTGAGGCTGTTGAGCACGACGTCCACGCCGTGACCGTCCGTGGTCCGCAGGACCGCGTCCTCGAAGGCGGTGTCGCGGGAGGACGCGCGGTGGGCCGCGTCGATGCCCATCTCCTCCAGCACGGCGTGTTTGGCCGGACTCGCGGTGGCGAACACCTCGGCACCCAGGTGCCGGGCGATCTGCACCGCCGCCATCCCCACGCCACCGGTGGCCGCGTGGATCAGCACCCGCTCGCCCGCCTTCAGCCCGGCCAGCTCCACCAACCCGTACCAAGCCGTCAGGAACGCCGCCGGGGCGGCGGCGGCCTGCCGGGTGTCCCAGTCGGCCGGGGCGGGCGCCAGCATGCGCGCGTCGGCCACGGCCCACGGGCCGAAGGCGCCGTCCAGCATGCCCATCACGCGGTCGCCCACGGCGAGGCGGGTCACTCCCGGACCGACCTCCGTCACCACGCCGGCCGCCTCGGTGCCGGGCAGCGCGCCCGGGTCCGGGTACATGCCGAGCGCGATCAGTACGTCACGGAAGTTGACGCCCGCCGCGTGCACGGCGACGCGGACCTGCCCCGGTTCCAGCGGGAGCAGCACCTCGTCGCAGGCCCGCGCCTCGACGCCGTCCGGCGTGCCGGACGTCCCGCCCACGAGCCGCCAGGCCCGCGCCCCGGGCGGCCCGGACAGCCCGGCGGACGTGTCGGCCCGCGCCCAGCGGGGGACGAGCACCCGGCCGCCGCGCAGGGCCACTTGGGGTTCCCCGGCGTCGACGGCCGACCGGACGGCGGCGGACAGCTCGGCGGCTCCGGGAACGGGGCCGGGCGACGCGTCGGTATCGACGTCGACGTCGACGAGCACGAACCGGTCCGGGTTCTCGGACTGCGCACTGCGGACCAGACCCCACACAGCGGCGCCCGCCGGGTCCGCCGCACGCGGCACGCCCGCCCCATCGGCGGGGTCGGCCGCGTCCACCGCGCCCCGGGTCACGAAGACCAGCCGCGACTGGTCCAGTTCGGACGCGGCCAAGAACTCCTGCATCACGCCCAGCACGCGCCCGGTGAGAGCGAGCGCGTCCTCTCCCGCGCTGCTCACGGGCACCAGCACGGCGGAGGGCCGCCCGGCCGCCGAAGCGACGAGCTCGCCGAGACCGGCGAAGACCCGGCGATCTCCGAGGTCGAGACCGAGGTTCCGGCCCGGGCGCGACACGTTGTCCAGCGCCGCATTGTCCAGCGACGTGCTGTCCAGCGCCGCGAGGACGACATCGTCGGCGCCGGCTCCGTCGCCGGTACGGGAACTCGCGAGCGGCGTCCACCGCAGCTCGTACAGCCCGTCCGTCCCGGGACCCGCCGCCGCCCGCACCTGCTGGGCACTCGTGGACCGCAGACGCAGCTCCACCACGTCCGCCACGGGCCCGCCGACGGGATCGGTCACCGTCAGGGAGACGGTCTCCTCGGCGCCGCCGCGCAGCCCGGAGATCCGTACCCGCACGGTGGTGGCCCCGGTGGCCCACAGCGACACACCGCTCCAGGTGAACGGCAGCAGCACCTGCCCGTCCGCGGCACCGTCCCGCCGGGCGAGCAGCGGGTGCAGGGCCGCGTCCAGGAGCGCCGGGTGGATGCCGAACCCGTCGTGGGTACCGGCCTCTTCGGGCAGCTCCACCTCCGCCAGCAGGTCCTCACCGTGCCGCCACAGCGCGCGCAGCCCCCGGAAGGCGGGCCCGTACGCATACCCGGCGGCGGCGACTCCGTCGTAGAAGCCGTTCAGCTCCACGGGTTCGGCGCCCGCCGGAGGCCACGGCCCGCGCTGCGGCACGGGCCGCACCACGGCCTCGCGTCCCAGCTCGCCGACGGCATGACACACCCACTCCGCCGCCGGGTCCTGACCGGCCCGCGAGTACACGCGTACGTCACGCCGCCCCTGCTCGTCCGCCGCGCCCACGGCCACCTGGACCTCGACCCCACCGGACTCGGGCAGCACCAGCGGCGCCTGCAGCGTCAGCTCTTCGACGGTGCCGCAGCCCGCCTCGTCGGCGGCCCGCAGCACCCACTCCACCAGCGCGGCGCCCGGCACCAGCACGGTCCCGGCCACCACGTGCCCGCCGAGCCGCCCGCTGCCCCCGGCGGACACCTCGCCGCCCAGCACCACTCCCCCGTCGGCGAGGGCGACCGCGGTGGTCAACTGCGCGTGCCCCGACCCCGCGGACCGGTCCCGGCCCAGGTCGCGCGTCACGCTGTCGGCGAGCCAGTAGCGCCGACGCTGGAAGGCGTACGTGGGCAGATCGACGGTACGAGGGGTCGGCTCGGCCGGGAACCAGCGCCGCCAGTCGACGTCGGCACCCGCGACGAACGCCTGCGCGGCGGAACGGGCGAGCTGGGCGGCATCGCCGTGGTCGCGGCGCAGGGTGGGGATCACCGAGGCGGAGACGTCCGCCCGCTCGATCGTCTCCTCCATACCGAGGTTGAGGACGGGGTGGGGACTGGCCTCGATGAACAGCCGGTAGCCGTCGGCGAGAAGAGCGTCGATGGTGTCGGCGAAACGGACCGGCTGACGCAGATTGGTGACCCAGTACTCCGTGTCCAGCGCCGTGGTGTCCCTCAGGCGCTCGGCCGTGACGGTCGAGTAGAACGCCACGTCAGTGGCAACCGGCCGAATGTCGGCCAGGCGCTCGGTCAGCAGGTCGTGCAACTCGTCGATCTGAGGCCCGTGAGAGGCGTAGCCGACGTCGATCACCCGGGCACGAAGACCACGCTCCTGAGCCTGCGCCACCACCGCAGCCACATGCTCCGGCGGCCCCGACACCACCGTAGAAGACGGCCCATTGACGGCCGCGACGCACACGCCCGGCCGGTCCCCGATCAACTCGGCGGCCACCTCCGCACCCGCCCCCACGGACGCCATGTCACCGCGCCCCATCAACCGGCGCAACGCGTCACTGCGTACAGCCACGATCCGGGCGGCGTCCTCCAGGGACAGCGCACCGGCCACACAGGCGGCAGCCATCTCGCCCTGCGAATGCCCCACCACCGCAGCCGGAGTGATCCCACAATCCGCCCACACCGCAGCCAGCGACACCATCACCGCCCACAGCACCGGCTGAACAACCTCAACCCGGGCCAGCTCAGCACCATCCCCCCGCAACACCTCACACAACGACCAGTCCACATACGCCGAAAGCGCGCGCTCACACTCCTCAATCCGCGCCGCGAACACCGCAGACTCATCCAGAAGCTGAGCACCCATGCCCACCCACTGAGACCCCTGCCCGGGAAAGACCAGCACCGGCCCCGCGCCCACATCCCCGGCCACCCCGGACACGACACCGGGTGCCGTCGCGCCCGAGGCCAAGGCTTCCAGGCCGTCCGTCAGTGCGTCGCGGTCGGGGCCGACGACGACGGCCCTGCGCTCGAAGACCGACCGTGTCGTGGCCAGGGACCAGCCGACCTCCGTGGGCAGCGCCTCGGGGTCGCCCGCGACGAAGTCGGCCAGACGGCGCGCCTGTTCGCGGAGCGCTTCCTCGGTGCGGGCGGATATCAGCCACGGCACGACCGCGCCCGGTGCGTGCTCCTGCTTCTCGTGCCGGTCGTCGGCGGGGGCCGCCTCGGCGGCCTCCTCGGGTGCCTGCTCCAGGATCAGGTGGGCGTTCGTGCCCGAGATGCCGAAGGCGGACACGCCCGCCCGGCGCGGGCGGCCGGTCTCGGGCCATTCGGTGGACTCCGTGACGACCTCGACGGCGCCCGCGTCCCAGTCGACGTGCGGGCTCAGTTCCTCGACGTGGAGGGTCGCGGGCACCACGCCGTTGCGGATGGCCATGACGGTCTTGATGACCCCGGCGACACCCGCCGTGGCGTGGGTGTGGCCGATGTTGGACTTGAGGGAGCCGAGCAGCAGGGGGCGCTCGCGGTGCTGGCCGTAGGTGGCGAGCAGGGCGCCTGCCTCGATGGGGTCGCCCAGCCTGGTGCCGGTGCCGTGGGCCTCGACCGTGTCGACCTCGGCGGGGGTGAGCCGGGCGTTGTCGAGGGCGGCCCGGATGACCTGTTCCTGCGCCGCGTCGTTGGGGGCGGTCAGGCCGTTGCTCGCGCCGTCCTGGTTCACCGCCGAGCCGCGGATGACGGCGAGGACGTGGTGGCCGTTGCGGCGGGCGTCGGAGAGCCGTTCCAGCAGGAGCAGGCCGATGCCCTCGGAGAAGCCGGTGCCGTCGGCCGCCGCGGCGAACGGCTTGCAGCGGCCGTCGGGGGCCAGGCCCCGCTGGCGGCAGAACTCGGTGAACATCAGCGGGCTCGAGAGGACCAGCACGCCGCCCGCGAGGGCCAGGTCGCACTCGCGCTGGCGCAGCGACTGGGCCGCCAGGTGGATGGCGACAAGGGAGGCGGAGCAGGCCGTGTCGACGGTGACGGCGGGCCCTTCCAGGCCGTAGTGGTAGGCGACCCGGCCGGAGATGACACTGGTGAGGCTGCCGGTGGTGGCGTGGCCCTCGAACCCCTCGGGGATGCGGGGCAGTTGGGACATGTAGTCCTCGCTGGACACCCCGGCGTAGACGCCGGTGCGGCTGCCCTTGAGGGAGACGGGGTCGATGCCGGAGCGCTCGAAGAGCTCCCAGGACGTCTCCAGCATGAGCCGCTGCTGCGGGTCCATCGCGAGCGCCTCGCGCGGGCTGATGCCGAAGAAGTCGGCGTCGAAGGAGCCCGCGTCGTCCACGAATCCGCCATGGCGCACATAGCTGGTGCCGTAATGGGCGGGGTCCGGGTGGTAGAGCCCCGCCAGGTCCCAGCCCCGGTCGGCGGGGAAGTCCTCGATGGCGTCCTTGCCCGCGGCGACCAGGTCCCAGAGGTCCTCCGGGGAGGCCACGCCGCCGGGGAAGCGGCAGGCCATGCCGACGAGGGCCACGGGCTCCTGGCGGCGCTCCTCCTCCTGCGCCAGCCGTCGGCGCGTGTCGTGGAGCTCGGTGGTCACCCTGCGCAGATACTCGACCAGTTGCTCTTCACTCGCCATGTCAGGTCACCCGGCCTTCGGAGTGGGGGTCGCGCGCGAGGTGTCGGGCCCGACACCAAGCTCGTTGTCGATGAAGTCGAAGATCTGGTCGGCGGACGCGGCCTTCAGCAGGTCGCCGGCGCCGTCGTCGCCGTCGGCCGTGGCGGTCGTCGTCCTCCACCGGGCGAGGAGCGTCTCGATCCGGTGGGTGATCTCGCCCGACTCGCCGTCGGAGAGCCGCGCGGCGAGCGCGGTGAGGGTGTTCTCCATGCGGGTCAGGTCGCCCAGCACGGTGCCGACGGCGGGCGGCCCCGCGGGTGCCTGGAGGGCGGCTCCTGCGGGTGTTCCCTTGGTCCGGTCGGCGGGCGTGGCGTCGGCGCCGGTCAGCCGCTCGTGCAGGTGTGTGGCGATGGCGGCGGGGGTGGGGTGGCGGAAGACGAGGGCCGTGGGCAGGCGCAGGCCCGTGTCCTGCACGAGCCGGTTGCGCAGCTCGACGGCTGTCAGCGAGTCCAGGCCCAGTTGCTTGAACGTGGCGTCGCCGCGCAGCGCCCCGGGGTCGGTACGGCCGAGGACGGCGGCGGCGTGGCCGCGTACGGCGTCGACGAGGAGGCGCAGTTGTTCGGCGGCGGACAGGCCGGCCAGGCGGGCCGGCCAGTCCGTGGGCGGCGTGCGGTCGGCGGCGGTACGCCGGGCCGGGGCCCGGGTCGCCGCGAGGGCGCGCAGCGCCGGGGGCAGTGTGGCCGGGTCCTCGGCGGCCAGGGCGTGCGGCGCGAGGCGGGCCCCGAGGAGTGCCGAGCCGCCGTGTTCGCGGGCGGCTTCGAGGAGGGCGGGCAGGTGTGCGGGCGGGGTCGCCCGGACACCCGGCCCGGGCGCGGTGGCGGGGCCGTGGGCCAGGGCGAGTCCCGTGGTGCCGGTGGCGTGCCGCCGCAGGGCCAGGGCCTCGCGGAAGGCGTCGGCGGCAGCGGTGCGCGACGGGATGCCGAGGACCTCGCCCGCCGGGGACAGCACGGCGAACAGGGCCAGGGGGAGGTGGAAGGTCGCGGCGTGCAGGGCGGCCGTGACGCCTGCCCGCGCCCGCCACTCCTCGGCGGACGGGACGTCGGCCGGGACTCCGGGGGCTCCTGCCGCCACCACGTGGACGACTCCTGTGAGGGGGTGCGCGGCGTCGACGGCGGCGACCGCCTCGCCGACGAGGGCGGTGTCGGCCAGGTCGCCGACGACGACGCGTACGTCGGCCCCGAGCCCTTCCAGTTCGGCCACGGTCGATGCCGGGTCGCCGCCTCCGTCGGAGAGGAGCAGCAGATGCCCGCACTGGCCGCCGCGTACGAGGTGGGCGGCGAGGTCGGCGACCGAGGCGCCGGCCGACGCGGCCAGCAGCACGGTGCCGTCCGGGTCGAGCGCGCACGTCTCCTCGGGGGCGGCGGCGCTCACAGGCGCGACCAGGCGGGGGGCCAGGGTCCGGTCGTCGCGCAGGGCGAGTTGGGGCTCCTCGGCGGCGAGCGCGGTGGCGACGGCCTGCGCCACGGCCGCGTCGGCGGGGCTGTCGCCGGTCGCGGAGTCCGCGCCCGTGGCGGGCCCGGTCCCCGCGGCCGGGTTCGGGTGCGTGTCCGGGTCCGGGTCCGGGTCCGGTCGCCCGGCCCGGTCGGCGGGGGCCCGGTCGACGAGGAGGAAGCGGCCCGGGTGGTCGATCTGTGCCCGGTGGATCAGTCCGCGGACCGCCGCGGCCGTGGGGACGGGCGCGGACCCGTCCACCGCGGCGACCGCACCTCGGGTGAGCAGCACGAGGCGGCTGTCGGCGAGCCGCTCGTCGGCCAGCCAGCGTGCGACGAGGGCGGCGGTGCGCTCCGTCGCGGCCCGCGCGTCGGCCGTCTCGTCGCCGGTGGCGGATGTCGGCGCGGCGGCGAGGACGACAGGCGGGACCGGGGTCCCGGCGTCGAGGGCCGCGCCGAGGGCATCCAGGTCCGGGAGCCCGTCCTCCCCCAGGGTGAGCCAGCCCGAGGTGTCGGGGGCGCCGTCCGCGGCGGGCAGCGGAGTCCACCGCAGCGCGTACAGGTCGGAGGTGCGCCTGCTCACGGCACGCAGGTGCCGGGAGTCCGCCGCGACGAGGACCAGGCCCTCGCACGTCAGGACATCGGCACCGGTGGGGTCGCTCACGCGGATGCGCCAGGTCTGCCCGGCCTGCGGGCCGTCCGGGCCAGGCTGCCCGTGGGCTTTCTGTCCGTTGGCGTTCTGTCCGTTGGCGTTCTGTGCGTGGGAGTCTCCCGCCGTGTCGCCGGATCCGTCGCCCACCGGGGACAGTCGGACGCGTACGGACGTGGCTCCCGTGGCCCACAAGGACACCCCGGTCAGGGCGAAGGGCAGCCACACCTGGCCGTCGCCTGCCGGGCGCCCGCCGAGCAGGGCGGGGTGCAGTGCGGCGTCCAGGAGGGCCGGGTGGATGCCGAACCCGGCCGCGTCCGGGGCCTCTTGGGGCAGGACGACGTCGGCGTACAGCTCGGCACCCCGCCGCCACACGGCGCGCAGCCCGGTGAACACGGGCCCGTAGCCGACCCCCGTCCCGGCGGCCCGGTCGTAGAAGCCGTCCAGGTCGACGGGCTCGGCGCCGGACGGCGGCCACGCCCTGTCCGGTGCGTCGGCGTCCGGTGCGTCGGCCGCGGTCCGCGGGGCCTCGGCGACCAGCCGGCCGGCGGCGTGGCAGGTCCAGGGCGCGCCCGGCTCGCCCGGAGCGGCCTCGTCGTCCGGGCGGGCGTAGACGTGGACCTCCCGGTGGCCGTCCGCCGCGTCGGCCGGGCCCGCCACGATCTGGACCTGCAGCCCCGCCGAGTCGGGCAGCACCAGCGGGGCCCGCAGGGTGAGCTCGTCGACGCCCGCGCACCCGGCCTCGTCGGCGGCGCGCAGCGCCCACTCGGCGAGGACGGAGGCGGGCACGACGGGGGTGCCGAAGAGCGTGTGCTGGGCGAGCCAGGGGTGGCTGTGGCGGCTGACGCGGCCGGTGAGCAGGTGCACGTCGCCGTCGGCGAGTGCGGTGGTGGCGCCGAGGAGCGGGTGCCCGGCCGCGGCGAGCCCGAGGCCGGCCGCGTCCTGCGTGCCGGTGGCGGCCTCCAGCCAGTAGCGGCGCCGCTGGAAGGCGTACGTGGGCAGCGCCGGGACGGGCGGTCGGGAAGCGCCGGGTGCCGGGGCGGCGGCGCGGAACCAGTTCTCCCAGCGGACCGCGCACCCGGCGCCGAAGGCCTGGGCGAGGGAGAGGGCCAGGCGGGTGAGGCCGCCGTCCTCCCGGCGCAGCGTGGGGACGGTGACGGCGTCGGATCCGGCTTCCTCGAAGGTCTCCTGGAGTCCGAGGGTGAGGACCGGGTGGCTGCTGGCCTCGATGAAGACGCGGTGGCCGTCGGCGAGGAGCGCGCCGACGGCGTCGGCGAACCGGACCGGGCGGCGCAGGTTGGTCACCCAGTACGCGGTGTCGAGGCCCGAGGTGTCGATGCGGGTGCCGGTCACGGCCGAGTAGAACGCCACCGGGGCGGCGACCGGACGGATCCCCGCGAGAGTGCCGGTGAGTTCGTCGGTGATGACGTCGACCTGCGGGCTGTGCGAGGCGTAGTCGACGTCGATGACGCGGCCGCGCAGCTCGCGCGCCTCCGCGTCGGCGACGACGGCGGCGACCTGCTCGGGCGGGCCCGAGACGACGGTGGACGAGGGGCCGTTGACGGCGGCGATGCCCACTCCGGGGTGCCCGGCGACGAGCGCGGCGGCCTGTTCCTGTCCGACGCCGAGGGAGGCCATGGCGCCGCCGCCCGAGAGCTTGCGCAGCGCCTGGCTGCGCAGGGCCACGATCTTGGCGCCGTCCTCCAGGGTGAGCGCCCCGGCCACGACGGCTGCGGCGATCTCGCCCTGCGAATGGCCGACGACCGCGGCGGGGGTGACGCCGTGGTCCGCCCAGACGGCGGCGAGCGAGACCATGACGGCCCACAGCACCGGCTGGACGACCTCGACCCGGGACAGTTCGCCGCCGTCCCCGCGCAGCACGCCGGTCAGCGACCAGTCCACGTACGCGGAGAGCGCCTGCTCGCACTCCGCGATGCGTCGGGCGAACACGGGTGATTCGCCGAGGAGTTGGGAGCCCATGCCCACCCACTGCGACCCTTGGCCGGGGAAGACGAGGACGGGTCCGGGGCCCACGTCCCCGGCGATGCCCGACACCACGTCCGGGGACGCCTCGCCGGCGGCCAGCGCCGCGAGTCCGGCGGTCAGGCTCGTCCGGTCCCGGCCCACGACGACGGCGCGGTGCTCGAACGGCGACCTGGTGGTGACGAGCGCGCGGCCCAGGGCGGCCGCGGAGGCGTCGGCGGCCGGACCGTCGGACACGCACCCGGCGAGGCGACGGGCCTGTGCGCGCAGCGCGTCGGCGGTGCGTCCGGAGACCACCCACGGCACCGCGGCGCCGTGCGGCGGGTCCTCGGCGGGCGCGTCCGGTGTCGGTGCCGTCTCGGCGTCCTGCCGCGCCTCCTCGATGACCAGGTGCGCGTTCGTGCCGGAGATGCCGAAGGACGAGACGGCGGCGCGGCGCGGGCGCGCGCCCGGCGTCCAGGCGACCGGCTCGGTGAGCAGCCGCACGGCGCCCGTCGACCAGTCCACGTGGCCGCTCGGTTCGTCGACGTGCAGGGTGGCGGGCAGCAGGCCGTGGCGCAGCGCGAGCACCATCTTGATCACGCCCGCCACTCCGGCGGCGGCCTGGGTGTGCCCGATGTTCGACTTGACCGAACCGAGCCACAACGGCCGCTCGGGGGAACGGCCTTGGCCGTACGTGGCGAGCAGGGCCTGCGCCTCGATGGGGTCGCCCAGCGTGGTGCCGGTGCCGTGCGCCTCGACCGCGTCGACCTCGTCCGCGGTCAGCCCGGCGTCGGCGAGCGCGGCGCGGATGACGCGCTGCTGGGAGGGTCCGTTGGGGGCGGTCAGGCCGTTGCTCGCGCCGTCCTGGTTGACCGCGGAGCCGCGGATCAGTGCCAGGACGTCGTGGCCCCTGCGCCGCGCCTCGGAGAGCCGTTCCAGGAGGACGAGGCCGACGCCCTCGGCCCACCCGGTGCCGTCGGCGGCCTGCGCGAACGGCTTGCAGCGGCCGTCGGGGGCGAGGCCGCGCTGACGCGAGAACTCGGTGAACATGCCCGGGGTGGCCAGCACGGTGGCGCCCCCGGCCAGCGCCAGGTCGCATTCGCCGCGGCGCAGCGCCTGGGCGGCGAGGTGCAGCGTGACCAGCGACGAGGAGCAGGCCGTGTCGACCGTCAGGGCGGGCCCTTCCAGGCCGAGGCTGAACGCGACGCGGCCCGAGGCCACGCTGGGGGTGCTGCCGGTCAGCAGATAGCCGTCGGTGGACTGGGACGGCTCGTGGAGCCGGGGACCGTAGTCCTGTCCGGTCATGCCGACGAACACGCCGGTGGGGCTGCCCTTGAGGGTCCGCGGGTCCAGGCCCGCGCGCTCGAAGGCCTCCCAGGCGCATTCGAGGAGGAGGCGCTGCTGCGGGTCGACGGCGAGCGCCTCGCGCGGGCTGATGTCGAAGAACTCGGCGTCGAAGTCGGCCGCGTCGTGGAGGAAGCCGCCCCGTCGCGTGGAGCTGGTGCCGGACCGGGCGGTGTCCGGGTGGAAGAGCCGCTCCAGGTCCCAGCCGCGGTCGGTGGGGAAGGCGCCGATGGCGTCGGTGCCGTCGGCGATCAGCCGCCACAGGTCCTCGGGCGTGCCCGCGCCGCCCGGGTAGCGGCAGCTCATGGCGACGACGGCGATCGGATCGTCGTCGGCGGCCGGGGCGGGCTCCGGGGCGGTCGGGGCGTCCGGTCCTGGCGTCGCGACGAGTCGGGCGCGCAGGTGCGCGGCGACCGCCAGGGGGGTGGGGTGGTCGAAGGTGAGGGTGGCGGGCAGCGCGAGGCCGGTCGCCGCGCCGAGGCGTTCACTGAGTTCGGCGGCGGCCATCGAGTCGAAGCCCGACTGCTTGAAGGTGCGGGCGGTCCCGACCGTGCCGGAGGCGGCTCCGAGCACGACGGCCACCTGCCGGGCGACCAGGCCCAGCAGGGTGCGTTCCTGGTCGGCGACGGAGAGCGCGGCGAGCCGCGCGGCCAGTTCGGCCCGCACACCGCGCTGCGGGGACGCGTCCGGCGCGGTCGGCTCGGCGGCCCGCTCTTCGTCGGGGGCGTCCGCTTCTACGGGGTGTGCGGGGGCGGTCTGCAGGGGGTGTACGGGGGCGGTCTGTACGGGTGCGGTCTGTACGGGTGCGGTGTCCTCGGGCCAGTACCGCTCGCGCTGGAACGCGTACGTGGGGAGGCTCGCGCGGCCCGGGCCGAGGTCGCCGTAGGCCGCGGTGAAGTCCACGTCGGCGCCGCGGACGTAGGCCTGCGCGAGGGCGGTCAGGAACGTGGTCGCCTCGTCGCGCCCGCGACGGCAGGCGGCCAGCGCGGCGGGCCTCGGGCGGCCCGGCTCCGTGGAGGCGGGGAAGCACTCGCGGGCCATGGCGGACAGCGGGGCGTCCGGGCCGAGCTCGACGAAGGTACGCACTCCCTGCTCGCACAGCGTCCGCACGCCGGCGAGGAACTGCACGGGGCGGCGCGCGTGCCGCGCCCAGTAGTCGGGGTCCGCGTACTCGGCGGCCGTCACAAGGCGTCCGGTGACGTCGGAGACGACGGGGACGACCGGCTCGTGGAAGGTCAGGCCCGCGGCGACGGCGCGCAGTTCGCCCAGGACGGGGTCCATGTGCGGGGAGTGGAAGGCGTGGCTGACCTTCAGGTGGTGGGCCTTGTGACCGCGCTCCTGCCACCGGGCGGTGAGTTCGCCGACGGTGTCGAGGTCGCCGGAGATCACCACGGACCGGGGGCCGTTGACGGCGGCGACGGCGACGTGCTGCTCGTGCCCGGCGAGGAGTTCGGCGGCCTCCTCCTCGCTCGCCTGCCACGCGGCCATCGCCCCGGGCGTCGCCACGGCCTGCATCAGCCGTCCCCGGGCGGTGACCAGGGTGCCGGCGTCCGCCAGCGAGAGGACACCGGCGACGTGCGCGGCGGCGATCTCGCCGACCGAGTGGCCGAGGACGAAGTCGGGGCGCAGGCCGAAGGAGGCGGCGAGGCGGTACAGACTCGTCTCGAAGGCGAAGAGCGCGGGCTGTGTGTAGGCGGTCCGGTCGAGGAGGGCGCGGTGTTCGTCCCCCTCGCCGAGGACGAGGTCGCGCAGCGGGCGGTCCAGATGGCCGTCGAGGGCGGCGAAGGACTCGTCGAGGGCGTCGGCGAAGACGGGGAAGGTCGCGTACAACTCCCTTCCCATGCCGAGGCGTTGGGCGCCCTGGCCGCTGAAGAGGAAGGCCATCCCGCCGTCGCCGTCCGCCTCGCCGCGCAGCACGGAGCCGCTGTCCTGGCCCTCGGCCAGCGCGTCCAGGGAACCGAGCAGCTCGGGGATGTCGCCGCCGAGCAGGACCGCACGGTGGGCGAGGGGCGCGCGGGTGGTGGCGAGCGCGTGGCCGATCCGCGCGGCGTCGAGGCCCGCGCGGGCGTCGGCGTCGGGTCGGTCGCCGGGACGGTCTCCGGGTCGCCCGGTGGGGCGGTCGGTGAGGTGGGCCCGCAGTCGGGCCGCCTGGGCGCGCAGCGCGGGGGCGCTGTGGGCGCTGACCGGCCACGGGGTGGGGGACGCGGGGCGGGCGGGCGTGCGGCCCTCGGCGGTCGTCCCGGCCACGGCCCCGGAAGGCTCGGACGGCTGGGACAGCTCGGACGACTCGGACGGCTCAGACGGCTCGGGCGACTCGGACGGCTCGGGCGGCGCGGCGAGGATCAGGTGGCTGTTCGTGCCGCCCATGCCGAAGGAGGAGACGCCGGCGATCAGCGGCTGCCCGGGGCGCGGCCAGTCGGCCAGGTCCCGCTGGACCGCCAGGCCCAGGTCGGCCAGCGGCACGTCCGGGTGGGGGGCGGTGAAGTTGAGGCTCGGCGGGAGCTGCCGGTGGTGGATGCTCAGCGCCGTCTTGAGCAGTCCGACGATGCCGGCCGCCGCTTCGAGGTGGCCGACGTTGGTCTTGGCGGAGCCGACGGCGAGCGGAACGGTGCGCGCCGCGTCCTGCCCGATGGCGGCGCCGAGCGCGGCGGCCTCGATGGGGTCGCCGACGGGGGTGCCGGTGCCGTGCAGTTCGACGTACTGAACCTGATCGGCCGTCACACCGGCCCGGGCGCAGGCGAGTCGGACGACGTCCTGCTGTGCCGGGCCGCTGGGCAGGGTGAGTCCGTCGGTCGCGCCGTCGCTGTTGACGGCACTCCCCCGGATCACGCAGTACACGGTGTCGCCGTCGCGCCGGGCCGCCGCGAGCGGCTTGAGCACGACGAGGCCACCGCCCTCGCCGCGCACGAACCCGTCGGCGTGCGCGTCGAAGGTGTGGCAGCGGCCGGTGGCCGAAAGGCCGCCGAAGCGGGCGGCAGCGAGCTCGGTGGAGTGCGGTGAGCAGATGAGGTTGACGCCGCCCGCGAACGCGGCCTCGCACTCGCCGCGCCGGATGCTCTCGCAGGCCAGGTGGACGGCGACGAGCGAGGACGACTGCGCGGTGTCGACGGTCAGGCTCGGCCCCGCCAGATGGTGGGCGTAGGAGACGCGGTTGGCGAGGATGCCGCGGTGCACGCCGGTCAGGGTGTGCCGGGTGACGGCGCCCTCCGGCCTGCGGTCCAGGACGCGGGCGTAGTCGTCCCAGAACGCGCCGACGAAGACGCCGGTGCGGCTGCCCGCGAGGTCCGGCGGCCGGATGCCCGCGTCCTCCAGGGCCTCCCAGCTCAGTTCGAGCAGCAGCCGCTGCTGGGGGTCCATCTCGACGGCCTCGCGCGGGCTCACGGCGAAGAAGGACGCGTCGAAGCCGTCGACGCGGTCCAGGTATCCGCCGGGGCCGCTGAGGCCGGAGTCGGTCCGCCGGTGCGCGGGCGGGGTGTCGCGCACACCGCTCGCGCCGCCGCTCAGCAGCTCCCAGAAGGCGGCCGGATCCGATGCCCGGGGCAGGCGGCAGGCCATCCCGACGACCGCGATCGGCTCGGGGAGGTCGCCCGTGCCGGAGGGGGACGTGGCCATCACGTCAGCTGCGGTCGGGCGCGGAACAACTGGCTGCCACACAACATCAACGGCGCTCCCGGTCCGATTTCGGAGATCGCTACGAGTACCGGGCTCATCGTGAGCGGGCTCTCTAAAGGCCAACCAAACCCCGGCTAGCCGTTCGCCGCTTTAGCCCGGCGCTATGCCCTGCGGCCAGCATCGGGGGCGAGCGGCACCCGTTCCGCCCCCGGCCGCGCGGCCCGACGACGCCGCCGCGGGCCGCGGCCGTGTGCCCTCGGGGCGGGCCCGGCGGAGCGCCGCGGTCCAGGGGAACGAGAGGGAGAGCGATGGACAGGGGCACGGCGCAGGCACCGCAGACGACCGGGACCGGGGTGTGGTTGCGCCGCTACCACGACGCCGCGTCGGCGCCGGTGCGGCTGGTCTGCTTCCCGTTCGCGGGCGGTTCGGCGAGCTACTACTTCGGCCTCTCCGGGCTGCTGGCGCCCGGTGTCGAGGTCGTGTCGGTGCAGTACCCGGGGCGGCAGGACCGGCACACGGAGCGGGGTCTCGAGTCGGTGGCCGGGCTCGCCGACGGTGTGGTGGCCGAACTGCCCGCCGACGGCAAGCCGTTCGCGCTGTTCGGGCACAGCCTGGGTGCCATCGTGGCGTTCGAGGTGGCGCGGCGCCTGCGGGGGCCGGACGGCCCCGGCCTGCCGGTGCATCTGTTCGTGTCCGGGGGGCTCGCGCGGGCCTACCGTCCGGCGGGGCGGACCGGGGAGCTCGCCGACGCGGACATCCTGGCGCACCTGCGGGCGATGGGCGGCACCGACGAGCGGTTCTTCACCAGCCCCGAGCTGCAGGACCTGATCCTGCCCGCGCTGCGGGCCGACTACCGGGCCGTGGCCTCCTACGACGCGCCGGGTCCCGAGCGCCTGGACTGTCCGATCACGGCGCTGATCGGCGACCGTGACGACCGGACGTCGCCCGAGCAGGCCGCCACCTGGCAGGAGCGGACGAGCGGGGCGTTCGACCTCCGGGTGCTGCCCGGCGGCCACTTCTACCTCGACGCCTGCCAGCAGCAGGTGGCGGGGGTCGTCGCCGCCGCGCTGGCCGCGGGGCGCTGACCCCGCGGTCCCGCGCCCCCGCGCCGGGGAGCCGGACAAGCCCCTGGCGTGCTCCGCCGAGGGAAGTCGGAGCACGCCAGGTTGGACCGGACGCGGCAGCCGGGGGGACAGGCCGCGCGCGGTCGTCTTTCGGTGGGTCCCCGCGCCCCTGCGGGGGATGTGAGGGGCGCGGGGGTCGTACGCGCCGGCCGGTGGCCCGCGCGTACGACGCTCGGTGACGGGCGGGACCGCGGTCCCGTCCCGGCGGCCGGCCGGTGACGTCCTCGTGGGGTGTCACCGGCCGGCCCGCGGTCAGGGCCGCAGGTCCTCCAGGTAGTGCAGGGCTTCGTCCAGCGTGGTCGCGAAGTCCATGTCCGGGTCGTTCGCCCAGTCCATCGAGACCTGCAGCATCACGCCGAACACGGCCCCGGTGTAGGCGCGGACCGCCGGGTCCCCCGGGTCGCGGCCGGCCCGCTTGGCCACCTGTTCGCTCATCACCTGCATGGTCTGGCCGATGTTGCCCAGGCTGGCCCCCCAGAGCTCCGGCTCGGAGACGATGAGCACGAACCGCTCGCGCTGCAGGGCCAGTTCCTGCTCGCTGATGTCCTCGAGCATGGACCGGATGGCCTGGCGTTCGGCCTGGATCGGCGTCAGGTCGGGCGCCTGGGCCTGGACCATCATCGCGAAGGGCAGGTCGTAGTCGTGAGAGAAGACCAGGTCCTGCTTGGTCGCGAAGTAGCGGAAGACGGTGCTGGGGGCGACCTCGGCGGCTTCGGCGATCTGCTCGATGGTCGTGGCGGAGTAACCCTGTTCCCTGAACAGGCGCACCGCCTCCCGCTGGATCGCGGCTTTGGTCCGGGCCTTCTTGCGTTCTCTCAGTCCAGGCACTGATGCGGCCTGGTCAGACTGCGTCTGCGGCTTCATGCTCAGATTCTGCTGTCTTGGCGCTGCTCTGACCAACATGGCGCGGCAGCCACACCACGGCGAGCAGCACACCGAGCAGTCCGAGGCCGCCGGAGACGACGAGGACGACGTCCAGTGCGTGGACGTACGCCGAGCGCACCGAGTCCCCGAGTGCGGAGGACTTGATGGCGCGGGCCACCGCGAGGCCGCCGAAGACCGAGTCCTTGGCCGCGTCCTGCGCCTGCGCGGGCACCCCGTCCAGGTCGAGCTTGCCGCGGTAGCTGGAGTTGAGGACGGAGCCGAGGATGGCCGCGCCGAAGCTGCCGCCGAGGGTTCGGATGGACTGGTTGACGCCGGAGCCGACGCCCGCGGAGTCCTCCGAGAGCGCGCCGAGCGCCGCGTCCATGGCGGTCGGCAGGGCGATGCCGAGGCCCAGGCCGTACGCCGCGGTCCAGGCGGCGGCCAGACCGGTGCCGCTGTCGGTGCCCGTGGTGGCGCCGTAGAAGAGGCCGGCGGCCAGCAGCGCGAAGCCGATGCCGACGGCGGTCTTCGGGCCGAGCCCCTTGGCGATCTTGTTGGCGACGGTGACGCCGACGAGCAGGCCGCCGACCATCGGCAGCAGTCGGAAGCCGCTGCCCATCGCGTCGGTGCCGAGGACCGCCTGGTAGTACTGCGGCATCGTGAACAGCACGCCGAACATCGTGAAGTTGATGACGGTGCCGAGCACGGTGCCGGAGGTGAAGCGGGCGGAGCGGAACAGCGACAGGTCCACCAGCGGATCGGCGACCCGCTTCTCCCAGAGGACGAAGAGCACGAGGGCGAGCACACCGCCGATGCAGGGCACCAGCGTGGTGACGTCGCCCCAGCCCTTCTCGCCGCCCTGGATCACGCCGTAGGTCAGCGCGGCGAGACCGACGCTGGAGAACACCAGGCCGCCCACGTCGAACGGCTTGGCCTCCTTGGCCTTGGACTCCGGAAGCCAGGCGTACACCGCGAAGAAGGCGAGGATCACGACCGGCACGTTGATCAGGAAGACCGAGCCCCACCAGAAGTGGTTGAGCAGGTAGCCGCCGAGGATCGGGCCGAGCGGATAGGCGAGCATCGCCGCGCCCGCGACCGCGCCGATGGCCTTGGGCCGCTCCTCGTCCGAGAACATGACCGGCAGCAGCGAGAGCGTGGTCGGCATGATCAGTGCGGCACCGAGGCCGAGCACCGCGCGCGCGCCGATGAACGTGCCGGACGCCGTGGCGTAGGCGCAGGCCAGCGAGCTGATGCCGAAGATGACCAGCGCGACGAGCAGCACCTTCTTGCGCCCGAAGCGGTCACCGAGCATGCCCGCGGGGATCATGCCCGCCGCGAACACCAGCGTGTACGACGTGACGAACCACTGCAGCTCGACGTTGTTCGCGCCCAGGTCGTCGGCCATGGCCGGCAGGGCCAGGCTCAGGATCGTCACGTCGAAGCCCACGACCATCGAGGCGAGCACGAGAGCCGCGACGGCCCACCACCGCCGCGCACCGAGTTCTGCTGACACGAAAGTCGACCTCCTAAAGAGAGCTCAATATCTAGTCGGAGCGTACTCTCACTTTTTTTGGTCGGCTACCACCGGCCGCGTATGGAACGCGTCAAGGCTTCGCGGCACCCCCGCGAGGCCCCTCCAGGGGTGGCCGGGGCCGCTCTCCTAGGGGTGCCGGAGGCCCCGCCGTAGGGGTGCTGGTGGCCCCGTCCTAGGGGTGCCGGTGGCCCCGTCCTAGGGGCTGTTGAGGGGCAGGGGTGGGGTTGTGACCGCGCCCGCCGCGCCCCGACGCTGAGGTCGTGACGGAGAACGCGACGACCAAGAAGCCCCCGACGGTGAACAAGACCGTCGCCCCCGAGCCCAGCGACATCGGCCACTACTACGACCACAAGGTCTTCGACCTGATGACCCAGCTCGGAGACGGCAATCTGCACTACGGCTACTGGTTCGACGGCGGCGCGCAGCAGGCCACCTTCGACCAGGCCATGGTGCAGATGACGGACGAGATGATCCGCCGCCTCGATCCCGCCCCCGGCGACCGCATCCTCGACATCGGCTGCGGCAACGGCACCCCGGCCATGCAGCTGGCCCGCGCCCGCGACGTCGAGGTGGTCGGCATCTCGGTGAGCGCCCGCCAGGTCGAGCGCGGCAACCGCAGGGCGCGCGAGGCCGGCCTCGCCGACCGGGTCAGGTTCGAGCAGGTCGACGCCATGAACCCGCCGTTCGCCGACGGGTCCTTCGACCACTGCTGGGCCCTGGAGTCCATGCTCCACATGCCCGACAAGCAGCAGGTCCTCACCCAGGCCCTGCGCGTCGTGAAGCCCGGCGCCCGGATGCCGATCGCCGACATGGTCTACCTCAACCCGGACCCCGGCGCGGCACGGACGGCCACGGTCAGCGACACCACCATCTACGCCGCGCTCACCGACATCGGGGACTACCCCGACATCTTCCGCGCGGCCGGCTGGACGGTCCTCGAACTGACCGACATCACCGCCGAGACGGCCAAGACCTACGACGGCTACGTCGAGTGGATCCGCGCCCACCGGGACGAGTACGTCGACATCATCGGCGTCGAGGGGTACGAGCTCTTCCTGCACAACCAGGCGGCCCTCGGCAAGATGCCCGAGCTCGGGTACATCTTCGCCACCGCGCAGCGCCCCTGACCGTGCCGCACCGGCCACCGGCCGCGCGCCACGGCGCCCGGCCGGCCCGGGGCACCCGCCTCGCCCGCTCCGCTCTCCCAGTTCAGGGGCCCGTCTGTGAAGACCTTCCGCATCCCCGTGTCGGCGTCCGTCTCCCTCAACGTCAGGCATCGGCCGGCGGCCGGACCGGGCGCCGCCCGCCGCCCGTACCTGCTGCTGCACGGCATGCTGTCGAACGCCCGGATGTGGGACGACGTCGCCGACCGGGTGGCCGCCGCCGGACACCCGGTGTACGCCGTCGACCACCGCGGTCACGGCGAGTCGGACACCCCTGCGGACGGGTACGAGAACGCCGCCGTCGTCGAGGACCTGGTCGAGGTCATCGCCGCGCTGGGCCTGGCGGACCCCCTGATCGCCGGGCACTCCTGGGGCGCGCACCTGGCGCAGCGGCTCGCCGCCGAACACCCCGACCTGGTGTCCGGGCTCGTCCTGGTCGACGGCGGCTGGTACGAGTTCGACGGCCCGGTGATGCGGACCATCTGGGAACGCACCGCCGAGGTGGTCCGGCGCGCGCAGGAGGGCACCACCAGCGCGCGGGACATGGGCGCCTACCTGCGGGCGATGCACCCCACCTGGTCGTCGACCTCCATCGAGGCGCGCCTCTCGGACTACCGCGTCGGGCCCGACGGCCTGCTCGTCCCCCGGATGACCTCGGAGCAGGTCATGTCGATCGTCGCGAGCCTGCAGCGCGAGGCCCCCGTCGACTGGTACCGCAAGATCACCGTGCCGGTCCGGCTGCTGCCGATCATCCCGGCGGTGCCCCGGCTGGCCGACCAGGTGCGCGCCTGGGTGGCCGCCGCCGAGGCCGCCCTGGACCGAGCCGATGTCCACTGGTACCCCGGCTCCGAGCACGACCTGCACGCCGAGGCGCCCGACGAGGTCGCCGCCGACCTGCTGCGGCTCGCCCACGACGTCGACGCGCCGCCGGTGGACCGGCCGGCGGCCCGGGTCGTGCCGCCCGAGTCCCGGCGGCAAGGCAGGGGTTAGACCCGCTTAAGCAGCCGCGGCAACCCTGGCGGGGACAGCGTGCGGCCCGTTCCTGCCCGCACCGTCCCGCCTGAGGCTTCACGCGCGAGAACAGGAAGGCTGGCCATTCCCGTGGCGAACGAGGACAAGCTCGTCGAATACCTCAAGTGGACGACCGCCGAGCTGCACCAGACCCAGCAACAGCTGCGCGAGCTCAAGGCCGCACGGAACGAGCCGATCGCCGTGGTCTCCATGGCCTGCCGGCTGCCCGGCAGGACCCACTCCCCCGACGACCTGTGGGACCTGGTGTCCGAGGGGCGCGACGCCGTCACCGGCTTCCCCGACGACCGCGCCTGGGACCTCCCCGAGGACGCGGAGTACCCGAAGCTCGGCAACTTCCTGGACGACGCGGCCGGCTTCGACGCGGGCTTCTTCGACATCGGCGCGACCGAGGCCGTGGCCACCGAACCTCTGCAGCGCCTCATGCTCCACCTCGCCTGGGAGGCCGTCGAGCGCGGCCGCATCGCCCCGCACACCCTGCGCTCCACCCTCACCGGCGTGTACGTCGGTGCCACCGGGCACGACTACGCGACCCGCCTGGAGACGGCACCCGACGACCTGCTGCCCTACCTCGGCGGCGGCACGTCCGGCAGCCTCGTCTCCGGCCGCATCGCCTACGCCCTCGGCCTCGAGGGCCCCGCGATCAGCGTGGACACCGCCTGCTCGTCCTCCCTGGTCGCCCTGCACCTGGCCTGTCAGGCGCTGCGCCGCGGGGAGTGCCGCCTCGCCCTGGCCGGCGGCGGCACGATCATGTCCACACCGCACACCTTCCACGCCTTCGCCCACCAGAAGTCCCTCGCCGCGGACGGCCGGTGCAAGTCGTTCGCGGCGGCGGCGGACGGCATGGGCCTCGGCGAAGGCGTCGGCCTCGTCCTGCTGGAACGGCTCGGCGACGCACAGCGCAACGGCCACCCCGTGCTCGCCGTCATCCGCGGCTCCGCGGTGAACCAGGACGGCGGCGGCTACGGCCTCGCCGCGCCCAACGGCCCCTCCCAGCAGAACGTGATCCGCGCCGCGCTGGCCGACGCGCAGCTCGCCCCGGACCAGGTCGACGCCGTGGAGGCGCACGGCACCGGCACACCCATCGGCGACGCCATCGAGGTCCAGGCGCTGCTCGCCACGTACGGCGCGGGCCGCTCCGCCGACCGGCCGCTGTGGCTCGGCTCCGTCAAGTCCAACACGGGGCACATCCAGGGCGCCGCGGGGACCGCCGCGCTCATCAAGATGGTGCAGGCCTTCCGGCACGACACGCTGCCCCGGACCCTCCACGTCGACCGGCCCACGCCGCTGGCCTCCTGGAAGAAGGGCGGGGTCCGGCTGCTCACCGAGGCGGTCGACTGGCCCCGCCGCGAGGAGCCGCGCCGGGTCGGGCTCTCCGCCTTCGCCACCTCGGGCACCAACGCCCACCTGATCCTCGAGGAGCCGCCGGCCCCGCAGACACCCGCCGCCGCGGACACCGCCCCCGGCACCGGGGAGACAGACCGCGACGCCGCGGCGCCCGACCGCCCCGTGGCCTGGGCCCTCTCCGCGCGGACCCCCGAAGCGCTCCGGGCGCAGGCGGAGGCCCTCGTCGGCCACCTCGCCGCCACCGACCCCGCGCCGGACCCCGCCGAGGTGGCGTACTCCCTCGCCACCACCCGTAGCCCCCTGGAACACCGTGCCGTCCTCCTCGGCACGGACGCGGCGGACCTGCTCGCGGCAGCCCGCGCACTGGCGGCGGGCGAGGACCACCCCGGCCTGGTCGTGACCCCGCCCGACGCCGCCCCCAAAAAGCTCGCCTGGCACTTCGGCGGCCCGGCCGACCCCCGCTCCGACGCATCGACCGGCGCCGGTCTTTACGCGGCCTTCCCCCTCTTCGCCGCCACCTTCGACGAGGCCCGCGCACTCCTCGCCCCGCACCTGGCCGCCCCTCTGCCCGCCGATCCCTTCGGCTCCGCCCGGCCGGAGCACGCGGAGCCGCTGCGCTTCGCGGTCCATGCCGCGCTGGCCCGGCTGCTGCTCGGCGCCGGGGTCCACCCGCACACCGTGACCGGGCACGGCGTCGGTCACATCGTCGCCGCGTACGCCGCCGGGGTCCTCACCCTCGACGACGCCTGCCGCCTGGCCGCGGCCCACGCCACCGCCACCGCCGAGGGCGGGCAGCCGACGCCCGACACGTACGAGCCGGTCCTGCGGCAGCTCGACCTCCGGCCCGCCACGCTCGCCCTCACCAGCACCGCCCCGGCCGACACCCCCCTCGCCTCGCCCGCCTACTGGCACCACCACCTCACCTCCCCCGCCGCGGCGACCCCTCCCCCCGAGACCCACACGGTCCTCGCCCCGGGCTCCCTCTCCCCGGACCCGGCGACCCCCGCCGCCCACGCGCTGCTCACCGCGCTGGCCCGGCTGCACACCGGGGGCGGCACGGTCGACTGGGCGCCCCTCGTCCGGCCCGCGCGGCAGCCGCGGACCGTGGACCTCCCGACGTACCCCTTCCAGGCCACGCGCTACTGGCTGCACGACCACACCACCCGCACCGCGGTGTGACACGTCCCGACCCACTCACACAGGAGCCTTCATGACCAGCACCGACAACACCCCCGGCCAGGACGCCACCGCGCTCGAGAAGCAGCTCGCCGCGGCCACCCCCGAAGAGCGCGAGCGGCTCCTCACGGAGACCATCCGCACGCAGGCCGGCACCCTCCTGAACACCGCCCTGAGCGACGACAGCAACTTCCTGGAGAACGGCCTCAACTCCCTCACCGCCCTGGAGCTGACCAAGACCCTGATGTCGCTGACCGGCATGGAGATCGCGATGGTCGCCATCGTCGAGAACCCCACGCCCGCCCAACTGGCCCACCACCTCGGCCAGGAGCTGGCCCACACCTCGGCGTAGGCACCCCGGCGCCGCCCGCACGACCCCGCCCCCGGCCGCACGGCGCTCCGGGGGCACAAACATGCGCGGCACCACGACGAACACCTGTGCGCCGCAGGCCGTTTTGGCGGCGCGGCACGGGATACCCGGCGGAGCACACATCCGGCACCACCCGGAGCAAGGAGAAGTGCGATGCCCGCGAAGCAGAATGCGTTCGCCCAGGTCGCCGGGGGGCCAGCCGTCGAGAAACTCAAGTCGGAGGCCCAGGCCTACCTCATGGCCCAGGTCCAGCGGCTCGCGGTGGGGGCGGGACAGAAGGTCAGCTCGGGAGCCGGCAAGCTCACCTCGATGGCCGAGGGGGCGAGCCCCGGGCCCCTCAAGCTCGCGCTCGACAGCGGCCGCAAGCTGGCCGAGGGCAAGAGCCCGGCACGCACGGCCCTGGAGGTCGGCGCCGGTCACCTCAAGGACAAGGTGAAGGGCCTGTTCACGGGGTCGGGCGGCAAGGGCAAGGGCAAGGGTGGGGGTGGGCAGAAGCCCACGGTGATCCTGGAGTCCATCGATGTGGGTGTGCCGTTGCGGGACGCCTATGACCAGTGGACGCAGTACCAGGAGTTCTCGACGTTCGCCAAGGGTGTCAAGAGCGCCTCGGTGGCCGGCGACACGGACTCGGACTGGCAGCTGAAGGTGTTCTGGTCCAGCCGGAGCTGGAAGGCGCACACCACCGAGCAGGTGCCCGACCAGCGGATCACCTGGACCTCGGAGGGCGCCAAGGGCACCACCAAGGGCGTGGTGACCTTCCACGCGCTGGGCGACAACATCACCCGGGTCCTGCTGATCATCGAGTACTACCCCAAGGGACTCTTCGAGAAGACCGGCAACATCTGGCGCGCCCAGGGCCGCCGGGCCCGCCTGGACCTCAAGAACTACGCCCGGCACATCTCGATACGCGGTGAGGCGAGCGACGGCTGGCGCGGCGAGATCCGCGACGGCGAGGTCGTGCGCACCCACGAGGACGCCGTGGCCGAGGAAGAGGAACAGCGCGAACAGGACGAACTCGACGGCCAGGACGAACACGAGGACGCCGGCGAAGCCACCGCCGAGACCGACGAAGACGCCGAGACCGACGAGGACGCCGACGAACACGAGGACGCCGACGAGGACGCCGACGAACACGAGGACGCCGACGAGGCCACCGCCGGGACCGACGAGGAATACGACGACGACGCGGCCGAGGCCGAAGAAGCCGACCCGGACGACGACCCGGACGAGGACGGGGAAGCCGCGAGGGAGGACCCCGAGGATCCCGACCCCGAGGACGACGTCGTGGACTCCGAGAAGGGCGACGAAAAGCAGCCGGACCGCAGGAACTCCCGGCGCTACGCCCGTTCCTGACGGCCCCGCGCCGGGAGAACGCGCGGAGTTCTCCACCGAAGAACGTTTGGCTCACCACTCTCTGTCCCCAGCCCCGGACAGCTCATCCGATCCGGCGACGCGGCAGCCACCCGTGCAGGACACCTGCGGAGGCTGCCGCACACGCATCCGTGCGCCGGTCGCTGACGGTTCCGAAAGGCCGGGAACATGCCCGAATCCGCACCGACCGCACCCGTACGCCGCCCGGGGAGTGACTTCACTCTTCTGTCGAAGAGGATCAAGGCCGCCGGGCTGCTGGCCCGACGCCCCGGGTACTACCTGACCCGCACGTCCCTGGTCCTGTCCGGCTACGTCCTGGCCTGGGCGGCTTTCGCGCGGGTCGGGGACAGCTGGTGGAATCTGGCCACGGCGGCGGCACTTGCCTTCGTGTTCGGCCAGGTCGCGCTCCTGGCGCACGACGTCGCCCATCTCCAGGTGTTCCGGCGGCGCGCGACGAGCGCCCGGGCCGGACGCCTGCTGGGAAACCTCGGCATCGGCATGGGATACGGGTGGTGGCAGGACAAGCACTCACGCCATCACGCCAACCCCAACCACGAGGACCTCGACCCGGACGTGCGACCGGACATCCTCCTCTGGAGCGCGGGCCAGGCCCGACGGGCGCAGGGCTGGCTGCCGCGGCTGGTGGGGCGGCGACAGGCCTACCTCTTCTTTCCCCTGCTGGCGCTCGAAGGGTTCAATCTGCACGCCGCAGGCCTGCGCTCCCTGGCGGACCGGACGCTCAGGCGCCGCAGGACGGAAGCGCTTCTGCTGCTCGGCCACCTCGCCCTGTACGCGGGCGCCTTGTTCCTGACCCTCCCCGCGGGCAAGGCGGTGGCGTTCCTCCTCGTCCACCAGTGCCTGTTCGGTCTCTACCTGGGCTCCGTCTTCGCCCCCAACCACAAGGGGATGCCGCTGCTCGCGGGCAAGGACCGGCCCGATTTCCTGCGGCGCCAGGTCCTCACCTCGCGCAATGTGCGCGGCGGCCGTCTCACCGACCTCATGCTGGGAGGCCTCAACTACCAGATCGAGCACCACCTCTTCCCGCAGATGCCCACCCCTCACCTGCGCCGGGCGCAGGACATCGTGCGGGCGTACTGCCGGGACGCCCGGGTGCCCCACGCGGAGACGGGCCTGCTCGCCTCCTACCGGGAGGCGCTGCGGAGCCTGCACGCGGCCGGGGAGCCCCTGCGGCACCCGGACTCCTGAGCCCTCGACGGCCTTCCCCGCGCCCGCCGGTGATCATGAGCCGGAGGGGGCGGGCGGGCCGGCCGGTGCGGGCAGGGCGAGGGTGTCGAACGTTCCCGCCGTGATGCCCATCGCGAGGTCGACGAGCGAGCGCCCGTGCGACCGCGCATAGGCCCGCAGGGTACGGAAGGCCGCGTCGGGGCTGGTGTTCCAGCGCTCCGCGAGCATCCCCTTGGCCTGTTCGACGGCGATGCCGCTGTGCAGCGCGTGCTGGAGCTGGTCGCGCTCGGTCTCGACGGCCATGATGGTGCGCTGCTGCAGGAGCGCGATGGTCGCCACGTCGGCCAGGCCCTGCCCCAGGGCGATGTCGGAGGCCTCCAGCGGCTGCGGGGACGACCGGAAGAGCCCCAGCACGCCGATGCTGCGTCCCCGCAGCCTCAGGGGGAGGGCGTTGGCACCGGCGAGTCCGCTCTGCAGGGCGGCCGGGGTGAAGTGGGGCCAGTTCCGGGTGGCGGCGCCGGTGGTGAGGTCGATGCCGGTACGGGCACTGCCGGTGCGGTAGCACTCCTGGCAGGGACCCTCCACGTGGTGCAGCGCGAACAGTTCGAGCAGCCGAGTGTGTTCGTCGGAGGCGGCCAGCACGCGCAGGGCGTCGTCGGCGTCGGCCAGCATGACGCCGGCCGCCTGGATGTTGAGCAGGTCCGTGCAGTGGCAGCAGAGGCGGTGCAGGAAGTCCAGGACGTCGAACTCCGCTGTGAGCGAGTCGGCCATCTCCACGAAGACGGTGGCAAGGAGTCGGTCGCGGTTCATGCGGGCGGGTCCTCCGGATCGGGAGCGTCGGGTTCGTCGTCGATATCGGTGAGACGGCTGTCCAGGGAGTCGCTGCCCAGCCTCAGGCGGCGGGCGATGACGGCGTGCGCCACGTCGTCCAGGGGGCGGCCGCTGGTGTACGCATGCGCCCGCAGACGCACCAGCGCGTCGGCCAGACCGATCCGCAGCTGGGCGCTGAGCATGCCCGTGGCCTGGTGGATCTCGGCCCGCTCCAGGCTGTCCGCGGCGTCCAGGAATCCGGGAAGCGCGAACCCGGCCCCGGACCCTCCCGCGGGGGGCCCGTCCGGCGGGACGGCGTCCGCGGCCGGCGGGCCGGGGCCCGCGCGGGTGGAGCGGCCCGACGGACTCTGGCCCAGGCAGTAGCGCGTCAGCGCGCGTGCGAACAGGTCGGCGTCCTCGTTGGACACTCCGGTCAGCGGCCCCGGGTGGGTGCGCAGCAGGGTCAGGACCCCGATCCGCAGCGCGCCGATGCGCAGCGGGAAGCAGAAGACCCCTCGCACCGGCCCCGTGTCCACGGCGGTCAGGGCGGGCCAGCGGTCCTCCCGCACGGTGGCCAGGTCGTCGACCCGCACGACCGAGCAGTACCGCATGCTGTCCAGGCTCGGCCCCTGGCCGCAGGTGAACTGCAGATCGCTGAAGGCGCGCGCGGCGGGGTGCGAGAACCACATGGCTTCGAGGGCTCCGGTCTCGTCGGCGCTCAGGCACACGGCGACCCCGTCCACCTCCAGCACCTCGGCGGCGGCGACGACCGCGTGGGGAGCGCCGTCGGACCAGCCGTCGCCCTCCAGCAGGCGCAGCACTCCCATGATCCGGTCATGGCTCACGGCGAGGCCCACGGGTGGCACCTCGGTGGGGCGTATCGCAAGGTCGGCACGTCCGGCTCCCTGCAGTCACGGGTGGTGCTCCGCGCGGCCGGGGCGGGACGGTGGAGCCGGCCTGGACACGCGAGGCATGGGCCGGAGGGAGGCGATACCCGACCGGCGGACGTCAGGGGCCGGGACGCCCGTCCAGTCTACGGGCCCGGGGCCACGGACCAGCCGGATTCCGCCGATGGGCCGACGGTTCCGGTACGGCGCGGAGGAACCGTCCCGGTACGGCGCGGAGGACGGTCCTGGTCCGGCGCGGAAGGACGGTCACGGTACAGCGCGGAAGGACGGTCACGGTACGGCGCGGAAGGACGGTCACGGTACGGCGCAGAGAACGCGCCAGATCCGCGCCCCCGCACGAGTCGGCCCCGAAGGTGGGTGGCCAGGGCGCCCCACCCGGCCTAGTCTGGCGGCGAGCCCCTGCCCCCGGCGCACCCGTTCTCACGGTCCTGACAGCCGGACGTCGTACGGCACGGCCACATCCCGGGTGTCGCGTCCCCTGTTTCCCGGCCGGGAGAACTCCTGACGGCGGACGTCGCGGAGCGACGGTCGGAGCCGTCCTCGCCCGGTGCCCGTTCCGATCGCGGCCGACACGCACACGTCGCCGCACAGGAGCCGGAGCACCACCAGCCCAAGGATCATCATGACCGAACGCAACACCTTCCTGCGCACCGCACATGACGTGGGCCTGGCCGCCTGGTTCGGGGGCTCCCTCATGGGAGCCGTCGGGATCAACGGAGCCGCCGAGGCGGAGGGCGTCACCGAGGTCGGAACGGCTCGGATCGCGTCCGTGGGCTGGTCGAAGTGGGCACCGCTGGGAGCCGCCGCGATCGGCGCGCATCTGTGGGGCGGCGCCGGGCTGCTGGTGGCCAACAGCGGGCGGGTCCGCGGCCAGCGCGGCGTGGCCGCCGCCACGATGGCCAAGACCGCTCTGACCGGGGCGGCCCTCGGCGCCACGGTCTACACGCGTGTGTTGGGCAAGAAGGTCGACCTCGCGTCCTCGGAGAAGACGGCCGACCAGGAGGTGGCGGAGGAGATCCCCGTGGCGGTCGGCCAGGCGAAGCGGCAACTGGCCCTGATGCAGTGGACGATCCCGGCCCTGACGGCCGGCATGCTCGTCCTGAACGCGCTGCAGGGCGAGCAGCAGCGCCCCTCCCAGCAGACGGTGGGCGCGCTGCGCAAGACGCTGGACCAACTCGTGCAGCGGCGGCGCTAGTCCACCGGGCCGAGGCCTTCACCGGCCTCGGCCCCCGCGGCTCTCCGCGGGGGCCGGTTCCCCCGCGCCGCGGCCGGGTGCCTCAACTGCCGTCCGGGCCGCCTCGGTTCGAGGGGGCCTTCCCGGCGTGGGGTGCGGCCTCGGCGAGGATGGCCGTGGTGTCGTAGCTGCCGTCGATGACCTGGTGGGCCAGTTCGGCGAGGCGCAGGTGGCGGGCGCGGGCGTACTTGCGGAAGGTGGCGAACGCCTCGTCCGGTGAGGTGTCCCAGCGTTCCGCGAGGAGCCCCTTGGCCTGCTCGATCAGGATGCGGTTGTTGAGGGCCGTCTGGAGCTGGCCCTTCTCCACGTGGGACTGTTCGAGGGTGCGCTGCTGGAGGATGGCGATGGTGGCCACGTCGGCGAGCGCCTGGGCGAGCACGAGGTCGTCGTCGTCCAGATGGCGGGGTTCGGTCTGGAAGAGGCTGAGCGCGCCCACGTTCCTCCTGCGCAGCCGCAGCGGAATGGCGTGGGTGACCGCGTAGCCGGTGCGGCGGGCGTGGGTGGCGAACTGCGCCCAGGCCATGGTGGTCTCACGGCGGCTCAGGTCGATGTTGGTGCGGGGCTGCCCGCTGCGGTAGCACTCCACGCAGGGGCCCTGTTCGTGCTGGAGCGCGAAGAGTTCGAGGAGCTGGGTGCGCTCGTCGGACGCCGCCACGGTCCGCAGGTCGCCGTGGACGTCGGCGAGCAGGATGCCCACGGAGGCGACGTCCAGGAGTTCGACACAGCGGGTGGACAGGCGCTGCAACAGGTCGAGCACGTCGAAGTCGTCGATGAGCGTGTCGGCGATCTCCACGAAGACCTCGGTGATGCGCTGTTCGCGGGCCATGGTCATCCTCCCTTGCCCTCGTCGGGCGAATCCGGCCCGTATCCATCGTCCCCGAAGCGGGTCGGTCTGGCGACCACGCCTTCGGCCACGGTCGCGCTCTCCGGGCAGGCCCTGCCAGAGGGTCGTCGGGCACGAGCACGACGGCCTACGGGGCCGTCCTCTTCAGGTGCGGCGAGTCCCAGTCCTGCTGCAGGATCTCGTCGGCCGTGGCCAGTGCCGTCGCCAGGTCGCCGGTCCCCGTCAGGACGCACAGGGCGTCGGCGGATTCCTGGCGTCTTCGGCGGCTGCCCGCCGTCGAGTGGCACAGGTCGGCGATCATCCTGTCGGCGAAGCGGGCCAGCGCGGCACGGGTGTCCGTGGCCGTGGGTTTCAACATGGGGTCTCCCGGTGGTGAAGGTGCCCATGAACCCACGGAGTGCGTTCGAAGTGGCACAGGACGACGGGGCGGGCGCTCGGCAGCCGGTGCCGGGGCCCGTGGTGGTCCCGGGCGCCGGGTCCCCAGGAATCACCCTGCTCAACCCTTGTCCCGGACGAATGTCGGGCGGTGGGGCCGGGGCGTCACCGCCCGAGGTAGTCGGGCACGCCCTCGGCCCTGCGCAGGATGGAGCGCAGCTGGAGGGCGACGGAGCGAGCGGGTACGCCGGTGAGCTCTGCCACCTGCCGGCAGGTGAGCCGTCCGAAGAACAGCAGCCCCATCAGGGCGCGCTCCTGTTCGTAGGACCATGCGGGCACGGGCCGCACGGGTGCGGTACGGTCCCCGCCGCGCGGGAACGACAGCATGGCGGATTCCGGTGCGCACCGGCGCCAGAGATACGCGACGAGACCCTGCCTCTCCTGCACCTCCGACGAGGGCCCGGTCCCGGCCGCGCAGACCTGCGCGATGGTGTCCGCGACCGTCGTGACGGCCCTGCGGTCGTCGTGGCAGAGCAGCAGGGCGAGGGAGAGCAGAGCGTCGCCGTGCCGCTCGCAGACGGCCGTCTCCGCGCCCGTGATCGCCCCGGATTGCACGGTGTCGGAGCGTGGGAGCCTGTCTGTCCGGACACTGCTCGGGCTCATCTGATCGGCCCTGCGGAGCGCCATCGCCTTCACCAGCTTCTGCCTTCTACCAAACGGCCAATGAGACCGCCGGGGGCAGGGGCGCCTGTTTCACAGCGTATACCCGCCTTGTCCCGGCGCATTCCCCGACCGACGGGCCGACGCCCGGCGGATCCTCGTTGCGGCCGCATCCTCTGGGGACCGCAGGCCCCCTCCACGCACTGGTCCCCCTCATGCCGCCGTCTGCTGGACCAGATCAGGCGCCGCATCGCGCCACTTTCCGCCAGAAAGCAAGGCTGCGCCTGTGCGCCCCCCTACGCGCCCTGCTCGCCTGCGAGGGCTGCCCAGGAATCTGGAACAGCGGGCGCGTCCGTGCCCCCGAGCCCTACCGGTAGATGCGCCTCTCCCCCGAAGGCGCGTCGGAGGTGCTGTGATGCAGTGGACCCGCCAACTCATCGAGAGCCTGGGACGCAGCTACGACAGCCTCCCGCTGCACGGCTGGTTGACGGAGAACAGCCATACATCGCCCGAAGTTCTGCTGCGGCTGGGCTTGTATGCGGCGCCGTTCCCGGTCTCGTTCAAGGACATCAACCGGTACCACATCTCCTACGGCGAAGGTCCCGGCCTCGACGACCGGCGCCATCTGCTGTCGGCGCACGCCGCCGAGGACATGACGCACCTCAGCCTGTACGTCCAGGACGCCCGGACCCTCGGCTGGGATGCCCTCACCGGTTTCGACACCGCCCACAGCCTGCATTGGCTGACGGCTGCCGCGGAGACCGAGGACGAGCGGAAGACAGCGGTCCGCCTGGCGGCGCGGCTGGAGAGGGCGAAGGACCCCGTTCTGCGTTTCGCGATCGTCGAGTCCTTCGAGAGGGCCGGGAGCGTGCTGTTCGCGCAGACCCCCAAGGTGGCAGCCCGTTATGAGGAGGCGACGGGAAGGACCCTGGTCTTCTGGGGTGCGGGGCACCTCGCGCAGGAGAACGAGCACGGCATCAGCGAGGAAGACGTCTTCGACCGTGTCGTGCTGACATCGGAACAGCGCACGCACGTGGCCCGGGCCGTGGTCGACACCTTCGCCGACTTGGAGTGTCAGAACCACCACCTCTTCCACTGGGTGCAGCGGGCAGTCGAGAGCGCCCCGCAATTCGCCCGTGCCCGTGCCCATGCCGTTGATCGAGCACGACAGCAGGCCGGGACTCCCGCGGATATCCTCGAAACGCTCAGTGAGCAGCCCCTTCACTCCTCCCAACGGCCTCTGCTGGACGGGATGCGCAGGCACCTGTCGCGCCTGGCGGAGCAACTCCACCACCCACGCTCACAAGCCACCGCGTCCCGCGCCGACTTCGCGCGCACATCGTTGCTGCTGGCCGGGGCCGAGTCGGCCTGGCTTCCCAGCCAACTGCGCCACGGCCTCCCGTTCGCGGCACCCTCGGGGCAGTTGGAACGAGCCGTGAGTCGGCTCGGCGCTCAGTGGGCACAGTCGTTCGTTCCTGTATGGGCGACGCACGGATGGGAGGAGCACGGCGTCGAGGAATGGCTCGGCTGGGGGTTCACCCGGACCGTGCGCTTTCTCCACCTTGATGAGGCCACCGAGCCTGCCCGAGCTCTGCGGGCCATCGCCCTCCGCCACCTGGCCGTCGACGCGGACCCGGTGCACCGGGCATGGACGGCGCTGTTCCTCATGGCCTGGGCGCAGCATCGCGCGGCCCAGGATGACCAGACCGGCGGCGTCGGGAAGGCGACATCGGCGGGGCCGTCCGCCTATGACAAGGACGCGCTGGCTCTGGTGCTGTCGCATCCGGTGGACGAGCCCGTGCTGCGGCGTGCGGCCGACATGCAGCGGGAGATCGGCGACGCGTACGTGCGATGCATCCACGCACAATCCGCCTGGTCGCCTCCTTCCGGCGGATAGACGCGCGTCACGCTCCCCCGACGGACGTTCCCGAGCTGAGGAGGACCCAGTGACGAGCGAGGGCACCGTTCCCTTACCGGAACGCGAGATCGGCCGGGCAACCTTCACCGACTTCGCACTGCCCACCCTGGAGCGTCTTCTGGCCACGGCCGGACTCCCCACGGACGACGCGGTGACGGCGACCGAGGCCATGCTCGGTTCGTGGGGTCAGCGCCCCATCGGGGAACGCCCGGCCTGGTACTCCGACGTGTGCGCCGATGACTCCCCGCTGGAGTTCTCCGCCGTCTTCACTCCCAACGGAGTGCAGGAGGTGCGGATCTCGGCGGAAGCGATCCCGGACGACCCCGGTGCTCACGCCCTGCAGACGGCCGCCACCGAGCTCACCCACGCCATCGCGCGGCAGCCGGGCGTCAGTCTCGAACGGCTGCACGCGGTCTGGGACCTGTTCATGCCCGACACGGAGCCGCTCGGGTTCTCCATGGTCTATTCCGCTGTCTTCCGCACCCACGGCAAACCACTGTTCAAGGTCTACGTGAATCCGGCCGTGAGCAACGCCGTGAGCGCCGAGGAACGTGCCCTCATGGCACTGGAGCGCTGGGGGGTCCCCCAGGCACGGGACACCGTCACCGCGTATGCGCGGCGCGGGCCGGAACTCGATCCGATCGTGCTGCTGAGCCTGGACCTGGCGGAAACATCCGACGCCCGCATAAAGGTGTACTTCCGCCACTATGGCCTCACCGCCGCGCAGTTGGACGACTTGATGGCGATCGCCCCTGGACACCGCCCCGGCTCGGTCGAGGCATTCGCCCGCGCCGTCTCCGGCCATACCGGGAGGTTCGAGCCGCAGCCGCCTGTCACGAACCTGACCTTCACCACGCGCGGCGGTGCCGTCCCGGTCTCCGCGACCGCGGACGTCCCCCTCTGGACGTACGGTCCGCACGACAAGGACACCCAGGACCGTGTCGCAGGCGCGCTGGTCCGGCTCGGTATCCCGCCCGGCCCCTACCGCGCTCTGCTGGCGGCCGTTGCTCGACGCCCCTTGGGCCAGGGGCGCGGCATCCACACCTACACCTCGCTGCGCGTCCACCGTGCGGGGCCGCGGGTCACCGTCTACTGGTCCCCCGAGTTCTACGACCGGTTCCCTCCGGCGTGCTACCAGCGATAGCCGGCGAAGAATCGGGAGGGGCACATGGCAAGGGAATGCGACTTCGTCCACGGCAAACCTCCCGTGCCGCACTCACCGGCGGGCCATGCCGTGGCGCTGGCCCGTCACCCACTCCAGTTCATGGGCGCACTCCACCAGTTCGGGGACCTGGTCGAGGTCCAGCTGGGGCCGCAAGCGGTGTTCGTCCCTTGCCACCCCGAACTGATATGGCGCGTGCTCTCCGACCCGCGGACCTTCGACAAGGGCGGGATCATGTTCGACGGTCTGCGCCGCTTCGTCGGCCACAGCCTCGTCACCTGCCCCTACGAGGATCATCACCGCCAGCGCAGCCTCCTCCAGCCCGCCTTCCAGCATTCCTCGCTGCGCGCTTACGGGCAGATCATGGAGGAAGAGATCACCGCCCTGTGCGACAGCTGGCGCCCGGGCCAAGTCATCGACGCCCTGCCGACCTTCGCCCGGATGGCGCTGAACATCGTGTCCCGTTCCCTGTTCAACCGGACAATCGACGCCCGCTCGCTCACGACGCTGCAGCAGGACTTCGAACTCGGCAACACCGGCATCATCCTGCAGACGCTCCTGCCCGCAGCTGTGCGCCATCTGCCGCTGCCCGTCGTACGCCGCTACGCCCAGGCGCAACGACGCGCCCGCGCCTTCGCGTCCCGGATGGTCACAGAAAGCCGCAACGCCCCAGAGCCGCGGACCGGCCTGCTGGCCGTCCTGGACGTGCAGGCGTCGGGCACCGGCCGTCGGCCGAGCGACGTCGACCTGCGCGACCAGGTGATCACCATGCTGATGGGCGGCTCCGACACCATCCCTACGACTCTCGCCTGGTGCACCCATGTTCTCGCCCGGCGCCCCGACCTGTGGCACCGGCTGCAGGAGGAGACCGACCAGCACCCCACCGGAACCACCGCCCGCTGGGGCGACTTGCCGCAACTGCGGCTCACCGACCGCGTGCTCACCGAAACCCTGCGCACGCATCCGCCGGCCTGGCTCACCACCCGGGAAGTCACCCGCGACACCACCATGGCGGGCCACCCCCTGCCCGCGGGATCCACCATCGCCCTGAGCGCCCCCGCCGTACACCGCCGGGCATCCCTCTACCCCGACCCCCTGCGCTTCGACCCCGACCGCTGGCTGCCGGGCCGCGCGGCCGCGCTGCCTCCCGGCGCCTTCCTGGCGTTCGGCGGCGGCAACCGCAAGTGCATCGGCGACACCTTCGGCTTCAACGAAATGTCGCTGGCTCTCGCCACCATCGCGGCTCGTTGGAACCTGGTCCGCGCAGCCGGCAGTGATCCACGCCCCGTCACCCTGTCCGGGGTGTACCGGCCACGCCGCATTCTCCTTCGCGTGGAACCCCGTGACTAGCGAAGGACACGCGCCCGTGACGCACACCCGGTACCCGTGACGCACACCCAGCAAAGGAGCGCATCCTCAATGGACGATGCCACTGCGGTCGCCCAACTGGTCCTGCATGAAAGGCAAGCCAGAAACCGCCACTGGTGGGACGCCATGCGCCAGTGCTACGCCACCGATTCCCTCGTGCGTGGAGACTGGTTCCGCGGAAGCGGCGCCGAGTTCGTCACCCGGTCCCAGGCCATGGCCGCCACTGGCCCCCGCTCCACCCACCGACTGGGCCCCGCCATCGTGGACATCGCCGGATCCCGTGCGCTGGCCGAACTTCCCACCACCATCGAGATCACCACCCGGCTGGGCGACACCGAGGCCCTCCTCGCCTGCCACACCCGCCTTCTCTACCGCACCGTCAGAATCACGGACAGCTGGCGAATCAGCGCACTCGACCCCATCTACGAGCGCGACAACCTCACCCCCACGCTCCCCGGCGCCGCCCTCCCGATCGCCCCCGAAGAGATCAACAACTCCCGTACCCCGTACCGCTTCCTGCGGTACGTCCTCCACCAGTACGGCTACACGATCCCCGACGACCTCTACGGCGACGACCGCCCCGAACCAGTCGCCGCCCTCTACGAGCAGGCCCACCTTTGGCTGCGCGGCGCCGCAGAGACCGAAGACCCGGAGCACGCCTAGGCGCTTGGCGCCTTACTGGCCGACAAGCGCGTTCGAAGCCCGGGACGAGCCGCTGCGGACCTCGTAGCTTTCTACGAAATCCTCCACGGGGCGAAAGTCCGGCCCAACTTACGCAAGAACCCTTAAGAAGATGGATTTTTCGCCCGCCCGCGGCACCCCCCTTTTTGCAAGCCCCTCCCACCGGGCGAGAGTTGGGCAATGCGAAGGTAAAGCGGCTCGGCGACCGGAGCGATGCGCGATCCCCTCCCGTTTGCACGAAGCCCTCACGTCGAGCCTCTCTCGTTACGGTTTTGCAATCGAGTAATTGATCCCTAAATGTCTCGTTTGGGGGATTGCTGAGCTGTTCTAATGAACTAGCCGCTCAAGAGGTGATTTGAGTCGGGGAGCTTTCGGCTACCCAACTGGGGAAATGCGGATTTTGGTAACGATTTATTGCGTTTCGAGTGGGGGGTTGATTCAGCTGCGGTGATCCTGGCTTCTGCCCGGTTCGCCTGAGTGCGGCATTCAACGGTCCGGTATTTCCTGGGGGGTTTCCTGTTGCCCGTCGGGGCCATTGAAAAGGCGATTAGGCAGCGCGAAAAAATCAACAGGTAGAACGCCGGTCCTGAATTCTCGATCGAGAAAGAGTTGTCTTCTTGACTTCCACCTTCCTAAGCCGACGCGCACTCCTCGTGGGCATCGCCGCCGGGGCGGCCGTTGCCGCCGTCCCCACCATCGGCAGCGGTCGCGCCCACGCAGCCGGTCTGCCCGACATTCCCGATGACGCGGGTCTGCCCGACACCGACCGGGGCAGGGCCGTCTGGGCGTACAAGCTCGGCGGCAAGGCGGTGAAGGAGGCCGCTGCCGCCGCCCTGACGACCGGTTCCGTGAGCGCCTTCCTGGCGACCGGCTTCGACCGGGCCCGCGCCGAGGACAACAGGTTCACCCTGTTCGAGTCCCTCGCCTACGCCGGGAAGTCGGTCAGCGACAGCGTCTCCACCGCGCTGTCGGGTGGCGACAAGGCCATCGACACGTATCTGTCGGACGGCTGGCAGAAGCCTCTGGTGACCGACCTGCGCGTCGAGACGTTCACCGTCATGAGCGGCGGCGGCAAGGCCGTCCAGCGCGAAGCGTCCAAGGCGTTGGCCGAGGGAAGCCGCAAGGCCCTGGACACGTTTCTGACCGACACTCAGTACACGGCCCACGCCGAGGACGAGAAGGTCGAGGTCTTCACCCTCCTCGACGGTGCCTCGCCCGAGGTGAAGAAGTACGCGGAGCGGGCCCTCGCCGACGGGACTCCGGAGGCGATCCACTGGTTCCTCGTCACCGGCCAGCACATCGCCCGTGCCCGCGACGAGGAGAAGGCGACGATCGATCAGCTCGTCGCCATCGTCGAACGCGAGGGCCGGCAGGCCAAGGCGACCACGGAGCGCGCCGTCGCCGCATCCGACCAGGCCAAGGCCGCCGCGGAGAAGGCCAAGCAGGCCGCCCTGACGGCGGCCGAGGAGGCCAAGGCCGCCCAGCAGGACGTGGACAAGGCGGCCGGCGCCGCCAACAAGGCCGCGGGCGCCGCCCGTGGTGCGGCCGCCGCGGCGACGACCGCGATCTACGCCTCGCGGACCGCGCAGGCCGCCTCTGCCCGTGCCACCCGTGCCGCGCAGGCCGCGGCTGCCGCGGCCGCCACCGCCGGCCGGGCCGCCTCGCGTGCCTACGGCGCCGC
Source organism: Streptomyces sp. NPDC002564 (assembly GCF_042889645.1). Lineage (NCBI taxonomy): Bacteria > Bacillati > Actinomycetota > Actinomycetes > Kitasatosporales > Streptomycetaceae > Streptomyces > Streptomyces sp. NPDC002564. The sequence continues at coordinate 195,842 of NZ_JBIARE010000002.1, read as the reverse complement.
CATCGCCGCTTCCAAGGACGCCTCCCAGGCCCGCGCCGCGCGCCTGGCCGCCGAGGGCGCCAGGGACGCCGCGAAGAAGGCGCGTACCGCGGCCAAGGCCGCCGACGCCGCATCGACCGCCTCGAAGCAGGCTTCCGCGGCGGGCGGTTCCGCCGCCTCCGCGGCCCGGAACGCCGCTGCCGCCGCGACCGCATCGGCCGATGCCGCCGACGCCGCCGGAGTCGCCACCTCCCAGGCCCGTGAGGCACGCCAGGCCGCGGGCGAGGCGAATTCCGCGGCTACTCGTGCCACGCGCGCCGCCGCCACCTCGCAGTCCCTGGCCAACAGGGCGTCCGCCGCGGCCGCGACCGCGCATCGTGCCGCCAACTCCGCGGCCGACCACGCGGACAAGGCCGCCGACGCTGCCGAGGACGCCGCGAAGAACGCGGGCAAGGCCATCGAGTACGCCAAGCGCTCCACCGCGTACGCCGAACAAGCCGTCAAGGCCGCCAACACCGCCATGGACGCGGTCAAGGAAGCCCAGGAGGTCGAGAAGGCGGCCCGCGAAGCCGAGACGAAGCGGATCGAGGAAGACACGCAGGCAGGCATCGCGCTCGCCCGCGAACAGGCGAAGCAGGAGGCCGAGACCCTCGAACGCATCGAGCGCCAGCGGGACTTGGCCGACCAGGCCGACAGGACGACCAAGGACCTCATCGCCGGGGCCGAGCAGGCCCTCGCAGCGGGTGACCGGGCCAAGGCCACCGTGGCGGGTCGCAAGGCCACCGCGAGACTGCTGGACAGCCACGGCACCTGGACCAGGGCGGCCGCCGAGTTCGCACTCGCCGGAACCGATGCGGACGTCCTGAACTGGATCGACGTCGACCGGGTCGCCGCCCAGCGGCAGGACGACCGCGAAAGTGTCCTCGTTCTCGCCGAGGTCGCCCCGGCGGCCGTGGCCGAGGCCGCGCAGAAGGCCATCGACGGCGACGACCCGGACGCCGCCACCAAGTTCCTGGAGACCGGCCGGATCAAGGCCTCCCTGACCGACAACCGCGTCGCGGTCTTCAAGATCCTCGGGCTGGAGCCCGGCAAGGCCGTCAAGGAGGCGGCAGAGGCCGCTCTCTCGGACGGCAGTGCCGAGGCCCTGGACCGGTTCCTGACCTCGGGCCTCGGCAAGGCGCTTCAGGAGGACGACAAGGTCGAGGTCTTCCGGCTGCTGAACGACGGCGGCCCGAACCTCAAGTCCGCCTGCCAGGTCGTCCTGGAGGGCCCGGCGCGGATGCGGCGGTTCTTCGTCGCGCGCGACCACCACCACATCGCGCAGGTCGACCACGACGCCGCCAGCCACGTCTCGGCGATCCGCGCGTCGATCGCGCATGCCGCGAAGGTCGCCGCCGAGGCCCTCCAGGACGCCGCGCACGCCTCCAAGGCGGCCGCGGAGGCCAGGAAGGCGGCCAAGGAGGCGTCCGACTGGGCGATCAAGGCGAAGAACCACGCGGCCGACGCCTCGGAATCGGCCGGCGAGGCCCGCAAGAACGCAGCGGCGGCCGACGCGTCCGCGGAGAAGGCCCGGGCCTCCGCGCAGAGCGCGAAGAAGGCCGCCACCACCGCCCGCAGCGCAGCCCGCACGGCGAACTACGCGGCCAACCAGGCCTACGACTCCGCCGGCAGCGCGGTCGCCTCGGCCAACTCCGCGCAGGCCTCCGCGGCCAGGGCGAAGGCGGCCGCCGTCCAGGCGGGCAAGGACGCCAAGGCCGCGGCGGTCGCCGCCGGTGAGGCCCGCGGCATCGCCATCGCCAAGCGGAAGGCCGAGGCCGCCGCAGCGGCCAGGGAAGCCGTCCGTAAGGCCAAGGAAGCCAAGGCGAACAACAAGAACCCCGCCGACACGTCGGCCAACGACCAGTGCAAGGTCGAGCAGCCGGGCACCTGGCTCGGGCACAACGCCCAGGAATGGCAGGACGCGACCTCGCAGGCCAGCACCGTCCTGGGAACGCTGAGCCTGGGGGCCATGGGCCTGGGCGGTCTCGCGCTCGCCACCGGGATCGGCGCCCCCGCCGCACCGTTCCTGTTCGCCGCCGGGGCCATTCTGGGCGGCGCGTCGTGGGTGGCGCAGGGGTTCAACGTCCTGGCGCACGGCTTCGACGACCGCATGGGACGCGGCTGGTGGAGCGCGCAGTTCAAGGAGTCCCTGGGCATGTTCGCGCTCGGCGGCATCTTCATGGGCAAGGGAGCGATCGTCAGCAAGCTCGGCTACGGCTTCAAGGTGGCCAAGGACGGCGTGAAGAACGTGGGCTCGGCCATCAGCGAAGCGGCCGGCGGGATCGTCACCACCACCATCGGGTGGCTGACCTGGTAGCGGACCTCCGTCCCGCCAGAGCAGAAGAAAAATACGCCAGAGCAGAAGAAAAATAAAAGAGACGGGTGGCGGTACCCGACCGCCACCCGCCCATTCACCCTTCCCTTCTGAGAGAGTTCTTCATGTTCGGTTCCGGCCTTTCCGTCGGCCAGTGGATAGTGCTCGCGGCCGCGTCAGCATTTCTCCCGGGCCTCGCCATGCTGCCGTACATCCGGAAAGCGAAGAAGAAGGCGCTGATTCCTCTCTTCTTCGTCGTTCCCGCCGGCATCGGAGCGCTCGGCATCTGGGGGAGCGCCACGGCCCGTGGTCACGGCGCGGCGGAGTCGCTTGAGATGTACGCCTGGTGCATGGCGGGTCTGGCCCTGCTCATCGTCCTCGGACGTCCGCAGATCAAGAAGAACGAAGAACTTCAGGCCGCGGGCAAGGATATGGAGCAGCCATCAGGCCTCTATATGGCGGTGGTCTTCGTTTCCCTGGGAATCGCCGCCATACTTGCCTTCCTGGTCAGGAAATACCTCATCGGGTGACCTCCCGTCCCGCGTGCCGGGTTCCACATTCGACCACACGGGACGCATTTCTTTCGCCGTCATTTCCGGCTGGACTTTCCGCGAGGGAAATAATTGTGTTGACATCACTTCCGGCAGGAAACGCGCGCAAATCCCCCCTCCCCCTTTCCCCTTTATCCTTTCTATTTCACGAAGAGGACATCACTTGATGAATCCCATACGGCGGATCTCTGTGATCGGCGCCGCCGCGGCGGCCGGGGCCGTCGCGATCGTCGCCCTGTTCCCCTCGACCGGCTCGGGCGACGCCGTGGCCCAGCCCCGGGTGGACGGCGGCAAGGCGGTCGCGGCCGCCGACAGCCAACCCGGCTACGCGGTCGAGGACTTCAACTATCCCGACGCCGACCGGATCCTGAAGGACAAGGGCATCGTCCTCAAGCGCGGCGACGGACACATCACCCTCGCCGAGTGCGGCTCCGCCGACGGCCTCATGGAGGTCTACTCGCGGCGGAACGAGAGCATCTGCTTCAGCACCACCGGCACGTCCGGCTATCTCACCATGGAGATCCCCGCCGTCTACGGCGTGAAGACCAGTGCCATGGACGCCGATCTCAAGCTGAGCGCCGAAGGCAAGCAGTCGACGGTCGCGGTCGACAAGAACACCTTCAAGCCGGTCGGCGAGACCGTCGACCCGGGCGGGCGCGAACACGTCCTCCTGGAGATCCGCACGTCCAAGTAGCCCTCGCCCGACACCGCGCGCACCGCGGACACGCGGCACTCCGCAGTTCCACGACGCCTTCGATGCGCCCCGCAGCACTTCACCACTCCACGAACAAGGGAACGAAACACGTGTCCGGCAGCAACACCCGCTCGGCGCGGGCGCCCCGTCTCCTGGCGGCGGCTCTCGCCTCAACCCTCTGTGCCCCGGCCATCGCGATGCTCGCCACGGCACCCGCCGCCCACGCCCTGACAGGCGACCGCGCCCCGGCCGGTGACCATTCCTTCACCGCGCAGCTCCACATAGGCGGGAAGGACCCGCTCCGCGGCTGCTCCGGCGCGGTGGTGAGCAAGCAGTGGCTGCTCACCGCGACGAGTTGCTTCGCGACCACCCCCGGCGCCGACGTCCCGGCCGGGAAACCGGCTCTGAAGTCCACGGCCACGGTGGGCAAGCAGAGCATCGACGTCATCGAGGTGGTCCCGCGTGACGACCGCGACGTCGCCATGGTCCGCCTGGCGCGTCCCGTCGCCGACGTCGCCCCGGTGCCCGTGTCCGGCGATGCCCCCGCCACGGGCGAGACCCTGACCGGTGCCGGGTTCGGCCGCACCAAGACCACCTGGGTGCCGGACGCGCTGCACACCGGCTCCTTCCGGGTGGATTCCACGGACGGCACCACCGCCGCCCTGACCGGCCTGGACGGCGCGTCCGTCTGCAAGGGCGACGCCGGTGGGCCGCTGCTCCGCGTCAAGGGCGGCAAGTCCGAACTGGTCTCGGTGCACAGCCGTTCCTGGCAGGGCGGGTGCCTCGGTTCGCAGGCCACCCGCACCGAAGCGGTGGACGCGCGGGTCGACGACCTGGCCGGCTGGGTCAAGGACGTCAGCCACCGTGACCGGATCCATCCCGCCGACATCGACGGCGACGGCAAGGCCGACCTCCTCGTCCACCGCACCAACGGTGACGTGGTCTACCACCGCAACCTGGGCAACCGTTTCGCGGCCGGCACGGTCATGTCCTCCGGCTGGGGGCGCTTCGTCGACGGCAAGGACATGGGGCGCCTGTACTTCTCGGACGTGACCGGTGACGGCAAGGCCGACCTCATCGTCCACGGCCGGGACGGCAAGGTCGCCGTCCGCAAGAACATGGGCACCTACTTCGACGGCGGCACCGACTGGTCCAGCGGCTGGGGCCGCTTCGTCGACGGCAAGGACATGGGCCGCCTCTACTTCTCCGACATCACCGGCGACGGCAAGGCCGACCTCATCGTCCACGGCCGGGACGGCAAGGTCGCCGTCCGCAAGAACATGGGCACCTACTTCGACGGCGGCACCGACTGGTCG
>NZ_JBIARE010000002.1:0-190852 GCF_042889645.1 Streptomyces sp. NPDC002564 | reverse complement strand
CCGCTTCGTCGACGGCAAGGACATGGGCCGCCTCTACTTCTCCGACATCACCGGCGACGGCAAGGCCGACCTCATCGTCCACGGCCGGGACGGCAAGATCGCCGTCCGCAAGAACATGGGCACCTACTTCGACGGCGGCACCGACTGGTCCAGCGGCTGGGGCCGCTTCGTCGACGGCAAGGACATGGGTGTCCTGCGGTTCGCCGATGCCAACGGCGACAAGAAGGCCGACCTGTTCGCCTACGTGATCAACGACGGCACGGTGTCCGTCCGCAAGAACATGGGCAACTACTTCGACGGCGGCACCGTGATGATCACCCTCTGACGGCTCACCGCGTGGCCGCAGCCGGACAGCAGCAATCCGGCTGCGGCCACCTGTCGTGGTACCGCCGGTGTACCGACCCCCGGAAATGATCAGGGCCGGTTTCGGATGTCTCCGAAACCGGCCCTGATCTGCGACTGTCTCCAGTCGGGACGACAGGATTTGAACCTGCGACCCCTTGACCCCCAGTCAAGTGCGCTACCAAGCTGCGCCACGTCCCGTTGCCCGTGTGACCTGGGGTTTCCCCCGGCCGAACGCGCACCGAAACAATACCGCACTCGGACCGGTGATCGCTCACCCCTTTCCGGGGGCGGGTCAGAGATGGCCCGGGCCCGCGGACTCGCGCGCGTCCGGGGCACCCGTGGCCTGCGCCTCGGGGCGGGCCGTGAGCAGGGGCGCGGCGGGGACGGAGCCGACCGGCGCGGGTCCGTCCGCCCGGACCAGGCCGCGGATCGCGGGGATCGCGAAGAGCGCCGCGCACACCACGAGCGTCATCGCGCCGCCCGTGAGCAGGACCGACTCGGCGCCGAAGGCGCTCGCGGCGGGACCGGCGAGGGCCTGGCCGACGGGCAGCATGGCGAGGGAGCCCGCGACGTCGTAGGCGTGGATGCGGTTCAGGACGTCGGGCGGGACCTGCGTCTGGACGCTGGTCGCCCACATCACTCCCCAGAAGGACAGGCCCGCGCCCGCGACGGCCGCGCCCGCCGCCATCAGCGGGACGCCGAGCTGGACGCCGACGGCCGTCGGGAAGGCGGCGTAGGCGACCAGGGCGATCGTGCCGGCGCGGAGCATCCGGCGGGGGCGCAGCCGCAGGGCGAGCAGGCCGCCCAGGACGGTGCCCGCGCCGAGTGCGGAGTTCACCAGGCCGTACGCGCCGGAGCCGTGCTCCTGGACGACGAGGGTGGCCACCAGCGGCACGGCGGGGCCGGTGGTCATGATCATCAGCACGCTGAAGACGGCTATGACGCCCCACAGCCAGGTGCGGGACCGGAATTCGCGCCAGCCCTGGACCAGGTCGGCCCGGAAGCCGTCGCTGGGCGGTTGCGAGCCGGGACGGGCGGGCGGCAGCCGGAGCAGGAGGAGGCACAGGGCGCTCGCCCCGTACGTGCCCGCGTGCGCGGCGAAGACGGCTCCGGGCGAGGCGAGGCCGACCAGGACACCGGCGGCCGCGGGGCCCGCGAGGGACGCGGTCGACTCGGCCACGCGGATCGCGCCGTTGGCCTTCTGCACGTCGGCGGCCAGGCGCGGCACGGTGCTGGCCACGCCGGGCTGGAAGAGGGCGGCCGCCGCGCCGTTGACCGCGCCGATCGCGCAGATCTGCCAGAGGACGACGTGTCCGGTGAAGAAGAACACCGCCGCGAGGGCCTGCGTGCCGAGCCGGACGAGGTCGGCGCCGATCATCAGCAGGCGGGTGCTGAACCGGTCGGCGAAGACCCCACCGAAGATCACCAGACCGGCGAAGCAGACGGTCGTGGCGGCCATGGCCAGGCCGACGGCCCCGGCGCCGTACCCGTGCCGCAGCAGCCCGGCGGCCAGCGCGACCGGCAGCATCGTGTCGCCGAGCTTGGCCACGGCGCGGGCCGTGAAGAACAGTCCGAAGTCCCGCGACCAGATGCCCCGGTCCCCCGCGGCGCGCCCGGCGCCCTCCCCTTGCGTCCCCGGTCCTGACGGCACGCTGACCCCACCCCTCCCGTCGGCAGTGGTGGGATCATGCCACGGGGCACAGACAGCGCTCTCTGTCCCGCCGGTCCGTGGACGCGGTGCGGCTCACTCCGTGGACGGGGCGCCCAGGCCGGGGTGTTTGTCGAGGAGTCGCGGCGGCGCCGCCTGGCGCCAGGAGTCGGCCAGGATGTCCGTGAGCTCGTCGCCGTCGAGGGCCGCGAGGCGCACCCGGACCCAAGCCGAGCCCGCCTCGTGGGCGGCGACCCAGAACTTGTCCGGCTCGGCGAGGACCAGTTCGTCGCGCTCGACCTTCGGGCAGCGCACCGCGAAGGACGTCTCGTCGTCGGGCACCGTCACGAACATTTTTCCGGCCACCCGGAACGTGGGCATGCTCCACGCGAGCTTCTCCGTCGTCTCCGGCAGGGAGAGCGCGATGCGCCGCACGTCGTGGGAGGTGACGCGGGCACGGGATCTGGACTTCGACATGCCCTGAACCGTAGCCAACGGCACTGACAGTCACCCGGCGACGCCCGTGGCCGCGCGCGCCTCAGAGCACCCGCTCGTCGAGCCAGGCCGTCAGGTCCTCCTGGACCTCGTCGCGGTTGGTCTCGTTGAGGATCTCGTGGCGCGCGCCCGGATAGCTCCGCCAGGTCAGGTCCTCGACACCCGCGTACCGGAAGTCCTCCAGGAGTTCGTGGACCAGGGTCATCCGCTGGTTGCAGGGGTCCTCCTCGCCGACGGCGACGTGGATCGGCAGATCGGCGGGCACGCGCGCGAGGTTGCGCGGATCGTTGATCTTCCGCACCGCGCGCACCCAGTCCAGGCAGAGCCCGGCGGAGAACGGGAATCCGCAGCGTTCGTCGGCGACGTAGGCGTCGACCTCGGCCTCGTCCCGCGAGAGCCACTCGAAGCCCGTCCGGTGCGTGTAGGGGTCGTTGAAGGAGGCGAAGAGGTCGGGGACGTACGAGGAGAGGGCGGCGCGGCCGTGCTCGGCGATCTCGCCCTCCAGGCGGGCGATCGAGCCCTCGATCTCGGCGCCGGGCAGTGAGCGGAACGTGCCCGAGAGGATGACGCCCGCGAGCCCGTCGGCGTACTCCTGCGCGTAGTCCCGCGCGAGCAGCGAGCCGAGGCTGTGCCCCAGGAGGAAGAAGGGGGCGCCGGGGTGCAGGGTGCGGACCTGGTCGCCGATGGCCTTCAGGTCGTCGACGATCGCCCGCCAGCTGTCGGCGTCGTCCGGACCCGCGGTGTCGAAGGTCACTCCGTAGCCGCCGGTGGCCTGCGCGGTGGCCCCGTGGCCGCGATGGTCGGAGGCGACCACTCCGTAGCCGCGGGAGGTGAGGTGGCGGGCGAACCGGTCGTAGCGCAGTGCGTGTTCGGCGGCGCCGTGCGCGATCTGCACGTACGCGCGCGGCCTGCCGTCGGCGGGCAGCCAGGTGTACGTGGCGACGGGGACGCCGTCCGCGGCGTTGAGCAGCCCCGCGGTGTATGCGGCGGGGGTGGCGGTGCTGGTGGCGTCGTCGGCTCGGTCGGACGTCGGCATCGTGACGGGCTCCCTGGGGTGTGGCTGGTTCGTGCGGTGGTGGGGGCGGGCGCCGTCGGTCCGTGCGCCCGGCCCTTCCCCGGGCAGCCTCCCCCGCGCGCGGGACGTCATGCGGACGACCTGACCTCGTCCCCCGTACGCGGCGCGGCCGGCCGCGGCCCCCGCTCCGGCGCGGTCGGCGCCGTCCCACGCAACTCCCGGCGCGCGTCGGCCCCTTCCGACCCATTGACCCTGCGCGGAAGCGGAACCTACCCTGAATCCCGCATCGTGAAAGCGCTTTCTACGATCGGATCGTCGCTTTCCGCCTCAGCGCGCACGCATCTCCCCGCGCACCGCAGCTCCGCGCGCGGGCGCACCACCCGCGCAGCCCGCGGACATCCGCACCCCGCACCGACGCAACTCACCGCACACCCGGCGACCGGCAGCCGTCCATCCGCCAAGCCCAGGGAGCGCCATGAGTTCCACGGCACCACACCGTGCGCGCAGCCGCGCACCGAGACCCCTGCTCGCCCTCATCGCCCTGCTGGCCCTCGTCGTGGGCCTGCTCGTCGCCGCACCGCCGCGCGCGGCGGCCGCGCCCGCCTTCCGTGTCCTGGTCTTCTCCAAGGTCACGAACTTCGCCCACGACTCGATCCCGGCCGGCGTCGAGGCGATCGAGAAGCTCGGCGCCGAGCACGGCTTCGAGGTCGAGGCCACCGACGACGCCGGGGCGTTCACCGACACGAACCTGGCCCGCTTCCAGGCCGTCGTGTTCAACAACACCAACTCCACGCCCGAGAAGGGCGATCTCCTCGACGCCCCGCAGCGCGCGGCCTTCCAGAAGTACGTCCGGGCGGGCGGCGGCTGGGTCGGGCTGCACGCGGCGTCGGCGAGCGAGCGCGACTGGGACTGGTACGAGGGCCTGGTCGGCGCGATCTTCGACAAGCACCCGGCCGTGCAGAAGGGCCGGATCAAGGTGCTCGACCACGCGCACCCGTCCACGAAGGGCCTTCCCGAGCTCTGGGAGCGCGAGGAGGAGTGGTACAACTGGCGCACCAATCCGACCGGCAAGGTGCACACCCTCGCGCAGATCAAGGTGCGCGACGGCGTGACCGGGCTCGACGAGGGCGTCGACCACCCGTGGTCGTGGTGCCAGAACTACGACGGCGGCCGCTCCTGGTACACGGCGGGCGGGCACGCCGCGTCGGCCTTCCAGGAGGAGGGCTTCCTGCGGCACGTCCTGGGCGGTATCCAGTGGGCCGCCGGTGACAAGCCGGGCGACTGCACGGCCACCAGGACGGGCAGCTTCCAGCGGACCCCGCTCGCGACGGACGACCTCGCGGACCCGTTCGAACTGGCCGTCGCGCCCGACCGGCGGGTGTTCTTCGTCCAGCGCACCGGCAAGCTGAAGATCATCGACCAGGAGACGCTGAAGGTCTCCACGGCGCTGGATCTCGCGTACACCCCGGAGATGACGAGCCAGTCGGACGGGCTGCTCGGGCTCGCGCTCGACCCGGGGTTCGCGGACAACCACCGGCTCTATCTGCTGCACTCCGACAAGACGGAGAAACGCATCAACCTCTCCCGCTTCACCGAGGCGGGCGGCAAGGTCGACCCGGCGTCGGAGAAGCGGCTGCTGACCATTCCGACGTGGCGCGGCGAGGGCCGCGCCAATTCCCACATGGCGGGTTCGATCGCCTTCGACAAGAAGGGCGATCTGTACGTCGCGACGGGCGACAACACCGATCCGTTCGCCTCCGACGGCTTCGCCCCGATCGACGAGCGCGAGGGCCGCAGGGCGTGGGACGCGCAGGGCACCGCGGGCAATACGAACGACCTGCGCGGGAAGATCCTGCGGATCACGCCGAAGGACGACGGCACGTATGCCGTGCCCGCCGGGAACCTCTTTCCCGAGGGGACGGACAAGACGCGCCCCGAGGTGTACGCGATGGGGCTGCGCAATCCGTTCCGGATCACGACGGACCCGGTCAGCGGCGCCCTGCTGGTCGCCGACTACGGCCCCGACGCGAAGGAGGCCGTGGCGGACCGCGGCCCCGAGGGGACGGTCGAGTTCGACCGAATCACCGCGGCGGGCAACTACGGCTGGCCCTACTGCATCGGCGACAACACCCCGTTCAACGACTACGACTTCGCGACGAGGACGCCCAAGGGGAAGTTCGACTGCGCGAAGATCGTCAATGACTCGCCGAACAACACCGGGCTGCGCGAACTGCCGCCCGCCGAGCCGGCGAACGTCTGGTACGCCTATTCCGCGTCGAAGGAGTTCCCCGAACTCGGCACGGGCGGCGGCGGCCCGATGAGCGGCCCCGTCTACGACTACGACGCCGACAACCCGTACAAGACGAAGTTCCCCGAGTACTTCGAGGGGAAGTGGCTCACCTACGAGCTGACCCGGCAGTGGTTCAAGGCCTTCTCGGTGCAGGAGAAGGATCAGGAGTTCGGCGATCCGCGGTTCCCGCCGGCGAAGGCGGGCGATCTGCAGTCCATCAACCCCGTGTTCCCCGAGATGAAGTGGAACCAGCCCTTCGACGCCGATTTCGGGCCGGACGGCGCGCTGTACGTCATCGACTTCGGGCTCGGCAGCGGCACCGGCCGCGGCGGCAGCAACGAAGGGTCGGGCATCTACCGCATCGATTACGTGGCGGACGGCCGGCTGCCCGACGCCCGGATCACGGCCACCCCGGACAACGGCCGCACTCCACTGACCGTGACCTTCTCCAGCGCGGGATCGGGGCTGCCGGGCGGCACCCCCGTCACGTACGCCTGGGACTTCGACGGCGACGGCACGACCGACTCGACCGAGGCGAACCCGACCCACACGTACGCGGCCAAGGGACAGTTCACCGCCCGCCTGAAGGTGACCGGACCCAAGGAGCTGACCGCGCTGGCCGTACGGGACATCACGGTCGGCAACACCAGACCGCAGGTGAGCATCCAACAGCCGCCGAACGGCGGGACGTTCAGTTTCGGCGACACCATCCCGTTCACGGTGAAGGTGACCGACCCGGAGGACGGGCCCGTCGACTGCGGGCGGGTCGTCGTCCAGTCCCAGCTGGGGCACGACACGCACCTGCATCCGCTGGACAACTACACCGGCTGCACGGGCGAGATCGTCACCGACGCCGGTGACAGCCACGGGCCCGGCCAGAACCTGTACTACGGCATCACCGCGCAGTACGAGGACAAGGGCGCGGACGGGGTTCCCGCGCTGACCGGCTCGGCCTCGCTGACGCTGCGGACCTCCTTCCGCGAGGCGGAGCACCGCACCGCCACGGGCGGCGCGCACGACGGGGTCGTCACCGCCGACCGCGCGGACGCCTCGGGCGGCAAGCGGCTCACCGAGATCGAGGACAAGGACTGGATCTCCTTCGACCCGGTGCACCTCAAGGGCGTAGCGTCGGTGACCGTGGGCGCCGCGTCGGGCGGCCTCGGCGGCGACGTCGAGTTCCGGGCCGGCTCGCCCACCGGCAAGCTCCTCGGCAAGGTGACCGTGCCCCCCACCGGCGGCTGGGACAAGGCCGTCTCACCGACCGCCCGGCTCACCGCGCAGGACGGCACGATGAAGCTGTACGCGGTCTTCACCAACCCGCAGTGGTCGGCCGGCAAGCCCGACCTCCTGACCGTCGACTGGCTGCGCTTCAACGGCCCCGGGGTGGAGAAGAAGTCCGCCGCGAGCGTCTCGCCGAAGGCCGCGCCGGACAGCGGCGCGCCGCCGCTCGCGGTGTCGTTCACGAGCACGGTGAAGCTGCCCGCCGGCCGCACCGCCGCCGCCTACCACTGGGACTTCGGCGACAACTCCAAGCCGTCCGGCACACAGGGCCCGACCGCCGCCCACACGTACGCGCGCGTGGGGACCTACACCGCGCACCTGACGGTGACCGACGACAAGGGCGACACGACGACCGGCGCCGTCCCGGTGACGGCGAAGTGAGGACGACGATGAGCGGATCCGTACACCCGCCCGCCGCCGGCGGTTCCCGGCGCGGCTTCCTGCGGGCGGCCCTCGGAACGTCCCTGGGGCTCGCGGCGACGGCGGGCGGGACGCTGCCCGCGCGGGCGGCGGCCGACCGGCCGCCCCGGCGCCGCATCCCGCGCGACGGCATCGGCATGCACCTGTACACGATGCGGGACGCCCTCGCGCGGGACTTCCCCGGCACGCTGGAACAGCTCGCCGGGATCGGCTACGCGACCGTGGGCGTGAGCGGCCGGCACGGCCACGACGCCGTCGGCATCCGGCGGATGCTGGACGCCGCCGGCCTGCGGGCGGTCCTGGAACACGTCGCCTACCCGACGCTGACCGGCGCCGGACTGCCCCGGGCACTCGACGACCTGCACACCTTGGGCGCGCACTGGCCCGTGGTGCCGAGCCTGCCCGGCGAGCTGCACACGCCGGAGGGCTTCCGGGAGGCGGCGCGGCAGTTCAACCGGATCGGGTGCGCCGCGCGGGCGGCGGGGCTCGGGCCCGTGCTGTTCCACAACCACGGCACGGATCACGTGGTGGCCGACGGCACGAGCCTGTACGACATCCTGCTGACCGAGACCGATCCCGAGTTCGTCGGCTTCGAGCTGGACGTGTACTGGGCGGTCAAGGGCGGCGCCGATCCCGCCGCGTACTTCCGGCGCCACCGGCACCGTTTCCCCGCGCTGCACGTGAAGGACATGGCGGCCGACGGCGGCTTCGCCGACGTCGGTTCGGGGACGCTCGACTTCGCCGGGATGTTCGCCCACGCGCGCGTGGGCGGGGTCCGGCAGTGGCTCGTCGAGCACGACTCCCCCGCCGACCCGTTCGCCAGCGCGCGCACCAGCTACGCCTACCTGGCGGCGCTGCGCTACTGAGCCGGCACGCCCCGCGGCCCGGCGTCGGCCCGTCCGGCGCCGAGCCGCTTGTAGTAGAGGGTCGTCGCGTGCAGCGCGCCCGCGGGATCGGCCGCGTAGTCCGGGATGCTGCCCGCCTCGGCCCACCCGGTGCTCCGGTAGAGGGCCTGGGCGGGGCTGCCGGTCTCGGTGTCCAGGACGAGGAGGGTCACGCCCGCCCGCACCGCCGCCTGTTCCGCGGCGGCGAGCAGGGCCCGGGCGTGCCCCTTCCCGCGTGCGCAACGGTGCACCATCAGTTTGGTGATCTCGGCGCGGTGGCGGCCGTTGGGCTTGTCCACGAAGGCGAGGCCGACGGTGCCGGTCACGCGGCGCCCGCCCTCCTCCTGATCGTCGGTCAGCGCCCAGACCGCGAGGCGTCCGTCGGCGAGCGCCGGGGCGAGCCCGCGCCACCACGCCGCCGCGGCGGCCCGGTCCAGGCCGGCGAGGAAACCGAGCGAGGCGCCGCCCCGCACCGTGTCGACCAGCAGGTCGGCCAGGCCCTCGGCGGCGTCGAGGAGCCCTGCGGGATCGAGGCGCGCCAGGTGGGTGCCGCGCACGGCCGCCGGGTGGTCCTTCACGCCTTCACCACGACCAGCACGTACCGCGCGGCCTCCTCGCCCGGGCAGCGGAACCGTGAGGGGCCCCACAGCCGGTAGCGCAGGCAGTCCCCGGTGCGCAGACGGTGCGCCTCGCCCTGGACCGTGACCTCCATGGCTCCTTCGAGCACCCAGATGTGCTGTTCCAGGCCGGGCACGGGCGGCCGGTCGTACGCGATGTCGGCGCCGGGCTGCAGCCGGCCCTCGACGAGCTCGCCGCGCATCCCTGTGCGCGGCGGCGAGACCGACCACCGCATGAACCCGGCCTCGTCGTCCGCCCAGACCGCCTGGTCGACGGCGCGGACCAGTTGGGCGGGCTCCGCCTCCACCTCGCTGAGGAGCTGGGACATGGTCCGTTCGTACACCGCGCAGAGGCGGTTCAGGAGGGCGGCCGTGGGGCTGATCTCCGCGCGCTCGGCGCGGGACAGCGTGGAGCGGCTGATCCCGCTCAGCTCGGCCAGTTCGCCCAGGGACCAGCCGCGTTCGGCGCGCAGCTCGGACAGCCGGGCGGCGAGGCGCGCGTCGACTCCATCATGTTCCATATCTGGCACGCTATCCCGCATATGGGATGCCAACAAGTGTGTCTTGCCTCTCGGATACGCATGCTGTGAGCTGGGCGTATGCGAGCTCGCGCGGGCTCGGCGAGGTCCGCGCCGCCCGCCGTGCGTGCCGTACGGCACTCCCTCAGTCGTGTGCCGACGCGGCCCCCAGCAACTCCCTGATCCGCCCCGTCGCCTCGCGGAATCCGGTCGAGGCGAGCGTCTGCGCGTATCCCCGGTCCGGCGGGAGGCCGACCTCGATGACCTCCGTGACCGTGCCGGGTCGCGGGCTCATCACCACCACGCGGTCCGCCAGGTACACGGCCTCGGCGATCGAGTGCGTCACCAGGAGCACCGTGGTGCCGGTCTCCCGCCAGATGCGGTTCAGCTCGACGTTCAACTGCTCGCGCGTGAGCGCGTCGAGGGCTCCGAACGGCTCGTCCATGAGGAGGACGGGCGGCTCGTGGAGCAGGGCCCGGCACAGCGCCACGCGTTGCTGCATGCCGCCGGAGAGCTCGTGCGGGTACGCGTCCTCGAAGCCGCCGAGCCCGGTCATGCGGATCAGCTCGTCGGCACGCGCGCGTGCCCACTCCGCGGGGAGGCCGCGCATCTCCGCCTGGAGGAGGATGTTGCGCCGGGCCGACCGCCAGTCGAGCAGGGCGGCGCGCTGGAAGACGTATCCGATGTCGCGGCGCGGCCCGGCCACCCGCTCACCGTTCAGGAGCACGTCCCCCGCCGACGGCCGCAGCAGCCCCGCGACCAGCTTTAGCAGGGTGGACTTGCCGCAGCCCGACGGACCGACCAGGGCCACGAACTCCCCGGTGCCGATGTCGAGCGACACGTCGCGCAGCGCGGTGACGTCCTTCTTCTTGGTCCGGAAGCGGACGGCGACGTCGGCGATGCGCACGGCGGGCGTAGCCGTCCGCGCGCCCGTGGGCCCGGCGCTCTTCTTCAGCGTCATGTCGTTGGGCATGGTCACCCCTTGATCCCCTTGGCCGCATCCCAGTACTCCGTCACGGGTTTGGGGTGCTCGACCAGGCCCGCCTCGGTGAAGACCTCGATGGTCCGCTTCCAGTCCGCCTCCGTGTTGACCCCCGGCGCCTTGCCCCGGGTGGCGTCGGTGTGCAGCAGGGTCAGCGTCGTCCTGAACTGCTCCGACAGGACGTCCTCGGGCGGGAGTTGCTCGGAGGCGCCCTTCATCGCCGCGACCGCGGGGCCCGGCTTCTTCCGGGCCGCCGCCCATGCCTCGCTGACCGCCTCGGTCATCCGCTCGGCCAGGTCCCCTCTGCCCCGCAGGGTCTTGGGCCCCGCGATGAGTCCGTTGGAGTAGAAGTTCAGGCCGTGTTCGGAGAACCGCAGGTACGAGACGTCCTTCCTGGCCTTGCTGCGCATGGTCGGTCCCTGATCGCTGGCGTAGCCGAGCAGCGCGTCCGTCCTGCCGGAGATCACCGCGGCGATCTTGCCCGCCGGATCGGTGTTCTGGACCTCGACGTCCGAGAGCTCCATGCCGTTCTTCTCCAGGAAGATCGGGAAGGTCTTGGTGAGCGCGTCGCCCGCGGTGCCCGCGACGGTCATGCCCTTCAGGTCGTCCGGCGACGCGACGCCCTCGGTGGCGAAGGACTGCACGGAGGCCGGCGTGGTCTGCAGGAATACGCCGAGGCTCTTCACCTTGACGCCCTGGTCGACGCCGGCGAGCACGGCGGGCGTGTCGGCCCAGCCGAAGTCGGTCTGCCCGGCGCCGGTCGCCTGCACGGTCTTCTGGGAGCCCTGGCCCGCCCGGATCTCCAGGTCGATGCCGTGTTCCTCGAAGATCTTCTGCCGCTTCCCGTAGTAGAACGGCGCGTGCTCGCCGTACGGGTACCAGTTGAGCGTCAGGGTCACCTTGTCCAGCTTCTCGCCGGAGGCGCTGGTGCTCGTCCTGTCGTCGTCACCGCAGGCGGTCGCGGTGGCCGCGACGAGGGCCAGGGGGACGAGGCCGGTGAGGAGTCTGCGCGCGTGCATGGGACGGCCC
Source organism: Streptomyces sp. NPDC002564 (assembly GCF_042889645.1). Classification (NCBI taxonomy): domain Bacteria; kingdom Bacillati; phylum Actinomycetota; class Actinomycetes; order Kitasatosporales; family Streptomycetaceae; genus Streptomyces; species Streptomyces sp. NPDC002564. The sequence goes on along the minus strand of NZ_JBIARE010000002.1, from coordinate 179,328 downwards.
TTCTCGCGTACGGACGACGGGGGGGGGAAGCCGGGAGCGGGGAGGCGGGTGGGCTCAGTACGCGGTGGTGGCGGCCTGGTCCCTGCGGCTCGCGTGCCACGGGAGCAGCAGCTTCTCGGCGATCTCGACGAGCACGAACAGGACCACGCCGATCAGTGACATGACGAGCAGCCCGGCGAAGAGCATGGGGGTGTCGAGATTGCCGTTGGCCTGGAGGATCACATAGCCGAGGCCTTCGTTCGCGCCGACGAACTCGCCGACCACGGCTCCGGTGACGGCCAGCGTGACGGCGACCTTCAGGCCGGCGAAGAGGTGCGGCAGGGAGGCCGGGAAGCGGATCTTCAGGAACGTCTGCCAGGGCCGCGCCCCCATCGTGGCCGAGAGCTGCAGCATCTCCGGATCCACCGCCTTCAGGCCGGTGACCATGGAGATGACGACCGGGAAGAAGGCGATCAGGACCGCGATGAGGATCTTCGGCGCGATGCCGAAGCCGAGCCAGACGACGAACAGCGGGGCGATCGCGATCTTCGGGACGACCTGGGCGAACAGGAGGACGGGGTAGAGGGTCTTCTCGACGGTGGTCGAGGCGACCATCAGGACGGCGGAGAGGATGCCGACGGCGACCGCGATGACGAAGCCGATCAGGGTCTCGTACGTGGTGACCCAGCTGTGCTGCCACAGGTAGTCGGGCTTGTCGAGGACGACGTCGAGGGTGGCCCCGGGCGAGGGCACCAGATAGGCCTCGACCATCCCGGTGGCCGCGATCAGCCACCAGGCGCCGAAGCAGACGACCAGCAGCGCGAGGGGGCGCCAGCTCTTCTCGGCGGCCTCGGCGGCGCGCTGCCGCAGGCCCGGCCGTTCCCGATCGGCGACTCCCGCCGTGCGCACGGGAGGTGCGGACAGTGCGCTCTGACTCACGGTGAACTCCCCTGACGTTCCCTGGTATGCGGCGTACGTGGGAGGCAGTTGCGTGGACCGGTGCGGAGCTCTGTGCTGCGGACGTCCCGGAAAGCGCTGCCAGAAAGCGCTTTCTGGCACAGTGCCGCAACGCTAATGACTGGCCGACCGCAGGGTCAAGAGGTCGGAGCTGAGTTTCGCGGCGCGGGCCGGGCGGGGTCCCTCGGCGCGGGCCGGGGCGTCGTCACGCGGCGAGCGCGAGGCGGCCCGCGCCGCGACGCGGCGGGGGCGACGCACGCGGGAACGCGGAAACGCGGAAACGCGGAAACGCGAGAACACGGAAAGACGAGAACGCGAAAAGACGGCGCAAGTGAGGAACAGGAAGGCGGCACACGTGAAAGGCGGAATACGCGCTGTCGAAATGAACGCGACCGGCCACGCCCCGAAAGGCGTGGCCGGCGGAATCCGGAACATGGCCATGGTGCGGAGATGGCCACCGCGTCACCGAATTATTGGCCCGAATTCACCCGGGCCGTTCCCTCGTCAGAGGATTTCGATGTCCTTCACCTTCGGCGGACGGCTCGGGAAGGTGATGTCGGTCCACCGGTTGATCCGCACGGAGTCACCGTTGGCGTCGTAGTAGATCAGGTCGTTGTTGCCCGTGGAGATGCGGTCGACCCACCAGTTGCCGAAGCCGGTCCGGCCCTTGTTCGCGTAGCAGTCCACGCTCTGCCGGCCGCCGTTGTGCGACCAGATCTTCAAGAAGTTCTCGCCGCCCCTGCACTCGACGTGGTCGATGGCGAAGGCGTTGCCACTGGGCATCACCACGGTGAACGCCGCGGCGGCGGCGACCGCCACGGTTGCGGAGCGCGCGATCCTCTTGGTTTTCGACAGCACAAGAACTCCCTCATTCCAGGCCCGTACGTGACCGTATCGAGCGGCCATTTCCGGGAAACGTCTTCCGCTTGCACGACGACGATCCTGGAAGACGCCTGTACATGGCAATCTCTCAATTCACGCACGGCCGGAACAGACCGCCCAATGTCCTGATCCATTCCACTACGGGCATTTAATCGCCCTTTGGGACAAGAATATGGGCACACAGGGCACCGCGAGGACGGCCCAGGAGGCACCCCGGGACGCGGCAGGCCGGGCTCAGCCCGCCGCCTCCCCCAGCGCGGCGAGCACCGGGCGGATCAGCGGGTGCCCTTCCGCGCCGCACCGCACCGCCGCGAACACCCGGCGTGTGGGCACCGCACCCTCCACCGGACGCACCACCGCGCCGGACACGTCCATGCCCCGCAGCGCCGAGCGGGGTACGAGGGCGACTCCCGCGCCTGCCGATGCGAGTGCGACCACTGCCCGGAAATCGTCCGACCAATGCTCCAACTCGGGCTGGAACCCGGCCTGTTCGCAGGCGAGGACGACCACGTCGTGGCAGGGGTTGCCGGCGAAGGGCCCGATCCACACGTCCTTGGCGAGCTCGGCCAGCGGCACCCGCTCGGCGTCCGCGAGCCGGTGGCCGAGCGGGAGCACCGCGTCGAACGGCTCGGCGTAGAGCGGTACGCGGGTCAGCCGCGGGTCGTCCGCGCCCGGTGCGCCCCGGTACTCGACCGCGACGGCCACGTCGACCTGCCGGTCGAGGACCATCGGCAGGCTCGCGTCGCCCTCCGCGTCCTGCACACGGACGCGGATGCCGGGCGCCGACGCGGCGAGCCGGGCCAGCGCGGGGGCCACGACGAGGCCGATCCCGGTGGCGAAGGCGGCGACGGTCACCGTGCCCGCCTCGCCGGAGCTGTACGCGGCGAGTTCGGCCTCGGCGCGCTCCAGCTGGGCCAGGACGGCGTTGGTGTGGGTCAGCAGGATCTCGCCCGCCGCCGTCAGGCGCACCCCGCGCGCCGAGCGCTCGACCAAGCGGTGACCCGTCTCCTGCTCCAGGGCGGTGAGCTGCTGGGAGACCGCGGACGGGGTGAGGTAGAGCGCGGCGGCAGCGGCCGTGACCGTGCGGTGGTCGGCCACCGCACGGAGGATGTGCAGCCGCCGCGCTTCGATCATGTCGTCGATTCTCCCAAACCGACGGCCTCAGGCGCACCGCGGGCCCCGCCCGGGGTGCGCCGTCTCCGGGGTCAGCCCTGGTCGAGCTCCGCGCGCGCCGCCACGAAGGCGTCCACCGCGCGGTTCACGTCCGCCGTGGAGTGGGCGGCCGACAGCTGGACGCGGATGCGGGCCTTGTCCTGCGGCACGACCGGGTAGGAGAAGCCGATCACGTACACGCCGCGCTCCAGGAGCAGCTCGGCCATCCTGCCCGCGACGGCCGCGTCGCCGATCATCACCGGCGCGATGGCGTGGTCGCCGGGGAGGATGTCGAAGCCCTCCTCGGTCATCCGCGAGCGGAACAGCGCGGTGTTCGCCGCGAGCTGCTCCCGCAGGTCACCTGCGGACTCGAGGAGGTCGATGACCTTCAGCGAGGCCGCCGCGATCACCGGGGCGAGGGTGTTGGAGAAGAGGTAGGGGCGCGAGCGCTGGCGCAGCAGGGCGACGATCTCGGCGCGGGCCGCGACGTAGCCGCCGGAGGCGCCGCCGAGCGCCTTGCCCAGGGTGCCCGTGATGATGTCGACGCGGTCCATCACGCCGTGCAGCTCGGGGGTGCCGCGGCCGCCGGGGCCCACGAAGCCGACGGCGTGCGAGTCGTCGACCATGACCATGGCGTCGTACCGGTCGGCGAGGTCGCAGATCTCCTGCAGCGGGGCGACGTAGCCGTCCATGGAGAAGACGCCGTCGGTGACGATCAGCTTGCGGCGGGCGCCGCCCTCGGCGGCCTCCTTGAGCTGCTGCTCCAGGTCGGTCATGTCGCGGTTGGCGTAGCGGAAGCGGCGGGCCTTGGACAGCCGGATGCCGTCGATGATCGAGGCGTGGTTCAGGGCGTCGGAGATGACCGCGTCCTCGGCGCCGAGGAGGGTCTCGAAGACACCGCCGTTGGCGTCGAAGCAGGAGGAGTAGAGGATCGTGTCCTCCTGGCCGAGGAAGGCGGACAGGCGCGCCTCCAGCTCCTTGTGCACCTCCTGGGTGCCGCAGATGAAGCGGACGGAGGCCATGCCGTAGCCCCAGCGGTCCAGCGCCTCGTGGGCGGCGGCGACGACCTCGGGGTGGTCGGCGAGGCCGAGGTAGTTGTTGGCGCAGAAGTTGAGGACCTCACCGGCCCGGCCGCCCCCGGTGACGGCGACCTTCGCGGACTGCGGGGTGCCGATGACGCGCTCGGGCTTGTGCAGGCCGGCGGCGCGGATCTCGTCGAGGGTGGCCTGGAGGTCTTCGCGTACGTTGTCGAACATGCGTGGTCCTTTGGGAGGAGGGCCGGGAGTCGGGCCGGGGAGGTTCAGGAGGTCCAGTCGAGGATGACCTTGCCGCCGCGGCCGCTCGCCGCGTCGTCGAACGCGGCCTCGAAGTCGCGGTGGCCGTAGCGGCCGGTGATGACGGGGGCCAGGTCGAGGCCGCCTTCGAGCAGCACCGACATCGCGTACCAGGTCTCGAACATCTCGCGGCCGTAGATGCCCTTGATGGTGATCATCGAGGTGACGATCCGCGACCAGTCGACGGCGAACTCCTCGGCGGGCAGGCCGAGCATGGCGATCTTGCCGCCGTGGGTCATGTTGGCGACCATGTCGCGCATCGCGCGCGGGTTGCCGGACATCTCCAGGCCGATGTCGAAGCCCTCGCGCAGGCCGAGCTCGCGCTGGCCGTCGGCGATGGTCGACTCCGCCACGTTCAGGGCGAGGCTGACGCCGACCTTGCGGGCGAGCTGGAGGCGCTCCTCGCTGACGTCGGTGACCACGACGTTGCGGGCGCCCGCGTGCCGGGCGACGGCCGCGGCCATCAGGCCGATCGGTCCCGCCCCGGTGATCAGCACGTCCTCGCCGACCAGCGGGAAGGACAGGGCCGTGTGGACGGCGTTGCCGAACGGGTCGAAGATCGCGGCGACGTCCAGGTCCACCGGGACGCGGTGCACCCACACGTTCCCGGCGGGCAGGGCGACGTACTCCGCGAAGGCGCCGTCGCGGCCCACGCCGAGGCCGACGGTGGCCCGGCACAGGTGGCGGCGGCCCGCGAGGCAGTTGCGGCACTTGCCGCAGACGAGGTGGCCCTCGCCGCTGACCCGGTCGCCGGTCTTGATGTCGGTGACGTCGCGGCCGGTGTCGACGACCTCGCCGACGAATTCGTGCCCGACGACCAGGGGCGCCGTGATCGCCTGCTGCGCCCAGCCGTCCCACGACCGGATGTGCAGGTCGGTTCCGCAGATGCCCGTGCGGAGGACCTTGATGAGGACGTCTCCGTGGCCGATGACCGGCTCCGGCACGTCCTTCAGGCTGAGACCGGGCTCAGCCTTCTCCTTGACCAGCGCCTTCAACGCTACGGCTCCCGTCGTACGTCGTCACTTCCCCCGACGGGACAGGAATCTTCCTTACGGCGGCGCCCGGGTCCATCGAGGATTTCTTAAGCGCCGCCGCAGCTTTCCTTCAGACCGTGGGGTTCAGCGGGTCTGGCCGCGTTCGAAATAGGCGATCAGTTCGGGGTCGAGGTCGGGCACCTCGCGCGGTGTGCCGCCGTCGCGCAGCGACTCGGTGGCCCGTACGCCCGCCGCCACCGCCATGCGCGCCGCGACCGGCGAGGTGTCGGTGCGCCCTCCTTCGCGCACGAAGCGGACGAACTCGTCGACGAGGAGCGGGTCGGCGCCGCCGTGCCCGCCCGCGTCCTGGGCGTCCGGCACCGGGTGGACGGCGTCGGCCTCGCCGCGGTACCCGGAGCGGCGGGTGTTCCACACCTTGACCGTTCCGCCGGGCCCGTCGCCGAAGTTCTCCAGGCGGCCCGCGTCGCCGATGACGGTGTAGTTGCGCCAGTAGTCGGGGGTGAAGTGGCACTGCTGGTAGGCGGCCAGAACGCCGTTGTCCAGGCGCATGTTGACCAGGGACACGTCCTCGACGTCGATGACGGGGTTGAGGTCCCGCTGGGTGTGCGGCGGCCAGTGGCCGTCCTTGGCGTACCAGTCGTCGGTCTTCGGCTCGCCGGCCTCGCGGCGGTGCGGGTTGTCGCCGTAGACCATGAGGTCGCCGAGGGCCTGCACGCGGCGCGTGTAGCCGTTCGCCAGCCAGTGCAGGACGTCGATGTCGTGGGCGGCCTTCTGCAGCAACAGGCCGTTCGTGTACTGCCGTTCGGCGTGCCAGTCCTTGAAGTACCAGTCGCCGCCGTAGCCGACGAAGTGCCGCACCCAGACCGTCTTGACCGCGCCGATCTCGCCGCGCTCGATGATGTCGCGCATCAGCCGGACCACCGGCATGTGGCGCATGTTGTGCCCGACGTAGAGCCGGGTGCCCGTCTCGTACGCGGTCCGCAGGATCTCGTCGCAGGCCTCGATGCCGATCTCCAGCGGCTTCTCGACGAAGACGGGCTTGCCCTCGCGCAGCGCCTCGCGGGCGAGCGCCGCGTGGGTGTGGTCGGGGGTGAGGACGACGATCGCGTCGACGTCCGGGTCCTCGACGACCTTGCGGTGGTCGCTCGATATCAGCGCGCCGGGGAAGGCGGTGGCCGCCTCGGCCCGGGCCGCGGGGTCGTGGTCGGCCAGCGCGGTGACGCGGGCGCCCGCGTCCGGCCGGTGGGCGGTGCGGGCGAGCGAGCCGCGCAGTCCGTAGCCGAGAACGCCGAGACGGAGGTCGGTCATGGAACTTCCTTCGCTTGAGCCGGTGTTGCGGGTGGTGACATGGGGGTGCGGGTGGGCGGACGAGCTTGATCCTTATCTATCCGGACCCGACCGCTCCTGTCGAGGCGTGTGCACGAGGCATCTAGTCGGGCCCCGGGCGCACCCGCGGTCCGCCCCGTCCGGACGGGGCGGACCGCGGAAGCCCAGGAGCGGCGCACGGCGGGCATGGAGGGATCACCCCTTGCGCGACGGCAGCAACCGCTTACATGCTGGCGCGGGATCACCCCGAACGCACCGGATCCGTACCGCAGCACCACCCTCCGAGGAGTCACGGACGCCATGCCCGCACCGCACCTGGTCCTGCCGCCCACCGACCGTGTCCTGTCGCCGCTCACCGGCTGGACCCGCGCGCACTGGGAGGCGCTCGCCGACCGGCAGTTGGCGGCGCTGGTCCCGTACGCGACGCCCGGCTTCGCGCAGTACCGGCTGCCGGGGCGCAACAGCTGGTCGGGGGTCGTCTCCGACGGCCTGGAAGGCTTTGCGCGGTCCTTCCTGCTCGCCGCCTTCCGCATCGCGGGAGCGGGCGGCGCGGTGGACCCCGGCCTCGTGGCACGCTACGCCGAGGGCCTGGCGGCGGGCACGGACCGGACGAGCGGCGAGGCGTGGCCCGAACTCACCGACTGCTCCCAGCAGATGGTGGAGGCCGCCTCGATCGCCATCGGGCTGCACGAGACCCGCCCCTGGATCTGGGACAAGCTCGACACCCGGGTCCAGGAGCGGGTGGTCGACTGGTTCTCCGGCTTCGTCGGCGGCACGACGTGGGACAACAACTGGCGGCTCTTCCAGGTGGTGTCCGAGCAGTTCCTCGCCTCGGTGGGCGCTCCCCACAGCAGGTCGGACATCGACGGCGGCCTGGACCGCATCGAGGACTGGTACCGCGGCGACGGCTGGTACAGCGACGGGGACGGGCGCAACTTCGACTACTACATCGGCTGGGCGATGCACCTGTACCCGCTGCTGTGGGCCAGGATGGCCGGGGACGACGACGGCGGTCGCGCCGCGGTGTACCGCGAGCGCCTCACCCAATTCCTGGCCACCTACCCGCACTTCTTCGGCGGCGACGGTGCCCCCGTGCACCAGGGCCGCTCCCTCACCTACCGGTTCGCGGCCGCCGCGCCCGTGTGGATGGGCGCCCTCGCCGACTGCAGCCCGCTCGCGCCGGGCCTGACCCGTCGCCTCGCCTCCGGCACGGCACGGCACTTCGTGGAGCGCGGCGTCCCCGACGAGCGGGGCCTGCTGCCGCTCGGCTGGTACGGGACGTTCCTGCCCGCCACCCAGGCCTACTCCGGCCCCGCGTCGCCGTACTGGGCGAGCAAGGGCTTCCTCGGGCTGCTGCTGCCCGCCGGGCACCCGGTGTGGACGGAGCGCGAGGTCCCGCTGCCGGTCGAGGAGTCCGACCAGTACACGGCCCTGCCGCAGCCCGGCTGGCTGCTGCACGGCACCCGGCACGACGGCATCGTCCGCCTGGTCAACCACGGCAGCGACCACAACCTCCTCGAAGGAACCGCGCAGGACGACCCGCACTACGCCAAGTTCGGCTACTCCACCGCGACCGCCCCGGAGACCGCACCGCGCGCGTGGGAGCGCGCCGTCGACGGCCATCTGGCGCTCGTCGCCCCGGACGGCACGGCGTCCCGGCGCCGCCGCATCCACCCGCTGGTCTGCGCGGACCGCAGGGCGTCCTCCCGCCACGAGGCGGTCTATCCCGGAACCGAGGACGCGTACCCCGTCGTCACGACGAGCGCCCTGCACGGTCCGTGGGAGGTGCGCGTGCACCGGGTGCGGGCCCCCGAGGGGGCGGCCGTCCGCGAGGGCGGCCACGCGGTGGCGGACGAGGCCGCGCCGCACGCCGAGCGCGGCCCCGGCTGGGCGCTCACCCGGACGGCCACCGGCCTGACCAGTGCCGTCGTCGCCCTGTACGGGTGGGACGAGGAGACGGGCATCGCCCGCGAGGTGGCGGCCAACGCGTACGGGCCGCACTCCGCGACGCCGTTCCTGACGTCCGCGGCGCACCCCGGCGGCGCGAGCGTCCACGTCACCCTGGTCGCGCTGTCCCGGGACACGGTCCGCCCCGGGGCGCTGCGGGAGGCGGTCACCTGTGCCGTGGACGGCGACCGGGTCCGCGTCGGCTTCCCGGACGGAACCGAGCTCGACCTCTGAAGCAGTCGCCGAGGCACTCGCTGAAGCGCTGAAGCGGTCGCCGCAGCACGCGCCGAATCGAGCACCCGGGCGTCAGATCCCGCCCTCCGCCCGCAGGTGGATCTGCTCCACCAGGTCGCCGGCCATGCGTTTGATGATGTCGAGCCCCTGTCTGCCCCACCGGTGCGGCTCGACGTCCACGACGCAGACCGTGCCGAGCGCGATGCCCGTGCGGTCGATCAGGGGCGCGCCCAGATAGGAGCGGATGCCGACCTCGTCGACCACGGGATTGCCCGCGAACCTCGGGTAGTCGCGCACGTCCTCCAGGACGAGGGCCTTGCGGCGGACCACGACGTGCGGGCAGTAGCCGTGGTCGCGGGCCATGTAGCGGTCCCCCGCCGGGCCCGCGGCGGGCACGGCGGGACCGGCGGCCGGTTCCGCGACGCTGGGCAGGCCCTCCGGGGCGTACAGCCCCGCGAAGAACTGCCCCTCCTCACCCGGGAAGTTCACCATCGCGTACGGCGCGCCCGTCAGCTCGGCGAGCCGGCTCGCGAAGACGTCGAAGGCCGGTTCGGGGTACTGCCCGATGCCGAGCCCGCGCAGCCTGCGCACCCGTGCGGTCGCCTCCTTGTCCACCGGGGTGACGAGCAGGCGCCCTGTCGGGTCGTACGTCACGTGCGGGCTCCGTAGCTGGGCGCCGGGGCGTGGTTGAGGAGGTGTTTGACGAGGACGAGGAGGGTCTGGATGCCGGAGCTTGAGATCCGCGCGTCGCAGCGCACCACGGGCACGTGCGGGTCGAGGTCGATGGCCGCCCGTACCTCCTCCGGCTCGTAGCGGTGGGCGCCGTCGAATTCGTTGATCGCCACGATGAAGCCCATGCCGCGCTGTTCGAAGAAGTCCACGGCGGCGAAGCAGTCCTCCAGACGCCGGGTGTCGGCCAGCACGACCGCGCCGAGGGCGCCTTCGGAGAGCTCGTCCCACATGAACCAGAACCGCTCCTGTCCGGGGGTGCCGAAGAGGTACAGCACGTGTTCCGGGTCGAGCGTGATGCGCCCGAAGTCCATGGCGACGGTCGTCGTGGTCTTGTTCTCCACGCCCGACAGGTCGTCGGTGGCCTCGCTGACCGTGGTCAGCAGTTCCTCGGTGCTCAGCGGCGCGATCTCGCTGACCGCGCCCGTGAAGGTCGTCTTGCCGACCCCGAAGCCACCCGCGACCAGAATCTTGAGTGCGGTGGGGAAGGGGTCAGAGCTGTCGTCGTAATCCATCGAGCACTGCCTCCAACAGGGACCGGTCAGTGGGGTTGTGGTAGAAGTCCGGGGCCTTCTGGGTCAGGGCCCCGGAGTCGAGGAGATCCGAGAGGATCACTTTGGCCACGACCGCGGGCACCTTCAGCTGGGCCGCGATCTCGGCGACGGAGGTGGGCGCCTCGCACAGGTCGAGGGCCGTGGAGTGCTCGGGGCCGAGATAGCCGAGCGGGGTGGCACCGGTCGCCATCACGAGCGAGAGCAGGTCGAGTTGGCTGGTCGGTCTGGTCCGCCCGTTGCTGACGGTGTAGGGGCGGACGAGCCGCCCCGCCGCGTCGTCGAGCCAGGGCCCGTCGTGCGGGGCCGCCATCCTCAATGCCTCATCGGCGCGGGTTCGCCGGCCGTCTGCCGGGGCGCGGTGACCAGGTACGGCCGGACGCTCTTCACCAGCATCGCCATCTCGTAGCCGAGGACGGCCGCGTCCGCGTCGCGCCCGGCGAGGACGGCGAGACAGGTGCCCGAGCCCGCGGTGGAGACGAACAGGAGGGTGGAGTCCAGTTCCACGACGACCTGGCGGACGTCGCCGCCGTCGCCGAAGCGGATGCCCGCGCTGCGCCCGAGGGAGTAGAGCCCGGAGGCGAGGGCGGCCATGTGGTCGGCGCTGTCCGGGTCGAGGCCGTGCACCGACTTCACGAGTCCGTCGGAGGAGAGCAGGACGGCGCTGTGGGTGTGCGGCACGCGCTGCACGAGGCCGCTCATCAGCCAGTCGAGATCGGATACATGGCCGGTCGGCGCATCGCTCGCCATGGTGGATCGACTCCTTGGGGTACGAACGTACGGAGGTCTGCCGGGGGCAGAGGTGGGGGGAGTGGTCGGGCCCGGTGGTGGTGGTCAGCCGCCTGGTCCGCTCCCGTCGAGGGGGGTACGGCTCTCGTGCTCCCGCGGGGCGGGGTCGCGCGCCTCCTGTGCCTGGGCGAGGCCGATGCCGCGCTGGAAGGCGGCCATCAGGCCCGGGTCGTGGCCGACGTGGTCGGTGTCGGGCCGCGGCGCCGGGGTGTCCCGCAGCTGGGGTGCGATGTGTTCCTGGGCGCGCCGCTTGGGCAGCCGGGGTCTGTCGACCCGGCCGCGCACGGCGCCGTTGCGGGGTGTCGGCGGTGCCGTGGCGTGCTCGGCGACGGCCCGCCGGTCCTCGGGCCGGACGCCCGGGGAGGCGTCGGCGGGGGTCGGCCGGTCCTGCCGTGCGCCGCGGACCGGCAGCGGGGCAGGTGGGCCGCCGGGCGCCGGGTGCGGCGGGTGCGGCGGGTGGGAGACGACGGACACCGGTTCCGGGGCGGGCGCCAGCCGGGTCTCCGGGGCAGGGGGCGGTGGCATCTGCTGGGGGGCGCTGGGCCAGGCGGGCGGGTCGTCGGGCAGGCTGCCGCCCGCGGAGCCCGCAGAGCCCGCGGAGCCGAGGGAGCCCACGGGTCCGGCGGCGCCCCGGGACGCGGCCTCGGCCGCCGGGCGGCGCCGGGTGACCGGCTCCGCCTGCTGCTCGGCGCCCAACAGCTCCTGCGGCAGGACGAGTACGGCCTGGACGCCGCCGTAGATGTTGGTCTGCAGCCGTACGGTGACGCCGTGCCTGCGGGCGAGCGCGGAGACCACGAAGAGTCCGATGCGGCCGTCCTGGAGCAGGCTTGCCACGTTGACCTGGTCGGGGTCGGTGAGCAGCTTGTTCATCTTGTTCTGCTCGGTGAGGGGCATGCCGAGGCCGCGGTCCTCGACCTCGATGGCGAGCCCGGCCGTCACGAGGTTGGCGCGCAGCAGGACCTGGGTGTGCGGGGCGGAGAACACCGTGGCGTTCTCGACGAGTTCGGCGAGCAGGTGGATGACGTCGGCGACGGCGTGCCCGCGCAGCGTGCCGTCGACGGGCGGCACCAGTTTGACCCGCGAGTACTGCTCGACCTCGGCGATGGCCGAGCGCACCACTTCGGTCATGGAGACGGGGTTGCTCCACTGGCGGCGCGAGACGGCGCCGCCGAGCACAGCGAGGTTCTCGGCGTGGCGGCGGATGCGGGTCGCGAGGTGGTCGACGTGGAAGAGGCCCTTGAGCAGTTCGGGGTCCTCGACCTCGTTCTCCAGCTCGTCGAGCAGGGTGATCTCGCGGTGGACGAGTGACTGCAGGCGCCGGGCGAGGTTGACGAAGACCTCGACCTTCTGTTCGCTGCCCGCGTGGCTGGAGAGCTGGGAGGCCTGGACGACGGCGCCGACGGCGGTGCCGTGGGCGCGGGACAGTTCGTCGGCGAGCTGGTCGAACTCGTCGCCGCCCGGCCGGGACCGGGCCGGTGCCGCCGGAGCCGTGGGCTGTTCGCCTCGGCGCAACTGCTCCACGACGTTGCGCAGGTCGGCCTGGCCGCGCGCGGCGGTGCGGCGCAGCGCGCCGACCCGGTCGCGCACGGACTTCGCGGCGCGCTCGGCGGCGATGGCGGCCGTCACGATCCCGGCGAGGCCGACGAGGGCGGCGGCGGTGAGGACGGCGAGCAGGACCGGCCCCGGGCGGGTGCCGGTCGAGCGCAGGGTGAACAGCACGGCGGCGCAGGCGCTGAGGCCCACGGCGACGGCGGGCAGCACCGCGATGCGCAGGAGCTGCGGTCGTATGTGCGTCTCGGGAAGGGCGGCGGTCCGGCTCCCGGTCCTGCCGTGCCGGCCGCCTTCACGGCGGTCTGCGCGGGCGGCCGGTGGGCGTAGGTGAGACATCTGCGTCCTCGGTACGTTGCGACGAGGGTCCGGTCGGCCCGACTCCCCTTTACGGCGTGGTTGCGGCATCGCCGTGCCGGCCGGCAGGTCGCGACGTCAGCCCTGCGTCGTGATCCCTGCGTCGCCCGACGGCCACACACGGTAGTCGGCAACGCATCACGTGCGGTGGGCAGTTGACAAAGTCAGCGGGGCAGCGTCCCGCTCTGGTATGACGCCTCGTACGGGGGTCCGATTCGCCTCGTACACAGGGACGATTCAGCTGTCGCGGGTGGCATGTCGGGGTCGCCCGAAGGGCGCCGGGGGCCGCCCGTGCCGGCTGGTAGAGGGGCCCGTAAGGCTCTGCGGAGAGCCTCGCGGGGTGCGTCGCGGGGTGCCTCGCGGAGCGTCTCGCGGACGGCCGGTGGCGGTGGGGCGGGTCCGCCGCCCTGCTGTAATGCCCCGATGCACCTCAACCCTTACGGCGAGGACGCCGTGAACCTGGCCGCCGATCTCGCCAACCGCCGCCCGGCCGACGCGGAGGAGCTCGCGGAGCGCTGCCGCGCCGCCGGCCTGACCCTGGAGCGCCCGGTCGCGGCGGGGGACCTGGCGCGCGCCCGGGAGGCGCTGGACGCCTGGGAGGCGGTCGTCGACGCCACGGCGGAACACGAGCGCGCCGAGCGGGTGAACGCCATGCTGGCCGGGGCCGCCGCCCACCCCCGGCTCACCGACCACACGGGCGGCGGCTGGCACCTGCACTACCGCGAGGCGCGGCAGCCGCTGGGCGCGCTGCTGTTCTCGCTGATCGCCGTCGGCACCGCGCTCCACCTGTCGGGCCGGGGCATGCACCGGCTGCGGCGCTGCGCGGTGACCGAGTGCGTCACGATCTTCGCGGACACCTCCCGCACCGGGCGCCGGCGCTACTGCACGCAGCGCTGCGCCAACCGCGACGCGGTCCGCAGACACCGCGCGCGGGCCGCTTGAAGCGGTTCGGCCGCCGGGAGACCCGCGCGGGCGGGGTCACGCGACCGGCGCCACCTCGGGCTCGCCGCTGTCCGCGACGGTCCGCTCCGGCCAGCCGCCGTCCGGCGGGACCGCGACGCCGCGCCACCACGGCGCGGCGGGCACGGACTCCGCGCCGGGCTCGAAGGGCTCGCCGGGGGTGGGCAGCGCGAGGGCGACGCCCGCGCGGCCGGCCGCGGCCATGGTGCCTTCACCCGGCTCGGACCAGGCGTGCGGCGCGAGGTTGAAGGTCCCCCAGTGGATCGGCAGCAGCACGCCGCCGGGCTGCCCGCCCTGCAGGTCGAGGTGTGCCCGCACACCCTCCTCGGGGGTCATATGGATATCGGGCCAGAAGTCCGAATAAGCACCGATCTGGATCATCGTCGCGTCGAACGGCCCGTGCTCGGCGCCGATCGTGCGGAAACCGGAGAAGTAGCCCGTATCACCGCTGTGGTAGACGCGGTGGTCGCCGCCCGCCACCACCCAGGACGCCCACAGCGTGTGCTGCTGGTTGCGCAGGCCGCGGCCGCAGAAGTGCCGGGCGGGCGTGGCCGTCAGGGTCAGGTCGCCGACCTTCGCCGACTCGTTCCAGTCCAGCTCGCGCAGGCGGCTCGCGGGCACGCCCCAGCGCTCCAGGTGGGCGCCGACGCCGAGCGGCACCGCGAAGACCGTGTCGGTGCCGGTGAGCGCCTTGATCGTGGGCAGGTCCAGGTGGTCGTAGTGGTCGTGCGAGATCACCACGACGTCGACCGGGCCCAGCGCCTCCAGGGGCACCGGCACCGGGTGCAGCCGCTTGGGTCCGGCGAAGGCGAACGGCGAGCACCGCTCACCCCACACCGGGTCGAAGAGCACCCGCCGCCCGCCGATCTCGACCAGCACGCTGGAGTGCCCCATCCAGGTGACCCGCAAGCCGCTGACCGGCGGCTTCGCCAGGTCGGCGAGGGTTGTGGCATGGACCGGGACCGTGCCCGCCGGGCCGCGGCGCACACGCTCCTCCTTGCGGAAGTAGATCTTGGCGAAGTCCAGGGACGAGCCGGTGGGCCGGGTCCTCGCCCCCACGGGGTTCTGGAACGACCCCTCCGCCACGGAGAAATTCGGCGACCTGCGGATCCGGGCCAGCCGGGCGCCTGCGGGATCCGCGCCGAAGGCGGCGGTGCGCAGCGAGCGGAGCCCGGGGATCAGGGACCGGGACACGGGACCTCCTGAGGGGGGTGGATAGGCCTCCCCATTATGTCCACCCGTTCCGGAGGAGTCCTCCGCAGGAGGCGGTGGCCCCCGCCACACCCACGCGCTCCCCCGCCCCGCCCCACCGTCTCCACGCACCGCACGCACCGCACATACCTCACGAGCACCACATATCCCGCGGGCCCGCCCTCCGGCACCACATATCCCGCGGACCCGCCCTCCGGCACCGCCTACCCCGCGGGCCCAGCCCTCCGGTCACTTCAGTTCGTACACCGCCGTCACCGACACCTCGTCCTGGATCCGCCCCGGCGCGACCGGCACGCTGTCCTTGGCGAACGCGCCCACCGGCATCTGCACCGGCCGCGCCCGCCCGCCGTCGCTCTCGTCCAGCCTGACCAGGCGGCCCAGCCGACGCCCGGTGAGCTTGGCGTACTGGGTGGCCTTGGCGCGGGCGTCCTTGAACGCGGCCGTACGCGCCTTGGCCCGCAGCGCCGAGGGGTCCTCGACGTCGAAGGCCACGGCCTGGATGCGCGCCGCGTCGCCCGCGGCATCCACCACGGCCTGGATCACGGCGCCCGTCCTGTCGATGTCGCGAATCGTGAGGGAGAAGGTCTGCGAGGCCCGGTGCCCGGTCACCTTTTCGCCGTCGTCGCCGTCGTCTTCGCCCTTGTCGCCGTCGTCCCCGTAGACGGGCGTCAACGCGAGGCTCTCCGTCCTGATGTCCCGCTCGGCGACGCCCGCCTTGCGCGCGGCGGCCAGTAGCGCCTTCGCCGCCGTGCCCTGCGCCGCCAGCGCCTGGTCCGCGGTCGGCCCGGTGACCTCGACGCCCGCGGTGAGGACCGCCATGTCGGGGGCGGCCGTGGCGCTGCCCGTGCCGGTCACGGTGACCGTCGTCGGCGCCTGGACCGCGGCGGTGACCGGGGGCGCGGCGGCGGGGGCGGCGACGGCGGACGCCGCGGGCAGGCCGAGGGCGGCGAGCGCCACGGCTAGGGCACTGACGGAACTTACGGAGCGTACAGAACATACGGAACGTACTGAGCGCATGCGGGGGTCCTTCCGGCTCTCCGCCCCCGGCGGGGCGGTTCTGCGTCCCTGGAGGGGGCGGCTCGGCGTCCCGGTCGGGACGGCTCGCCGTCATCCCAGCACCGCCGCGCCCGCCCGGACCCGCGCCACTCCCGGCCGGGCGCCCGGCCTCACCTCACCGGGCCAGTGCCGGATCCGGCCGCACTCCCCCGGTCCCGGCGCCCCGAATCCCTTTACGATGGCGGGCGTTCGGCCCACGCTGCCGTCCAGACCCGCTCAGCCACGGACACTTGGGCGCCCCACACGCCCCCGACCAGGACCGTGGCGCCCGCCGCACCGACGATCGGAGTGACCGGTTGCCCAGGCCGACGAGCTACGAGAGCGCCCACCGCGAGAGCCTGCGGGATCCCACGGCCTTCTGGGGCCGTGCCGCCGAGGCGATCGACTGGTACGTGCCGCCGCGCACCGTGCGGGACACCGACGCGCCGGCCGCGCCCCGCTGGTTCGCGGGCGGCGAGCTGAACACCTGCCACAACGCACTGGACCGGCACGTCCTGGCCGGGGACGGCGACCGTACGGCGCTCATCCACGACAGCCCCGTCACCGGCTCGGTCCGCAGGTACACCTACCGCGAACTGCTCGACGAGGTCGCCCGCACCGCCGGACTGCTGACCCAACTCGGCGTCGGCAAGGGCGACACCGTCGTGCTGTACCTGCCGATGGTCCCGGAGGCCGCCGTCGCGATGCTGGCGTGCGCCCGCATCGGCGCCGTGCACTCCGTGGTGTTCGGCGGATTCGCCGCGCCGGAGCTCGCGGCCCGCATCGACCACGCGCGCCCCAAGGTGGTGCTCTCCGCGTCCTGCGGCATCGAGGGCGACCGCGTCCTCGCGTACAAACCGCTCCTGGACGCCGCCCTCGACCGGTGCGCGCACCGCCCGGCCGCCTGCGTCATCCTCCAGCGCCCGCAGCAGGAGGCCGAGTTGACGCGGGGGCGCGACCTCGACTGGGCGGCCGCGCTGCGCGCCGCGCCCGCCGTGGACTGCGTGCCGGTGGCCGCCACCGACCCGCTCTACGTCCTGTACACCTCCGGCACCACGGGCGCCCCCAAGGGCGTGGTCCGCGACAACGGCGGCCATGCCGTGGCGCTGCGCTGGAGCATGGAGCACATCTACGACGCCCGGCCGGGCGAGGTGTTCTGGGCCGCGTCCGACGTGGGCTGGGTCGTCGGCCACTCCTACATCGTCTACGCCCCTCTGCTCGCCGGCTGCACCACGCTCCTGTACGAGGGCAAGCCGGTCGGCACGCCGGACGCCGGGGCGTTCTGGCGCGTCGTCGAACAGCACGGCGTGCACACGCTGTTCACGGCGCCGACGGCGATCCGGGCCATCAAGCGGGACGACCCGAAGGGCGAGCTCGTCGCCGGGCGCGACCTCTCCTCGCTGCGTGCGCTGTTCCTGGCGGGCGAGCGGCTGGACCCCGACACGTACCACTGGGCGGGCGAGCTCCTCGGCATCCCCGTCGTCGACCACTGGTGGCAGACCGAGACGGGCTGGCCGATCGTCGCCAACCCGCTCGGCATCGAGGCGCTGCCCGCGAAGCCCGGCTCGCCGGGCAAGCCGATGCCCGGCTGGGACCTGCGGGTGCTCGACGAGGCGGGGGAGCCGTGCCCGGCGGGCACCGACGGCACCCTGGCGCTGCGCCTGCCGCTCCCGCCGGGCAGTCTCACCACCCTCTACCGCGACGACGAGCGGTTCGCCGCCACCTACTTGAGCCGCTTCCCCGGCCACTATCTGACGGGGGACGGGGGCCATGTCGACGAGGACGGCCACGTCTTCGTCATGGGGCGGCTCGACGACGTCATCAACGTCGCGGGACACCGCCTGTCCACCGGCGCCATGGAGGAGGTCCTCGCCGACCATCCCGACGTGGCGGAGTGCGCGGTGGTCGGCATCGCGGACGAGCTCAAGGGTGAACTGCCGCTCGGACTGGTCGTGTTGCGCCAGGGGGTCGACCGTCCGGCGGGCGAGGTCGAGGCCGAGCTGCGCTCGCTGGTGCGCACCCGCATCGGCGCCGTCGCGACACCGCGCCGCGTGGTGACCGTGGCCCGCCTGCCGAAGACCCGCTCGGGCAAGATCCTGCGCGGCACGGTCCGGGCGATCGCCGACGGCCGCGCCCATGCGGTCCCCGCGACCATCGAGGATCCCGCGGTCCTCGCCGAGATCACCGCGTCGCTGCGCGATCTCCGGCCGCACTGACGGGCGGGGGCGGCGCGGGGCGTACGCGGCCCTGCGCCCGGGCAGGTCCAGGGAGCGGACGGCGGGCGGGCGGGCACGGAGGGGGCGGCGCATGGTGGGCACCGGGGAGCAGGCGGGGGTGGAGCTCTCGGCCCGTGGCATCGAACTCGTGCTGCCGGGCGGCGACGTGGCGCTGTCCGGGATCGACGTGCCGACGGCCGGGCCGGGGCGGCTGCTCGGCATCGCGGGCGGCAGCGGCGCGGGCAAGACCCTGCTGCTGGAGGTGCTGGCCGGGCTGCGGGCGCCCCGCAGGGGGCGGGTGTCGGTGCGGGCGGCGGCCGGTGGCGGCCCGCTGACACCGCGGTACGGGTTCGTGCCGCAGGACGACATCGTGCACCGGGCGCTGCCGCTGCGCACCGCCCTGGAGTACGCGGCCCGGCTGCGCGGCACCGATCCCGGCGATGTGCCGTACGTGCTGGACGAGTTGGGGCTCGCGGCGGTCGCCGGCCAGCCGGTACGCACGCTCAGCGGCGGCCAGCGCAAGCGGGCCAGTATCGCCATCGAGTTGCTCTCCCGGCCCCAGCTGCTGTTCCTCGACGAGCCCACGTCGGGGCTCGACCCGCTCGCCGGGGCACAGTTGACGCAGTATCTGAGGCGCCTCGCGGCCGGTGGCGTCACCGTCGTGCTCACCACGCACACGCCTGCCGATCTGCACCACTGCGACCAGGTGATGTTCGTCGCCCCCGACGGCCGCCCCGGGCCGTCGGGGGCACCCGCCGAGCTGCTCCGGCAGTCCCCCGACGGCACGTTCGAGGCGTTGTACTCACGGGAGGCGGCGCCGGGCGGCGGGCCGGAACGGAAAGAGGCGCCGCCGGAGGCGGCAGACCCGTCGCCGGAGGCGTCCGGGGCGCCGGCCCGCTTCGCGCCCGCCACCGGCCCCCTGCGCCAATGGGTCGTCCTGACCGGCCGCGACCTGCGGCTCCTGCGGCACGACCGGCTCACCGCCGCCATCACCGTCGGCTCCCCGCTGGTCATCATCGCGATGTTCGCGCTGCTGTTCCGCCCCGGCGTCTTCGATCCCGCCCACCCCTCGCCCGCCGCCTCCGCGATGGTGCTCTTCTGGATCGCGTTCGGCGCCTTCTTCTTCGGCCTCGCCTATGGACTTCCGCAGATCTGCGGCGAGTTGGCGGTGGTGCGCAGGGAACGCAGGACCGTGCTGCGCCTGGGCCCCTATCTGCTGGCCAAGCTCACCGTCCTCGGCCCCGTCCTGCTGCTGGCGGACGCGCTGCTCCTTTTGGTGCTGCGTGCCCTGGACCGGATGCCGGCCGCCGGACTCCCCGTGCACGCCTCGCTGTTCGCGACGACGGCACTCGCCTCGTTCGCGGCGCTCGCGCTCGGCCTGTGCTGCTCGGCGCTCGTCTCCGAACCCGGCCAGGCCGCCCTGGTGCTGCCGCTGCTCTGCTTCCCGCAGGTGCTCTTCTCGGGGGCGTTCGTGCCGGTCCCCGGCATGGCGGCGGGCGGGCGCTGGATCAGTGTGGCGATGACCAACCGCTGGGCGTTCGAGGCGCTCGGCTCCGGGGCCGACGTGGGGGCACTGTGGCGGGGCGGCGGCGCGGAGGGCCGGGCGCTGCTCGCTTCGTACGGGGACAGCTTCGGGCACCCGCCCTGGGTGGGGTGGGTGATCCTCGCCGGGTGCGCCGTCGCCCTGCTCGGCGCCGCGCGGCTGGTGCTCGGGCGGCGCTGCCCGGCCTCGGCGCACCGGCTCGGCGGTGCAGCGCCCGGTACGTCCGGCCCCGGTACGCCCGGCCCCGGCACATCGGACGTCAGCACGTCAGACGTGGCGCCAGGGCGCCCCTGACCGGCGTGCCGACGGCGAAGGTCGCATGCAGGAACGCCACGAACCGGTCGATGTCCGCGGCGACGTTCGCGATGCCGGGCGAGACCCGCACCGCACCGCCGGAGGGCAGCCCGAGCCGGGTGATGTACCCGTCGATGGTCTCGGCGCGCCACCTTCCGGTGCCGGTGCGGCGCAGCAGGCGCGGCGCGATCGCGAAGGCCTCCTCGCCCGCACCCGGGTTGCAGAAGCACCCCGTGCGGACCGAGATGCCCGCCGCCGCGCACTCGCGGGCCACGATCCGCTCGTCGACGACGCGCCCCCGGCCGTCCAGGACGTTCAGCGCGACGGTGCCGCCCCGGCCTTCGGTGCCGCGCGGGCCGTAGACGCGGACGAGCGGGCCGCCCGCCGGGTGCCGGAGGGCGGGCAGCGCCGCCAGGAGGCGGGCGGTGAGCCCGGCGACGTGACCGGCGACCGCGTCGGCGCCCACCCCGTCGTACCAGTCGAGTCCCGTGCCGATCTGGGGGACGGCGTGGAAGTCGGGGGTGCCGTCCTCGAAGGCCGCGGGCGGCTGCGCCATGCGGTGCCAGTGCGCCTGCGCGCTGACCACCTGGATGGTGCCGCCCGCGAACCAGGACCTGCGCAGCGCGGCGAGCGCGTCGCGCCGGGCGACCAGGCTGCCCACGCCGGACGGGTAGCCGAAGACCTTGTACCAGCTGGCGACCACGAAGTCGGCGGGCACCCGGCGCAGCGACAGGGGCGCGGTCGGCAGGTACGCGGCCGCGTCAAGAAGCGTGTGCCACCCGGCCGCGCGGGCCCGCGCCACCCACTCCAGGGGATGCCGTACGCCGGTGAAGTTGCTCTGCGCCGGATAGCAGAAGAGTCCGCGGCGCCGCCCGGCGAGCACCCTGCGCAGCGCCGGTTCGGAGAGCCGCAGTTCGTCCCCGGCGAACGGGACGAGGCCCACCGTCGCCCGCGCGGCCCGCGCGAACTCCCGTACGCCGTTGACGGAGTTGTGGTTGTCCTGGGTGAGCAGCAGCGCGCTCCGGCCGCGGCGGAACGGGTAGGCCTCCGCGACCAGCTTGACGGCCTGTGAGGCGTTCGCCGTGAACACCACCGTGTACTCGGCGGGATCGGCGTCCAGGAACCGCAGGACCCGCAGCCTGGCCGCCTCCACCAGGTCGGTCGAGGCGGCGGACGCGGGGCTCTCGGTGTGCGGATTGCCGAACACGGCGCCGCTCAGCCGCGCGGCCTGCGCCCGGGCGAGGCTGCGCGGCACGGGCGCGGTGCCCGTGTGGTCCAGATAGATCTGCCCGGTCTCGTCGAGGTACCCGAACTCCTCGGCCCGCAGCCGCGCGAAGGCCGCCGCGCGCGTGCCGTCGTCCCCCGCGTCCGTGCCGTTCTCCCCCATGCCACCCCCGTCCCGGCGGTCGGCCCCGTCGAACCCACGGATCCCGCCGGTCGTCCCCTCCGCACGGCGCGCCACGGAGCGAGCGCGCCTGTCCGCAGCGTCTGCCATCCGCGGACGGCTGTCCAGACCGCCCCGCACCGGGGGCCGGCCCGGCGCCCGCCCGGTCATGTGCGCCGGACACGGCGAAGGCGCCCCACCCGGGGGCGCCTTCGGAGTCGGCGGAGTCGTGGGCCCCGCTCAGGAGGCCGCCTCGATCTGCATCTTCAGGGCGTGCAGGTTGCGGAAGCCCTTCGCCTCCACGTGGTCCCCGGAGCTCTCGCCCCGGATGCGGCGGCCGATCCACGGCACCAGGTACTCGCGCGCCCAGTGGATGTCGTCGCGCCGCACCTCCAGCGTGCCGCGCGGCGGCATCGGGGGCCACGCCTGGTCGGGGTCCGCGGGCACGTCGAGCCCCAGGACCTGCCCGGCGCGCAGCGCCACGCGCGTGTGCCCCTCGGCGGAGAGGTGCAGCCGGTCGCCGTCCCAGGCGCGCCGGTCCTGGACCGTCTTGAGGGACCACAGGTCGAGCACCGGGCAGCCGTACCGGTCGGCGATGGCGCGCACGTGCATGTTGTACGTGGCGATCTTGCCGCGCAGGTGCTTGAGCACGGCCACGCCCCGGGTGTCGAAGCCGGTGGTCACCATGACCGTGCCGACCGCCGACGAGAGGTCGGCGACGGCCCGCTCGAAGCGCTCGGCGACCTCGTCGGGGTCGGTGCCGGGACGGATGATGTCGTTGCCCCCGGCGCAGAACGTCACCAGGTCGGGGGCCAGCTCCTTGGCGCGCGGCAGCTGGTACTCGACGATCTGGTCGAGGAGTTTGCCGCGGACGGCGAGGTTGGCGTACCGGAAGGTGTGTTCGGGCACCCGGTCGTCGAGCAGGACCGCGAGGCGGTCGGCCCAGCCGACGAAGGTGCCGTCGGGGCCCGGGTCGCCGACGCCCTCGGTGAAGCTGTCGCCGACCGCTGCATAGGAGTTGTAGACACTGCTGTGGATGGGGTGATGGATGAAGGATGTCGACTCTGCGCTCACGAAGTAATATCTTTCACCTCCCTAAGTGACCTACGCCACCGTAGGGAGGGGTTGACGGGGCGTGAGATAAGCCACCGGTCAAGATTCACCCAACTCGGAATAAGTGCACACCCCACCTTTCGCCGCGCGTGTCGCTGTCCGACCCCTTCCCGGACGCCTGACCTCCGCTTACTGTCCGGCAGCGCGTCCCGCTAGCGCCGCCACAGCCGGAACACCGCCGCGTCCCGCTCCCCCCGGAGCCCGGTCCGCAACCCCCGGTGCAGCAGCACCGCGCCCCGGTACACCTCCCCCGTGTCCGGACACAGGTAGACCGCCGCCGGATCGAGCCCGCGCAGCCGCACCGGCGCGGGGGTTCCGCCGGGCGCCCGCCGCGGCAGACAGGCCAGGACGACCGACGTGTCCCCGTACACGTACTGCACGGCGCTCGGCCCGCCGTCCGGCGGACGCAGCCGGTACAGGTCGCCGAACCGCACGAGCGGCCTGATCTCCTTGTGGAGCTCGATCCAGTCACGTGCCTCGGCCAGCTCGGGCCCGCTCCACCGGGCGAGGTCCCCGCCGATGCCGAGCGCGCCCGCCATGGCGCTCACGAACCGGAAGCGGAGCGGACCGGCCGGGCCGTCGGTGACCCAGCCGGTCAGCTCGTGCGCGGGGAGCAGCTGGCCGAGGGCGTGCCGGGCGGCGAGCTGGTCCGCGGGGTCGGCGCGGGCGCCGGTGTCCGGGCCGGACGCGAAGGTCACGGCGGGGTGCGCCGCGCGGAGCCGGTCGAGGAGATCCCGCACGGCGCTCTCGTGCGCCTGCCGCGGCCCGGGCGGGCGGGCGTCGGCGCGATCGGTCTCCCACCGCACGTGGTCGATCGGCGTGCGGGAGAGCAGCCCGCCCAGCTTGCGCCACAGATACACGCGGACGTCCTCCCGCGCGAGGTCGAGGGTGACATGGTCGGACAACTCCCCGCGCGCACCGCCTGGTTGGCGCCTCACCCAGTCCGGATGGGCCCGGCAGAGGTCGCTGTCGGCCCCGACCACCTCCGGTGCCACCCGCACCCCGAACCGCATGCCGAGCCCGTGCACCTCGTCGGCGAGCGGCCCGAGGCCGCCCGGGAAGCGGACCGGGTCCGGCGCCCACCGGCCGAGGACGGCCGGGTCCGCCGGCCTGCGGAGCGGCCCACTCGTCGCCGAGGACGAAGAGCTCCACACCGAGCTCCGCGGCCCGGCGGGCGAGGGCCCGCTGGCGCGGCTCGGAGACCTCGGCGGCACCCCACGAGTCGTAGAGTACCGGGCTCTGCGCCTCCGCCTCCCCGGTCCCGGACGCGCGTCGGCAGGCGTGCCAGGCCCGGCTCGTGCCACCGAATCCGCGGTCGCTCCACAGGCCCGCGAGGACGGGCGTGGGGACGGCCTGTCCGGGCCCGAGCAACCGCCGCCGCCCGTCGTCGCGTCCGTGACCCCCGGCGATCCGGACGGCACCGTCCGGCAGCCGGCGCACCGCGAAGCGCCACGCGCCGCCCTCGGCGAGGGCGAAGCTGTGGACCTCACCGCTCTCCTCCGTGGCGCCGCCCTCGTCCAGCGCGATCCAGGGCAGGGGGCGGTGCCCGTGCTGGTCGGCGATCATCTGCTCGCCGTACGGGAGGGCGGCGCGGGCCAGCCGCGCCTCGGCGGCCCGGCGGCCGTGCACCGCCGACAGATGCCGGTTCGCCCGCCCGGGCAGCGTCCAGGTCGCGGCGTCCTCGTCGTCGTACTCCAAATCCGGTGCGCCCTGGGGGCCTTGGTGCACCAGGACGGCCTGCCGTTCCACGACATCCCCGCGCGGACGGTAGCCGAGCGTGATCTGCGCGTGGTGCGCCGCGTCACGGAAGTGCAGCTGGAGCTCGGCCTCGCCGACCGCCGCGCCCTGGTAGCGCCACTCGACGGCACCGACCGCCTCGGGACCGCGCACGGCGCGGCAGGGCGGCGGGCCCTCCGCCGGGGTCCGCGGCGACCGCGGTTCGGCGGCCAGGGCCGCCGCGTCGGCGAGGGCGATCCGCGGCCCCCAGTGCAGGCACAGCAGGGCGTCGTGTCCGGTGACGTGCAGGACATAACTGCTCGTGGGGCCGGAGAGCAGCCACGTACGACCGTCGGCAGCGGTCTCGATCATCAGGGCACCCGCCCCTCCAGGGATTCCGCGGCGGCCCCCCAGGGATTCGACCAGGCACGCGCGCGCACTCCCCATGCTGGCAGCGGCTCGCGGCCCTCGGCACGCCCCTTCCCGGCCGTCCCGACCCCTACTTCCTCGCCTCCGATTGACATGCAGCCGGTTGGCTGCCCATGATGGAGATGCAGCCGAAAGGCTGCATTACTGGGGGTGACGCATGATGGATGCGGCGTTCAAGGCGCTGGCCGACCCGAGTCGGCGTCAGCTCCTGGACCGGCTCCGGGACCGCAACGGACAGACCCTGCGGGAGCTGTGCGCCGGGCTCGACATGGCCCGCCAGTCGGTGAGCAAGCACCTCGCCGTGCTGGAGGCCGCCGAGCTGGTGACCGCGGTGCGGCAGGGGCGGGAGAAGCTGCACTACCTCAACGCCGCTCCGATCAACGCCATCGCCGAGCGATGGATCAGCCGGTTCGACCGCGACCGGGTCACCGCCCTCGCGGACCTGAAGAGAGCATTGGAGCAACCCCCCATGGACAGCAGCACGTTCGTGTACACGACGTACATCCGCACCACCCCCGAGCGGCTCTGGCAGGCGCTCACCGACCCGGCCTTCACCGCGCGGTACTGGGGCGTGAGCTTCGGCACCGACTGGGCCCCGGGGTCCCCAATGACCTGGACCGAGACCGGGGCCACCACCGACGACCCCGAGCAGGTCGTCCTCGTCCACGAACCGCACCGCAGGCTCGCCTACACCTGGCACACCTTCAGCCCCCAGTGGGCCGCGGCGAACGGCATCGACGAGGAGCTGCGCGCCCGGCTCGCGGGCGAGCGCCGTTCGCAGGTCACCTTCGACCTGGAGCCGCACGGCGACCAGGTGAAACTGACCGTGACGCACGAGTTCGACGCGTCCGGCACCCTGAAGTCGATGTGCAGCCAGGGCTGGCCCGCCATCCTCTCCAGCCTCAAGACCCTCCTGGAGACCGGCGAGCCGCTCGCCGAGGCCCGCGAGAGCTGACCTCACCGGCCGCCGGAGCGGGTGTCACGAGGGGTGATTGCCCCAGGAACCCATGTCGTATCGTCGGATACGCACCCGCCCGGCGAGTCGCGCCGGCCGAGCCTGAGGAGAGCCCGTGACGCAGCAGGTCCCGTCGACAGAGCCCGAGCTGGCCGGAGTGCGCAACTTCCGTGACGTGGGCGGTCTGCCGACGGTGGACGGCCGCCGCGTCCGCCAGGGCCGCCTGTTCCGCAGCGGGCACCTGGCCCACGCCACGGCCGCCGACGCCGCCTTCCTCGGCTCGCTCGGCCTGCACACCGTCTTCGACTTCCGCAATGCGGCCGACCAGCGCCTGGAGGGCCCCGACGTCGCGCTGCCCGGCGTGCGGAACGTGAACCTGCCGCTGACCGACCCGGCCGACGGCGCCGAGTTCTGGACGATGGTGCGCGACGGCGACCTCGACCAGCTGCGCTCGATCCTCTCCGACGGCCGGGCCGCGGGCCGGATGGCGGGTGCCTACCGCGCGATCATCACGGAGCGCACCGCCGAGCACAGCACGGTGCTGCACGCGCTCGCCGAGGACAGCGTGCCCGCGCTGATGCACTGCGCCGCGGGCAAGGACCGCGCGGGTCTGTCCATAGCCGTCACGCTCCTGGCCGTGGGCGTGGAGCGGGACGCCATCGAGGCGGACTACCTGGAGTCGAACGCCACCCACCGCCGCTACAAGGTGCAGCGCGGCGACAACTCGGCGCACGCCATGTCGCCCGAGGTCATGGAGCTGCTCAACCCGCTCTTCGACGCCCGCGCCGAGTACCTCGCGGCGGCCTACGAGACCATCGAGGAGACCTGGGGCGACGTGGACACCTACCTCTCCGCGGGCCTCAAGCTGAGCCCCGAGACCCGCGAGCGGCTGCGCGAGCGCCTGCTCGACTGAGACGCCCGCAGCGGCCACCGCCCCGCCGGGCTACTGGTTCTTCGCGCCCAGCTCGAACAGCAGGTAGATGAAGGCCGCGAAGATGTGGCCCACCGCCACGTAGATGATCAGGCGGACCCACAGCGCCCGGGGGAACTTCTCCTCCATGCGCATCGCCTTGCGGGCGGGCTGCTCCGGCTGGGCGGGTCCCTGCGGGTCGGATTCCGTCATGTCGGGTCTCCCTGGGTGGGGCCGCCGAGGCACAGCGCGGTGGCGGGGCTCTGCAGCAACGTGTGGACGAAGAGGAGATCGGCGCCGCCGTGGTCGGCGGCGGCGATCCGGTGCGGGGTCAGCGAGTCGAAGTGCGCGCTGTCCCCGGGCGCGAGCGTGTGCACGGTGTCCCCGAGGTGCAGCCGCAGCCGCCCCTCCAGGACGTACAGCCATTCCTCACCGGGGTGGACGCGCACGATGTCGCCCTGCGCGCCGTGCGGCACGTGCACCCGCAGCGCCTGCATGGAACGGCTGCCCGCACCCGCCTGCCAGTAGGTCCAGCCCCCCGCCCGGGTCGCCTCCATGTCGGCGGCCCGCACGACCGCGTCCCGGTCGGCGACCGTCTCGCCGAGAAGCTCCGAGACCGTCGTACCGTAGACCCGTGCGAGCGCGAGCAGCATCGGCAGCGAAGGCTGCCGCTGCCCGGTCTCCAGGCGGGACAGATGGGCGGGCGAGAGCCCGGCGGTGCGGGCGGCGGCCTCCAGCGTCAAGGACGCGCGGCGGCGCAGTTCGCGCAGTTGCGGCGCCACGGCGGGCAGCGCGTCGGCCGCCTCGGGCGGCTCCGCTGGCGCCGGGGGCTGCACGGGCTCGGCAGGGCTCATACCCTGATTGAGCCAGAGCCTTGCCTCCCGGGCAACTTTCTTGCCCGAGAGGCAAAAGCGCTCCGTCAGCGGTGGGCGACCGCCTGTTTCACCAGCGTCCTGCCGAAGTCCCACATCAGCCCGCCGCCGCTGTGCGCGTCGTCCATCACGGCCGTGAAGGCCTCGACGAAGCGGTCCACCTCCCGCTCCCCCACGATCAGCGGCGGAATCAGCTTGATGACCTCCAGGTGGTCCCCGGAGACCTGGGTGAGGATGCGGTGTTTCTGCAGCAGCGGTACGACGACCATCTGCGCGAACAGCCCCTTGCGGGCCGCCTGCAGCATCGTCCAACGCCCGCGCAGCTTGAGCGACTTGGGCCTGCCGAACTCGATGCCGACCATCAGGCCGCGGCCGCGCACCTCGCTCAGCAGCTCGTAGCGGTCCACGAGCGCGGCGAGCCGCGTCCTGAGCAGGTCTCCCGTGACCCGGGCGTTCTCGACGACCTTCTCGTCCTCCATGACCGAAAGGACCGCGAGCCCGGCGGCCATGGCCTGCGCGTTCGAACCGAAGCTCGCCGAGTGCACGAGCACCCGGTCCATCGACGAATAGACCTTCTTGAAGATCCAGTCCTTCCCGAGGGTCGCGCCGACCGGCACATAGCCGCCCGAGAGCGCCTTGGCGACACACACCAGGTCGGGCTCGACGCCCTCCTCGTGCTGGTACGCGTAGAAGTCGCCGGTCCTGCCGAGGCCGGTCTGCACCTCGTCGGCGATCAGCAGCGCCTTGTGCCGGTGCAGCAGCTCCTGGGCCGCGCGCAGGTACCCGGGCGGTGTCTCGTGCACGCCCTTGCCCTGGATGGGCTCGACGATCAGCCCGGCCACGTCGCCCTTCGCCAGCTCCGCGCGCAGGGCGTCCAGATCGCCGAGCGGGACGGCGGTGTCGGGCAGCAGCGGCGCGAAGCCGTCCCGGAAGCCGTCCTCGCCGTTGACCGAGAGCGAGCCGGTGGTGAGCCCGTGGAAGGCGTGCGTGCAGTACAGCACCCTGGGCCTGCCGGTCGCGTACCGGGCGAACTTCAGCGCCGTCTCGACGGCCTCCGTGCCGCTGTTGCCGAAGAACACCCGGTCCAGGTGCGGGCTGTGCGCGAGCAGCCGCTCGGCGAGCAGCCCGGGCAGCGGCTGGCAGTCGAAGCGGGTGAGGTCGGCGAGCGAGGCGTCCAGGACGTCGTGCAGCGCCTTGCGGACGACCGGGTGGTGCCGGCCCAGGCCCATCACGCCGAAGCCCGCGAGCATGTCGAGGTAGTCGGCGCCGTCCGCGTCCCAGAAGTAGGCGCCCTCCGCCCGCTCGTAGACCTTGTCGAAGCCGATCGTGTGCAGCATGCGCGGCAGTTGGTGGTTGAGGTGCCGGGCGTGCAGCTCGTACCGCTCGGCGCCGCGCTCGGCGAGCAGTCTGCCGAGGTCGAACTCCTTGGCGCCGGGCGCCCCGGCTCCGGGCCCGGGGGTCCCGGGGGCGGAGCCGGGCGTACCGGCGGTGAACTCCTTGGTCATACGGTGTGCTCCTTGCCTGGACCCTGCTTCCCCGCGCCCTCCCCGGCCGCCAGCGCGGCGCCGATCCGTCCCGCGATCTCGACCGGCGTGAGCCCGAGATCCGCCAGCACCTCGCCCCGTTTGGCGTGCGCGAGGAACTGCTCGGGGATGCCGAAGCGCCGTACGGGCACGTCCACGTCGGCGTCGCCGAGCGCGAGCGCGACCGCCGCGCCGACCCCCGCCGCCCGGCTGTTGTCCTCGACGACCGCCACCAGGCGGTGCCGCGCGGCGAGGCCCGGCAGCTCCGGGTCGACCGGCTTGACCCAGCGCGGGTCGACGACCGTGCAGCGCAGGCCGCGCGCCCGCAGCAGCTCGGCGGCCTGCAGACAGACCGGCGCCATCACGCCGACCGCGACCAGCAGCACGTCCGGGTCGCCCGGCTCCCGGCACAGCACGTCCAGACCGCCGATGCGGTCCACCGCCGGGATCTCGGGACCCACCGACTCCTTGGGGAAGCGCACGAGGGTCGGCGCGTCGTCCACGGCGACCGCCTCGCGCAACTGCGCCCGCAACTGCTCGGCGTCGCGCGGCGCGGCGATCCTGAGCCCCGGCACGACCTGCAGCACCGACATGTCCCACATGCCGTTGTGCGAAGCGCCGTCCACGCCCGTGACCCCGGCCCGGTCGAGCACGAAGGTGACCCCGCACCGGTGCAGCGCCACATCCATCAGGAGCTGGTCGAAGGCGCGGTTGAGGAAGGTCGCGTAGACGGCGACGACGGGGTGCAGGCCGCCCGTCGCGAGCCCGGCGGCCGACACCGCCGCGTGCTGCTCGGCGATGCCGACGTCCCATACCCGGTCGGGGTAGGCCGCCGCGAACCCGGTGAGGCCGACCGGACCGAGCATGGCCGCGGTGATGGCGACCACGTCGTCGCGCTCGGCGCCGATGCGGACGATCTCGTCGCCGAACACCGACGTCCAGGACGGGCCGCCCGACGGTGCGAGCGGCTCGCAGGTGAGCGGGTCCATCACGCCCACGGTGTGGAAGCGGTCCGCCTCGTCGGCGAGCGCCGGTTCGTAGCCCCGGCCCTTCTCGGTCAGGCAGTGGACCAGGACCGGGCCGTGGAAACGTTTCGCACGGCGCAGCGCCGACTCGACGGCGCCGATGTCGTGCCCGTCGATCGGCCCGACGTACTTGAGCCCCAGGTCCTCGAACATGCCCTGCGGGGCGAAGGCGTCCTTGAAGCCCTTCTTCGCGCCGTGCAGCGACTCGTACAGCGGCCGGCCGACGACGGGAGTGCGCTGGAGTATGTCCTTCCCCCAGGCGAGGGCCCGCTCGTAGCCGTCCGTGGTGCGCAGCGTGGCGAGGTGGTTGGCCAGGCCGCCGATGGTCGGCGCGTACGAGCGTTCGTTGTCGTTGACGACGATGATCAGCGGCCGGTCCTTGGCCGCCGCGATGTTGTTGAGCGCCTCCCAGGCCATGCCCCCGGTCAGGGCGCCGTCCCCGATGACGGCGACGACGTGGCCCCGCTCGCCGAGCACCTGCCGGGCCTTGGCCAGGCCGTCGGCCCAGCCGAGCGCCGTGGAGGCGTGGCTGTTCTCGACGATGTCGTGCACGGACTCCTCGCGCGAGGGATAGCCCGAGAGCCCGCCCTTGCCGCGCAGCTTGGAGAAGTCCTGGCGGCCGGTGAGCAGCTTGTGCACGTAGCTCTGGTGGCCGGTGTCCCACACGAGCCGGTCGACCGGCGACTCGAAGACCCGGTGGAGGGCGATGGAGAGTTCCACCACCCCCAGATTGGGCCCGAGATGGCCGCCCGTCCTGGCGACCGCGTGCACCAGGAACTCCCGGATCTCCCCCGCCAGTTCGTCGAGCTCCGCCCCGGAAAGCCCCTTCAGGTCCCGTGGCCCCCGAATGGTGTCGAGAATGGTCATGCTCGGGCCCCCTCTCTGGTTGTCCTCAGCTCACGGTGACGTCGGGTACCCCTGACGGGATGCCGTCGTCCTCCATCTGCGCGGCGATCTTCATCGCCTCCTCGATGAGGGTCTCCACGATCCTCGACTCGGGGACGGTCTTGATGACCTCGCCCTTCACGAAGATCTGCCCCTTGCCGTTGCCGGAAGCGACGCCGAGGTCGGCCTCGCGGGCCTCGCCCGGGCCGTTCACGACGCAGCCCATGACGGCGACGCGGAGCGGGACCTCCATGCCGTCCAGACCGGCCGTCACCTCGTCGGCGAGCCGGTACACGTCGACCTGGGCGCGGCCGCAGGACGGGCAGGAGACGATCTCCAGGCGGCGCCGGCGCAGGTTCAGGGACTCCAGGATCTGGATGCCGACCTTGACCTCCTCGACCGGGGGCGCCGACAGCGAGACGCGGATCGTGTCGCCGATGCCCTCGGACAGCAGCGCGCCGAAGGCGACCGCCGACTTGACCGTGCCCTGGAAGGCCGGCCCTGCCTCGGTCACGCCGAGGTGCAGCGGATAGTCGCAGGCCGCGGCGAGCTGCCGGTACGCGTTGACCATGACCACCGGGTCGTTGTGCTTGACCGAGATCTTGATGTCGCGGAACCCGTGCTCCTCGAAGAGCGAGGCCTCCCACAGGGCGGACTCGACGAGGGCCTCCGGCGTGGCCTTGCCGTACTTGGCGAGCAGCCGCTTGTCGAGGGAGCCCGCGTTGACGCCGATCCGGATGGGCGTGCCCGCCTGCGCCGCCGCCCGCGCGATCTCGCGCACCTTGTCGTCGAACTGCTTGATGTTGCCCGGGTTCACCCGGACCGCGGCACAGCCCGCGTCGATCGCCGCGAACACGTACTTCGGCTGGAAGTGGATGTCGGCGATCACCGGGATCTGCGACTTGCGGGCGATCGTGGCCAGCGCGTCCGCGTCGTCCTGCGTGGGGCACGCCACCCGCACGATCTGACAGCCGGAGGCCGTCAGCTCCGCGATCTGCTGCAGCGTCGCCCCGATGTCGGACGTGCGCGTCGTCGTCATCGACTGCACCGAGACCGGCGCACCGCCCCCCACGGCCACCGGCCCGACCTCGATGCGCCGCGCGAGGCGGCGCTCGGCGATCGGCCGGACCGGCAGCTCCGGGAGGCCCAGGGAAACGGGCACTCCAGGGGTCATGACGTCACCCGCGGTTTCCGGAGACCGTCTCGCGGGCCGCGCGGATGGACTCCTTGAGGGAGCCCATGGTGGCGAGGACGGCGGTCGGCTCGTAGCCGCAGTGCGCCATGCAGTTGGCGCACCGCGGGTCCTTGCCGCGGCCGTACTTGCTCCAGTCGGTCTCCTCGATGAGCTCCCGGTACGTGGGGACGTAGCCGTCGCTCATCAGGTAGCAGGGGCGCTGCCAGCCGAAGAGCGAGTAGTTCGGGATCGCCCACGCCGTGCACGGGAAGTCCGCCTTGCCCTCCAGGAAGTCCAGGAAGAGCGGCGAGTGGTTGAGCCGCCAGCGCCGCCGGTTGCCGCCCGCGAAGGCCTTCTTGAAGAGCTCCCGGGTCTGCTCGACGCCGAGGAAGTGCTCCTGGTCGGGCGCCTTCTCGTAGGCGTAGGCGGGCGAGAGCATCATCTCGTCGACCTCGAGGTCGTCGTTGAGGAAATTGAGGACCTCGATGATGGTCTGCGGGGTGTCCGTGTTGAAGAAGGTCGAATTGGTGGTGACGCGGAAACCGCGCCGCTTGGCCTCCTTGATGGCCGCCACCGCCTCGTCGAACACCCCCTCCTTCGCGACGGACTCGTCGTGCCGCTCCCGCATGCCGTCGATGTGCACGGCGAAAGCGAAATACGGCGACGGCGTGAACTTCTCGATCTTCTTGCGCAACAGCATCGCGTTGGTGCACAGGAAGACATACTTCTTCTTGGCCACCAACTGGCGCACGATCTCATCGATCTGAGGGTGCATCAGGGGCTCTCCGCCCGCGATGGACACCATCGGCGCACCGGACTCGAGCACGGCGCCCACGGCCTGCGCCACCGGCATGCGCTGCTTGAGCACCCCGGCCGGGTGCTGGATCTTGCCGCATCCCTCGCACTTCAGGTTGCAGGCGAAGAGCGGCTCCAATTCGACGATCAGCGGAAACTTGTCCCGCTTGCGCAGCTTCTGTTCAAAGAGATACGTAGCGACCTTGATGGACTGGCGAAGCGGCATGGCCATCTGGCTCACCTCCGAGGGAGCAGCGAAGAACGGTGCCATTCAAAGAAAGCGGGGAGCACGGCACGAAGAACGCGGAAAGCTGATATTCCACCGCGCACCGTGCCGATGCGGACGAGTTCGTGCTGTGGGGCATCCACGACCACCCGGACGGCGGCAACGGGCCGCTGTCCGGCCCGCAGGGCGCTGTGCAGCGTCGCGGCGGACTCCATGTCCACGGCGATCGCGCCCGTGGCCAGGAGATCGCCGCGCTCGTGGCCGCGGACGACGTGGTCGGAGCCGGTGAGCGGTCCGGTGTGCACGGTGCGGCCGGGCACGGCCCGCACCAGCTCCTGGACCAGCAGCCCGGTTCCCGTACAGGTGGTGCTGCCGCGCGTGTCCCTGGTCTCCTCGGCGACGACCAGGTCGCCGGGGTGCATCCCGGGGGCGAGTCCGGCACAGAAGCCGGTGGCCAGGACGGCCGCGTCGCGCAGGGTTTCCTTTCCGAGCGCCCCGGTGACGGCGCGCTCGGCGTTCTTGGGGCCCATGCCGGTGCGCAGCACGGTCATGGCTCCGGGGGCACCGCTGCGGTCCCCGGTGCGCAGGGCGAGGTGCTCGATGCCGAGCGCGCAGGCGATCAGCAGCGGCGCGGGGCCCGGCCGCGGGGCCGGGGTCCGGTTCATCAGCTGCCCTTGCCCGGACGGTCGCCGGAGGCGCCCGCGAAGGGGTCGCCGTTGACGTACCGGCCGAGCGCGGTGAGCGGGAACACCTGCCGGTAGAGGTGGTAGTTGATGGAGAAGTCCCAGGGGAAGCCGGTGCCGGTGAAGTACGGCTCGTCCCAGGAGCCGTCCTCGGCCTGGGTCTCGGCGAGCCAGGTCACCGCCCGCTCCACGGACTTGGCCTCGGTCTCCCCGGCCGACAGCAGCGCGAGCAGCGCCCAGGCGGTCTGGGAGGCGGTCGACGTGCCGTG
Source organism: Streptomyces sp. NPDC002564 (assembly GCF_042889645.1). Lineage (NCBI taxonomy): Bacteria > Bacillati > Actinomycetota > Actinomycetes > Kitasatosporales > Streptomycetaceae > Streptomyces > Streptomyces sp. NPDC002564. The sequence goes on along the minus strand of NZ_JBIARE010000002.1, from coordinate 145,329 downwards.
CCCGACCCAGCCGCGCTCGCGGTAGGAGCGCAGGTCCTCGCCCCAGCCGCCGTCCTCGTTCTGCACCGACTCCAGCCAGCTCACGGCGCGGCGGATCGCGGGGTGCGAGACGGGCAGTCCCGCGGTGACCAGCGCGGGCACCACCGAGCCCGTGCCGTAGATGTAGTTGACGCCCCAGCGGCCGAACCAGCCGCCCTCCGGCTCCTGTTCGGCGAGCAGCCACTCGATGCCGCGCCGGGTGCGCGGGTCGTGGGACCTGCCCTCGACCGCGAGCATCTCCACCACATGGCCGGTGACGTCGGCGGACGGCGGGTCGATGACCTCGCCGAAGTCGCAGAACGGCAGCCGGTTGGGGAAGGGGCTGGTGTTGTCGACGTCGAAGGCGCCCCAGGCGCCGTTCTTCGACTGCATGCCGAGGTTCCAGCGCACCCCGCGCTCGATGGCGTTCTCCAGGCGGGCCTTGTCCGGGTGCGCGACCCGGCGCAGCGCGAGCGCCACCTCGGCGGTGTCGTCGATGTCGGGGTAGTTGTCGTTGTGGAACTCGAACGCCCAGCCGCCCGGCACGAGTCCGGGTCTGCGCACCGACCAGTCCCCCGGCCGCACGATCTGCTCGCCGAGCATCCAGTCCGCCGCCTTCACCAACTGCGGGTGGTCCGCGGGCAGTCCGGCGTCGGCCAGCGCGATGGTCGCCAGGCAGGTGTCCCAGACGGGCGACTGGCAGGCCTCGATCATCCGCGCGCCGTCCGCGCGCCACACCGCGAACCGGTCGAGCGAGTCGAGCCCGGCCTTGAGGACGGGGTGGTCGAGGTCGTAGCCGAGCAGGTGCAGCGCGATGACGGAGTAGACGGCGGGCGGCTGGATCCCGCCCCAGCAGCCGTCGTTCTCCTGCCGCTCGATGATCCAGCGCGCCGCGGTGTTCATGGCGGCCTTGCGCAGCCGGCGCGGCGCGACCTTGTGATAGACGTGCAGCACCTTGTCCAGCCGCTGGAAGACCCCGTCCCAACTGGCCACCGGGGCAAGCGGTCTGGTCGGATTGGGGATCCGGGCGTCGGTGTGCAGCTCGTCCAGGGCGAAGGGCGCGGGGCGCACCGGCCGCTTCGCGGAGACCACGGTGAGCGGCACGATGGTCTGCCGCGCCCAGCAGCCGAAGTCGTAGATGTTGAGCGGGACCCACTTGGGGAAGTAGATGAGCTCCGGCGGGAGTTCGGGCAGGTCGTCCCACTTCCACCAGCCGAACAGGGCGAGCCAGATACGGGTGAAGACCCGGCTCGCGGCGATGCCGCCCTGCGCGCGGACCCAGGCGGACGCCCTCGCCATGTGCGGCGCGTCCGGCAGGTCCCCGGCCAGGCGCAGCGCGACGTACGCCTCGATGGTGGTGGAGAGCTCGCCGGGCCCGCCGAAGAAGGTGGCCCAGGTGCCGTCGTCGCGCTGCTCGCCGCGGATGAAGAGCGCGGCGGCCTGCGTGGTCCGCTCGTCCCTGATGCCGAGGAACTGCCGCAGGAGAAGGTCCTCGGCGTCCATGGTCACATTGGTCTCGAGGTCGCCCTTCCACCAGCCCTGGGCGTCCTGGCGGGCGAGCAGGAACTCCGTGGATCGTTGTATGGCGCGCGCGGCGGCGTCACGAACGCCCGGCGGCGCGGCGGTCGTGCGCGTGGTGTCGGTGGTCCGGCTGGCCGAGGCTGCGCGGGGCGTGGCCGCTCCGGTGCTTCCGTCGGTCGTCGCTGTCATGGCTTCCCCTTCGTGCAGTGCAGTGGCTACGTCTGCTGTGGGTCCGCCGTCGGCCGGTGCGGTGCGCCGGCCGGCGACTGCCTGGGAGTCCGGGGGTCAGCCCCCGGACGACCCGGATATCCGCGCGATAGTGATCATCTCTCCCGTACGACGACGAAGTCGGCGAGCGCGACGAGCTGCGCCCGGATCCTCTCCGGCATCCGCACGGAGTCCAGCGCCTCGATGGCGATGGCGTGCTGGCGCCGGGCCTCCTTGGCGGTCCACTCGCGGCCGCCCGCCTCCTCGATCAGGGCGGCGCGCATCGCGAACTCCTCCTCGGAGAAACTCTCGAAGTCGGTGCTCTTGGCGTCGGCGGTGAGCAGTTCGCCGAGGCGCTCGGACGCGGGGCCGCCCGCGGCGAGCGCGGCCACCACGGGCAGCGACTTCTTGCGCTGACGCAGATCGCTCCACGTCTGCTTTCCGGTGGCCTCCGGGTCGCCCCAGATGCCGAGCAGGTCGTCCACGGCCTGGAAGGCGAGGCCGAGGTGGTAGCCGTACTTCTCCAGCGTGTCGGCGGTGCGGTCGTCCGCGCCGCCGAGGACGGCGCCGATGGAGACCGCGCAGGCGAGCAGGGCGCCAGTCTTCTTGCCCTCCATCTCCAGGCACTCCTCGACGGTGACCCGGTCGCGGTGCTCGTAGCTGATGTCCTGCGCCTGGCCGTCGATCAGCGCGCGGGTGGCGGTGGTCAGGCGGCGGGTGGCGCGGCCCGCCTCGACGGTGCCGAGCTCCAGGAGGATCTCGTTGCCGAGGGCGAACAGGGCGTCGCCCACGAGGATGGCCTGCGCGGGACCGTGCACCTTCCACACCGTGTCGCGGTGGCGGCGCTGTTCGTCGCCGTCCATCAGGTCGTCGTGCAGCAGCGAGAAGTTGTGCACGAGCTCGACGGCGACGGCCCCGGGGACGCCGACCTCGGGCGGTGCGCCCGCGGCCTCGGCGGAGAGCAGGGCGAGGGCGGGCCGCACGGCCTTGCCGCCGTCCCCGTCGGAGGGGTTGCCCTCGGCGTCGATCCAGCCGAAGTGGTAGGCGGCGACGGTGTCCATGGGCGGTGCGAGGCGGTCCACCGCGGCCCGCAGCACCGGGGTGGCCAGGGTCCTTCCTTGTTCGAGCAGTGAGGTCACGTCCACCGTGTCGGCAGCCGTTTTCTCGGCCGAGGGCACAGTCGGCACAGTTTCTCCTCTTGTTCCGGTGCTGGTTCTCTGGGGACCTGACCCCAGGTGGTCGAGCTTCACGCCGCCGCCTCCTCGAACGCGAAGAGGTGATCACGGGGGCGGTCGAGGGTGGAGAGGGCGGCCCCGGCCGCGCTGATGCCGCTGCGCACGGCGCTCTCCATGGTCGCGGGCCAGCCGGTGGCGGTCCACGCGCCCGCGAGGTAGAGGCCGCGGGCCTTGGTGCGGGCGCCGGGGCGGAGCCTGCCGACGCCGGGGGTGGGTGCGAACGTCGCCGTGCGCTCGCGGGTGACGAAGAAGTCCCGTACCTCGGCGCCGCGTGCCGCGGGCAGCAGCCGCTCGAGCTCGGGCAGATAGCGCTCTCTCAGCGTGGCGACGGGCGCGTCGATCTCGTCCTGGGCGACCGACTGGGAGAGCGCGAGGTACTGCCCCTCGGTGAGCCCGGACGCCTCGGTCCGGTCGAAGACCCACTGGACGGGCGAGCCGAGGGCGGCGAAGAACGGCCGTTTCAGGACCTTGCGGTCGTAGACGACGTGGATGTTGAGGATCGGCGCGGTGTCGATGTCGAGCAGCAGGTCGGGCCGGTCGAGGGCGCCGTCGGGGAGCAGGCCGTGCGTCTCGTGCTGGGGCACGGCGAGGACGACGGTTTCGGCCTCGATGCTCTCGCCGGGAACGTCCACCCGCCACCTTCCGTTGTCCGTACGGGAGATGGAGGTGACTCGTGTCCTCAGTTCCGTACGGACTCCCGCGGCGTCGAGCGCCTTGCGGGCCAGCTTGTCGTGCAGATCACCGAGGGGCACCCGGGCCCAGCCGATGTCGGCGGCGCCCGGATCCGACAGCAGCCCGGTCTTGAACACCATCGCGGCGAGCGCCAGCGAGGCGTCACCCGCGACGGCGTTGAGCGTGGCCACGCCCACCAGGTCCCAGAGGGCCTCGATGGCGCGCGGCGACTGGCCGTGCCGGGCCAGCCAGCTGCCGAAGTCCTGGCCGTCGAGTGCGGGATCGGTCAGGTCGAGTCCCTTGAGGGCGAGCGCCGCGCGCCCCACCTTGGCGCGCTCGGCGACCGACAGATGCGGGTAGGTGGCCAGGCTCGCCGCCAGGTGCAGGGGCACGGGCAGCCCCGCGCGGCGCAGGCGGCCGAGGCGGTTGCGGTCGGCGTCCAGGACGGGCACGTCGAGACGTTCCTGCAGGGGCGCGAGGTGGGCGGCGTCCACGCGGTCGAGGAACCAGCGGTAGGCGGTGCAGCAGCGCAGGTAGACGTGCTGGCCGTTGTCGACGGTGAGCGGGCCGCGCTGGAAGGAGAAGGCGAGCCCGCCGAGCCGCGGTCGGCCTTCGAGCAGCGTGACGCGCAGCCCCGCGTCGGCGAGCGCGAGCGCCGCGGTGATACCGGCGAGGCCACCGCCGACCACCACGGCGGCCGCCCCTCCGGGACGGCCATCGGCATCCGCGATCAGCCCCCCGGGCTGCATGTCTTCGCTCTTCACGCACCCACCCCCTCGGCCGTTGCAGTCTGGGACGCGACCTTGGAGCGGAGGGTTGCCCGCCGCTTGGTGCCGGGCGCCCCACCCGCCCCACGACCGGTCCGCACGCGCATCACGCACGCCTCCTGACGGCCTGCCGTGACACGTTCCGCGCGTCGAGTCCGGACAGTCCGCGCACCGCGACGTACGCCTTCTCGCGGCCCGGCAGCGAGACGCGGCCGCGCAGCACCGCCTCGGGCTCGCGCTCGATGCGGTCGAGCAGGCGGCGGTAGATCCCGGCCATGGCCGCGACGCAGGCGCCGCTGCGCCGGTCCAGCAGGGGCAGCAGGCGGTAGCCCTCGGCGAACAGGGTCCGCGCGCGGCGCACCTCGAAGTGGACCAGTCCCGCGAAGTCGGACCCGGCGGGCGGCTCGGAGCCCGAGAATCCGGCGGAGCAGCCGAACTTGGCGAGGTCGTCGGCGGGCAGGTAGGTCCGCCCGTCCTGTGCGTCCTCGCGAACGTCCCGGAGAATGTTGGTCAGTTGGAGCGCGAGACCGAGCGTGTCGGCATACTCCGGCGCGCGCTCGGCGTTCAGCGCCCCCCGCTCGGTGCCGAACACGCCGAGCGAGAGCCGCCCGATGGCACCGGCCACGCAGCGGCAGTAGACCTTCAGGTCCTCCCACGTCTCGTACGTCTCACCGCGTACGTCCATGAGGACGCCGTCGATGAGCTCGTCGAGGCCGTCCATCGGGATGGGGAAGTGCGCGGCGGCGTGCGCGAGGGCGACGGCCACCGGGTCGGTGTCGTCCTCGGCGACCCGGCCCGCGCCGATCCGGGCGACCAGGGCCCGGGTCTCGTCGAGCCGCTCCTTCTTGACGTCCGGCGCGAGCGCGCCGTCGCCGATGTCGTCCACCCGCCGCGAGAGGGCGTAGAGGGCGGACATGGCCCGTCGCTTCGACGTCGGCAGCAGCCTGATGCCGTACGCGAAGTTGCGCGCCTGCTGTCCGGTGACGGCCTCGCAGTAGCTGTACGCGGCGAGCACCTGTGCGGACACGTGCGGCTCCGTCTCCACGGTCCGGCTCACCCCTCTCCTCGCAGAACTGCACCCGTCTCGCGCAGCAGGCGGGGCTTGGTGGGTCTGGGTGGCCCCGGCAGCACGTCGTACCCCGCGTCGACGATCGCCCGGACCGCCGCCCTCCCCCCTGCCACGAAGCCGGCCAGCAGCAGCTTCAGCCTGCCGTGGACGCTACCCACCAGGGGGGTGCCTTCATTCAGGAGGCCGCGGGTGCGTTCCGCTTCGAAGGCGACCAGGGCGCGCACCGAGGCGCCCGCGGTCGGCAGGGACAGGTCTGACTCACTCACGTGGAACCGCTTCATGTCCTCGACGGGCAGGTAGATGCGGCCGCGCCGCAGGTCTTCGGCGACGTCCTGGAGGTGCTCGACGATCTGCAGGCCGGTGCAGACCGCGTCCGAGCGCCGGATGCGCTCGGGGGTCTCCGTCCCGGTGATCGCGAGCACGAGACGTCCGATCGGGTTGGCGGAGAGCGCGCAGTACGCGACGAGGTCGTCGTAGGTCTCGTAGCGCGTGACGAGCTGGTCCTGGCGGTTGGCCTCGATCAGGGCCAGGAAGGGGTCGATGGTCAGGGTGCCCCGGTCGGCGGCCGGCCGCAGCGCCCGCACCAGCGGGTGGCCGGGTTCCGCGCCGGAGAAGAGGGCGCCGAGATCGGCCTCGACGGCGTCCAGGAGGGGCATCGGGTCATCCGTGGCGGCGTCGGGCAGGCCCAGGTGGCGGGCGTGGGCGGAGCCGGGGGGCAGGTCGCCGTCGCCGATGTCGTCGATGAGGCGCACGACGCCGTACACCGCCATCAGGTCGTCCCGCCAGGACCGGGGCAGGAAGAAGGGCGCCACGGGGAAGTTCTCGTCCGCGGCCTTGTCGAGGACGGCGGATGCATCGCGGAGCTGGAGATCATCCGTAGCCATTGCCGTCACATCTCCCGTTCTACACTGCCGACCCAATACATCCTATTTCGGACACGCCGCCCAGCAATCTCCGGGGCGGACCGTGCTCCGAGGCGGGGCGCCGCGCGATATCGCCCCACTTGCCGCGAATCAGCACCGGTACAGCTTACGTTGTACAACCCATCCCGCATCGTCGGGGTGTTCGGCGCATCACAACAACACACCGATTGGCGTCAATCTTCCCTGGGCGCCGGTGAGTTGAGGGACCCGTGGGGCCCTGGGGACACCCTTGCACGACAGTGCCCCGCCGGAAGGCTTCCGACGGGGCACTGCTGCCGGACGGGTGTACGTCCGGTGGCGCAAATGGGCTACTTGCCCGTGAACTTCTCGTACTCCTTGATGACCTCGTCCGTGGGGCCGTCCATGCGCAGCTCGCCGCGCTCCAGCCACAGCACACGGTCGCAGGTGTCGCGGATCGACTTGTTGTTGTGGCTGACCAGGAAGACCGTGCCGGCCGACTTGCGCAGCTCGCGGATGCGGGCCTCGGAGCGCTTCTGGAACTTGCGGTCGCCGGTGGCCAGGGCCTCGTCGATCATCAAAACGTCGTGGTCCTTGGCCGCCGCGATGGAAAAGCGCAGGCGGGCGGCCATGCCGGAGGAGTAGGTGCGCATCGGGAGGGTGATGAAGTCACCCTTCTCGTTGATCCCGGAGAAGTCGACGATCTCCTGGTAGCGCTCCTTGATCTGCTCGCGGGACATGCCCATGGCGAGTCCGCCCAGGATGACGTTCCGCTCACCGGTCAGGTCGTTCATCAGGGCCGCGTTCACGCCGAGCAGCGAGGGCTGGCCATCGGTGTAGACCTTGCCCTGCTCGGCGGGGAGCAGGCCGGCGATGGCGCGCAGCAGGGTGGACTTGCCGGAGCCGTTCGAGCCGATCAGGCCGATGGCCTCGCCGCGGTAGGCGGTGAAGCTGACCCCGCGCACCGCGTGCACCTTGCGCACGCCGCGCTCCTCGCCGCGCTTGAGGATGCGGCTCAGCGCGGAGGTGGCACTGCCCTTGCCCGTCTTCGCACCGTTGACGCGGTAGACGATGTGCAGCTCGTCGGCGATGACGGTGGGGATGTGCGACCGGGAAGGGGGGGTGTCGTTGATCTTGTCGTCAGCCACGGCCGTAGCGCTCCTCAGCCTTCCAGAAGTACACGAAGCCACCTGCGGCGACCAGCACGGCCCAGCCCGCGGCGACCGCCCAGACGTGCGGCGGCAGATTCTCGGAACCGTAGCCGTCGATCAGCGCGAAGCGCATCAGGTCCATGTAGATGGCCGCCGGGTTCCACTGCAGGATGTCGGCGATCCACTCCGACCTGTCCTTGAGCATCACCGGGATGGAGAACATGACGCCGGACGCGTACATCCAGGTCCGCATCACGAACGGCATCAGCTGCGCGAGGTCGGGCGTCTTGCTGCCCAGCCGCGCCATGATCATCGCGAGGCCCGTGTTGAACAGGAACTGCAGGAGGAGGACCGGGACGATCAGCAGCCACGACAGCGCGGGGTAGCTGCCGAACCCGATCATGATGATGAACAGCACGATCATCGAGAAGAGCAGCTGCTGGAGCTGCTGCAGCGAGAACGAGACCGGCAGCGAGGCGCGCGGGAAGTGCAGCGCGCGGACCAGGCCGAGGTTGCCCGCGATCGCCCGGACGCCCGCCATCACCGAGGACTGGGTGAAGGTGAACACGAAGACGCCCGTGACCAGGAACGGGACGTAGACCTCGCGGGGCATGCCCCGGTCGGCGCCCAGGATCAGGCCGAAGATGAGGAAGTAGACGAGCGCGTTGAGCAGCGGCGTCGCCACCTGCCACAGCTGGCCGAGCTTGGCCTGGCTGTACTGGGCGGTCAGCTTGGCCTGGGAGAAGGCGAGGATGAAGTGGCGCCGTCCCCAGAGCTGGCGGACGTACTCGAAAAGTCCGGGGCGGGCGCCGCTGACGGTCAGACCGTACTTGGCGGCGAGGTCGGCCCGGGAGAGCCCGTCATCGGGCGACGGGGTCGACAGGGATGCTGTCACGGCGACCCCGCCGTCATGCGTTGTCTCACTCACGAGTGGAAACTTTCGTCTTCAGATGCGCAGCCGGTCGGGCGTAGGCGTGGGCCAGGGACCGGGGTATGGCCCGAATGCTCTCAGACCCGAGCTTGTCAGATGACGGGAGGTCGGCCCAGTCGGGTCAGCCGCCACACCGTACGCCACTTCATGGGTGTGCGCGGCCCGCAGGGCGTGGTCCAGCCCTCCTTGAAACCGCCGAACCAGGCCTTCAGGGCCGGGCCCGAGGGGCGCCGGGCGAGGGTGAGGAGCATCCAGACGCCGAGGTAGACCGGGACCAGCGGCGCGGGGAGGTTGCGACGGGCCAGCCAGACGCGGTTGCGGGCCACCATGCGGTGGTAGACCGCGTGCCGCGAGGGGGCCGTCGTCGGGTGGAAGAGGACCATGTCGGAGCGGTAGTCGATCATCCAGCCCGCGTTCAGCGCGCGCCAGGCGAGGTCGGTCTCCTCGTGCGCGTAGAAGAACTCGCCGGGCAGACCGCCGACCTCGGCGAGGACCTTCGTGCGCACGGCGTTGGCGCCGCCGAGGAACGTCGTCACGCGCGAGGAGCGCATCGGGTCCGAGGCGCGCAGCCGCGGCACGTGCCGGCGCTGGGTCTCGCCCGTGTCCGGGTCCGCGATGCGGAAGCTGATGATGCCGAGCTCCGGGTCGGCGGCGAAGGCCTCGCGGCACAGCTGCGCCGTGTCCATCGTCGCGAGCAGGCCGTCGTCGTCGAGGAACAGCAGGATGTCCACGTCGGTGCCGCCGGGGCCGAAGGCCTCGATGCCGACGTTGCGGCCGCCGGGGATGCCGAGGTTCTCGGGCAGTTCCACGGTGCGGACGCCGTCGGGGACCTCGGGGACGGGGGCGCCGTTGCCGACCACGACCACCTCGACCGGGTCGCCGTCCTGCTTGGCGACCGAGTCGAGGAGGGCGCGCAGCTCCTGCGGCCGGTTGCCCATCGTGATGATGACGGCGCCGACCTTGGAATTCTGTGCCGCGGTGTTCACTTCAACCTGCTCGATACGAGGATGGACACGAGGTGGAGCAGGGTCTGCAGCAGCGCGATGCCCGCGAGCACGGCGACGCCCAGACGCGAGAAGAACAGATCGCCGCGGACCGAGTCGACGATCGCGAGCCCCAGGATCAGCAGGGACGCCTCGACGCCGAGGATCAGCCGGTGGAACTTGAGCGCGGCGGCGGCCTTGCGGGCCAGCGCCATGCCGGACGAGCGCGGCTCGGACGCCGCCTCCTTGACCGGCGGCTTGCCCGTCTGGTGGCGGGCGACGCCGACGAGGTCCGTCTCGGCCTTGATCAGGATCGCGCCGAGCGCGGCCAGGGTGCCCAGGAAGGCCCACAGCCAGTCGATGCGTCCCGAGCCCCACAGGTCGGCGGCGCGCAGGCCGAAGCCGACCAGGACGGCGGCGTCGCACAGGTAGGCGGCGACCCGGTCCAGGTAGACGCCCGCCATCGAGTACTGCTTCTTCCAGCGGGCGATCTCGCCGTCGACGCAGTCGAGCAGCAGGTAGAGCTGGACCGCGAGCACGCCGAGCACGGCGCCCGTGATCCCCGGCACCAGCAGGGCCGGGGCGGCGAGGGCGCCGGCGACGGTCATCACGTAGGTCAGCTGGTTGGGCGTGACCCTCGTGTTCACCAGGTGCCGGTCGATGCGCAGGGAGACCTCGCGCATGTAGAGCCGGCCGGCCCAGTGTTCGCCGCTGCGCCGGTCCTTCACCCCCGGGGGGTGAACGACCGGGCGGAGCTCAGCTACCGATGGTTTTTGCATAGTCGGCGTATGCGTCCCTGATCTGGTCGGTGGACAGGTCGAGGTGTTCGAGGATCGTGTAGCGGCCCGGGCGGGTCTGCGGAGCGAACTCCACGACCTGCACGAACTCCTCCACGGTGAAGCCGATCTCCTCCGGCAGCACCGGCAGGCCGTGGCGGCGCAGCACCTTGGCCATGAACGCCGACTCCTCGCGGGCACCGCGCAGGTGCATCGCGAAGGCGGCGCCGAGCCCGCACTGCTCGCCGTGGCTCGCGGCGCGCTTGGGGAAGAGGAGGTCGAAGGCGTGGTTGATCTCGTGGCAGGCGCCGGACGCCGGGCGGGAGTCGCCCGAGATCGACATCGCGATGCCGGTGAGGACCAGTCCCTCGGCCAGGACCTGGAGGAAGCCGTCGTCGCCGACGCCGCCGGGGTGGCGCAGCACGGCCTCGCCGGCCTGGCGGGCCATGGCGGCGGCGAGACCGTCGATGTCCTCGCCGCGCTCGCGGGCGGCGAGCTCCCAGTCCGCGATCGCGGAGATGTTGGACAGGGCGTCGCCGATGCCGGAGCGGACGAAGCGGACGGGCGCCTCACGGATCACGTCGAGGTCGATGACGACGGCGATCGGGTTCGGCACGCCGTACGAGCCGCGCCCCGCGTCGTTGTCGAGGGTGGCGACCGGCGAGCAGAGGCCGTCGTGCGACAGGTTCGTCGCGACGGCGACCAGCGGCAGGCCGACGCGCGCCGCGGCGAACTTGGCGCAGTCGATGATCTTGCCGCCGCCGAGGCCGACGATCGCGTCGTAGCGGCCCGACTTCCTGATGTCGTCGGCGAGCTTGATGGCGTCGTCGAGCGTGCCACCGCCCACCTCGAACCACTCGGCGCCGCCCAGCGAGGGCGCGAGCCGCTCACGGAGCACCGCGCCCGAGCCACCGCTGATGGCGATGGCCAGCTTGCCGGTCGACGAGCAGATCCGCTGGTCGGCGAGGACACCGGCCAGGTCGTCGAGCGCCCCCGGCCGGATGTCGACGACGACCGGCGAGGGGATGAGCCTCGTCAGTACTGGCACGCGATCTCCCGGCCCTTGGCGAGGTCGTCGTGGTTGTCGATCTCGACCCACTTGACGTCGCCGATCGGCGCCACGTCGATCTTGAAGCCGCGGTTGACGAGCTCCTGGTAGCCGTCCTCGTAGTAGAGGTCGGGGTCGCGCTCGAAGGTGGTCTTCAGCGCGTCGGCGAGCTCGTCGGCCGCCTCGCCCTCGATGAGGGTGACGCCGATGTACTCACCGGTGGCCGTGGCCGGGTCCATGAGCTTGGTGATCTTCTGGACGCCCTTGGCGGGGTCCACGATGACCTTCATCTCCTCGTCGGCGAGGTTCTTCACCGTGTCGAGGGCGAGGATGATCTTCTTGCCGTCGCCGCGGGCGGCGAGCAGCGTCTTCTCGACGGAGACCGGGTGCACGGTGTCGCCGTTGGCGAGGATCACCGAGTGCTTGATCGAGTCGCGGCCGCACCACAGGGAGTAGGCGTTGTTCCACTCCTCGGCCTTGTCGTTGTCGATCAGGGTCAGCTTGAGGTTGTACTTGGCCTCGAGCGCCGCCTTGCGCTCGTAGACCGCCTCCTTGCGGTACCCGACGATGATCGCGACCTCGGTCAGGCCGATCTCGGCGAAGTTGCCGAGGGTGAGGTCCAGGACGGTGAGGCTGTCCTCGTTGCCCTCCGGACCCACCGGCACCAGAGCCTTGGGCAGGGTGTCGGTGTAGGGGCGAAGACGCCGTCCGGCGCCGGCCGCCAGCACGAGGCCGATCATGCGGGTTCTCCTTCATCGTGTACGGCGGGTGCGCCATGCTTGCTGGCAACAACCCAGAAGCGGATGCTCTCGACGAGCACCACGAGTGCCACGGCCACGGCGAGTGCCGTGAGCGCGACGGTGAAATCTGCGGCGGGCAGCACGGTCGCGGCCAGCACGACCACGAGGGCCCTGCCTTCCTGGCCGCCGATCGCCCGCACCAGCCGGCGCGGGGGCGCGCCGGTGCCGCCCTTGATGCGGTACACCGTGTCGTAGTGATGGTAGGCGACCGCGGCCACGAGCCCGAAAGCCGCGGGCAGCGCTCCGTTCACATCGGCTTTGGCCGCCAGTACCAGGACCGTGCCGTATTCGGCGGCGCGGAAGAACGGCGGAACCAGCCAGTCCAGGGGGGCCTTGAGGGGCCGGGTCAGGGCCAGGCCCGACAGGGCGACGTAGAGGGCGGCGCCGACGAGCACGGCGGGGCTGCCGTAGGGGGCGGTCAGCGCGGTGGCGACGAGCACGGCGCCGCCGACGAAGGCGAGGACCGGGGCGGGCCGCAGCCAGGACCGGGGGCCCAGGGCCGTGAAGGCCGAGGCCGGCCAGCCGTTGTCGGCGAGGTCGCCGAGAGCGCGCGCGGCGCGGTCGGTGCGGGTCGCCTTGCGGGTCAGCGAGCGCAGGACGCGGCCCGCCGTGGTGTAGCAGGCGGCGAGCCCGCAGCCGACGAGCAGGACGACGAGGGTGATGCGCGGGGTGGTGACCGCGGTGAGCACGGCGATCATCGCCCAGCGCTCGCCGATCGGGAGCACGATCATCCGGCGCGCCCAGACCGTCCACCCGACGCTGTCGAGCTTGTCGGAAAGGGCCGCGGTGGGGCTGGTGTTGGCGGTCGCGGCCGTACTGTCGGAGTTCGCCTCGTTGAACGAGAAGTCGACGACGTGCCGGCAGGTCTGCAGGACCATCGCGCCGAGCGCGAGCGCCCAGACGTCGTCGCCGCCGCGGGCCGCGCCGAGCGCGAGGCCCGCGTAGTAGGCGTACTCCTTGGCCCGGTCGAACGTCGCGTCCAGCCAGGCGCCCAGCGTCGAGTACTGCAGGGAGTAGCGGGCGAGCTGCCCGTCGGTGCAGTCCAGGACGAAGGAGAGGAGCAGCAGCACGCCCGCGGCGACGAAGCCGCCGCGCGTCCCGGTCGCCGCGCAGCCCGCCGCGATCAGGGCGGTGAGCAGGGAGGCGGTGGTGACCTGGTTCGGGGTCAGGCCCCGGCGGGCGCACCAGCGGGCGATGTAGCGCGAGTACGGGGAGATGCAGTAGGTCGTGAAGAAGCCGTCGCGCGACTTGACCGCGGTGCGCAGCCGCACGGCCTCGTCGTCGACGGCGGCGACGGCCTGGCGGGCCTCGTTGCGGGTCTGCGGGTCGCTGGGCACCGTGGCGACGAGGGTGCCGAGGTCGGGGCGGTGCACGTCGGCGGCGCCGGACTCCATGGCCGCGGCGATGTCGTCGGGGAGCGCGTCGAGCGTCACCACCCGGCCCGTGGCACCCGCGGTCGCCCGCAGGGCGCGGGTGAGTTCCTGGCGGGCCTCCGGCTTGGCCGTGACGGCGCCGGGCACCGCGCAGGCGGCGAAGCGGGGGTCGGTGAGGCCGAGGCGCAGCGCGTGGACGTGTCCGACGAAGCGCGCGTCGACGAGCGCGACCCGCTGGTCGCCCGGCACCGCGGCGAGCAGCGCCTCGGCGTCCGCCGCGTCGGAGGCGACCCGCACATCGAAGCCCAGGGACCGCAGATCGCCTTCGAGCGGCGACCCGGGGACCGGCTGACCGGTGAGGATGGCGGTCGACAGACGAACTCACTCCTTGAGTACCGGCGCGGCTCGCGCCGGGCACATGCGTAAGGGGAGCGCCCCTGGCCTTGGCGGCCGGGCGGCACGTCGGCAGAGGCTATCGGATGTTGGGAAGCGGGCGTTCATCACCCGTTCACGCCCCGATAAGGGCGGCCTGCGAGGGCCTCGGCCTTCGCGATCATCATGGTGGATGGGGGGCCGCGCTCACAAACCGCGTCCGTGCGGCGCCCGGCTTGCCCGCATAGGGGCCACCTGTGCCCGCCGGGTGTTCGCTTAGGGTGGGCGCCCATGACATGGCTGATCACAGGCGGGGCTGGATACATCGGGGCACACGTGGCGCGGGTCATGGCCGGTGCCGGGGAGCAGGTCGTCGTCCTGGACGACGTCTCGTCGGGGGTGCCGCAGCGGCTGCCCGCGGACATGCCCCTCGTCAAGGGCTCCTCGCTGGACGGGGATCTGCTGCGCCGGGTGTTCGCCGAGCACGGGGTGACGGGTGTGGTGCATCTCGCGGCCCGCAAGCAGGTCGGGGAGTCGGTGGAGCAGCCGCTGCGCTACTACCGGGAGAACCTGGGCGGCCTGACGACGCTCCTGGAGGCGGTCGCCGAGGCGGGCATCGAGCGGTTCGTCTTCTCCTCGTCCGCGGCGGTGTACGGCAATCCGCCGGACGCGGAGCTGGTGGGCGAGGACACGCCGTGCGCGCCGGTCAGCCCGTACGGCGAGACGAAACTCGCCGGGGAGTGGCTGGTCAGGGCGGCCGGGCGGGCGCACGGCATCGCGACGGTCTGCCTGCGCTACTTCAACGTGGCGGGCGCCGCCTCGCCCGAGCTCGCGGACACCGGCGTCTTCAACGTGATCCCGATGGTCTTCGACCGGCTGCGGCGCGGCGAGGCACCGCGGATCTTCGGTGACACCCACCCGACCCCGGACGGCACCTGTGTCCGTGACTACGTGCACGTCTGCGACCTCGCCGAGGCCCACCTCGCGGCGGCCCGCCGGCTCACGGCGGGGGCCGAGGGCGACCTGACGGTGAACATCGGGCGGGGCCGCGGAGTTTCCGTACGCGAACTGATCACCGTCATCGGCGAGGTGAGCGGGGACACCCGTCCCGCGCTCGTCGGGCCGGCCCGTGCCGGTGACTCGCCGCGCGCCGTCGCGGACGCCCGGCTGGCGGCCGCGGAGCTGGGCTGGACGGCGCGGCTCGGGGTGCGCGAGATGGTCGAGTCGGCGTGGGCGGGATGGTGTCTGCACCACCCGGACGCACGCCGCGACTGATCGTCGCGGGGCGCTGACCTGCACCCCCTTCGCTTGTCGGCAACCGTTGCCATTTTCCCAGGTCAGCGCAGTGATAACGGTGTTCAGTACCGCGTTGCCAGATACCCCCCACCCGTAGTTCACTGTCGTCCGCGACCAGCACACGGCACGACCGATGACCGACGCGGGAGGGCGGCTCCATGGGGGCTGGGCACGATCACGGACACACGCACGGGGCACCGACGACGGGCACGGCGGCCCACGCCTACAAGGGCCGCCTCAAGGTGGCCCTGACGATCACGATCACGGTCATGCTGGCCCAGATCGTGGGCGGCGTCATGGCGGACTCGCTCGCGCTCGTCGCGGACGCGACGCACATGGCGACCGACGCCCTGGGCCTGGGCATGGCCCTGCTCGCGATCCACTTCGCGAACCGGCCGCCCACCGAGAACCGCACCTTCGGCTATGCCCGGGCGGAGATCCTCGCCGCGCTCGCGAACTGTCTGCTGCTGCTCGGCGTGGGCGGCTACGTGCTGTACGAGGCGATCGAGCGGTTCATCACACCCGCACAGACCGAGGGCGGCCTCGCCGTCTACTTCGGCGTCTTCGGCCTCGTCGCGAACATGATCTCGCTCTCGCTCCTGATGCGCGGCCAGCGGGACAGCCTGAACGTGCGCGGCGCCTTCCTGGAGGTCGTCGCGGACACCCTCGGCTCGGTCGCGGTCATCATCGCGGCCGTCGTGATCATGCTCACCGGCTGGCAGGCCGCCGACCCGATCGCCTCCCTCGTCATCGGCTTCATGATCGTCCCGCGGACGGTCAAGCTCCTCAAGGAGACCCTGAACGTGCTCCTGGAGTCGGCGCCCAAGGGAGTCGACATGGCGGAGGTGCGGGCGCACATCCTGGACCTGCCGGGCGTCGAGGAGGTCCACGACCTGCACGCCTGGACGATCACGTCGGGTCTGCCCGTGCTCTCCGCCCATGTGGTGGTGAGCTCCGGCACGCTCGACTCGATCGGCCACGAGAAGATGCTGCACGAACTGCAGGGCTGCCTGGGCGACCACTTCGACGTCGAGCACTGCACCTTCCAGCTGGAGCCGAGCGGGCACGCGGAGCACGAGGCGAAGCTCTGCCACTGAGGATCCGCGGCGGCCGGCCGCGGCGCCCGGCCGCCGGGTCCCTTTCGAGCCCCCTTACGGGAACGGAATCCGGCCAGGTTCCGACGTCGCCACCGGCGCCCCCGCGCGAGCCCGCGCCGCACGCCCCTTCGTGCCCCGACGGGGCGGGACATGCGGGCCCCGAGAGTGCCCGGGGCGTCCGGAACGTACGGCAGACTTGGGGGCCGAAGACCGAAGCGAAGGATGGGTATGCCGATCACACCTGCCACCGCGGCGAACAGCTCGTCGAACGGCACCGGAGAAGCGATCTTGCTCGAACTCGTCGACGAGGACGGCAGGACGATCGGCACGGCGGAGAAGCTCGCCGCCCATCAGGCGCCCGGGCAGCTGCACCGGGCGTTCTCCGTCTTCCTCTTCGACGAGCAGGGCCGGCTGCTGCTCCAGCAGCGCGCCCTCGGCAAGTACCACTCCCCCGGTGTCTGGTCGAACACCTGCTGCGGCCACCCCTACCCGGGCGAGGCCCCGTTCGCCGCGGCCGCCCGGCGCACCTTCGAGGAGCTCGGCGTCTCGCCGTCGCTGCTCGCCGAGGCGGGCACCGTGCGCTACAACCACCCGGACCCGGAGTCGGGCCTGGTGGAGCAGGAGTTCAACCACCTGTTCGTGGGGATGGTGCAGTCGCCGCTGCGGCCCGACCCCGAGGAGATCGGCGCGACGGCCTTCGTGACGGCCGCGGAGCTGGCCGAGCGGCACGAGAAGGACCCCTTCTCGGCGTGGTTCATGACCGTCCTCGACGCGGCTCGGCCGGCCGTCAGGGAGCTCACGGGCCCCTCCGCGGGCTGGTAGCCGCCCGCCGGGGCGTCAGTCTCCGTGCGGCTTCAGGGGCAGGGCCGCCCAGATGACCTTGCCCCCGCTCGCGGTGTGCTCGACGTCGCAGGCGCCGCCCGCCTCCTGGGTGATCTCACGGACCAGCAGGAGTCCCCTGCCGCCCGTCTGCCCGTGGTCCGCGACCAGGGCCGTCGGCCGGTAGGGGTGGTTGTCCTCGACGGACACCCGCACCCACTCCGCGCCGACCGCGACCTCCACCGCCAGCATCGGTGAGAGCAGGGCCGCGTGCCGCACCGCGTTGGTCACCAGCTCGGAGACGATGAGCAGCAGCCCCTGCACGAGGTCGTCCGACGCCGGTACGCCCTGCCGGGCCAGCAGGTCCCGCACCGCGTGCCGCGCCTGCGGCACGGAGGCGTCGACGGCGGGGGCGGTGAAGCGCCACACCCCCTCGTACGGCACGTTCCCGTCGCCGCCGGAGAGCGGGCCGGGCCCCCTCCCGCGGTTCTCCATCGTCCGGTCGCCGTCCTCGCGCTCGATTGTCGCCACACATCGAGTGTTGGGAACGCGCTGGTCCGTACCGCGCCACTGACCAGAAGTCAGCGACTATCGACGGGTTTTGACCGGCCTCGCATGACGTCGTCAGTCGTGCGACTGATCCTGCTCCCGTTGTTTTGGCTTCAAGCTTTCTTCAGGTTGTACGAGGCTGACGATGCGGCGCCCGCCGATGCCGGTGGCGATCAGGCCCAGGCCGTCGAAGAGCAGCGCCAGGGAGAAGAAGCAGCCGATGACGTACTGGCTGCTGCTGGGCCAGCCGGCCAGCACCAGGATGCCGATCAGCAGGCCGAACACGCCCTGCAGCAGCGTCAGGGCGAACTGCGGGCCGCGCACCACGAGGCTGCCGACCAGCCGGAAGACACCGCCCGTGAGGAAGAGCAGGGCGGCGAACATGGTCAGCGCCTCGGCCGCCACGTCGGGCCTGCGGATGATGACGACGCCCGCCGCGAGGTTCAGCGCGGCGACCACCACGCCCAGCCAGAAGAAGTTGGTGCCCCGCGACTGGACGGCGTGCAGCAGGCCCACGACACCGCCGACGAGCAACAGCCAGCCGAACAGGAGCATCGAGGTCAGGGTGGCGACACCGGTGTAGACGAGCCCGACGAGTCCGGCCGCCGCCAGGATCACCCCGAGCAGGGCGAGCCAGCCGAAGCTGCGGCTCAGCCGGGCACCCTGGGCTCCGGCGCCGCGGGGATCGGTGGGACTGGCGGTTGCGGCATCCTTGCGTCCGGCCATCAGCGTCTCCGTCTCGCTCGGCAGAGCCTTGTGCGCCCTACGGTCCCTTGTGCGCCTTTTGTTCCACCCCTTCTTGATCGTACGTTCGAGTAGGGCGGATAGCATCCGGCGCATGGAGCCCCAGCTGCGGCACACCGTCACGGACGGCGTCGCCACCGTCCTCATCGACCATCCCGCCAAGCGCAACGCCATGACGGCCGACATGTGGCGCCAGGTGCCGCCGCTGTGCGCGCTGCTCGCCGCCGACCCCGCCGTGCGCGCCGTCGTCCTCACCGGCGCGGGCGACACCTTCTGCGCGGGCGCCGACATCTCCTCGCTGCGCGGGTCGTCGGGCGCGGCGCAGGACCTCGCGGTACGCGCCGAGGAGGCGCTCGCCGCCTTCCCCAAGCCGACGCTCGCGGCGGTACGGGGCTACTGCGTGGGCGGCGGCGCCCAGCTGGCGGGGGCGTGCGACCTGCGGTTCGCGGACGAGGGCGCCTCCTTCGGGGTCACACCCGCCAAACTGGGCATCGTCTACCCGGCCTCGTCCACCCGGCGGCTGGTCTCCCTGGTGGGGCCGTCCACCGCCAAGTACCTGCTCTTCTCCGGCGAGTTGATCGACGCGGCACGGGCGCTGCGCACCGGCCTGGTCGACGAGGTGCTGCCCGCGGGCGACCTGGACAAGCGGGTCGCGGAGTTCACCCGGGTGCTCGCCGCCCGCTCCCAGCTGACCCAGGCGGCGGCCAAGGAGTTCGCCGACGGGCGCAGGGACCGGGACGCGTACTGGCCCGGCCAGGCCCGGGAGAGCAGCGACACCGCCGAGGGCGTCGCCGCCTTCCTGGAGCGCAGGCAGCCGCGGTTCACCTGGACCCCGTCGGCCGACTGACCGGGCCTGCGGCCCGCCGTCACTGCCCGAAGCGGCTCCGGTCGCGGAACATGGCGACGAGGTGCGCGGGCGCCTTCTCGGGGGAGCCCGCGTCGTAGGGCGGCATGGGGTCGTACTCGGTCAGGAGCTGGACGCTCTGCGCGTGCTCGTCGCCCGCGATCCGCCCCGCGAGGGCGAGGCCCATGTCGATGCCCGCGGAGACCCCGGCCCCGGTCACGTACTTGCCGTCGAAGACGACCCGCTCCCCCGTCGACCGCACGCCGAGCCGGTCCAGCTCGGCGAGGGCCAGCCAGTGCGAGGTGGCGCGGCGGCCCGTCAGGAGGCCCGCCGCGGCCAGCGCGAGGGAGCCGGTGCACACCGAGGTCGTCCAGGTGGTCGTGGCGTCGACCGCGCGGAGCCAGCCGAGCAGCGCCTCGTTCTCCATCTGGTCGCTCTGCCCGGGGCCGCCGGGCACCACCACGATGTCGGGGCTGCGCACCTCGTCGAAGGACCTGTCGGCGACGAGCGCGAGGCTGCCGTTGTCGTCGCGGACCGGTCCCACCTGCTCGGCCACGAAGACGGTCTCGGCGCCCGGCAGGCCGACGAGCGTCTGGTAGGGGCCGATGGCGTCCAGGACGGTGAAGCGCTCGTACAGGGCGATGGCGATCTGCATGGTGTCCCTATCGGTGGGAGGGGCGGTATTGGTGGGAGGGCGGGGGTTACTGGTGGGCCGGGCGGAAGCGGCGGCGGTACTCGGCGGGGGCCGTGCCCAGCGCCTTGACGAAGGCGCGTCGCATGGCCTCGGGCGTGCCGTAGCCGCAGGCGCGGGAGATCTCCTCGACCCCGTCGGAGGTGTCCTCCAGGAGCCGGCGGGCGTGTTCGACGCGGACGCGCTCGACGTACCTGCCCGGCGTCTGTCCGGTGTCCGCCTGGAAGGCACGGGCGAAGTGCCGGGGCGAGAGCCGGGCGCGGGCGGCGAGCGCGTCGACCGACAGGTCGTCGGCGGGGTGCTCGGTGATCCACTGCTGCACCTCGCGCAGCGGCTCGCGCCGCGCCGTCTGCGCGGCGAGCTGGACGCTGAACTGCGCCTGGTTGCCCGGACGGCGCAGGAACACCACGAGATGGCGGGCGACCGTGAGCGCCACCTCGCGGCCCAGGTCCTCCTCCACGAGCGCCAGCGCGAGATCGATGCCCGCGGTGACCCCGGCGGACGTGGCGACATGGCCGTCGCGCACGTAGATGGGGTCCGGGTCGACCTCGACGCCCGGGTGGTCCCTGGCCAGCCGCTCGCAGTACGCCCAGTGCGTCGTCACCCGGCGCCCCTCCAGCAGGCCCGCCTCGGCGAGGCGGATCGCGCCGGTGCAGACGGACACCAGGCGCTCGGCGCGCGGGCCGTGCTCGCGCAGCCAGGCGGTGAGCCCCGGGTCCCGGCCGCGGGTGCCGTGACCGCCCGGCACGAGCAGCGTGTGCGGGACGGGCGCGTCCGCCAGCGCCATGTCGGGGACCACGGTCAGCCCGCTGGACGTGCGGACCGGGCCGCCGCCCAGGGAGGCGGTGCGCACGAGGTAGCCCTCCTGGGGGTCGCCCAGGGTGAGGCCCGCTCCCGTGAACACCTCCACGGGACCCGTGACATCCAGGCTCTGCACGTCGTCGAAGAGGACGACCAGAACGGTTCGCTGCGCCATGTCCTCGATTCTTCGCCCGGCGGTGGATGTCCGCAATGACGAGGACCCCACCTTTCCTGCCATACCGGTGAACCACCCCACGACCTGCATACCGACCAGTAGGTAACGTGCAGCCATGACCTCTTCGACGACCTCCTCCCCGGCCGCCGCGCTCCAGCCGACAGCCGGGCGCCGCTGTCACACCGTGCTCAATTCGCTGCACTCGACGCACTACTTCTCCCCCGACACGGGACGCGAGCTCGGCGAGCTGGGGATCACCCACCGCAGCGCCGTCAACTTCGCCGTGCGCTCTGCGGCGTTCGGGCCCGTCGGCCCCGGTGTCGTGACCGCCGCCTTCTACAACTACGACCACGAGCTGGTCGCCGCGCACGTGCCGCGGATCTGGCGGACCGCCTCCCCCGAGGACGTACTCGCCGCGCGGCTGCGGGCCGTCGACACCACGCTGCGCCGGCTCCTCGGCGACGACCTCGTCGCCTCCCCGGAGATGGCCGAGGCCGCGGACCTCGCGCTGCGCGCCGCCGAGGCCTGCGACCGCTCGGCCCGCCCGCTCTACGCGGCCCACGCCGACCTGCCCGTGCCCGAGGCCCCGCACCTCGCCTACTGGCACGCGGCGACCCTGCTGCGCGAGCACCGGGGCGACGGGCACGTGACGGTCCTGCTCGGCGCCGGGCTCAGCGGCATCGAGGCGCTGGTGAGCCACACCGCGACCGGCAAGGGCATGACACCGAAGTGGATCTTCACCACCCGTGGCTGGAGCCAGGAGCAGTGGCGGGCCGCCGGGGACCGGCTGCGCTCCCGCGGACTGCTCGACGCGGAGAACGAGTTGACGGAGGACGGCGTGGCGCTGCGCCGGGACATCGAGGCGGAGACGGACCGGCTGGACCGCGCGCCGTACGAGCACCTGGGCGCGGCGGGCGTCGAACGGCTGACGGAGCTCGGCACGCTCTTCATCGGGACGGCGATGCAGGCGGGGGCGTTCCCCGCGGATCTGCTCGGCAAGCGCTGAGCGTCGGGCGCGTGGCCGGGAACGGTCGATCGGGCGGCGGTGCGCGGGCCGGGACGCATGGCTTTCGGGCAGCGAGGTACCCGGGTGCCGTCCGGCCCGCCGACTCCGGTGGCGTCGGCGGCACGAGAAGGGGAGTTCTCATGTTCCGAGCCATCGCCGACGTCCTGCGCCAGATAGCCGGCGCCATCGCCACCGTCGTCACCCTGCCGTTCCGGGCCGCGGCCCGGCTGTTCGGCGGAGCTTCCCGTTCCGGCAGGTCGGGCGGCCGGGGCGGCGGACGCGCCGGACGGTCCCGACGGGTCTGACCACCCGCTGTCGGCGTCACCTGCCACAATTGCCCGGCAACCTCAGCGAGAAGGCGGTACCGGAACGTGGCAGCTTTGAAGACGTCCACCCCAGCATCCATCGAAGGCAGGATCGCCGAGGAGCTCGGCGTGCGGGAGCGGCAGGTGAAGGCCGCCGTCGACCTGCTCGACGGCGGGTCCACGGTGCCCTTCATCGCGCGCTACCGCAAAGAAGCGACCGAGATGCTCGACGACGCGCAGCTGCGCACGCTCGAGGAGCGGCTGCGCTATCTGCGCGAGCTGGAGGACCGGCGTGCCGCGATCCTCGACTCGGTCCGTGAGCAGGGCAAGCTCACCGACGAGCTGGAGGCCCGGATCCGCGAGGCGGACACCAAGGCGCGGCTCGAGGACATCTACCTGCCCTTCAAGCCGAAGCGGCGCACGAAGGCGCAGATCGCCCGCGAGGCGGGGCTCGAGCCGCTGGCCGACGGGCTGCTGACCGACCCGACCGTCGAACCCCAGGCCGCGGCGGCCGCGTTCGTCGACGCCGACAAGGGCGTCGCGGACCCGCAGGCCGCCCTGGACGGCGCCCGGGCCATCCTCGCCGAGCGGTTCTCCGAGGACGCCGACCTCATCGGCGAGCTGCGCGAGCGGATGTGGGTACGCGGCCGCCTCGCCGCGAAGGTCCGGGACGGCAAGGAGGAGGCGGGCGCCAAGTTCGCCGACTACTTCGACTTCGCCGAGCCCTTCACCGAGCTGCCCTCGCACCGGATCCTCGCCATGCTGCGCGGCGAGAAGGAAGACGTCCTCGACCTCGTCCTGGAGCCCGAGGAGGCCACCGAGGGCCCGTCCTCGTACGAGGGCCTCGTCGCCCACCGCTTCGGCGTCGCCGACCGCGGCCGCGCGGCCGACAAGTGGCTGCAGGACACCGTGCGGTGGTCCTGGCGGACCCGGATCCTCGTGCACCTCGGGATCGACCTGCGCCTGCGCCTGCGCACGGCCGCCGAGGACGAGTCCGTGCGGGTCTTCGCGTCCAACCTGCGCGACCTGCTGCTCGCCGCGCCCGCGGGCACCCGCGCGACGCTGGGCCTCGACCCCGGGTTCCGTACGGGGGTGAAGGTCGCCGTCGTCGACGCCACCGGCAAGGTCGTCGCGACCGACACGATCCACCCGCACGTCCCGGCGAACAAGTGGGACCAGGCCCTCGCCACGCTCGCCGGTCTCGCCCAGGCCCACGCGGTCGACCTGATCGCCATCGGCAACGGCACGGCGTCCCGCGAGACCGACAAGCTCGCCGCCGAACTCATCACCAAGCACCCCGAGTTGAACCTCACCAAGGTGATGGTCTCCGAGGCGGGCGCCTCCGTGTACTCGGCGTCGGCCTTCGCCTCGCAGGAGCTCCCCGACCTGGACGTCTCCATCCGCGGCGCGGTCTCCATCGCGCGGCGGCTGCAGGACCCGCTGGCCGAGCTCGTGAAGATCGACCCGAAGTCGATCGGCGTCGGCCAGTACCAGCACGACCTGTCCGAGGTGAAGCTCTCCCGCTCGCTCGACGCGGTCGTCGAGGACTGTGTGAACGGCGTCGGCGTGGACGTGAACACCGCGTCCGCCCCGCTCCTCGCGCGCGTGTCCGGCATCGGCGCGGGCCTCGCGGAGAACATCGTGGCGCACCGCGACGCCAACGGCCCGTTCAAGAGCCGCAAGGGCCTCAAGGACGTGGCCAGGCTCGGCCCGAAGGCGTACGAGCAGTGCGCGGGCTTCCTGCGCATCCGCGGCGGCGACGACCCGCTGGACGCCTCCAGCGTCCACCCCGAGGCGTATCCCGTGGTGCGCAAGATGGTGAAGTCGGCGGGCGGGGAGGTCGCGTCGCTGATCGGCAACACGGCGACGCTGCGCTCGCTGAAGCCGGACGCGTTCGTGGACGACGTCTTCGGACTGCCCACGGTCACCGACATCCTCAGGGAGCTGGAGAAGCCCGGGCGCGACCCGCGCCCTGCCTTCAAGACGGCGACCTTCAAGGACGGCGTGGAGAAGATCTCCGACCTGGCGTCCGGGATGGTCCTGGAGGGCGTCGTCACAAACGTGGCCGCGTTCGGGGCGTTCGTGGACGTGGGCGTCCACCAGGACGGCCTGGTGCACGTGTCCGCCATGTCGAAGACCTTCGTCAAGGACCCGCGCGACGTCGTCAAGCCCGGTGACATCGTCAAGGTCAAGGTCATGGACGTCGACATCCCGCGCAAGCGGATCTCGCTGACGCTGCGTCTGGACGACGAGGCGGCGGCCCCCGGCGAGGACGGCGGCCAGCCCCGGCGCGGCGGACGCCCGCCGCAGCAGCGTCAGCAGCAAGGGCAACAGGGGCAGCAGGGGCGGAGTGGCGGGCAGGGCCAGGGTGGCGGCGGCCAGGGACAGCGGAGCGGGCAGGGCCAGCGGGGTGGCCAGGGGCAGCGGGGCGGGCAAGGTCAGCGCGGTGGGCAGCGTCCGCAGCGGCAGGGGCCGCCGCCGGCCAACGACGCGATGGCCGACGCGCTGCGGCGTGCGGGGCTCGTGGATCCCGGGCGGCGCTGAGTCGTGCGGGGCGCTCGGCGTGGGGTCTTCGACCTGGCGCCGAGCGTGGTCCGTCCGTGGGGGCGGGGGTGTTCCGTCCGTGGGGGCGGGTGGCGTTCCGTCCGTGGGGGCGGGTGGCGTTCCGTCCGTGGGAGTGGGGGCGTTCCGTCCTTGAGGGCGGATGGCGTTCCGCCCGTGGGGGCGGATGGCGTTCCGCCCGTGGGGGTGGGGGCGTTCCGTCCTTGAGGGCGGGGGGCGTTCCGCCCGTGGGGGCGGATCGCGTTCCGTCCGCGGCGGCGTTCCGCCCGTGAGGGTGGGGTGCGGTCAGAGTGGGAGTTCTGCCACCTTGCCCTCCGCGACCTCCAGGCGGCGCGTCACCCGGACCGCGTCGAGCATCCTGCGGTCGTGAGTGACCAGCAGCAGCGTCCCCTCGTAGGCCTCCAAGGCCTCCTCCAACTGCTCGATCGCGGGCAGGTCGAGGTGGTTCGTCGGCTCGTCGAGCACGAGGAGGTTGACGCCGCGCCCCTGCAGCAGCGCGAGGCCCGCGCGGGTCCGCTCACCCGGCGAGAGCGTGGCCGCCGAGCGCAGCACATGGTCCGCCTTCAGGCCGAACTTGGCCAGCAGCGTGCGGACTTCGGCGGGCTCCGTGTCGGGGACGGCCGCGCAGAACGCGTCGAGCAGCGACTCCTCGCCGTGGAACAGCGCGCGGGCCTGGTCGACCTCGCCGACCAGGACACCCGAGCCCAGGGCCGCGTGGCCCGCGTCCAGCGGGGCGCGCTCCAGAAGGGCCGCCAGCAGCGTCGACTTGCCCGCGCCGTTCGCGCCCGTGATGGCCACGCGGTCCGCCCAGTCGATCTGCAGCGTGACGGGGCCCAGCGTGAACGCCTCGCGGTGCACCTCGGCCTCCCGCAGGCTCGCCACGACCGATCCGGAGCGCGGGGCCGAGGCGATCTCCATGCGGAGCTCCCACTCCTTGCGGGGCTCCTCGACGACGTCGAGGCGCTCGATCATCCGCTGCGTCTGGCGCGCCTTGGCCGCCTGCTTCTCGCTGGCCTCGCTGCGGAACTTCCGGCCCAGCTTGTCGTTGTCGCCCGCCTTGCGGCGGGCGTTCTTGACGCCCTTGTCCATCCAGGAGCGCTGCATCTGGGCGCGGCCCTGCAGCGCGGCCTTCTTGTCCGCGTACTCGTCGTACTCGTCGCGGGCGTGCCGCCGGGCCGTCTCGCGCTCCTCCAGATAGGCGTCGTAGCCGCCGCCGTAGAGGTTGATCTGCTGCTGGGCCAGGTCGAGTTCGAGGACCTTGGTGACGGTGCGGGTGAGGAACTCGCGGTCGTGGCTGACCACGACGGTGCCAGCGCGCAGGCCCCGTACGAAGCTCTCCAGGCGTTCCAGGCCCGCCAGGTCGAGGTCGTTGGTCGGCTCGTCCAGGAGGAAGACGTCGTAGCGGGAGAGCAGGAGGGAGGCGAGGCCCGCGCGGGCCGCCTGGCCGCCCGACAGCGAGGTCATCGGCTGGTCCAGGCTCACGGCGAGGCCGAGGGAGTCGGCGGTCTCCTCGGCGCGGTCGTCCAGGTCGGCGCCGCCGAGGGCGAGCCAGCGCTCCAGGCTGGTGGCGTACGCGTCGTCGGCGCCCGGGGCGCCGTCCACGAGGGCCTGGGTGGCTTCGTCCATGACGCGCTGGGCCTCGGTCACGCCGGTGCGGCCGGACAGGAAGGCGCGGATGGTCTCGCCGGGGCGGCGGTCCGGCTCCTGGGGGAGGTGCCCGACGGACGCGCCGGGGGGTGAGAGCCTCAGCTCTCCCCCTTCGGGGGCGTCCACTCCGGCGAGCAGGCGCAACAGGGTGGACTTGCCCGCTCCGTTGGCTCCGACCAGGCCGATGACGTCGCCGGGGGCGACGACCAGGTCAAGGCCGGAGAAGAGGGTGCGGTCGCCGTGGCCGGCGGCGAGGTCTTTGGCGACGAGGGTTGCGGTCATCAAGGGGTGATTGTACGGGCGGGGGCGCCTTGGGCGGGGTTCGCCTTCTCTTCGGTGGGTGGGGCGGGGCCGCGGGGGTATGTACGTACTCGCTATCCCTGCGCCCCGCTGCACGAACAAAGACGCCATTGTTTCCTCGGTGCTCCGTGCGCACATACCCCCACGTCCCCTCGCGTCTCGCGTGCGGGTGCGGCCCGGTGGGGGGCCGGTCCACAAATCCCCTCGTCCTGAGGGGTAAGGGAATTCCCCCACCCACCCGCCCCCTCCCGGCACCGGGGCAGGACTCACCCGCCCCCACTCCCAGCACACCCCCGCCCCCGCCGCACGACATAGGCCAGCCCCGCCCACCCGTACTTCTCACCGCACGACACAGGCCAGCCCCACCCACCCGTACAGTGCAGGCCACGCCCGCTCCCCCCCCCCTGCTCCCACCGCACGACGCAGACCACCCCACGCCCACCCCTGCTCCCGCCGCACGACACAAGCCACCCCCGCCCACCGCAAACTCCCACCGCACAGCGCGGGCCCCCGCCCACTCCCACTTGCGCCGGACAGCCCCGCCCACTCTCGCCCCCACCACACGGTGCCGGTCAGCCCCACCCACCGACTCCCGCCACACGGCGCAGGCCACCCCCACCCCCGTCGGACGGCGTGGGCCAGACCGTTCGCACCTGCTCCCGCCGGGCGTTGCGGGGTAAACGGGTGGGTGGGTGGGAAAGGTCCGCCGCGGAGCGGCGGGGGTGTTGGGGGTGCAGGGGAAGTCCCGGGCGGTCGGGGATACGTCAGTGGGGTAGGCGGGTCGTCAGGACGTTCGTGGACGTTCGGGCCACCACGTAGGCCTCGCCCTTCGTCGTCTTCGGCGGCAGGGGGACCACGTGGTCGCCGGGGGCAAGGACCTCGTCGAGGAGCTCCGTCGTGCGGGTTCGGGAGAGGCGGTCCAGGCGGTACGTGGTCAGCCGGACCCGGCACGTGGAGGTGACGGAGACCTCCGCCGCGCGGGGCCCCGCCGCGAGCCGGACGAGCCGGCGCTGTTCCCGGGGGCTGCGGTCCAGCGCGTACTCGATCTGGGCGACCAGGAGCGGGATGATCGGCGCGAGGCCGTCGACGTAGGCGACCTCGACCCCGGCGAGGTCGAAGGCGGTGCGTACGGACTGCCGGGTCGCGTCGGGGACCGCGCGGCCGAAGGCGACCGCCCTGTAGGTGCGGAGTTCGTCGGCGGGGACCCCCGCCGCGTCCGCCGCGATCTCCGCGCCGACACCGATCGTCCGCAGCGCCGCCGCGAGCTTCGCGAGGAGCGCCACCCGCGCCCCGATCAGCAGCACCCGGCGCCGCGCCTGCGGCTCGTCCGCGGCGAGCAACTGGTCGAGCGCCGCCCGGTATTCGGTACCGCGGAAACGGAACGGCCCTATGCCGTGGTAGCCGTTGAGGGAGAGGTCGGCGGGTTCGGCCGTCTGCCAGGCGAAGTCGCGCCAGACGAAGTCGTCGCTGCCGTCGGCGCTCTTCTCGATCACCGCCGTGACCGCGCCGCACTCCAGGCCCTCGCACTCGGGGCACCCGTATATGACGTACCGCCCGTCGCCCAGCGGCGCCCGCGCCTCCAGGAGCAGTCGGCGGACATGCGCGGTGAAGATCGCCGGCGGGATGTCGGCGGCCAGCGGCGACACCGCGTCGAGGTCGGCGAGCTGGAACAGCAGGGGGCGCCCATTCACGATGAAGTCGACGAAATCACGGTGCACTTGGTAGTCACCGTTGGCGAGAACTCCACCGGCGCGCATGGCCGGTGCCAGACCGAAGGTCGCGTACTCGGCAGACATGCTTGGAGTATCCCCACCCGTGGGGTGATGTGAGCACGGCGTCGCGCATCTCGGGACGGGGGATGCTGGTGTGATCGAGGTGGGCGCGGGGGCGCCGCTCCCACCACGGACGACGTGCCGGCGGGCCCGGTCGGCGGCGTACGCGTGGTCGAGGGCGTACGCGTGGGGACGCGGCTGGACGGACGCGCGCAGGAGGCGGCGCCCCGGTGGGGGCGCCGCCTCCTGAAGGGTGGGTCGGTCAGCGGCTCCCGGCCGCGGTGCTGCCCGACTCCTGGCCGTCGCCGTTGTCGTCCTGGGCGGGGCCGATCCGGAGCTCGAACTCGCCGTCGTACTGCTCGTGGCCCGCGATCACGGCCTTCTCGACGGCCTCCGTGCCGTGCTCACCGCGCACGATCAGCGGGTCGTGGCGCAGGTCGCGCATCAGGGACACGCACATGCCGATCATCACGAGGGTGAACGGCGCCGCCACCAGGATCGTGAGGTTGCGCAGGCCGGTCAGCGCGTCGTCCGAGCCGTCGCCGATGAGCAGCATGATCGCGCCGACGGCGCCGGTCACGATGCCCCAGAAGATCACGACGAACCGGCCGGGTTCGAGGGCGCCCTTCTGGGAGAGCGTGCCCATCACGATGGACGCCGCGTCGGCGCCCGAGACGAAGAAGATGCCGACGAGGATCATCACGAGCAGGCTGGTGACGGTCGCGATCGGGTACTCGTGCAGCAGGCCGAACAGCTGGGCCTCCTGCGTCGTCTCGCCCTTGAGCCCGCCGCGCTCGGCGACGGTCATGGCGCTGCCGCCGAACACCGCGAACCAGATGAGGCTGACGGTGCTGGGCACCAGGATGACGCCGCCGACGAACTGACGGATCGTACGGCCGCGGCTGATGCGCGCGATGAACATGCCGACGAAGGGCGTCCAGGAGATCCACCAGGCCCAGTAGAAGACCGTCCAGCCGCTCAGCCAGTCCGCGACGCCCTTGCCGCTGGACGCCTCGGTGCGGCCGATCAGCTGGGGAAGGTCGTCGAGGTAGGCGCCGAGGGACGTCGGCAGCATGTCGAGGATGATGACCGTGGGGCCCGCGATGAAGACGAACACCACGAGGATCGCGGCGAGCACCATGTTGATGTTCGACAGCCACTGCACGCCCTTCTCCACACCGGAGACGGCCGATGCCACGAAGGCGAGGGTGAGCACCGCGATGATCACGACGAGCAGGCCGGTGCTCGCCTCGTCCATCCAGTCGAGCACCTCGATGCCGCTGCCGATCTGCAGGGCGCCGAGGCCCAGGGACGCGGCCGAGCCGAAGAGGGTGGCGAAGATGGCCAGGATGTCGATGACCCGGCCCCACGCCCCGCGGGCGTGCTTCGTGCCGATGAGCGGCTCGAAGACGGCGCTGATGGTCTGCCGGCGGTTGCGCCGGAAGGTGCTGTACGCGATGGCGAGGCCCACGACCGCGTAGATCGCCCAGGGGTGCAGCGTCCAGTGGAAGAGGGTGGTGGCCATCGCGGTCTCCATGCCCGCGGCGGCGTCGGCCGGGTCGGTGCCCGGCGGCGGCGAGGTGAAGTGGGCCAGGGGCTCGCTCACGCCGTAGAACATCAGGCCGATGCCCATGCCCGCGCTGAACATCATGGCGACCCAGGAGACGGTCCGGAACTCCGGTTCCTCGCCCTCCTTGCCGAGGGTGATCTTCCCGTACCGGCTGACGGCCAGCCAGAGCGCGAAGACGACGAAGCCCGTCGCGGTCAGCATGAAGAACCAACCGCCGTTGTGCATCAGACCGTTGAGCATGTCCGTGGAGACATCCTGCAGCGAGTCCGTCGCCACCGCGCCCCACACCACGAACGCGAGGGTGAACAGGGCGGTGACGCCGAACACCACCCGGTCCGTCTGGGGGGACCGGTCGCCGTGGGCGGGCGCCGCGGCCTCCCCTGGCGCCCCTCCCCCGTCGTCCGCTTTCTGAGGTTCCTGCGTCACAGGTGACACCTTTCAAGGAGTCGGATACGTCGAGACTTTGTTCTCCGTTACCCCCTACCACATGTGACGCACATCTCACCTGCTCAACAGGTCATGTCGGGCCGACCTGTGACCATGTGATACGGCGCCCGCTCGTCGAGGAGCAGCGGCACCAGGGCCCGGGCGGACTGCCGCAGCGGGACGTAGGCGCCGGACTTCCGGTGCTTCACGGCGACGCCGTGCAGGGCCAGTTCGTCCTTGATGTCGCGGTACTGGGCGGCGTCGAGACGGTAGCCGCAGGGCGGGTCCTGGATGATCTCGGACGGTTCGGCGCGGTCGTTGTCGGCGCCGCCGACGTAGACCGGGCCGCGGTCGCGGTAGCCCTTCGCGCGGGACGCGTCGGTGGCGGCCTCCAGGCGGCCGCGGTGTTCGTCGGTGAACGCGGCGAGCCCGCCGAGCGCGGAGCGCTGGGAGGCCACGCGGCGCCGGTTGTTCAGCGCCTCGTCCTTCTTCTCCGCGTCGGTGAGCGGGTCGACGCGGCTCTCGATGAGCAGGCCGGCGGCGTGCTTGAGGCCGGACATGTTGCGCAGGATGCGTTCCTGGCCGTCCCCCGCGGTCTGCTTGACGGGGTCGCCGGTGACCGGGTCGGTCCAGATGCCGTAGGTGCCCGTGGTGTACCCGTCACGCCCGGCGGCCGGGCGCACGTACGCCTTCGACAGGGTCTCCGCCTCGTCGTGCACGGCCCGGTCGGTGTTCAGGTTGCGCGGCCAGAGGTCGAACAGGTCCTTGTCGTAGTACTTGGGGGTGGCGCCGTACTCGTGCAGGTCGTAGATGACGTCGGGCTCGCGGTCGCGGATGACGGCGGCCATGGCGCGGGCCTCCGCGGTCTGCAGGGCGAGGTGGTCGCGGTTGATGTCGACGCCGTCGGAGTTGCCGCGGGTGTCGGCCGCGCGGCCGTCCGGGTTGGCGGTGGGCACGACCAGGAGGGTGGTGCGGCTCAGGAAGCGCCGGGTCTGCTTGTCCTTCGCGTACGCCAGGTCGCGGATCGTGGACAGACAGGCCTCGCGGCCCGACGGTTCGTCCCCGTGCTGGCTGCAGATCAGCAACACGGTGTTCTCGGCGCGCCGTTCGCCGATGCGGACGAGCTGGACCGGCCGGTCCTTCTTCGTGGTGCCGATGCGGGTCACCGAGACGCGGTCGGTGGCCCGGTCCACGGCGGCCAGCAGCTCCTGTTCCTCGGGCTGGCTGGTCCAGCGCGCGCCGTCGCTCTCCTCGAATCCGGTACGCGGCGGCTTCGGCGTCGCCTGCGCGGGCGCCGTCACGAGGGGTGCGGCGAGGGCCGCGGTGGCGCAGGCGAGCGCCAGGGTGCGGATGCGGGGTGTCATGAAGTGCTGCCTCCGGGGACGGGGTTGAGCGGACGCGGCGGGGCCACGCCGTCGAGACGGGACGGGCGCGGGGTGACGGACGGGCCGGTGGTGAACGCGTCGGCGCCGCCGACCAGCGGCAGCTTGGCCGAGGTGCGGGCCAGGTCGAGGGCCAGGGTCGGGGTGTCGGCGGGCGGTTCGATGAGGTTCCGGTCGGTGCCCGCGATGATCAGGGCGAGCCGGTGGCCCTTGGGCACGACGTGGTCGCTCGCGGCGAGCCGGAGCGTGATGGTGTGCGCCTTGCCCGGGGTGAGCGGGCGGCCGTGTCCGGGGTCGGCCCAGGTGCCGAGGTCGGCCCAGCCGCGGCTGAAGACGGTGTAGTCGACGGCGGCGGTCCTGGCCCGCGTCTCCTTGAAGCAGGAGCTGTCCCCCGTGGTGCTCGCGCCCCAGCAGGTGCGCTCGGGCAGCGTGGTGATGCCCTCGCCCGCGGCCGCGTAGTCGCGGATGGTGTCGGGGCCGAGGTCGACGAGGACCGCGGACAGGTGCGCGGTGCGGGTCGTCGGGGTCGCGGTGACGGTCACCGTGGAGGAGCCGGAGAGCCGCAGGTCGCGGGTGAGCGGCGCGGTGCTGAAGCCGGCCTTGCCGGGAGTCGACGTGTCGACCTGGGCGGCCCAGTCCGTCTCGCTCAGGCGCCGGTCGTCGGTGAAGGTCTCGGTGCCCTTGCCGCGGCGCGGGCCGAGGACGCCGACGCCGGGCGCGGTGCCCTTGGCCGGGTGGAGCCGGACGGTGCCGGTGCCGCGCGGCGGCCAGACCCGGTCGGTGGTCCAGCGGTCGGGGGCGCGCTCGATGTCGGCCATCGGCTCGCGGTCGATGCCGTTGTCGTAGCCGAGGAGTTCGTGGTCGAACCAGCGGTGCAGGGTGCGCACCCAGTCGGCGCGGCGCAGGTCGAAGGGGTCGACGTGGCCCGCCTGGCTGAGCCAGAGCTTGCGCGCGACGCCGTGTTCGGCGAGGGCGTCCCACCACTGGCCGAAGTGCTTGGTGCGGACGTTGAGGTCCTGCATGCCGTGGACGGCGAAGACGCTGGCGCGCACCTTGCCGGCGTCCGGCACGTGGTCGCGCTCGCTCCACAGGCGGGTCCAGTCGCCGGAGCGGGGCGCCCCGTCGACCAGGCGCTGGTGCACGGCGCCGCAGCGGGCGCGGGCCTCGGGGCTCTGGACGGCGTCCGCCAGTCCGTCGGGGCCGCTGCCGAAGAGCGGGGCGCCCTGGGCGAAGTAGTAGTCGTACCAGGAGGAGATGGCGCCGATGGGCACGATCGTCTTCAGGCCCTTGACGCCGGTGGCGGCCACGCCGTTGGCGACGGTGCCGTCGTAGCTCTTGCCGATCATCCCGGTGGCGCCGTTGGTCCAGGTGGCCGTGGCGCGCTGGGTGCCGGTGCGGCTGGTGTAGCCGCGGCCGCGGCCGTTCAGCCAGTCGACGACGGCCTCGGCGGACCGGACGTCGGAGCGGCCGCCGACGTCGACGCAGCCGTCGGAGCGGTTGGTGCCCGCGAGGTCGACCGCGACGTAGCCGTAGCCGCGCGGGACGAAGTAGTTGTCGTAGTAGAGCGGGAACCGCACCGGGTTCCCGTCGGCGTCGTACGTCTTCTTCTGGCTCTCGTTGCCGCGCCCGCAGCAGGAGTAGTACGGGCTGGCGTCCATGATCACGGGTATCCGGCGGCCCGTGCGGTCGAGTTCGCGGGGGCGGACGATGTCGACGGCGACGCGGTCGGTCCTGCCGTCCGCGTCGCCGTCGAGCCGGGTGTCGACCCAGACGGACTCGCGTATCGCGTCGTCGTAGGAGTAGACGGGCGTGCTTTCGCGCGGGGGGCGCGGGGCCTGGCCGGCCCCCTGTGCCGCGCCCGGCGACATGAGGGTGGCGAGGAGGGCGGCGAGGGCCGCCGTCAGGAGTGTCCTCCACAGGAGGCGGGCGCGTCGCGCACGTATCGGCATGGCGCGGAAGGTACACCGGTGAACTCCCGCGCGACAGAGGGCCGCACGCGGCGCGGACAGGTGCGTGGGACATCAAGGCACATGTCGGCCGAATGGCGATCGTGTGACGTCCGGGGCCATGGACATGACGTGCGCGGGCGAGGCTGAATAGGCTCGTCGATCACGACGAACAGTTGTTGTGCCCCTACGACTTGGAGCTCTTGTGCACCGCAGACTCATCGCCCCGGGCGCGCTCGCTGCCTCTCTGCTGCTGGCGATCCCGGCATCGGCCGCGGACTTCACGCCCGGGGCCCCGGGCATCGGCGACCCCTACTACCCGGCGAGCGGCAACGGCGGATACGACGTCTCGCACTACGACCTGCGGCTGAAGTACCAGCCCGCGACGGACCTGCTGGAGGGTACGGCGACGCTGAACGCCAGGACCACCCAGGATCTCTCGCGCTTCAACCTCGACTTCGGTCTCACCGTGTCCGAGGTGCGGGTCAACGGCAAGAAGGCGAAGTTCGCGAGGACCGGCGACCAGGAGCTGGAGATCACGCCGTCGGCGGGGCTGCCCAAGGGCACCCCGGTCACGGTGGTCGTGCGCTACGCGGGCAAGCCGTCCGAGCTGAAGATCAACGGCTACACGGCCTGGCACCGGACGCCCGACGGCGGCGTGGCGGCCCAGGAGCCGGAGGCCGCCGTGTGGTGGTTCCCGTCCAACGACCACCCGCTGGACAAGGCCACGTACGACGTCTCGGTCTCGGTGCCGGACGGCACCCAGGCGATCTCCAACGGCGTGCTGCAGTCGCAGAGTTCGAAGCTGGGCTGGACCCGCTACAACTGGCGGTCGAACAAGCCGCAGGCCAGCTACCTCGCCACGCTCGCGGTCGGCAAGTTCGACATCACGACGGACAAGACCGAGAGCGGCCTGCCCGTCCTCAACGCCTACAGCAAGGACCTGGGCGACAACGCGGGCGCCGCGCGCGCCAGCATCGAGCGGACCACCGAGGTCACCGAGTGGCTGGAGACGGTCTTCGGGAAGTACCCGTTCAACGCGCTCGGCGGATACGTGCCGAACGTGAAGAGCAGCTACGCCCTGGAGACCCAGACGCGGCCCTTCTACAGCCCGGCCGCCTTCGCGGGCGGCTCCAACGCCTCGATCGTCGTCCATGAGATCGCCCACCAGTGGTACGGCGACAGCGTCTCCGTGGACGGCTGGAAGGACATCTGGATCAACGAGGGCTTCGCCCGCTACAGCCAGTGGCTGTGGTCGGAGAAGGAGGGCGAGGGCACGGCGCAGGAGCTCGCGGACTACGTGTACGCGCAGCGCCCCGCGGACGACCCGTTCTGGAAGGTGAAGCCGGGCGACCCGGGCCCGGACAACCAGTTCCACGGCGCGGTCTACGACCGGGGCGCGCTCGCCCTGCAGGCGCTGCGCAACGAGATCGGCGACGACGCGTTCTTCGCGATCCTCAAGGGCTGGCCGAAGAAGCACGCGTACGGCAACGCCAAGGTCGGCGACTTCGTGAAGTACGCCGAGAAGGTCTCGGGCAAGCCGCTGGCCGAGCTGTTCGACACCTGGCTCTACCAGCCGTCGCGCCCGGAGGCCCCGGCCGTCCGCGCCGCGGGCATCGCCCGGTCGGCGACCGCGCCCGCCAAGCCGAAGTCGTGGAAGCAGATCGCCGCGACGAACGGCGTGCACGGGCACGGGAACGGGCACTGACCTGACCTGACCTGACCTGACGCACGAACACCGCACGCCGCCGCGCCGCCGGGCTCACCGTCCGGCGGCGCGGTGGCGCGCGCGGGCCCTGCGGGCCTGCGGCAGATAGCGCAGCCGCTCCGGCAGAAGCGGCACCACCGTGCGCACCACCCGGCCGAAGCGGCGCAGCCGGCGCTCCTGGGCGGCCGTCCAGGGCAGGCCGATCGCCTCACGGGCGTCCGGGGGCATCAGCCCGATCGTGACGAAGCGGCGGAAGCGGGCCAGCGGGGGCAGCAGCAGCGGCCACAGGAGGCGGAGCACCGCGCGCAGCGGCCACGGCCCCCGGTCCGGCGGCGGGACGGACAGGTCGACGCCGGTCAGCTCGGCGGCGACGGCCGTGCACTCGATCTCCTCGGCGAGCGCCTTGCGGTAGAAGGGCCAGAACTCCTCGACGGTCTGCGGCATGTCCCGGTCGTGGATCCCGAGGATCCGGCCGACCTGGAGCCACTCCGCGTACAGCTGCCGTTCCTGTGCCCGGGTGAAGGGGCGGCCCAGATAGCGCTGCGCGTGCCGGTAGACCGGGAAGCCGGTGGCGTGGACCCAGGCGTAGTGGGCGGGTGTCAGCGCGTGGTAGCGGCGGCCGTGCGCGTCCGTGCCCCGGATGGTGCGGTGCAGCGCGCGCAGCCTGCGGCCCTCCGCGGCGGCCTCCTGCCCGCCGTACACCCACAGCAGGACCGACCGCACCGAGCGCTCGCCGCGCCCCCACGGGTCGGTGCGGAACACCGAGTGGTCGTCCACCCCGGCGCCGACGGCCGGGCGGGCGACCTGCAGGGCGAGGGCGGGCGGCAGCATGAGGACCATGCGGATGTCGCCCGCGATGCTCCAGAGAATGCCGCCGGGCGGGGGCGGGACGGGGTCGGCCCGCCCGTCCCGGTGCTCGCGGTCGTCCCGGCCGTCGCGGTCGTCGCGGTCGTCGCGGTCGTCGGCAGGGATCATGCGACGTGCTCCTCGAACGTGCCCGGTTTGTACGCGTTCCAGTATGCGACCGCCCCGGCCCGCCCCGGCCGCGGGGGTTCCGGTCGCGGCCCGTCGGGTACAGGCTGCTGGGCGCACGGCCGCCCGGTGCCCCGGCGCGGCCACGGCCCGACGAACTATCCCTGGAGCGCTGATTGATGGCCACATTCTCGGTACGTTCTCCCGCCACCGGAGACGTCATCGGCGAGCACCCGGTGGACGGCCCCGACGAGGTGACGGCGGCGGTCGCGGAAGCGCGCCGCGCGGCGGCCGGGTGGGCGGAGCTGGGCTGGGCGGGCCGCCGGGCGCGGCTGCTCGACTGGAAGCGGTCGCTGGCCCGGCGCATGGACGAGGTCGCCGACGCCGTCGTCGCCGAGACCGGCAAGCCGGTGCACGACGCGCGCGCCGAGGTGCTGCTCACGCTGGTGCACCTGGACTGGGCGGCCCGCAACGCGCGGCGCGTGCTGCGGGTGCGCCGGGTGTCCTCCGGGCTGCTCTCGTCCCACCAGAGCGCTCTGCTCGGCTACCGCCCGCTGGGTGTCGTCGGGGTCATCGGCCCGTGGAACTACCCGGTCTTCACCCCCATGGGCTCGATCGGTTACGCGCTCGCCGCCGGGAACGCCGTCGTCTTCAAGCCGTCCGAGCTGACCGCGGGGACCGGCGCGCTGCTCGCGTCGACCTTCGACGAGGCCGTGCCGGACTGCGCGGGGCTGCTGCGGACGGTCACCGGGCCGGGCTCGACGGGGGAGGCGCTCGCCGGGTCGGGTGTGGACAAGGTCGCCTTCACCGGGTCGCCGGGGACGGCGCGGAAGGTGGCCGAGGTCTGCGCCCGGTCCCTGACGCCGCTGCTCGCCGAGTGCGGCGGCAAGGACGCGGTGCTGGTGGGCGAGGACGCCGACCTCGACGAGGCGGCCGAGGCGATCGCGTGGGGCGCGATGGCGAACGCGGGGCAGACCTGCGCGGGCGTGGAGCGGGTGTACGCGGTGGCGTCGGTGCACGAGCGGCTGTGCGAGCTGATCGCCGCCAGGGCGGAATCGCTGGCCGCGGGGCAGGACTACGGGCCGATGACGCTGCCGACCCAGCTGGGCGTCGTGGAGCGGCACATGAAGGAGGCGCTGTCGGCGGGCGCGCGGACGGTGGCGGGCGGGCCCGAGGCGGTCGCCGCGCCGTTCGTGGAACCGGTGGTGCTGGTGGACGTCCCGGAGGACTCGCCCGCGATGACGGAGGAGACCTTCGGCCCGGTCGTCGTGGTCAACCGGGTGCGGGACCTGGACGAGGCGGTGGAGCGGGCCAACGCCGGCGCGTACGCGCTGGGCGCGAGCGTCTTCACCGGCTCGCGTGCCGCCGGACGCGCGGTGGCGCAGCGCCTCGACGCGGGGGCGGTGGCCGTCGGGTCGGTGCTGGGCTTCGCCGCCGTGCCCGCGCTGCCGTTCGGCGGCACGGGTGAGTCGGGGTACGGGCGGGTGCACGGCGCGGAGGGGCTGCGGGCGTTCGCGGTGGCCCGTTCGGTGACGGTCAAACGGTTCGCGCCGTACGCGGATCTGACGTCGTTCGCGACCGCGCCCGACAAGGCGGCGCGGGCGGTGGAGCTGGGACGCAGGCTGCACGCGCGGTTCTGAGACGCGGGGGCCGGGGACGACCGGGCCAGGCACGACCGGGCCAGCGACGATCGGGCCAGGCACGATCGGGCCAGGCACGATCGGGCCAGGGGCGATCAGAGGGTGTCGGAGGGGGCGGGTCCGTCGGCGTGGACCCGCCTCCTCCCCTACCGCCGGACCCGCTCGGGCGGGGCGGCGGTCGATCAGCTGGCCTCGGCGTACGCGTCCAGGATGGCGTCCACGACCGCGTCCGGTTCGCGCACGGTCGGGAAGTGGTCGCTGCGGGCGAGGCGCACGAGGCGGCAGCCGGGGATGCGCCGCGCCATCGTCTCGTTCACGCGGACCACCTCGGGCTGGTCGTGCTCCGCGAGGACGAGGACGCACGGCACGTCGAGCTCGCCGAGGCGGTCGTAGGCGG
Source organism: Streptomyces sp. NPDC002564 (assembly GCF_042889645.1). Taxonomy (NCBI): domain Bacteria; kingdom Bacillati; phylum Actinomycetota; class Actinomycetes; order Kitasatosporales; family Streptomycetaceae; genus Streptomyces; species Streptomyces sp. NPDC002564. Next base: position 106,876 of record NZ_JBIARE010000002.1, on the reverse strand, counting down.
GCGGGTCGGGCACGTTGTGGCGGTAGGCGGCGAACCACGCGGGGATCACCGCCCGCAGGAGCGTCTCGACCTCCGGGTCCTGCCCAGTGCCGACCGCGCCGGAGGTCCGCTTGAGCAGGGCCACGATGCCGTCCACGTCGCCCGCCCCGGCGAGCCGGCCGACCTCGGCGGTGAACGCGGCCGGGACCAGGTCGTCGGCGCCGGTGACGCCCGGCACCACCAGGGCGAGGCTCGCCACCCGTGCGGGGTCGCGCAGCGCGAGGCTGATGGCGGTCGCGCCGCCCATGCTCGATCCGACGAGGACCGCGCGGGCCACGCCGAAGTGGTCGAGCACCGCGATCAGGTCTTCGACCAGGGAGTACGCGGCGGTCGGGGCCGGGGACCTGCCGTATCCGCGCGCGTCGTAGCGGATCACCCGGTGCCGCTCCGTGAGGCGCGGCAGGACGCGGTCCCAGACGCGGGAGTCGCCGACCCCGGGGTGCAGCAGGACGAGGGGGAGGCCCGCGCCGCGTGTGCCGCCCCGGGGGTCACCCGAGTCGTGCGCCCACAGTTCGCCGTCCTTGACCGAGACCGTGACGTCCATGCCTCGCAGTCTCCGCGCGCCGGGTCCGGGCCGCCAGGGGCGGCGGCCGCGAGGGCGTGAATGCGTGGGCAGGGCGACCGGAACCCGTCGGATCCGTACGGGTGCCCCGGGGGGGGTGGCGTCAGGGGCGCCGGGGATTCTGATCAGCTTCGGGACCAGGGTCGGGAGCGACACCCGATGCCGTGTCACGGGTGGGACCGCCGGGGCCCGGGGTGACCGGCGGTCCGATGAGCGGCGGCCCGGTGACGGGTGGTCCGGTGACGGGTGGTCCGGTGAGCGGCGGCGGCCCAGTGACGGGCGGCCCGGTGAGCGGCTCGGCCGCGATGCGGCTCGCCAGTTCGGACGCCCACTCGGAGACCTGTCCGCGCAGCTCGGCCTCCGCCGCGGCGCGTTCCGCCTCGCCGCGGGCCTGCTCGGTGGCCGGGCCCCCGGTGTCGCGCGGGGCGTCGGCAGGTGCCGCCACGACCAGGGCGGCCCCGTCCTCGGCGGCGCGGCGCCCGGCACGCCCGGTCCCGCGGCGGGACTCGGAGAGCAGCTTCCCCTCCCCCGGCACCCGCACCGCGCGTCGACGGCCGGGAAGCGCCCCGGCCGGGGCGCCCGGGGCCCCCGCGAGGAGCGTCGGCCGCCCCGCGAGGACCCGGCCGGCCCGGGTCACGAGACGTCCGACCAGGAGGCACAGGGCGCCGATGAGGACGGCGGCGACGGCGACTTCCTCGACCTTCGGGTCGACCGGCCCGAGGTCCGTGGGGATGAGGTGCATGTACCGAGCTCTACCCGCTCATCCGTGCACAACAACGCACACCTGCACGGCAGTTGAACGGCCCCATTCAGCCGTCGGACCCGCCGCCGGGCCCGGCCGTCACTGCTCCTGCTTGTCCCGCGGCTCCGTGAGGCCCTGGGCCTCGCGTTCCACCCGGCGCCGGACGCCGAACCAGCCGACGACCAGGGCAGCGCCCACGATCGGGATGAGGAACAGCGTCTTGCGGCCGACCTCGGCGTCCTTCCACATCAGGCAGAGGACGGCGAGCAGGAACGCGATCGTCACGTACTCGGTGACGCCGCTGCCGGGCAGCCGGAACTTCGGGCGGGTGATCACGCCCTCCTTGGCCCGGCGCACGAAGGCCAGGTGGCAGACCATGATCGTGATCCAGGTCCCGATGATGCCGAGCGAGGCGACGTTCAGGACGATCTCGAAGGCCTGGTCCGGGACGACGCGGTTCAGGCCGACCCCGACCACGCCGAGGGAGGCGGTGAGCAGGATGCCGCCGTAGGGCACCTGGTTCCGGTTCATCTTGGCGGTGAACCGGGGGGCGGAGCCCGCCATGGCCATGGAGCGCAGGATGCGGCCGGTGGAGTACAGGCCGGAGTTCAGCGAGGACATGGCCGCGGTGAGGACCACGAAGTTCATGACGTCACCGGCGGCCGGGACACCGATCTTGGAGAGCACCGTCACGAAGGGGCTCTGGTCGGCCGAGTACAGCGTGCCGGGCAGCAGCAGCGCGAGCAGCACGACCGAGCCGACGTAGAAGATACCGACGCGCCACATGATCGAGTTCACCGCGCGCGGGACGATCTTGTGCGGGTCCTTGGTCTCGCCCGCGGCGACACCGACCAGCTCCAGGGACGCGTAGGCGAAGACGACGCCCTGCATCACGATCACGACCGGCATCATGCCGTTCGGCAGGAAGCCGCCGTGGTCGGTGATCATGTTCAGGCCGGGCGTCTCGCCGCCGACCTTGTGCTGGCTGGCCAGCAGGAAGATACCGATGATCATGAACGTCGACAGTGCGGCGACCTTGATGATCGAGAACCAGAACTCCATCTCGCCGAAGTACTTCACCGAGACGAGGTTCACCGCGAGCACCACCGCGAGGGCGATGAGGGCGAGCACCCACTGGGGTATGTCGGTGAAGAAGCTCCAGTAGTGCGTGTAGAGCGCGATCGCCGTGATGTCGGCGATGCAGGTGGTCGACCAGTTGAGGAAGTACATCCAACCGGCGAAGAACGCGCCCTTCTCGCCGAGGAACTCACGCGCGTAGCTGACGAACGAACCCGACGACGGCCGGTAGAGGACCATCTCGCCGAGCGCCCTGACGACGAAGAACGCGAAGATGCCGCACACGAGGTACGCGACGGCGAGCGCGGGGCCCGCCGAGTTGAGGCGCCCGCCCGCCCCGAGGAAGAGGCCGGTTCCGATCGCGCCACCGATCGCGATCATGTTGACGTGGCGGGCCTTGAGGTCCTTGCTGTAACCGGCGTCGCCGGCGTCCGCGGGGGCCTGGGAGGCGTCGTTGCGGGACGCCTCCGCGGCGGCCGTGTCTACGGCTTCCTTGCTCACGTGGTCGATCTACTCTCTGGTGCCCGGAAGAGCTCCGGGGTCCGGATGTGCTTCGGCCCGCGACGCCCCTGGCGCGTGCGGACCGACGGGACACCTTCCCCCAGAGATCGCCGTGCACGCGGTGGCGCACGTCACATAGCGGGACTTCTCACATGGTGGTCAGGGGGTGTACAGACCCGCGATGACCTGCTCGTACTTGGCGCGGATCACCCGGCGGCGGAGCTTCAGCGACGGGGTCAGCTCGCCGGTCTCCGGACCCCACTCCCCGGCCAGCAGGCGGTAGCGCTTGATCTGTTCGGTGCGGTTCAGGCGCGCGTTGGCGGCCTCGACGGCACGCTCCACTTCCGCCCGTACGGCCGGGTCGGCGACGAGATCGCCCTCGATCCCGCGCGCGGCGGCCCAGGCCGGCGCCAGCTCCGCGTCCAGCACGAGCAGCGCCACCAGATACGAGCGGCCGTCGCCGTGCACGAGGGCCTGGCCGATCAGCGGGTGCTCCTTGAGCGCGTTCTCGACGAGGGCGGGCGAGACGTTCTTGCCGGTCGAGGTGACGATCATTTCCTTCTTGCGGTCGGTGAGCCAGAGGTAGCCGTCCTCGTCGAGGCGCCCGATGTCGCCGGTGGCGAACCAACCGTCTCCGTCGCAGGCGCTGTCGACGCCCCCGTCCGGCCGCAGATAGCCGTCGAAGACCGTCGCGCCGCGCACCAGGATCTCCCCGTCGTCGGCGATGCGGACCTCCAGGCCCTCGATGGGGCGGCCCACCGAGCCGAGCCGGAACCCGTCGGGGCCGTTCGTCGTGACCACGCCGGAGGTCTCCGTCAGCCCCCACGCGTCCATGACCACCAGTCCGAAGCCGGCCCAGAACCGGGACACCTCCGGCGGCATCGGCGCGGAGGCGCTCGCGGTCCACACCAGCCGGTCGAACCCGGCGAGCGCGAGCAGCGGGTCGAGCACCTTCTCCCTGGCCTCCTGGTACGCCGCCGCGAGCGCGGCGGGCGCCTCCTCGCCCCGCTCCCGGCAGGCGACGTGCGCGCGGGCCGTGTCGTTCGCCGCCTCGACGGCGCGGCGCCGCTCCTCGGGCAGCCCCGCGAGGGCCGCCTGTACGGAGGCGGCGAGCTTCTCCCACACGCGCGGGACGCCGAAGAACTGGAAGGGGTGCAGCTCCCGTGCGGTGGCGGCGACCTGGGCCGGGTCCGCGCACAGATAGACGTGGGCGGCGCGCAGGACCGGCAGGTAGAGGCCGAGCAGGCGCTCCGCGATGTGTGCGAAGGGCAGGTAGCAGATGTGCCCGACGTGTTCGGGGAAGTCGACGACGCCGTCCAGGGCGATGCCGTTCAGCAGGACGTTGCGGTGGGTGAGGCGCACGCCCTTGGGGTCGCCCGTGGTGCCCGAGGTGTAGACGACGGTGAGCGCGTCGGTCGGGCGGCTCTCGCGCCAGGACTTCTCGAAGCCGTCGGGGTGGAAGAGGCGGCCGCCCGTGGCGTGCAGCGAGCCGTAGGTGCGGTGCTCGCCGGCCTCGGCCGCCTCCACGACGACGAGGCGCTCCAGCGGCGCCGTGTCGTCGGCGAGCAGCGGCTCCCAGCGGGGCAGTTCGCGGGCGCCCTCGACGATCGCGAAACGGGCCCGGCTGTGCCGGACGATGTGCGCGACCTGTTCGGGGGCGGCGGTGCCGTAGACCGTGACGGGGACGGCGCCGATGTGCACCAGGGCGAGGTCGCTCAGCCAGTGCTCGGGGCGGTTGCCCATCATCATCAGGACGTGCTCGCCGCGCCGCACGCCGAGCGCGCTGTAGCCCGCGGCGAGGACGGCGACCTTGCGCCGGGCCTCGCGCCAGGTGAGCGTCGACCATCCCTCGCCCTGCCGCCAGGACAGCGCGGGAAGATCTCCGTGGTCCTCGGCATTGCGGAGCAGCAGGGCGGGGAGCGTGATGTCGGCGGGGTCCCCGGGGAGTCGCAGGATCGTGGTCATGACCGCCTCCTGGCGCCATCGGCTGTGCGTGTGCGGACGCGTGCGGACGAGCGAGCGGACGAGCAGGTGACTGGCCCGGAGGCTTTCACAACACTGGTGTGCCAGCAATACTGTTGCACCGGATTGATGCACGCCCGGGCAGGCACCGGACCACTGCACCGACGGGAGATGTCCGGAGAGCCGACCGGGGAGGGAGAGCGCCGTCATGACGACGGGCACCACAGACACCACGGAGCCGACGCTCACGGTCGACGAACTGGCCGCGCGCGCGGGCGTCACGGTCCGTACGATCCGCTTCTACAGCACCAAGGGCCTGCTGCCGCCGGTGATCGGCCCGCGCCGCGTCGGCCACTACGGGCAGGAGCACCTGTCCCGGCTCGCGCTCATCGAGGAACTGCAGCACCAGGGCATGACGCTGGCCGCGATCGAGCGGTACCTGGAGCAGTTGCCGGCCGACCTGAGCGCGCACGACCTGGCCATCCACCGCGCGCTGGTGGCCTCGTGGGCACCGGACGCGGCGGAGGACACGCCGCTCGCGGAGCTGGAGCGCCGGGCGGGCCGGCCGCTGGGCGAGGAGGAGCTGGACCGGCTCGCGGCGATGGGCGTGCTGGCCAGGACCGAGGAGCCGGGGACGTACCGGGTGGACCTGGGGCTGCTGCGGCTCGGCGTGCAGCTGTTGGACGTACCGATCGCGCACGAGACGATCCTGGCGGCGCGCACGGTCCTGATGGAGCACACCCGCTCGGCGGCGCACGAGCTGTCCCGGCTCTTTCGCGACGAGGTCTGGGGGCCCTACCGCGACCGGGAGTCGGACCCCGAACACGTCGCGGCGATGCGGTCGTTGTCGGCGCACATGCAGCCGATGGTGGTGCAGGCGCTGGTGACCGCGTTCCAGCGCTCCCTCAAGGAGGAGCTGCGGGCCTGGCTCAAGGAGAGCTGAACCGCTCCCCCGACGCCGGGCTCCGCACGGACGGCCCGCACTCGCACCCGTACCCGCGCCGGTGGCCCCGCCCGACGAAGGGCGGGGCCACCGGTGCTCGGCGCGTCGGGCGGGCCCGGGGCGCTCACGCGTCAGGCGTCATGCGTCATGCGTCAGGCGTCGCTGAACCTCTCGCCCTTCTCCGCCTTGTCGACGAGCAGGGCGGGCGGCGCGAAGCGGTCCCCGTAGCGCTCGGCGAGCTCCTGCGCGCGTGCCACGAAGCCGGGCAGGCCGCCCTCGTAACCGTTGATGTACTGCAGTACGCCGCCCGTCCAGCCCGGGAAGCCGATGCCGAAGATGGAGCCGATGTTGGCGTCGGCGACCGACGTCAGGACGCCCTCCTCGATCAGGCGCACGGTGTCCAGCGCCTCGGAGAAGAGCATCCGCTCCTGCATGTCCCGGAAGGGGATCTCGTGCCCGGGCTTGGTGAAGTGCTCGCGCAGGCCCGGCCAGAGCTTGCCGCGCTTGCCGTCGGTGTAGTCGTAGAAGCCCGCTCCCCCGCTCCTGCCGGGGCGCTCGAACTCGTCGACCATGCGGTCGATGACGACGTCCGAGGGGTGGCCCGCCCAGGTGCCGCCCGCCTCCTCGACGGCGCGCTTGGTCTCGTTGCGGATCTTGCGGGGCAGCGTGAGGGTCAGCTCGTCCATGAGCGAGAGGACCTTGGCGGGGTAGCCCGCCTGGGCCGCCGCCTGCTCGACGGAGGCGGGCTCGATGCCCTCGCCGACCATCGCGACGCCCTCGTTGATGAAGTGCCCGATGACGCGCGAGGTGAAGAAGCCGCGCGAGTCGTTGACCACGATCGGCGTCTTGTTGATCTGCCGCACGAGGTCGAAGGCGCGCGCCAGCGCCTCGTCGCCGGTCCGCCCGCCCTTGATGATCTCGACGAGCGGCATCTTGTCGACGGGCGAGAAGAAGTGCAGGCCGATGAAGTCGACGGGCCGCGAGACGCCCTCGGCGAGCGTGGTGATGGGCAGCGTGGAGGTGTTGGAGCAGAGCAGCGCGTCGGGCTCGACGACGTCCTGGATCTCCTGGAACACCTTGTGCTTGAGCGAGGTGTCCTCGAAGACGGCCTCGATCACGGCGTCGCAGCCCGCCAGGGCCTGCGGGTCCGCGGTCGGCGTGATGCGGGCGAGCAGCGCGTCCGCCTTCTCCTGGGTCGTACGACCCCGCTGGACCGCCTTCGCGCAGAGCTTCTCGGAGTAGCCCTTGCCCTTCTGGGCGGCCTCGGCGGAGACGTCCTTGAGGACGACCTCGATGCCCGCGCGGGCGCACGAGTAGGCGATGCCCGCGCCCATCATGCCGGCGCCGAGCACGGCGACCTTGCGGACGGTCCTCGGCTCGACATCCTTGGGACGGTTGGCGCCGGAGTTGACGGCCTGGAGGTCGAAGAAGAACGCCTGGATCATGTTCTTGGCGACCTGGCCGGTCACCAGCTCGGTGAAGTACCGGGCCTCGATGGTCAGCGCGGTCTCGAAGTCGACCTGGGAGCCCTCGACGGCCGCGGCGAGGATGTTGCGCGGCGCCGGGTAGTCGGCGCCGGCCGTCTGCTTCTTGAGGTTGGCGGGGAAGGCGGGCAGGTTCGCCGCGAACTTCGGGTGTGCGGGGGTGCCGCCGGGGATGCGGTAGCCGGGCTCGTCCCAGGGCTGCCGCGACTCGGGGTGGGCGTCGACGAAGGCGCGGGCCTTCTCGATCATCTCCTCGGGGGTGGCGGCCAGTTCGTGCACGAGCCCGTCCTCCAGGGCGCGCTTCGGGTTGTACTGGGTGCCCTGCAGGAGCACCTTCAGGAGGGCGTCGGTGATGCCCATGAGGCGTACCGTGCGGGTCACGCCGCCGCCCGCGGGGAGCAGGCCGAGGGTGACCTCGGGCAGGCCGATCTTGGAGCCCGGCGCGTCCAGGGCCACGCGGTGGTGGGAGGCCAGGGCGATCTCGTAACCGCCGCCGAGGGCCGCGCCGTTGATGGCGGCGACGACGGGCTTGCCGAGGGTCTCGATGCGGCGCAGCGAGTTCTTGATGGCGTTGCCGGTCTCGAACGCCTGCTGCGCGTTCTCCGGGCCGACCTTGATCATGTCCTTGAGGTCGCCGCCCGCGAAGAAGGTCTTCTTGGCGGAGGTGTAGATGATGCCGCGGATGGAGTCCTTCTCGGCCTCCGCGCGGTCGGCGATCGCCGCGATGGAGTCCTTGAACGCCTGGTTCATGGTGTTCGCGGACTGGTCGGGGTCGTCGAGAACGAGGGTGACGACGCCGGTCTCGTCCTGTTCCCAGCGGATGGTGGTGCTTTCGGTCATGGCGGTGTCTCCGTGAAGTCTGATGGCTGGCGGGAGGGCGGATTCCGGTGAGGGCGGCCGGGTGGTCGCCGAGGCGCGGCGGCAGCGGCGCGGGCCTCGGACGACGGGGAACCGCGCGAGCGACCGCGGCACGCCCGCGGTCGGCGACGCACCCCGAGCCCCGGCGGTGAGGGGCCCTACAGCCGCTCGACGATCGTGGCGATGCCCATGCCTCCGCCCACGCACAGCGTCGCGAGCCCGTACCGGAGGTCCCTGCGCTCCAGCTCGTCCACGAGCGTCCCCAGGATCATCGCGCCGGTGGCGCCCAAGGGGTGGCCCAACGCGATCGCGCCGCCGTTCACGTTGACCTTGTCCAGGGACAGGCCCATGTCCTTGACGAAGCGCAGCACGACCGCGGCGAACGCCTCGTTGATCTCGACGAGGTCGATGTCGTCGATGGTGAGGCCGGCCTTGGCGAGCGCCTTGCGGGTCGCGGGCGCGGGCCCGGTCAGCATGATCAGCGGCTCGGAGCCGGAGACGGCCGCGGAGACGATGCGTGCGCGCGGGGTGAGCCCGTGCCGCTCGCCGACCTCCTTGGTGCCGATGGCGACCAGCGAGGCGCCGTCGACGATGCCGGAGGAGTTGCCCGCGTGGTGGACGTGGTCGATCTCCTCGATCCAGTGGTACTTCTGCAGCGCGACGGCGTCGAAGCCGCCCAGGTCGCCGATGTCCTTGAAGGACGGCTTGAGCCCGGCGAGGGAGTCGGCGGTGGTGCCGGGGCGCAGGTGCTCGTCGTGGTCGAGGACGACGAGGCCGCTGCGGTCCTTGACCGGCACGACGGACCGGGCGAAGCGGCCGTCCTTCCAGGCCGCGGCGGCGCGCTCCTGGGAGAGGGCGGCGTACTCGTCGACGTCGCGCCGCGAGAAGCCCTCGACGGTGGCGATCAGGTCGGCGCCGATGCCCTGCGGCGCGAAGCCGGTCTCGAAGTTCGTCATCGGGTCGTTGAACCACGCGCCGCCGTCGGAGGCCATCGGCACCCGCGACATCGACTCGACGCCGCCCGCGAGGACGAGGTCCTCCCAGCCCGAGCGGACCTTCATGGCGGCGAGGTTGACCGCCTCCAGACCCGAGGCGCAGAAGCGGTTCTCCTGGACGCCCGCGACCGTGTCGGGCAGACCCGCGGCGATGGCGGCGATCCGCGCGATGTCGGAGCCCTGGTCGCCGACGGGGCCCACCACGCCGAGGACGATGTCGTCGATGGCGGCCGGGTCCAGGTTCGGGAAGCGGGCCTGGATCTCGTGGATCAGGCCCACGACCAGGTCGATCGGCTTGGTGCCGTGCAGGGCGCCGTTGGCCTTGCCGCGTCCGCGCGGGGTGCGGATCGCGTCGTATACGTACGCTTCGGTGGTCACGCGTGAGCCTTTCGGGGGTGTGCGGGAGGGTGAGGGTCGGCGGGGGTGCGGGAGGGTGCGGGTCAGCCGAGGAGGGAGCGGCCGATGATCTCCTTCATGATCTCGGTCGTGCCGCCGTAGATGGTCTGGATGCGTCCGTCGGTGAAGGCCTTGGCGACGCGGTACTCCGTCATGTAGCCGTAGCCGCCGTGCAGTTGCAGACAGCGGTCGGCGACGCGCTTCTGCAGCTCGGTGGCCCACCACTTCGCCATCGACGCGTGCACCGCGTCGAGTTCCCCGTTCGCGTGGTCCACGATGCACCGGTCCAGGAACGTGCGGGTGACGGCGCACTCGGTGGCCATCTCGGCGATCTCGAAGCGGATGTGCTGCAGCTTGGCCAGCGGCCTGCCGAACGCCTCGCGCTCCTTGACGTACGTCGTGGTGATGTCCAGGAGGTGCTCGGCGGCGGCGATCCCGGCGACGGCGATGCCCATGCGCTCCTGCGCGAGGTTCGTCATCAGGTGGATGAAGGCGCCGTTCAGCTCGCCGAGCAGGTTCTCCTTGGGCACGCGGACGTCGTGGAAGAACAGCTCGGCGGTGTCCTGGGACTTCTGGCCGATCTTGTCGAGGTTCCGGCCGCGCTCGAAGCCGGCCATCCCCCGCTCCACCACCAGCAGGGACAGGCCGTGCGCGCCGCCCTCGGGCGAGGTCTTGGCGACGACGACCACCAGGTCGGCGAGGATGCCGTTGGAGATGAACGTCTTGGAGCCGTTGAGCACCCAGTGGTCGCCGTGGTCCTCGGCGCTGGTGCGGACGCCCTGGAGGTCGGAGCCCGCGCCGGGCTCGGTCATCGCGATGGCGGTGATGAGCTCGCCGGAGCAGAAGCCGGGCAGCCAGCGCCGCTTCTGCTCGTCGGTGGCGAGCGAGGTCAGGTAGGGGCCGATGATGTCGTTGTGCAGGCCGAGCGCGAGCCCGGCGGCGCCCGCGCGGGTGAACTCCTCGGCGAGGACCGCGGAGTAGCGGAAGTCGGCGTTCCCGCCGCCGCCGTACTCCTCGGGGACGGCGAGGCCGAGCAGCCCCTGGCGGCCGGCCGCGAGCCAGGCCTCGCGGGAGACGATGCCGTCCTTCTCCCACTGCTCGTAGTGCGGGAGCACCTCCTTGGCGAGGAAGGTGCGCACGGTCTCGCGGAACGCGTCGTGCTCGGCGGAGAAGATCTGCCGCTTCATCAGTACGTGGCCTCCTGCGGCCCGGTCAGAGCCAGCCCTTGACGGTTTCGATCAGCGTGGCCGGCTCGGGGCCGACGGGAATGACGTTCAGCATGGTGACGCCGGCGGCCCGGAAGGCCTCGACGCGCTCGCGCACGTACCCCTCGGGTCCGCACAGCGACATGAGCTCGCAGAACTCGTCCGGGACGGCGGCCTCGGCCTCCTTCTTCCGGCCGGACAGGTAGAGCTCCTGGATGCGCGCGGCCTCCTTCCCGTAGCCGTACGCGACCGCGACGTCGTTGTAGAAGTTCTTCCCCTTGGCGCCCATGCCGCCCACGTAGAGGGCGATCTGGGGGCGGGCGAGGTCGCGCACGGCCGCCGCGTCGTCGCCGATGGCGAGCAGTCCCCCGGCGACGGTCTCCAGCGGCGCGAGCGCCGGGTCGCGCTGCGCCCCGCCCTCGGCCAGCGCGGCGCCCCACACCTCCTGCGCCTTCTCCGGGATGAAGAGGGTGGGCAGCCAGCCGTCGGCGATCTCGGCGGTCATCCGGACGTTGGCGGGGCCCAGGGAGGCGACGTACAGCGGGACTTCGGGGCGCACCGGCCGGTTGAGGATCTTCAGGGGCTTGCCGAGCCTGCCGCCCTTCTCCGGGGGCAGCGGCATGTCCGTGATGCCGTAGTGCTCGATGACCTCGCGGCGCAGGATGCGCCGGGTCAGCTCGATGGTCTCCCGGGTGCGGCCGAGCGGCTTGTCGTACGCCTTGCCGTGCCAGCCCTCGACGACCTGCGGCCCGGAGGCGCCGAGGCCGATGATCGCGCGTCCCCCCGAGATCGCGTCGAGACCGGCGGCGGTCTGGGCGATCAGGGCGGGGGTGCGGGAGTAGACGTTGAGGATGGCGGCGCCGATCTTCATGCGCTCGGTGCGGGCGGCCAGGTAGCCCATGACCGTGGGCGAGTCGAAGCCGTAGGCCTCCGCGACCCACACGGCGTCCAGGCCGGCCGCCTCCAGGGCCGCCACGCCGTCGGCCGCCTCGCGCGGGTCGGCCGCGTAGGCGAGCGGTGACGAGATCTGCATCAGTGGTCCTCCTCTTCCTCGAGGGGCGGCGCGAGGGCCGGTACGTCCCAGTCGCGGGCCACCTCCGCGGTGTCGGCGCCGGGCTGCGCGGGCCCGGAGGCGATCCGCGTGGGGGTCGCGGAGAAGCGGGGGGCGGGGGCCGGCTGGGTGATGCCGCCGTGCTCGACGAAGGTGCCGCGGGCGGCGAGGTGCGGGTGGCCGGGCGCCTCGCGCAGGGACAGCACGGGTGCCACGCACGCGTCGGAGTCCTCGAAGACGGCCGTCCACTCCTCGCGCGTCCGCTCCTTGAAGCGGGCGGCGACGGCCGCGCGCAGCTCGCCCCAGCGGGCCAGGTCCTTGCGGGCGGGGGCGACGTCGGCGAGGCCGAGCAGCGCGATGAACTCGTCGTAGAACTGCTGCTCCAGGGAGCCGACGGCCATGTGGCCGCCGTCGGCGGTCTCGTAGGTGCCGTAGAAGGGACAGCCGCCGTCCAGGAGGTTGGCGCCGCGCCGGTCCTGCCAGCCGCCGGCCGCCAGCATGCCGTGGATCATCGTGGAGAGGTGCGCCGCACCGTCGACGATCGCGGCGTCCACGACCTGTCCGGCACCGTGCACGCGCGCGTGGTGCAGCGCGGCGAGGATGCCGACGACGAGGTAGAGCGAGCCGCCCGCGTAGTCGCCCACGAGGTTCGCGGGGATCGCGGGCGGTTCGTCGGGGTTGCCGATCATGCCGAGCGTGCCGGTGACGGCGATGTACGCGATGTCGTGCCCGGCGCGCGGGGCGAGCGGTCCCTCCTGGCCCCAGCCGGTCATCCGGCCGTAGACGAGCCCGGGGTTGCGCGCGTGGCAGGCGTCGGGGCCGACACCGAGGCGTTCGGCCACGCCGGGCCGGTAGCCCTCGATGAGGACGTCGGCGCGCTCGACGAGGTCGAGGACGCGGGCCGGGCCCTCGTCGGACTTGAGGTCGACGACGACGGAGCGCTTGTTGCGGTTGGTCACGTCGTACTCGGGATTGATCGCGAGGCCGCTGCCGCCGGGGCGGTCGACGCGTACGACGTCGGCCCCGAGATCGGCCAGCAGCATGGCGGCGAACGGGCCGGGCCCGATGCCCGCCAGCTCCACCACGCGCACTCCGGCGAGTGGCCCTTGAACGCCCTTGCCCGGCACTGCCATTGAGCCCCCAGCACTATGACACAACTGATGTAACACCAGTGATGCTAAGAACGTGTTCCACTGGGCACAAGCCCTGGAGAGCAAGCGCTTAGACAATTCTGCGGGGACCACCCGACCGCGGCCGGCCGTCCCCGCGCTAGCCTCGGCCACCGACAACTGCGCGGGGCGAACGGCGGAGAGGTGCCATGACCGGTCCCAACACCAGGAACAGTGATCGCCCGTACGACATCGTGCTCTTCGGGGCGACGGGCTTCGTGGGAGTGCTCACCGCGGAGCATCTGGCCGCCCACGCCCCCGCGGGGGTGCGCTGGGCCCTCGCGGGGCGCGACACGACGAAGCTGGCGGCGCTGCGGGAACGGCTCGCCGCCGTCAACCCGGCGTGCGCCGAACTCCCGCTGGTCCGGGCCGACGTGTCCGACACCGCGTCGCTGCGGGACATGGCCGCCCACGCGCGCGTGGTCGCCTCCACGGTGGGCCCCTACCTGACGTACGGACAGGAGCTCGTCGCGGCCTGCGCCGAGGCGGGCACGGACTACGTGGACCTGACCGGGGAGCCGGAGTTCGTCGACCTCATGTACGTGCGGCACGACGCACGCGCGCGGGAGACCGGCGCCCGGCTCGTGCACTCCTGCGGCTTCGACTCCGTCCCGCACGACCTGGGCGCGTACTTCACCGTGCGGCAACTGCCCGAAGGGGTGCCGCTGCGCGTGGACGGGTTCGTCCGGGTCGGCGCGCGGTTCTCCGGCGGCACCTTCGCCTCGGCGCTCAACCAGTTCGCCCGGGGCCCGCAGATGCTGGCCGCCGCGAAGGACCGGCGGCACCACGAGCCGCGCCTGGTGGACCGCAAGGCGTACGCACCGCCGGGCGCGCCGCGGTACGCGGGCGAGGTCGGCGCGTGGGCCCTGCCGCTGCCGACGATCGACCCGCAGGTGGTGCAGCGCTCGGCGCGCGCCCTGGAGCGGTACGGTCCCGACTTCCGCTACCGGCACTACGCGGCCGTCAAGCGGCTGCCCGTGGTGCTCGGCGGCACGCTGGCGGTCGGCGGTCTGGCGGCCGTCGCCCAGCTCCCGCCCGCGCGGCGCTGGCTGTCCGACCGGCTCAAGCCCGGCGACGGGCCGAGCGAGGCCCGCCGGGCCGCGTCGTGGTTCTCGGTGCGGTTCGTCGGCGAGGGCGGCGGCAAGCGGGTGTTCACCGAGGTGTCGGGCGGCGATCCCGGGTATGACGAGACGGCACGGATGCTCGGCGAGTCGGCGCTGTGCCTGGCCCTCGACGACCTGCCGCCGACGGCCGGGCAGGTCACCACGGCCACGGCGATGGGCGACGCGCTGACCGAGCGGCTGCGCGCCACCGGCATCTCGTTCCGCGTGGCCGCGGTGCGCTAGGCGCCCCGGCGCGCAGGCCGCCGGGACGGCGAAGTGCCCCGCACACAGCGTGCGGGGCACTTCGCCGACAACATCCGGAAGCGGAGCCTCAAGCCACCGGCACCGGGTAGGTCGGGTACTCCACGCCGGAGACGTACTGGACGACCCGGATGACCTGGCACGAGTAGCCGAACTCGTTGTCGTACCAGAGGTAGAGGATGGCGTTGTCGCCGTCGACCTTGGTGGCGCCGGCGTCGACGATCGAGGCGTGCCGCGAGCCGATGAAGTCGTTCGAGACCGCGTCGGGGGCGCTGGTGAAGTCGATCTGGCGCTTGAGCGGCGAGGTCAGCGACACGTTGCGGAGGTAGTCGAGGACTTCCTCGCGGTCGGTCTCGCGGCCGAGCCGCAGGCTGAGGATCGCGATCGAGACGTCCGGCACCGGCACCCGGATCGAGCTGCCGGTGATGGGCGCCTTGAGGTCGGGCAGCGCCTTGGCGACGGCGGAGGCCGCGCCGGTCTCGGTGATGACCATGTTGAGCGGCGCGGAGCGGCCGCGGCGGTCGGCCTTGTGGTAGTTGTCCAGGAGGTTCTGGTCGTTGGTGAACGAGTGGACCGTCTCCACGTGGCCGCGCACGACGCCGTACTCGTCGGCCATCGCCTTGAGCGGCGGCACGATGGCGTTGGTGGTGCAGGAGGCGCAGGACAGGATCTGCTCGTCCGGCTTGATCGTGTCGTGGTTGACGCCGTGCACGATGTTCGGGACGTCGCCCTTGCCCGGGGCGGTCAGGACGACCTTGTCGACACCGGGGCGCAGGTGCTGGGAGAGCCCCTCGCGGTCGCGCCACTTGCCGGTGTTGTCGATGAGGATGGCGTCCTTGATGCCGTACGCCGTGTAGTCGACCTCCGAGGGGTCGTTGGCGTAGATCACCTTGATCTCGTTGCCGTTGGCGATGATCGTGCTGTTCGCCTCGTCGACGGTGATCGTGCCCTGGAACTGGCCGTGGATCGAGTCGCGGCGCAGCAGGGAAGCGCGCTTGACGATGTCCTGCTCGCCGCCCCGGCGGACGACGACGGCACGCAGCCGCAGTCCGTTGCCGGAGCCCGCCTTCTCGATGAGCAGGCGGGCGACGAGGCGGCCGATGCGGCCGAAGCCGTAGAGGACGACGTCGCGCCCCTCGCGGCTCTCGATCTTGTTCTCGCCGGTGGCGCCGGCGACGGCCTCCGCGGTGAACTCCTCGACCGTCAGACCGCGGTCGTCGTTCTTGTACGTCGCGGCGAGCATGCCGAGGTCGATCTGCGACGGCCCGAGGTCGAGCGTGGTGAGGGCCTGCAGGAACGGCAGCGTGTCGGTGACCGAGAGCTCCGCGCCGGCGATCTGCCGGGCGAACCGGTGCGTCTTGAGGATGCTGACCACCGACTTGTTCACCAAGGAGCGGCTGTGCAGCAGGACCGTGACGTCCCGCTCGCGGTGCAGCTTCCCGATGACGGGGATCATCGACTCCGCGATCTCCTCGCGGTTCTTCCAGTTGGTGAACGAGTCGTCATTGACAGTCACAGGAGTATCTTTCGAGCTAGGCGGCGCTCATATGCTAACCCGCCCCTCATTTGATCTTTCAACCCGGTGCCGTACGCCCCGCTGACCATGGAACCGCAGGCCCTGTGGCGGGCCGGGCGCGCGGCGGGGAACCCCCGCGGACACCCGGTCCGACGGCGGTCAGCTCCCGGTGGCCGTCCGCAGCGCCGAGCGGCAGAGCGCGTCCGCGCGGCGCGTGGACTCCGGCTGGCGGTAGCGCGGCGTCAGCCGCAGCACGTGCGCGCAGGCGTTGGCCAGGCTCACCCGGTGGCCCGCGGAGACGAAGACCGGCTTCACCCCCGCGCGGGTGCGCAGCGCGCGGCCGACCTCCTCCGCGCCGTCCAGCAGCGGTGCGGCACTCCCCCGCACGTCGTCGGGGTCCTCGTACGTGAAGGTGAAGGGGTTCTTGGCGACGCCCGCCGTCGCGAGCCCCGTCAGGACGCCGAGGTGGCTCGCGAGGCCGAAGCGGCGCGGGTGGGCGATGCCGTAGCCGTCGCAGACGACCAGGCCGGGGTCGGCCCGCAGTCCGGCGAGCGCGGCGAGGACGGTCGGGATCTCCCGGAACGCCAGCAGGCCCGGTACGTAGGGAAAGGTCACCGTGCCGACCGCCGTCGACTCCTCGACCACGTCGAGCGTGGCCGCGTCCAGGACCACGACGGCCGCGGCGACGACGTCCCGCTCGTCGTCGTAGGCCACGTCCACCCCGGTCACGTGTCCGGTGCCGGGCGGCGGGCCCGGCTCGTCGAGCACGACGCGGGTGCGCAGAGCGTCCTGGACGGCGCGTGCCGTTTGCTCGTCGGTGGGCCAGTCGGCGGGCATCGCGTAACGGGTCATCGTGCGCGGCAGCCTAGTCGGCATTCCTCGGCCCGGGACGTCCGGTCCCCGGTCCGCCGTCAAGGACGACCGGCATCAAAGACGCGTAAAGATTGCCGGAATCCGGCAATGACCGGCTCCGCACGCCCGTGCCACCATCGCCCCGTACCGGGGTGGGCGGCAGGAACGGGGGAAGTGGTCCGATGACGATCTTTCTGGGTCTCGGCATCGCGGGCATCGTCCTGCTGGCCCT
Source organism: Streptomyces sp. NPDC002564 (assembly GCF_042889645.1). Lineage (NCBI taxonomy): Bacteria > Bacillati > Actinomycetota > Actinomycetes > Kitasatosporales > Streptomycetaceae > Streptomyces > Streptomyces sp. NPDC002564. Next base: position 89,928 of record NZ_JBIARE010000002.1, on the reverse strand, counting down.
CTCGCTGCTCCTCGACGGGGTCCTGGAAGGGCTCTTCGGCGGAGCGGGCGCGCTGGACGGCCTCTTCGACGGGCTCCTCTCGCTGCCGGTCGTCGCCGGGTTCGTGTCCATGCTCGGCTTCGGCGGCGCGCTCGTGCTCGGCACGACCGGGCTCGGCGCGGGCGCCGCCACCGCCGCGGGGGCCTGCGCGGGCACCGCGGCGGGGTGGGCCACCTGGAAGCTGACCCGCGCCCTGATGCGCGACCAGACGGCCCGCACACCGCGCGGCGACGACCTGGTGGGCACCGCGGGCTCCGTGGTCACCGCGATCCCGGCGGACGGCTACGGCGAGGTGCTGCTGCGCCTCGCGGGCCAGCCCGTGAAGTACGCGGCCCGCAGCACCACCGCCGTGGCGCGGGGCACCGAGATCTGGGTCGACGCGGCCCTGTCGCCGACCTCGGTGGCGGTGCGGCCCGTGGAGCGCTGACCGCGCCCCGGCCCGCCGTCCGCACGTCGACCGCACGTCGACCGCCACACGTCATGTCACCGATCTGCCGTCCCCGGGTGGCAGGGGGGAACGCACCATGAGTCCAGTCCTGACCGCCGTCGTCGGAGTCGTCGTACTCCTCGTCCTGTTGGCGCTCGTCGTCATCACCCGTTACAAGGTCGCGGGGCCCAGCGAGGCCTTCATCGTCACCGGGCGCCGCGGCAAGACGTCCACCGACCCGGACACCGGCCGGGTCATGACCGACAACAGCGGCCAGAAGGTCGTGGTCGGCGGCGGCGTCTTCGTCGTCCCGTTCGTCCAGCAGAAGTTCACCCTCGACCTGTCCTCGCGGCACATCCCGATCGCGGTGCGCGGCGCGGTCACCCTGCGCGGCGTGAAGGCGAACCTGGAGGGCGTCGCCATCGTGAAGGTGGGCGGCACCGAGGACTCGATACGGGCCGCGGCCCAGCGGTTCCTCGTCCAGCAGGACGGGATCGTCGGCTTCACCCAGGAGGTCCTGTCCGGCGCGCTGCGCTCCATCGTGGGCCGCATGTCGGTCGAGGACATCATCCGGGATCGTGCCGCGTTCGCCGGTCAGGTCGCCGAGGAGGCCGAGGCGAGCCTGTCCGGGCAGGGCCTCGTCCTCGACGCCTTCCAGATCCAGGACATCACCACCGAGGGCTCCTACCTGGAGGACCTGGGCCGCCCCGAGGCCGCCCGTGCCCGGCAGGAGGCGGACATCGCCGAGGCGGTGGCGCGCCGGGCCGCCGAGCAGGCGCGGCTGAAGGCCGAGGAGGAGATCGCGATCGCCCAGCGGACCTTCTACCTCAAGCAGGCCGAGATCAAGGCCGAGACGGACGAGGCCGCGGCGCGCGCGAGCGCGGCGGGCCCGCTCGCCGAGGCGGCGCGCCAGCAGGACGTGCTCACCGAGCAGGAGAAGGTCGCCAAGCGCCAGGCGGCGCTCACCGACAGCGAGTTGGACACCCAGGTCCGCAAGCCGGCCGACGCCGCCCGCTACCAGGCCGAGCAGGAGGCGGAGGCCCGCAGGATCGCCCTGGTCAAGCAGGCCGAGGCGGACGCGGAGCGGTCGCGCCTGACCGGTGAGGGCGAGAAGGCGCACCGCGCGGCGCTCGCCGACGCCGTCCGCCTGGAGGGCGAGGCGGAGGCCGCCTCGATCGGCGCGAAGGGCGCCGCGCAGGCCGAGGCGATGCGCAAGAAGGCCGACGCGTTCGCGCAGTACGGGGACGCGGCCGTCCTGCAGATGCTCGTCGAGGTGCTGCCGAGCGTGGTCGCCAAGGCGTCGGAGCCGCTCAGCGCGGTGGACAAGATGACGGTGATCTCGACGGACGGCGCGAGTCAGCTGTCGCGCGCGGTGGCCGACAACGTCGCGCAGGGCGTCGAACTCCTCAACTCCACCACGGGAGTCGACCTCGCCGAGCTCCTCAAGGGCATCACCGGCGGCAGGACGGTGGCCCCGGCCCCCGAGGCGGCCGCGGCGCCGGCCGCCGTCAACGGCCGCATCGACGTCACGGACTAGGACCGCCGCGGCGGCCTAGCCGCGTCGCCGCACCGCGATCGCCAGCGTGTCGTCCTGGTGCAGCACCTCACTGAGCAGGTCCTCGGCCACCCGGCCGGGGATCTGCTCGGTCGTGCGTGCCCGGTGGCGGCAGAGGGCCTCCTTGAGCCGGACCTCGCCCTCGCAGGGGTCGCGGCGGCTCTCGGTCAGGCCGTCGGTGTACAGGAGCAGGACGTCGTCGACGCCGAGGTGCGTGGTCAGGACGCGCTCGCTGCCGGGCAGCGGGAAGCCGATGCCGCGCCCGCGCACCTCCAGGTAGTCGGCGCCGCCGTCCGCCCGGGCGACCAAGGCGGGCGGGTGGCTGCCGTTGGCCAGGGTGAGCGTGCCGTCGGCGGGGTCGAGCCTGGCCAGCAGGAGCGTCGCCATCACGCTCTGGTCGAAGGGCGCCAGGATGCCGTCGGTGCGCTCGACGATGCTCTCCAGCGGATGCCCTTCGAGGGCGAGGGTCCGCACGGCGTGCGTGACGGTCAGCGCGGTGCGCGTGCTCGTTATCCCGTGCCCGAGCGCGTCGACGACCGTGATGTGCACGGTGCCGTCCGGCAGGGTGAACCAGTCGTACAGGTCGCCGCCGGTGGGCGCGTCGTCGCTGGCGGGCGCGTAGTGCACGGCCAGTTCGAGACCGTCCACGTGCAGCGGCCTGGGCCGCAGCGCGTCCTCCAGGGCGCGCAGCGTACGGCCGTGCGCGGTGCGCAGCTGCTCGTCGCGCTCCTCCAGCTGTACGTAGAGCGCGAGGACCCCGCTGTTGGTCTCGGCCAGTTCGTGCTTGAGCCGTCGGTGGTCGTCGGCCAGGGCGTCGGCGCGGGCGAGGGCCGCGCGCAGCTCCTCCTCCAGGAGGGCGATGTCGGCCTCGCCGCCGTGGGCGGCCGCGGCGGGGGTGGCCGCGGGGCGGCCCTGCGCTCCGGCGGGCGGCAGCGGGAGGTCCCACACGAACGTGCCGTCCGGCTGGGCCTGCGCGCGCAGCGGCAGGCTGTCGGTGGCCACCCCGGGTCCCGGGTTCTGGCGCGGCAGACGCAGCGCGAGGGTGAGCCGGTGGGCGCCGTCCGCGTCCGTCTCGCGCCGGCTGAGCAGCGTGACGGGACGGCCGCCGCCGAGGGCCCCCGCGGCCACCTCGCTCAGCGAGAGCACGAGCCGGGCCCGGTCGTCGGCGGGCAGCCGGTGCCCCAGGGCGATGCTTCGTACGGTGTGCCGCAGGGCCGTGAGCGTACGGAAGGTTTCGCGGGTCATCTCATTCCCAGGTGGGGGCCGAGGGCCAGGACGGTGGCGTCGTCGCGCACGCGGCGGTGGCTGTGGGCCAGGGAGGCCGCGAGCAGCACCGGGGGCAGCGTGAGACGCGCGGTGGTGGGGGCGTGCGTCCACCGGTGGTCGATGCCGTCGGTGTACAGGACCAGGGTGGTGTGCTCGGACAGCTCCACGAACCGGCTGCGGGGCGCGGGCAGGGTGTAGCCGACGATGCCGGCCTGGCCGGTGAACTGGTGCTGGATGCCCTCGGGCGTGAGGGCGGCGCCGCGGACGTTGCCGATGCCGCAGAACTCGGCCCGCCCCGCGGTGACGCGCAGCACGGCCACGGCGGCGCCGCGGGTGTGGCGCAGCGCCTTGTGCAGGGCGGTGAGGACGTCGGCGAGCGGGGCCGCGGGGTGGGCGAGGAAGGTGCGTTCGGCGCGCTGGGCGGCCTCGGCGGCCTCGGGTCCGTGGCCGAGCCCGTCGATGACGAGGACGGTCCGGGCCCCGCCGTGCTCGGCGACGGCGTATCCGTCGCCGCTGGCGGTCTCGCCGAAGGCGGGCAGGCACAGCGCGCCGGGCGCGGCGGCGGTGCGCGGCGCGTCCGGTCCCGCGAGGCGGGCGTGCGCGAGGGTGCCGAGCCCGGCCTCGGAGCGGATGGCGAACTCGGTGGCGATCCGGCGGGCCGCGCCCAGGCCCGCGCCCATGGTCCGGGTGGTGCTGTACCCGTCCGTGAGGCTGAGGGCGACGTCGGGCATGCCGGGGCCGCTGTCGACCGCGATGACGTCCAGGCCCTCGCCGAGCGGCGAGTGCTGGACGAACAGCGCGCCGTTGCGGGCGTGCTTGACGATGTTGCTGGCCAGCTCGCTGGCGAGCACGGCCGCCTGGTCGGGCAGGGCGCCGGGCATCCCGGCGGCGAGCGCCCGGGCGTGGTCGGCCGCGCTCTGCACGGCGCTGGGGTGGTCGATGGCGATGTGCAGAGTGCGGGCCGCCGTGGCGGTGTTCACCGTGGTCCGATCCAGCGCAGCACGGTGACGGTGGTGCCCCGGCCCGGGGTGGACCGCACCTGGAACTCGTCCATGAGGCGGCGTGCGCCGCCCAGGCCGTGCCCCAGTCCGGCGCCGGTGGTGTAGCCGTCGGTGAGGGCCTGGTCGAGGTCGGCGATGCCCGGTCCCTGGTCGCTCACCGAGAGCCGCAGCCCGCGACGGCCGCCCTGCCGCACCACTTCGAGGGCGAGGGTGCCCCCGCCGCCGTGCACGTAGGCGTTGCGGGCGAGTTCGCTGGCGGCCGTGACGATGCGTGTCTGGTCCACGAGTCCGAAGCCGACACGGACGGTCGCTTCCCGGACCGCGTGCCGCACGGCGAGCAGGTCCTCCTCCGCGCGGATGGCGTGCTCGGCGCGCTGGGCGCCGCTCTCCGTGACGCTCTCGCCGGGGGCGGGGGACGCGGGGCCGGGGAGGGGACGGGTGGACGTCTTCTGGAGATCACCGTAGAGGGACAACGGGTCCCCCCTTTGGGGGTCGGGGGGCGGGCTGCCAGCCCAGGGCGATCATGCCCTGCTCCGCGTTGAGCGTGGTCTCCACGCCGGAGAGCTGAAGCCCCAGTTCCACCAGGGTGATCGCGACCGCGGGGCGCATGCCGGCCACTATGACCCGCGCTCCGAGCAGCCGTGCCGTGGTCGTGAGCTCCATCAGCGTGCGGGCCACGAACGAGTCGATGATCTCGAGCCGGGAGATGTCGATGAGGATCGCGCGCGCCCGGTCGGCGATGATGCGCTCGGTCAGCTCCTCGGTGAAGGCGATGGCCGCTTTGTCGTCGAGCTCGTTGAGCAGCCCGGTGACGAGGACGTCGCCGAGGCGCAGGATCGGAACGCCGCTCAAGGGGGCGGTCACCGTGTCTCCGTGAGCGAGGCCCGGTGCACCGTCTGGTCGGTGAGCAGCGGGATGGCCGCGGCGAGGGCGTCGGCGAGCGTCGCGCGGGTCAGGATCGCCGACAGGTCGATGCCGAGCTGCGCGATGATCTGGGCGATCGGCGGCCGGATGCCGCTGATCACGCAGTCGGCGCCCATCAGGCGTACCGCGTTGACCGTCTGCATCAGGTGGTGGGCGACGGCGGTGTCCACCGTGGGCACACCGGTGATGTCGATGATGGCGACCTGCGCCTCGTCGCGCTCGATGGCCTGCAGCAGGTTCTCCATGACGACCTGCGTACGGGTGGTGTCCAGCGTGCCGATCAGCGGCACGGCGAGCACGCGGTCCCACAGGCGCACCACCGGGGTGGACACCTCGAGGAGCTGGCGGCTCTGGCGCCGGATGATCTCCTCGCGGCCCTCGACGTAGATCTCGAAGGACATGGCGCCCGCGGTGTCGAGCAGCCGGTTGATGAACAGCGCGGCCTCGTAGAGGGCGGTGACGTCCCGCGTCTCGTGCTGGACCGCCTCCAGGAGGGCTTCCTTCAGCGCGAGGACGGCGAGGGAGGTCGCCGTGGGGGTCGCGCCGCCTCTGGCGCGGCGCAGCGACAGGTCCGTCACGGCCTGCCGCAGCCCGGGGTGCGAGGCCACGACGTCCTGTACGGGGTAATCGGTTTCGAGACCGGCGAGGAGCGCCTCGACCAAGGAGTCGGCTTCCTCGTTCAGCTCCGCCTCGGTGATGCCGGTCTCCAGGACCGCGCGCTCCGCCTGGAGCTTCACCCACCGGTCGGCCACCTTCTCCCCCTGCTCGCGCAGGGCGGCGCTGACGCGCAACCGGGCCTCGGACTCACTGGTGTTCATTCCATCCACCTTAGCAATTGTTGTCGCACGGCAAATGTTATCCGAGGTGCACGATCTTCCACAGCCGGTGTCACGTAGCGTCAATCACGCCGCTCACCAGCATCGTTGCATCCTCCACTCGACCGTTTCACCGGCCCTGCCCCGCAGTTCGCCCGCAGCGGAGCACGGCCGGATCTTCACGACCGTCTGCATGTACCTGGATGGGCCGGAAGTAAACCCGCGCGTCCGAAGGTCCACCGGCGCACCTCTGGTGCGGCCGGGTCGCGCCGTGTCTCAGGCCGATTCCACCGCTCGGCCGCTCGCGGGCCGCGGGCGGGGCGCGACGCCCTCCACCGCCCGGTGGAAACCGCTCAGCCCGGTCACCAGGGCCGCGCGCTCGGCGGGCCGCATCGCGGAGATGGCGTCGAGCAGCGCCCTTTCCCGGCGGGCCCGCAGTTCGTTGAGGTAATTTTCTCCCCGGCTCGACAAGCGCAGTTCGAGCTCGCGGCGACTGGCTGAACTGAGGGACCGCTCGATGAAGCCCAGGGCATGAAGGCGGTCACACATACGACTCACCGATGACGGCGCCGAGCCCAGGTACTCCCCGAGCGTGCGCAGATTGATCCCCTGGGCGCCGTCCAGCGCGAACAGCACGCGCAGCTGCGACGACGACACCGGCGCCGTCGACGCGAGGTCCCTGCCTCTGCCCCACAGCACTTCGAGGAGTTCGATGACTTCTCGCGCAGAGTGCGCGGCCGCATCCCGGTCGCCCCCGCCGGATGCTTCGTAATCCATGCCCTCAACTGTGACACTTCGCAATGGCCCTGTCAGTCGCTGAGGCATGGCAGGCCGACGGCTCCTTCTCGCACTGGCGTCCCGAACAGGAACAGGTGGTACTCGACAGGTGGACAGATTCACGGCTGTGGAGCGTGCCCTGCGCGGCTCCGCACCGCACGCTCTTCTCGAAGCAGTACGGGACGCACTCGCCGTCCACTACACAGCCCGCTCCGTCGACCTGCTGATGGCCGATTACGCGACGACCATACTCCAACCGATCAGCACACTCCCGCACACCGGTTCCCCCGTGCCGGTGCACAGCGGCGCGCCGGGACGCGCCTTCGCGAGCCAGGAGCCGTTCGCCGAGGACATCGACGACGAGAGGTGCGTCACCCTGCACCTCCCGGTCAGCGTGCGCGGCAACCGCCTCGGCATCCTGACGGTGCGCCTGCCCGCCGACGCGGCCCACCGGAGCACCGTCCGTGAACTCGCCGAGGTCGCCGAGGTGCTCGGGCACGAGATCGTCGTGGCCGAGCGGGACACCGATCTCTACCTCCAGGCCCGGCGGGCCGACCGCCTCACGCTCGCCGCCGAGATGCAGTGGCAACTGCTGCCCGGGCGGTCCTGCTCCCGCCCCGAGTACGACATCGGCGCGCAGCTCGAACCGGCGTACGCCATCTACGGCGACAACTTCGACTGGTCCACGTCCGCGGACCGGCTGACCCTCACCGTGACCAACGGCATGGGCGAGGGCATCGAGGCCTCCCTGCTCACCAACCTCGCCGTCAACGCGCTGCGCAACGCCCGCCGCGCGGGCCTCTCCCTGGCGGACCAGGCCTACCTGGCCGACCAGGCCGTCTACGGACACCACCAGGGCGCCCTGTACCTCTCGACGCTGCTGCTGGACTTCGACCTCGACACCGGGGCGGTGGAGGTCATCGACGCGGGCTCGCCGCGGGTGTGGCGGCTGCGCGAGGGCAGGATCGAGCAGCTGGAGCTGGACGCGCAGCTCCCGCTGGGCATGGGCGAGGACACGCTCTACCGCTCCGAGCACTTCCGGGTGCTGCCCGGCGACCGGCTCCTGTTCGCGAGCGACGGCGTCTACGACGCGGCCTCGCCGACGGGCGAGCGGTACATCGAGCACGCCTTCGCGCGCGCGATGAACAGCACCCGCCTGGTGCCGCCGTCTCAGGTGCCGGGCGCGGTGCTGCAGGAGCTGGCCGGCTACCGCGGGCCCGCAGGCCCCGACGACGACGCCATGATCGTGTGCCTGGACTGGCGGGGGCGCGGCTGAGCGCCGGGGCCCGGCGGCCCGGGCCGCGGGTCAGCCCGCGGGGGTGAGCATGCCCGCGCGCAGGCGTTCCAGCGTGCGGGCCAGCAGGCGCGAGACGTGCATCTGGGAGACGCCGAGGCGCTCGCCGATCTGCGCCTGGGTCAGCTCGTCGACGAACCGCAGGTGGAGGATCCGCCGGTCGCGCTCGGAGAGCTCGGCGATCAGGGGGGCCAGGGCGTGGAAGTCCTCCACGAGCTCCAGCGCCGGGTCCTCCTCCCCGATGAAGTCCACCAGCGGCGACTCGCTCTCGTCGGGGTCGCCGTGCACGGCGGCGTCCAGGGAGGTGGAGCTGTAGCCGTTGGAGGCGACCTGGGCCTCGATGACCTCGTCCTCGGAGAGGTCCATCAGGGCGGCCAGCTCCGCGACCCGCGGGGCGCGGCCGAGCCGGGTGCTGAGCTCCTCCTTGGCCTTGGCGAGCTCCACCCGCGCCTCCTGCAGCCGGCGCGGGACATGGACGGCCCAGGAGGTGTCGCGGAAGAAGCGCTTGATCTCCCCGACGATGTAGGGCACGGCGAAGGTGGCGAACTGCGTGTCGCGGGACAGCTCGAAGCGGTCGATCGCCTTGATCAGGCCGATCATGCCGACCTGGACGATGTCCTCCATCTCGTCCGACCGGTGCCGGAAGCGCCCGGCCGCGTAGCGGACCAGGGACATGTTCATCTCGATCAGGGTGTTGCGCGCGTACTGGTGCTCGGCCGTGCCCTCCTCCAGCGCGGCGAGCCGGGCGAAGAACACCTTCGACACGTCCCGGGCGTCCTGCGGAGCCATGTCCTCCGGCGCCGTGATCTCCGGCAGCCGCACGCTCCCGGTCCTGGTCCGCGTGCCCTTCACCATCGCCATGTTGCCCTCCTGGTCGGCCGTCTCCGCGCGTCCGCCGCCGCCCCTTCCCGGGCGCCGGTGCAAGCGCGGGTACCCGCAAGTGATCACTTCATGTCCGCGGATCGCACAACTCCCCTCAGCCACGGCCGTGTTACCGGTGAGTCGGCACATCAGCCCCGCCAGGAGGCGTTGAACCCGGCATTTTCGGGCAGGAGATCTCCTCGTACGGCCATCACCCGGCACGGCCACCACCCGACACGGCCACCACCCGGTACGGCCATCCCGAGGAAGCTCCCGATGAAGGAGGAGGCTGATGCGGACACAGCACATACCGTTCGAGACCGCTCGGCCGGAGACGGCCACCTTCGACAAGCGGCCCGAATCGGTCACCGAGGCGCGGGACGTCACCCGCGCCTACCTCGCCGGACTCACCCCGGCGGTCGACGATCAGGTCGCCGCGACCATCGAACTCGTCGTCTCCGAGCTCATCACCAACGTGGTGCGCCACGCGCGCGGAGCCCTGTGCTCCCTCCGGCTGGAGGCCTGGACCGACGGCATCGCGGTCGCCGTCCGCGACGCGGACCCACGCCCGCCCCAGGAGCGGGCCCCCGACCTGGTGGGCGGCACGGGCGGCTTCGGCTGGCCCATGGTCCAGAACCTGTCCCGGACCGTGAGCGTCACCTTCGGCGCGTCCACGAAGACGATCCGCGCCGAGCTCGCGCGCTAGGCCGCGGGGCGGGGCGCCCGCGGAACGTGCCGGTCGAGTGGCCACGGGTGCGGTGGACCTCCCGGCGGCCGCGGGAGCGTCGTCGCCGGCCACGACGCCGACGGCACGGATGACGCCGACGACGCCGACGACGCCGATACAGAACGCGGACATTCTGAAGATCACTCCAAGACCGGGTCAGCCCTAGTGTCGTCGGTGCCGCAAGACACACCGCCACCGACATCCCTGGAGATCCTCATGCGTCCGCGTCGTGCCGTCCGGTCCGCCCGCCTCGTCCTTGCCGCGGTGGCCGTATCGGCCCTCGCCGCCACCGCCACGGCGTGCGGCCCCGACGACACGTCGAGCGCGGACACGTCCACGAGCCCAACCGCGAGCAGCGGCAAGGGTGGTGGCTCCGCCAAGGACGGCTCTTCCGACGGCTCCGGCTCCGGCTCCGGCTCCGGTGACTCCACGGGCAAGGCGGGCACCGGGGCCGGCGAGGACAAGAACGCCGGCAAGAAGGACGGCTACGGACAGGCCTGCGGTACCAACGACCTGACCTTCACCCTCACCGAGGAGTCCCAGGCGGGCGGCTACTACCTCGTCGCCGCCAAGGCCAAGTCCGGCGTCAGCTGCTCCCTCGACGTCAACACGCCCAGCGTGTCCTTCGGCTCCGGCGCGGCCGGTGTCGCCTCTCCCGTCGGGCAGGGCGGGGAAGACCCCATCAAGCTCAGCGGATCCGCCGTCGCCTACACCGGTATCAGCCCCAAGAGCACCAACACGGACGGCGGCGTCCAGTTCGAGAGCGTCATCGTGAGCGTCACCAATGACGATCCCAACCCGGCCGAGCTCAAGCTCCCCTCGCCCGCCGACGTCGACAAGCCGATCGTCACCAACTGGTCGACCGACCGCGCCGAGACCGTCCCCGTCATCGCCTGACCCACCACACCGTCCTGCCGTCTCCGCGGGGCCTGCGACGCCCGGCTTGGTAGTGTTCCCCGCTTTACGGCAGACCGCGACTGATCATCAGGGAGAGCACGTGGCGAAGAAGGACGACTCCACGGACGCGGCGCGGGCGAAGGACCGCGAGAAGTGGATGGCGCGTTTTCAGGTACGGCTGGCCATGCAGCCGGGCGTGGACCGGGCGGTGGTGCTCCGGGCGGTCGGGGAGGTCACCACGCACTGCGAGGAGTCCGGAACGGACCCCCGGACCGCCTTCGGCGACCCCGACGTCCATGCCGCGCAGGCCGCGGAACGCCTGGTGCCCGCGGACCGGGCGGCACACGCGAAGCGGCGCAACGCGGTAGTGGACACGCTGAGCTCCTTCTTCAAGAAGACGGGCGGCCCCTGAGTTCTGTCCCGGATAGAGCTCAGACGAAGCGATATCGGCCATCCATCGGCACACGAGTTGAGGACTCCATGACCAAGCAGACCCTTCTCCGCCCTGTCTTCGGACTGATGGCGCTGTGCAGCATCGCGACCGTACTCGTCCTGGGGCCGTCCGCCACCGCGCATGCCGACGACATCGGACTGAAGTGCCCCGGCGGGTGCGCGCAAAGGACGCCCGTCGTCACGGACACCACCGGAACCCTGCCGTCGGGCAACCGGGCATGACGAGGGTGAAACTCGTACGGACCCCGTAGCACCATCCGAGGATCCGGGGCCTCCTGCGGCACCGGCAGGGGCACCTCCGCACGTGGATACGCTCCTCACATGCGTGATCAGGACCTGGTGGGTGGACGGATACAGACCGAGCGTCTCTCACTGCAGCGTCCGGTCGAGGCCGACATCGGCGCGATCCTCTCGATCCACCGTGACCCGGAAACCTGTCGGCACAACCCCTCCGATGCCCTCACCCGGCTTGAAGAGGCCGCAGCGCTCTATCGGCGATGGGACGCACAGTGGCAGCGTCACGGATTCGGGTACTGGGTCGTCCGCCGACGTGATTCTCCCCGTCACATAGGATTCTGCCGAATCAAGCCGACGGAGCTGCACGGTACGGAAACCCTCAATCTCTTCTACCGCTTCACCCCTGCCGTCTGGGGCCACGGCTTCGCCGCCGAGGCGGCGACGGCAGTGGTTGGCTGGGTCTCCCGGAACGCTCCCCACCTACCGCTGATCGCCCGCATCCGACCGGCCAACATCGCCTCCCAGCGCGTGGCCATCAGTGCCGGCCTGAGCCGCATGCCCCTTCTCGACACCACGGGACATGACGGCCTCGACTGGATCTACGCGGCGACTTCGCACCTCACCGAACCTCACCCTCCATTTCGCGTTGACGGTTGAGTCGTCGGCGGAGCAGGTGGCCGGAAGTCGATATGGGCGTGCGATCCGTGCCCGAGATCGCTTAGTGTGCGCGCTCCAAGGGGAGGGGATCGTCAGATGGGGACGGCAGGAGGACGGGTCGCCGTAGCGGCCGCGTGCTCGGTGCTCATGGTCGCGGGGTGCGCGACGAAGGCGGAGCACACAGAAGGCGAGGCGGCTGCCAGCAGCGCGTCTTCGCCACGGCAGCACGCGTACGCGGACGTCGATGATCTGCCGGAGAAGCTGGCCGCCGACGGCACGACGGTCATGGTGGGAGACCCCGGTGCGGCGACAGCTGTCCAGGTGTACTCGGACCCGCGCTGCCCAGTGGTCGAGGAATTCGAGTCGACCGGCGCTCGGGCGCTGCGCGAGATGACGCTGCGCCACAAGATCAGGACCGAATACACCCTTGCCTCCTTCAGGGACGACCGCGTGGGCGGCGATGGCTCGAAGCGGGCCGTCAACGCGCTGCGCGCCGCGCTGGAGCGGGGAAAGTTCGCCGCGTACTACGACGTGCTCTTCGAGAACATGATCGAGAACGAAATGGCGGGCGGATACACCACGGCCTCCCTCCTGGAGCTCGCCGACCAGATTCCGGGGCTCCGGAACAAGACCTTCGACGCCGCCGTGCGGACGATGAAGTACGAACGGTTCGTGGCCGCCTCGCAGACCGCTTATGAGAAGGCCGGGGGCGACAAGGAGCCGCGGGGTCCTGGGACCCCCACGGTCGCCGTCAACGATGCCCGACTCAGGGGGACGCTGCGCGGGTTGCTCTTCGATCAGGAGCTGTTCCACCAGTACCTGGCCGCGGCTCCCAGCTAGGCAGCGTGACAAGTCACCGGGGCCGTGCCGTCGGCGCTGGCGTGCATGAGTGACCGACGTGATCGTTCTTCATGGAGCCTGGCACCGGCCCGCTCACTACGCCGAACTCGCCGCCCTGCTGCGCGCCCGGGACCTGTCCGTGGAGGTTCCCGACCTCTACGACCCTTCCCTCGCCCAAATGCTCTGTCGGTGAGTCACGATGTCGCTTGTCGTTGAGCGCGGATGGCACCGTCGTGTCGGCGAAGACGATGTCGTCGAGATTTAATGGCAGTTGGGGCTGTGTTGCGGTGGGACGATGTCTGTGCTGCTCCCGCTGGGGGCACCGATGCGCCCCTCGAAATCCAAGGCCGACTTGTACGCGGCGATCCCCCGCCGGGACCACCGCGCCGGCATGTTGATGCGCGCTCTGCAGCGCAAGTACGGCGTGACCTGGCAGACGGTCCGTAAAGCAGTGGTTCTGGTCTGGCCCGAGCCCCGCAAGAACCTGGCCCACGCCTGACCAGACTGGATCCCTACGAGCCGCTGATCGACGAGATGCTCCGCAGAGATCCGGATGCACCGCCGAAGCAGCGGCACACCGCCAAGCGGGTCCTCGACCGGCTGCTGGACGAGTATGCCGCGACGGAGATCTCGTACCAGATGGTCCGCGGCTACACCGCCACGCGTCGTGGAGAGCTCCGAGAGGCTGCTGACCAAGACGATCGCCCGCTACGGACGCGTCGATCTCCTCTGTATTGACGAATCAGAGTATAGGGAACTTGATCGCAGGGGTGACCTTGCCATCGGCCACCACCGGACGACCGCTCTGACAGACCGGCCGTCGCCGGCGCCCCTGCCCAGCAGTACCCCGCCCGCGGTCACAACTCGCCCTGGAAACGCCGCACCGCAGCGTCTGCCTTCCGCGTTCCGGCCGTATCCCGTGCTGAGTTCACGCGCTCAAGCTTGGTCCAGCCGGTCCAGCCTCGGTTCTTCAGCAGCTCGATCAGCCGGCGGGCCGGCGGCAGAGTGTCGAACACATGTGTATCCAGCAACTCGGCGAACGGTGGCTCGATGCCGGTGTCGTCGATGTAGAACTCGCCCTGCTCGTCGGCCATCCGCGTGATGTAGGCAGCCAGCTCGTCGGCCAGTTCGACCAGCCGCAGGTCGTCGTCCGTGCGGTCGAGAGCTCTGCTCAAGGTGAGGTAGAAGTCGATGATCTGCGGGTCGGCGATCTGCTCCCGCTTGCGTGCCATCCACTCCGGAACTCGCTCGGGTGAACGCGCGGCCAGCGGGATCCAGCCGTCGCGCTCGACCTGGACAATCCGTTCGTCGACCCCGAGCTCCCGCAGCCGGTCGAGGTATTCGACCACCTCCTGGGGCAGTGCCAGGCTGTCCCCGGCGGCGAGGCGGGCGATCCGCTCGCGGTGCCGCTGCCGCTCCCGGATCTCCGCCCGCAGCCGCTTGTCGATATCTGCGACCGCCGCGGCGAACTCCTCCTCGTCGGCCTGCAGCAACTCCCGCACGCGCGCCAGCGGTACCCCGGCCCCGGCAAGGGTCCGGATCTTGACCAACTCGACCACGGCGTCGGCGCCATACCTCCGATAGCCGGAGTGGTCCCGCTCCGGCTCCGGCAGCAGCCCCTTGGCGTGATAGTGCCGCACCGCGCGCACCGTCACTCCGGCACACGACGCCAGCTCGCCGATAGTCAGCATCGGAGCAGTCTCCTAGTTCGCAGCCCGGGTCCGGTAGAGACGCCGCGACCAGAGGTAGCCGACCAGCCCGATCCCCACACACCAGCCGATGGCCCGGAGCACGTCCGAACCATCGGGCGATCCGGCCAGCAGACCGCGGAAAGCGTTCATGATCGGCGTGAACGGCTGGTACGCGGCGAACCACCGCAGCCCGGTCGGCATCGACTCGACCGGCACGAACCCACTGCCCACGAACGTCAGCAGTATGAAGATCATCGGCCAGTTGCTCGCGGCCTCCGGGTTCGGGCTGGCCAGCCCCAGCGCCACGGCGAACCAGGTCATCGCGAACGACAGCAGCGCGAACAGACCGATCAGGCCCGACCACTGCATCGCCGAGGCGGCGGTCTCCAGACCGAGCAGGAACGCCACGCCGAAGACCGTTGCGAGTGCCAGCGCAGTCTGGATCATCGCGCCCAGCACGTGGCCGGTGAGCACCGAGACCTTGGCGATGGCCATGGTGCGGAACCGGTCGATGATCCCGCCTGTCATATCGGTGGCGACCGAGACCGCGGTGCTGATGGACACGCTGGCCACCGCCATCACCAAGATCCCGGGAGTGATGAACGTCAGGTAGCCGCCGCGGTCCCCCGCCGGGGCTCCGGGCAGACCGGCGCCCATGGTGGAGCCGAAGACGTAGACGAACAGCAGCAGGAACAGCAGCGGCAGGCCGATCAGCATCAGCGTCTGCGACGGGTACCGGGCCATGTGCTTCAGGTTGCGGCGCAGCATGGTCGCCGAATCGCGGACGGCATACGTCGCGCTGTTCATGCCGGCACCTCCTCGGGTGACTCACCGGCGGTGGAGTGGTCGGTGAGAGCCAGGAACACGTCATCCAGGTCCGCGGTATGCACGGCGAGCCCGGTGACCGCGTCGTCGTCGATCCCGGCCAACAGCCGTCGCAGCGTGGCGAGGCTGCCGTCGTGCGGCAGGGTCAGGGTGAGCGCCGCGGCGTTCGGGTTCGCCTCGGGGAACTGGCGCGCCAACTCGGCCAGCCGTTCACTGTCGGCGGCCTGAAGCTCGACATGACCGCCGGGGACCAGCCGCTTCAGCTCGGCCGCGGTGCCCTCGGCGACCAGTCGGCCCCCGTCGAGCACACCGATCCGGTCGGCGAGGTGGTCGGCCTCCTCCAGGTACTGGGTGGTGAGGAAGACGGTGACCCCGTCGGCCACCAGCTCGCCCACGATGCCCCACAGGTCACGGCGGCTGCGCGGGTCGAGGCCGGTGGTCGGCTCGTCGAGGAAGATCAGCCGCGGCCCGGCCACCAGGGTCATCGCCAAGTCCAGCCGCCGCTTCATACCGCCGGAGTACGTCACCGCGCGCCGGTCGGCGGCATCAGTCAGGTGGAACCGCTGCAACAGGTGCTCCACCACGCTCTCCGCCTGGCGCCGGCCGAGGTGACCGAGGTCGGCCATCAGCCGCAGATTTTCCCGCCCGGTCAATAGCGCGTCCACGGCGGAGAATTGCCCGGTCACCCCGATCGACGCACGCACCTGGTCTGCCTCACGGCGTATGTCGTACCCGGCGACCCGAGCCTCACCGGCGTCCGCGGGCAACAACGTGGACAGGATCCGGACCGTGGTGGTCTTGCCGGCCCCGTTGGGTCCGAGCAGGGCGTAGACGGTGCCTGCGGGGACGGTCAGGCCGACTCCGGCGACCACCTCGTGGTCGCCGTACGACTTGCGCAGCCCGGCGACCTCGATCGCATTGGTTCTCGTCGTCATGCCAACCATGCTGAGAGGTTGCCCCTGCGTCAGGGTCAACTGGTGCGCCGTTGATCTGCTCGGGCGGCGGCCCACCGACGCGCTGACGCCTCTGGCCGTACCCCTTGACAGGTCGCGGCGCACGCAAAATACTAACGCCGTTAGATTTTCTAACCGCGTTAGGGGTTTGTGGTGGGGAAGCGGGAAGAGGTACGTCGGCGGACGTTCGCCGAGATCCTGGAGACGGCGGGCCGGATGGCCGAGACCGAGGGCTGGCGGGCGGTGACCATCCGGCGGATCGCCACCGAGATCGGCTACAGCGCGCCGGTGATCTACCAGCACTTCCCGAGCAAAGAAGCCCTGCTGCACACGCTGCTGGAGCGGGTCAACGCGGAGCTCGCCGAGCGACTGCGGGCGGCGGTGGACGGCCAACCGGCCGCGCGGGGACCGCACTTGGCGGCCGTCGCCTACCTGGAATTCGCCCGGACGCGCCCCGTCCTCTACCAACTCATGTCGGGCGCACCCGGCACGGACGTCGACGCCGCCACCCGCCGCGCCGCCGCCGGCGACGTGATCGCCTTCACCAGGCGACTCATCGGCGCGTGGGCGGCCGAGACCGCAGCCGATCTTCCCGGTCCCGGCGTCGAGGACGCCAGCGACCTGCTGTGGGGCACGCTGCACGGCCTCGCGGGCATCGGGGCGATCGAGGACGTCGGCTTCGACCGGGCCCTGCGCCTGGCCGACCAGGCGGTGACCGCGCTGCTCGGCTACTGGTCAGGGCCGCCCACGAACCCCGAACACCGTCCCCGGACCGTCAAGGGAGAGAAATGATCTACCACCACAATCGCTTCACCTTCAAGGCGACGGCCACCCCCCGACAGCGCGAGGAAGCCCTCGCCAGCCTGCGCAACCAGGGCGAGTCGATCGACGCCGTCGCACGGTACGTCGTCGGCAGGGACATCGGCGGCGAGTTCGAGTACGGCGCCGTCTTCCTCCTCGAGGACCTCGACGGGTACTGGGAGTACCTGATGGCGCCCTCACACGCCCACACCGACCGGATCGGCCTGCCGCTGCTGGAGTCCTTCGTCTCCTACGACACCACCGACAGCGACGACCCCCACATCGCCCAGAAGATCGCCGACCTGCACGCGCGGCGCTACGCGGGTGACCCGGCCCTCACCAAGCTGGTGGCCGACCTCCCCTCGTACACCGGAAGCAGCGCGCCGACCCCCACCGTCCCCGACGACGCGCACCAGCCCGCCCGACGGGCCTAGCTCCCCGCCGCGACGCACGCGCCGCACGGTGCGCCAGAGGTCTACGTCACGTGGTGAGGGGGTACCCGGGGGAAGCACAACAGTCGCTCCTCCCCCACCCGCAGGGAGGGGCGGCCTTGAACGCCCTGGTGCCGCGCCGACGGCGCCGGGGCGCGGACGGTCGCAGGCAGGTGCCACGGGCGTGGGCGGGGAACGGTCCGTATGCGCCGACGCCTGCGACCGTCCCGCACATCGCGCCCCACGCCGCCTGCGGCCGTCCCGCACACCGCGCCCACTCCGCGTGCGTACCGTCCGCATGCCGTCCGTACACCGCGGCTCGTCCACCGCCCGCTGCGGAGCCGACCGACGGTGCCGTACCGTGGACGTGGTGCCGCGCCGAGGACATCGGCGTCGGCGCCGAGCTTCCTGTTCCTTCTGTGGCGATCTTCGAGGTGTTTTTATCCCCCAGGCCCGGTAGCGGTCCGCAGTTCCCCGGCGTGTCGAGTGTTCGCACGTGTCCGGGGGCGGATTCGCGTTGGCCTGAGTTGTTCGCCCACCGCCGTACGGCACTTCCCGGGTGCAGCTCTGCCGTCTGCCCCGGGCTTGATGTGTGTCGACTCCTGCGCGGCTGAGGGCAGGGCTCCCCCGATCTCTTCGGATCAGGAGTCCCACCAGTGACCTCCCCCGCGCTCGACGACGAGCCGCAGCCCACCGCCGCACCCACCGAACGCACCGCACCCACCGAACCCGGCGCATCGACCGAACCCACGGAACCCACCGAGACCCCGGCTGACTCCCCGTCGGGTCGACCGCCGAAGTCCGCCCTCGCCGCCCGGATCGCCCTCGTGGTCCTCCTGGTCGCCGAGCTCATGGACATCCTCGACCAGTCGGTCGTCCTCACCGCCCTGCCCGCGATCCAGTCCTCGACCGGGGCCGGACCCGCGGCGGTGCAGTGGCTGAGCGCCGGATACTCGCTGATGGTCGCCGTCGGGCTGATCACCGGCGGACGTCTCGGCGACCTCCACGGCCGACGCAAGGTCCTCCTGACCGGCACCGTCGTGTTCACCGCGGCCTCGCTGGTCTGCGGCCTCGCGACCGGCCCCGGCATGCTGATCGCCGCGCGCGTGCTCCAGGGCGCCGGAGTGGCCCTGATGATCCCGCAGGTCCTGGCCACCCTGCACGTCACCTTCGAGGGCGAGAACCGCAGCCGGGCCTTCGGGCTCTACGGAGCGGTCCTCTCGCTCGCCAACGTCCTGGGACCGGTCCTGGGAGGCCTGCTCACCGAGGCCGACCTGTTCGGGCTGTCCTGGCGGCCGATCTTCCTGATCAACGTGCCCGTCGGCCTCGCCGTGCTCGTGCTGGGGCGCAGGTTCGTCCCCGAGTCGACCGTGCGGAAGGCCGACCGGCTCGACCCGGCCGGCATGGTGCTGTCCGCACTGGCCATCGTGCTGATCCTCTTCCCGCTCACCGAGGGCCACACCCACCACTGGCCGCTGTGGTGCTTCGTCATGCTCACCGCGGGTCTCCTCGTGCTCGGCGTCTTCCTGCGCCACCAGCAGCGCAGGCAGGGCGACGCACCGCTCGTGGCGCTGTCCCTCTTCCGGGGCCGGGCGTTCTCCGGCGGGCTGTCCGCGCAACTGCTGCTGGGCGTGCTGTGCGGGCTGTTCTTCATGACCTGGACGCTGTATCTGCAGCGCGGCCTGGGGATGAGCCCGTTCCACGCGGCCGTGGCCTTCGTGCTGCTCGCTCTCGGCGAGCTGGCCGGTGCGACGACCGTGGCGAGGAGCGCCGGGCGCTTCGGCCGGCGGATGCCGCAGGCCGGAGCCCTCATCGCGCTCGCCTCGATGGCCGCGTACGGTCTGCAGGTCGGCGGCCGACAGGCCGACCTGACCCTGTCGGCGATGACCGTGCCGGTGGTGCTGATCGGCTTCGGCCTCGGCATGGTCGGCGGCCCGCTCGCCGACATGGCGCTGGCCCGCGTCCCGCACGAGAACGCCGGTTCCGCCTCGGGTCTGTTCAATACCGCCATGCATCTGGGCATCGCTCTCGGCACCGCGCTGACCGCCCTCATGTTCTTCACCGTGACCGACGGCTCGGCCGACGGCGCCGTCAACCGTGACGCGTTCACCGGCGTGCTGTGGGCGGTCTGCGGCCTCCTCGCCGCGATGTGGGCCCTGATGTTCTGCCTGCTCGGGCGCGCGGACGGCAGGGACGGGCGACGGCACGGCCGGGACGAGCAACAGTCCCGGGGCTGAGTACCGCCGGTAGACGCAGTGAAGGCCACCTGAGAGCCAGGAGGGGGGAGTCCTGGGGGGTTCTCTCAGGTGGCCGAGCCTGCGCGGGACGCCGGCGCGCTTGCGCCACTCCCGCATCCGCCGGGTTCCCCTGTCACGCGCTGTTACGCACGTCTCGGGCATCCCGGCGCCTCGGGCATCCCGCCTCTTGGCGCCTTCCGTCCGGCGCCCGAGTCGGTCAGCGTGACCGCTGGCCGGTCACCAGGCGGTAGATCACGAGCACGATCACCGAGCCGACGATCGCGGCGATCCACGTGGACAGGTGGAAGAACCCGTTGATGGAATGGACCCCGAAGATCACCTTGCCGAGCCAGCCGCCGAGCAGGCCGCCGACGATGCCGAGGAGCATCGTGACGAGGCAGCCGCCCGGGTCCTTGCCCGGCATGAGCGCCTTGGCGATTGCGCCCGCGATGAGGCCGATAAGAATCCAGGCGATGATGCCCACGGTAGGTCCTTTGCTGTCGAAGTCCGGCGGTCCTCCCGCCGGGGGTACGCACCGGTCACTCCTCATCGGCGACCGGCTAATTCCAGCTATCCGCTGATAAAAGCTATACACAGGACCAAAGTCCTGTTTACTCCGGCTGGTCCACCTGGCGGTTGAGCAGGGCTTACACGCCCGCGCCCGCCTCCGCGCAATGCGGCGCCGGAACGCCGATGACTTCCGCGGCGTGCGGCCGTCTATCCCAGTGCAAGCCCGAGACGTCCATCAGCCGCCCCGAAAGGGTGAGGGAAATGAAGTACATGATCCAGATGAACGTGCCGGCCGATCAGTGGGACGCCGTCATGTCGGGGTATTCCGAGAAAGACATGGAAGCCATGTTCGCCCACATGAACGCGCTCAACGAGGACCTCGCCGCTGCCGGGGAGTGGGTGGAGGGACAAGGCCTCGGTGGTCCCTCCCTGGTCAAGACGGTGCGGGCGGGGGACGACGGACGGCACCAGGTGACCGACGGGCCGGCCTACGCGGGCTCCGTCCTGGCCGGGTACTGGGTGGTCGACGTCAAGAGCGAGGACCGCGCCCTGGAGATCGCGGCGCGGGCGTCGGCCTGCCCCGGCGCCGGCGGCAAGCCCAGCAACGACCCCGTCGAAGTGCACCCGATCCCCGAGCACCCGACCCAGCCCTGAACCGGCCGGGCCCGGGCGGCAGCGTTCCCGGCCACCGGATCGCGCCGCCTCCCCCACGGCCTGTCCGCCGCGGCCGCCGTCTGCGACGCTGGTGACCGGGTTCGATCAGGGGGGCAGAGGATGTTTGCGGAACCAATGGCGCGAGCCGTCGTGGAACCGGCGGTACGCGAGCTGCTGCGGCAGTACCCCCGTGGCCGGCCCTTCGCCACGACGGTCACGTTCGGCGGCGACGACTTCAGCATGTGTGCCCACGTACGGGCGCAGTGGGCGGCCCCCGGGCAGGCGCAGATCGCCCTGGCATGTTGGGTGGTCAACAAGGACACCGCGCGCTATCTCGGGGACAACCCGCCTGCCGAGGAGGAGATGCGCCTGCCCCCGGAAGGCACGGCGCAATGGGACGAGGAACTGACCGGCCGGGTGATCGGCCACCTCGCCCGTCGCCTGAACGCCGTTGCGACTGCCCTGCCGACCCCGGACGAACACCTCACCATCGCCGTACCCCTCGGCCCGCTTCTTCTGCAGGATCACGGGGACTGACCTCAGGGGCGTGCGGTGAGCCGGCCGCACACCGCACCGGCCTCTCGGGCCCGAGTTTCCGGAAGAGTTCACGGAACAGAGGCTTCCGCCCTCTCAGTCCATACCGGGCCCCTTCACGGCGGGCCAGGGAAGACCGGCGGAGAAGGGGAAGCGATGGATGTTCCTACGGCTGTGGTGACCGCGGTGTGGCTCGTGTGCGGCAAGGCCTGTGCCGTGCTCGCACTGTGGCTGCGCTGGCGTGCACGGCGGATGCGGTACCTCACCGGTGTGGTGGGCGCGGTGCACCGCGCGGGAAGGGTCGAAGTCGACGACCGACGAGGGCGGTTACGCATCACACTGGTCGGCGCGCCGCCCGAACCCGGCAGGCCGGCATGAGCGATCACCACGCGGGCGACGGCAGCGAACGTCCCACGACCGTCCCGGCCAGTGACAGCCCTTCGCTTCGGCGCCGCCGTCTGCAGGCCACGGTCGACGAGGAGTTCGCCGCCTTCTACCGGGCGACCATCCACCGGCTGACCGGCTTCTTGATGCACCACGGCGCCGCGCTTCCCCTCGCCGCGGACATCGCGCAGGACACCATGATCAAGGCCTACCGGCGCTGGGGGCAGATTCAGCAACCGAAGGCGTGGGTCCACACCGTGGCGTCACGCGCTCTGGTGCGGGCGGCTGCCGAGGTGCGCGAGGAACCACGTGAACAACCTGAGCCCAGCTCGCTGCTCCCGGCACCGGACGCCTTCGCGCAATGGGAATTGCGCCACGACACCGTGCAGTTGCTGAAGACCCTGCCGTATCGCCAGCGCCAGATCATGGCCTGGACCCTCAGCGACTACTCCCCTTCGGAGATCGCGGTCCAGCTGCGGCTGACGCCCGAAGCCGTTCGGGCAAGCCTGAAAAAGGCACGTCGCGCGCTCGCACACCATGCTCCGGACGAGGGAGGGAGCACATGAGGGACAAGCACCGGAACCCGGAGGACGGGGCAGTCCCGCCTCGTTGGCAGATACTCGGGGTGCGGGAACTCCACCGCCACCTGCTGGGCACCCTGGACGTCGAGGCCGGTCTGCGCGAAGTTCTCCTGCCCTCCCGGTACGAGGATTTCGTGGACGGCGTCGCCCACGTCCTGGACATCGACGCGGGACTGCGTGAAGTCCTGGCTCCGGGCCCGCTTCCCCCCGACGTGCCGGCGGACCGGATCTCCCACGTGAACCACCCCGAGGCGATCGTGGAACTGCTCGGTTCCGTCGACCCGCGCCTCCGCATGCGGGTGCGCACCGATCCCGATGTGCGGCCGCGCCACCGGGTCCACTCCCACCTCCGGGCGCTCCGCGATGCCCTGGATCGTGCCGACGTACTCATGGCCGAGGACGACGAGGTCACCCACGAAGCGGCTCGCCCCGCACCCTCCCTGGACGGGCTGCTGACCAAGGCCCGCGCCGGCGCCCTGGCTGTCGTCAGCGGCATCAACCGTGTCCGGGACCGAGAACACGCCCTACGCCGAGAGGACGACGCCGTCCTCATCCGGGCCGGAGCGCGGGCGCAGGACATCGCTCGGCGTCTCACGCAGCTCGACGGCGCGGGCCCGCCGGAACCGGGCCGTCGTCTCGGCGACATCGGTCGGGACGCCGTTGCGCTCGAACTGATCTGGTCGGACGTGCTGCGCCAGTCTCTGGCGCTGGTGGCGGAACAGCCTCTGCCCCTCATGACGCCCGTCATGCTGGAGGCCTTCATGAACGACTTCACCCTGTGTGATCTGCGGGGCGCACACCTCGACCACCGTGCGCTGACGGGTGTGCTGTGGTCCGACCGAGGCACGACGTGGCCGGCCGGTATCGACGCCGACGCGCTGAAAGCAATGTCCGTCGAGAAGCCGGCCGGCAGCGGCATCTACCGCGTCCGCTTCAACCCGCCCACCCTTCTCGGCCTGAGCGAGCCGGCCTGAGGAGGCCCGGACCGGCCGGGCCCGGGTGGACGCGGCCCGGGACTGTCCCTCAGGCAACCGGGCGGATCCGAGCGGCAGATCCGGTAGGCGTACTGCCGCCATCCGCTCCGGCGTCAGGCCCTGGTGCTCGCCGATGGGCGTGTCGATGGCGCCGGGGGCGACCGCCGCCACCCGGATCCCGCGAGGCGCCAGTTCGACGGCCCAATTGCGGGTCAGCAGCTCCAGCGCGGCCTTACGGGCCCGGCGGCGTCCGCGTACGGAAATTGACCCACCTTTTGGGCCGCACAATGCACCTCCCGACAGGTCTATCGGCTTCCTAAAGTTGTGTTCACAAGGCGCCGGGAGAGCCCGGAACCGCAGCTCACAGGCAGGAACAACCGTGATGAACACGCAGAGCGCACCCAAGGCCGTCCTCACCCGCGCCGCCACCGCCGAGACCACCGCGGACCCCAGCAGCGTGATGACCCTGCTCGCGGACCACGGCACGGCGGGCAGCGACCTGACCAGCTACCGGTCCACGTTCGCCCAGGGTGCGGTCGGTGCTCCGGCGCACTTTCACACCAAGGCCTCCGAGCTGTTCTTCGTCGTGGACGGTGCCCTGCGGGTCCTGATCGACGACGAGGTGAAGGTCCTGGAGAAGGGGGACTTCCTGCTGGTGCCGCCGCACACCCCGCACGCCTTCGCCGCGGCCCCCGGCCGGGAGGCGGATGTGCTGTTCGTCTTCGGCCCGGGCATGCCGCGCTTCGACTACCTGCGCCTGCTGGGGCGCGTGATGCGCGGCGAGGCAGGCTTCGAGGAGATCAAGAACTCCTCGGAGCTGTACGACAACCACTACGTCGACAGCCCCGTGTGGCAGGCCGCACTGCGCAACGCCCAGTGAGTCGGCCCCGTCGGGCCTCTGCATCCGCGCACCCCGCACTCAGCCCGTGAGGTCCGGGTCCACCTCGGCGCCCGGCAGGGGCGGCGCCTCGGTGATGTCGAGGAACACCTGGTCGGCCTCCGGCCAGCGCTCGGCCACACCGGACTTGATGCGCTCCATGACGAGTTCCACGACCTCGCTGTCCTGGCCGGGCGCGAGGTCGATGCGCGCGGCGACGAGCGTCGAGTCCATGCCGAGCCGCATCGTGAGCAGGGTCGCGACGCGGTCGATCTCGGGCTGCTCGGCGAGGAACTCTCCGATTTCCCGGCGCAGTTCGGGGTCGACGGACTCGCCGATGAGCTGGGCCCTTGCCTCGGCACCCAGGCGGTAGGCCACCGCGATGAGCAGCAGGCCGATCGCCACGGAGGCGGCAGCCTCGTAGACGATCTCGCCGGTTGCCATGTGCAGCCCCATGCCGATCATGGCGAGGGTCACGCCGAGCACGGCGGTGCCGTCCTCGGCGATCACGGTGCGCAGGGCCGGGTCGGAGCCGATGCCGCCCTCCTGGTGCCGCACCTGCCACAGGGCTCGGACCAGGGAACCGCCTTCGGCGAGGAAGGCGACCCCGAGCACGACGAGGCCGATGATGTAGCCGGTCGTCGTCTCCGAGCTCTCGGAGCGGAGTGCCTCGACGCCCTGGAAGATGGAGAAGCAGCCGCCGGTGACGAAGATGCCGACCGCGGCGAGCAGCGACCAGAAGAAGCGCTCCTTGCCGTAGCCGAAGGGGTGCTGGGGGTCGGCCGGTTTGCGGCTGCGGCGCAGGGCGGCCAGCAGGAAGACCTCGTTCATGCTGTCGGCGATCGAGTGGGCGGCCTCGGAGAGGAGTGCGGGTGAGCCCGCGAACAGTCCGCCCGCCATTTTCGCCAGGGCGATGACCAGGTTGGCGGCGAGCGCCACCCAGACGGTGGTCTTCGTCTCCTGATCCTTCGACTGTCCCTTCGCCTGGCCCTTCGCCTGGCCCTTCGGCTGCCCCGGCGAATGGTCCTTCGACTGACCGTCCGGCTCGTCCTTCGACGACGTGTCCCTGGCGGTCCGTCCGCCTGGCGCTCGCTCGGCCGATGCCGGGGTGCTCGACAGGTGCTCGGTCGGCGGCTTGGCGGTCATCTGGCCTCGCAGTTCTGGGGAGGGGATCAACGGTGCTTGCAGAGGGCCAGCACGCCGTCCGGGTACCCCGCAGGTGGGACTCCAGACGAGGAGAATCCTCGTGGCGGGCGCGAGCCGGTCACACGATCGTCTGGGGGCCCGGAGAGCAGGACGTCCTCAGCCGAGTTCCTGGAGGAAGTGCCGTTGGGCGTCCAGGAATCCTGCCGCGAAGAGCGAACGGGGCGCGAAGAGCGCGGTGAGCGTGGTCTTCAGCTCCGACTGCTCGACGGACCGCTTGAGCAGGGAATGCGTGGCGTCCGGGTAGCGCGCGACCGTCAACGCGCCGCCCGCGTCAAGGACCTTGCGGTAGACGCGCTCGGTGTCGGCGGTGTCCACGTTGAGGTCATGGCCCGCGAGGGTCAGCAGGACCGGTACGCCGCGCAAAGCGCGGAGGTCCCGCGTGGCGTCCGCGGTGTAGTTCCTGGAGATGAAGCCCCAGCGGTCGGCGGTCATGCCGTCGGCGTCGCCGCCCATCGCCCCGACGTACTCCTCGAAGGTCGCGTGGCGTTCCAGCAGGCGGCGGGTGGTGTCGCTGTCGGCGGTCTCGGCCTTGACGCGGGCCGCCGAAGCACCGTCGGCCCGCAGCTCGGCGAGGAGGTTGTACCGGCCCTGCCGGAGCCAGTTGACAGCGGGCGAGACGGCGACGACGAAGCTCACGGACGTCTTGGCGGCGATCTTCGGCAGCACCCAGCCCGCCTGGCTGGCGCCCCAGAGGCCGATCCGGTCGCCGTCGACGTCCGGGCGGGCGCGCGCCCAGGCGATGGCGGCGGCCGCTTCCTCCGCCCGGTCGTCCATGGACTGACCGAGCCAGTCGCCGGGGGCGCCCGCGACGCCGGGCTTGTTCCAGGACAGGGAGGCGTACCCGGCCTTGGCGTTGGCCTCCCACAGCGGTCGATAGCCGTCGTCGTGGGTCGCGTCGACCGGACCGTCGCCGTGGACGTACACGACCAGGCCGTGCTGCTTGCGGCCGTCCCTGGGGAGGGTCAGGACCCCTTCGAGGGTGTGGCCGCCGTGGCGGATCGAGACCCGCCGCTCGTCCATGTCGTAGGAGTTCTGCCACAGCACCACACCGACGAGGCCGGCGGCCAGGACCAGGGCGGAGACGAGTGACCAGACAGCGATGCGGATCCCGCGCCGTCGGGGCGGGGCCTTCGGGCACATGGTGCGATCCCTTCGGTCGGGCGCGGTCGATGCGGTCGGGTGCGGTCGATGCGGTCGGTCGGTGAGCTCGGTCGGCTCTCTCGGCTCGATGGGCTCGGTCGGCTTCGGATGCATGAATCTATCAGTTCCTCAACGATCGTTTTGGATCTGATAGTTTTGAGGGGTGATTTCAGGGCGGATGCCAGGGTGAAGGGGAGCGCGGCATGGAGCGGGACGTGACACAGCGCGGAGGCGGACCGGTGACCGTGCGGCGGGGGATTCCGGCCGGCGCCGAGCGGCGGGCGGCCGAGCTGTACTGGGACGCCTTCGGCCGCAAACTCGGTCCCGCCCTGGACCCACCGGACAAGGCGGTGCCCTTCATCGCCGCGCATCTGAACGCCGACCGCGCGGTCTGCGCACTCCTCGACGGACGGCTCGTCGGCCTCGCCGGCCACCAGTACGGCGGGCGGTCCCTGACCGGAGGGTCGGCCCGCGCCGTGCTGCGCGCGTACGGACACTTGGGAGGACTGCGCCGCGTCCTGCTCCTCGCCCTGTTCCACCGCCGCCCGGCCCCCGGGCAGCTCGTCATGGACGGCATCGCCGTGGACCGGGACCTGCGCGGCCGGGGCGTGGGGAGCCTGCTCATCGAGGAGACAGCCGCGGTCGCCGCGGACCTGGGCTGCCGGCAGATCAGACTGGACGTGATCGACACCAACCCGCGCGCCCGCACCCTGTACGAACGGCGCGGCTTCACGGCCGTACGGACCCAGCACACGCCCTGCCTGCGCGGACTGCTGGGATTCGGCGCAGTGACCACCATGCACCGCTCCGTCGCGGAGAAGGCACCGGAAGGGCTGTCCACACCATGACCGACCACGTCGAGATCCCCACCCGCATGCTCGTCCACGCACTGATCCGCGAGGACGGCACGGTCGGCGCGGACGAGCTGTACACCGTCGCCGGCACCCTGGGCATGAGCGACCAGCAGGTACGGCTGTGCATCAAACGCCTGGTGGCCGAGGGCCGCTTCACGCACGAGGGCCGCGGCCGCAAGGCACGGCTGTACGCGACCGCGGACACCACGCGCGGCCTCGCCCCCAACGCGGACTTCCTGCGGCACGCGTTCCGGCAGGACGCCGGGCTCGCACCCTGGGACGGCGTCTGGCACCTGGCCGCCTTCGCGGTACCCGAATCGGCGCGCACGGCGCGCGACACCCTGCGCGAGACGCTCGTCCACCTCGGCGGCGCCCCGCTCCAGGGCGGGTTGTACGTGTGCGCCAACCCCTGGGAGCCGTACGTCGAGGAAGCGGCCCACCGGCTGGGCACCCTCGACGCCCTCACCCTGCTCACCACGGAGGACCTGCGCAGCGGCGGCATCGACGAGCCCGCCGAACTCGCCCGGCGCCTCTGGCCGTTGCGGGAGATCGCCGACCGCTACCACCGCCTCGGCCGGATCGCCCGGCCCCGCCTGGCCCGGCTCACCGGCCCCGACACGCTCCCCCCGGCCGCGCTTCTCACCATCGCCGTCGAGCTGGCCGCCGAACTCGGCCGCGCCATGGAGCCCGACCCGCTCCTGCCTCCCGAGCTCCTCCCCCGGCCCTGGCCCGGCACGCAGGCCCGGGAGATCGTCGCCCGGTGCTGGGCGGCCCTGCGCGAACTCGACCGGGAGGACGCCCACCCGGTCCTCTTCCGCCGCTACGCCGACATCGCGCGCGAGACGGCGTGACACGGCCGGGAAATGGCTTGCCGAGGGCTGCCGTCGGCCGTGGCCAGATCCCAGGATGGGGGTCCAGAACATTCGGGGGAACGGGGGTTTCCATGGAGGCAGCAGAGCTTGCGGCCGTGGCGGTGGGCCTGGTGGCCGCGACCGTCACGGGGGCGGCGACGGGCGCGGGGGAGAGCGTGGGTGCCGCGGTGACCGAGGCGGTCCGGGCCCGGCTCGGGGCCTCGGAGCGGGGGCGCGCGGCCCTCGACCGGCTCGACGCCGACCCGGCCGCGCCGGCGGCCCGGGAGGAGGCCCAGGGAGTCCTGGCCGAGGAGATCGAGGCGGATCCGGAGTGGCGGCGCCGGCTCGTCGTCCAGGTGTCGGCGCCCTCGTCGCGGACGTCCGACAGCATCGTGATCACGGGCAGCCGGGTGTCGCGCAGCCACATCGCACTCGGTCCCCTGACCATCAACAACACTCCGGGTACCCGGGTCTTTCTCGCCGCGGCGCTGGTGCTGGTCCTCGCGCTGGTCTCGCTCGGCACGTACGGCGCCGTGCAGGTCTTCACGTCCGACGACTCCCCCGGCACCGCCTCGCCCCGGGCGTCCCGCAGCACCGGCACCTCGGGGTCGGCGAACGACCGGGCCGCACCCCAGGACGTGACCTCGGCCGAGCCGAGCACGGGGGCGGAGGACGACGGCGGCGGCTCCCCGGAGGTGGACAGCGGGGCGTGGATCGCCGCGCAGCGGGAGGCCACGGAGGTGCTTCCCACCGAGGACGAGATGCCGCGACGGCTGGCCGTGCGGCTGTCCCCGAAACTGACGGCGTCCGCGGAAGGCTGTGACTTCGGCGTGGTGACGTACACCTATGACGACACGTACGAAGATGTGGCGAGTTTCCTGGCGGCACCGTGCGTGACCCAGGAAGGCGCCGAGGACGAGTACGACGAGCGGGTCAGCAAGCTGGAGCTCAACAGCAGGACGGCACTCAAGAAAGCGACCATGCCGGCGCTCGGTGACGAGCGCGCCGGCTACGTGAGCGGGGTGCCGGGGGCCGGCACGCAGTCCTCCCACATGATCGTCCGCACGGGGAGGTTCGTTCTCACCTTCACGTACGGACCGGTCCCCCTCAAGTCCGCGTTCCCCCGTGACCTCGAGACGATGATGCGCACGTTCGTGAAGAAGGCGCAGGAGAGGCCGGCGACCCTCTGATCCGGCCGCTCGAGAACGGGCTCGTCGTTGCGTGCAACGACGAGCCCGTTCCTGTCTGCTCGGATCCTCAGCGGATGGAGGTGACCCGCTTCTCCTTCAGCGCGGCGCAGTTGGAGCCGTAGACCGAGACGTAGACGTTCTTGATGCTGCCGCCCCAGTCCACGCAGTGACCCTTGCCGTAGACGGTGGCCGGGCCCGCGTAGGACGTGTAGTTGCCGTAGTCGGAAGCGCCCTGGTCCGTGTCGTTGACGTAGATCCACGTCGACGTTTCCACGGCCCGTCCGGGGCTGCTGCGGATGGTGGCCACACAGTTGCGGCCGTTGGAGGCGTTGTACGTCAGGTAGATGGTGCCCAGCGAGCCCACCGGAGCGGAGTTGACGGTCTTGTAGCTGCTGCCGCAGACCTTCTGCGGGGTGGTGTTCGGCGCCGCGGATGCCGGCGACGTCAGGACCACCGTGGAGCCGGCCGCCAGGGCGGTCACCGCGGCCACGGACAGCGTTGCACGCGTAAGTCTCATTTCTCCCCCTTGCGTGACTTCAAGCGTTTCTTCCTGCTAGGTGTGACACGCCCGATGGAGGAACGGTTGTCCTGTGTTCTGCGGTGTGGCCGAGAGTCGACGCAATGTCTGAAAACCGCCCCTCGGAGTGCGCTCGGTGGCGTGCCGAGCGCATCCGGACGGCGCCGATCGCGGCGGCCGTTCTCACGGGGCCGGTGTGCCGCCCGGGGACGCCGGGGTGGTGGCCGCCGCGAGCGCGTCCAGGGCCTCCACCGCTGCGACGAGGTCCGCGCGCACGCTCCGCAGCTCGGCCGGGACGTCTGCCGCACGCGGGTCGTCGGGGCCGGTCACCGACATGCAGGACAGCAGGTGCAGCAGGGCGTTGGAGGCGTGGGCCCCCGCTGTGCCGAGCGGGCTGGGCTCCTCCTCGCCCGTGTTCTTGAGGAAGTTCCAGACGTGACCGGTCTGCCAGTGCAGCAGGCCCATCGCACCGGTCCAGTCGGCTCCCGACGCCTTGAACACCTGCTCGCGGGCCAGCGCCATCTCCTCGGGGCCCGCGCCCGCCTCGAGCATGTTCCCCTCGGTCACCATCCCGGTGCCGATCGAGGCGCCGTACAGGGCGTTGGCGAGGACGGCGGCGAGGACGTGCTCACCGCCGACGGCGTGGGCCTGCTGCGCCAACTCCTCGGGGGCCGGTGGTTGGGCGTAGATGCCGAGGGCGGTCATGGCGGCGGCTATCTCGGCCGGGCCGGGCGCGGGACGGGACTGCTTCTGGGCTGGCATGACCAGGACCGTACCGGGTGACCCGGCCCACGGGGCCCGGGGGGAGCCGCAGGCCCCGGGAGGGGGAGCTGCGGGCCGGGATGCCACCGCACCGGGCCGCGTTCGGCGACGCTCGGTTCCTCCGCGTGTGAACGGGCGGCGGCGAAGGCGGACCTGCCCGTGCCGCGTCATTCCATGTGGTCCACACGCTGCAGCCCGACGGTCAAGTGGTCGAGCACGGCCTCGGGGTTCAGGTCGTAGGCCTTGGCCGCCACGCCCACGCTCAGTTCCGCCGTGTGCGTCATCGCCCACAGCAACGCGCCGCGGGCCCTTCCGTCATCGCCGAGCTGCCTCCTCAAACGGTGGACGGCCTGCGCGAGTTGGGCCTCCGAGGCAGGAACGTAGCCGTCCTGCAGAGCGCCGCGCAGCAGCGTCATGGCTTCCAGCGCGGCCGACGGTCGGTACTGACTCTCCAGAGGCATGCGCGTTCCTTCCTGCACCAGCGGACTGTCCGGGGGCACCGCCCAGAAGCTGCGGCGACTGCTGTGCCCCTGCTGTTCTGCTCCGCTGCCCTCGTCCCTCGCGTACACGCGTGGTGCCACCCGTGCGGTGGATGCCGAGCGGGGCCGATACGAACGCGGGTGCGGCATTCGTTCACGGGCCGGGGCGGGCGCGCAGCATCCGCCCCGGCGCACGGCGACCACCGCCCGCGGGCGGCCCGGCCCGCTACATCCGGGGGTCCGGCTTGAGCAGTGCGAAGACCGCACCGGCCGGGTCGGAGACCCAGGCGATACGCCCGACGGCAGGCACGTCCGAGGCCGGCATCGTCACCGCGCCGCCGCTGCCCTCGACCACCGCGACGGTGGCGTCCACGTCCGGCACATGGAAGTACGGCACCCAGTGCGGCCCCGTCGACGACCCCCCGCCCGTGCTCCCGCCCTGCGCCGCCGCCCCGCCGAAGGTGCCCTCCTCCTGGTCGCCCTCGCCGACGCTCAGCACCCGGTAGCTCATCCCCGGCACCTGCATCTCGGCGTACCGCCAGCCGAACACCCCGGCGTAGAAGCCGATCGCGGCGACCGGATCGGGTACGTGGAGTTCCACCCACACCAGGGAGTTGTCCTCGGAGGCCACTTCCAGGCCCCCGGTCCTGCCGGGCTGCCAGGAGGCGAACTGCGCGCCCTGCGGGTCGGTGAACTGGGCGAGCCGGCCCTCGCCCATGACGTCCATCGGCTCCATCCGCACGGTCCCGCCCCCGGCCCGCACCGCGTCGGCGGTGGCCTGCATGTCGGGGCTCTGGAAGTGCACCATCCACGCGGAGCGCGCGCCCTCCTCGGTGAGCGGGCCGAGCGCGGCGACCGTCCTGCCGCCGAGCCGGAAGAAGCCGTACCCGCCGGCCTCGGCTCCGGCGGACACGAACTCCCAGCCGAAGACGCTCTCGTAGAAGGCGGCGGCCACGGCGGTGTCCGGGCTGCCGAGGTCGAGCCAGTTGGGTGATCCGGTGCGGAAGTCGGTGCCGAGCATGCGGTCCTCCGGTGGTACGGCGGCAGGGTTCGCGACCACCCTGCCCGCCGCCCCCGCGCACGGCGACGCACGGCCGCCCGGGCTCCGGCGGATTCATCCGTTCGGTGCCGCAATGGCCGCAGTGCCAGCCCTGGGGGGCCTCTGCTCTCCGTCCGGGAGCGCCGGTCTCACCTGTTGGGTGCGGCCTCAGGGGGTGCCGCTGCGGCAGTCGTCGGCAGGGTGTCCAAGGCGTGCACGTGGTCGAGTTGGTCGGCCAGGTCTGCCAGGTCGTCGGCGTACAGGTCGAACCGGTCCGATGGGGCGGGCGGGCCGCCGACGGGACGGGCCACGTACGCGGTGCGCAGGCCGAGGCGCTGTGCCGCGCGCAGGTCCCAGGCGTGGGCGGCCACCATGAGGAGCCTCTCCGGCGGGCTTCCGGAGACCGTGACGGCCAGCTGGTAGACCGCCGGGTCCGGCTTGTAGGTCCGGGCGTCCTCGGCGGACAGGGCCTGGTGCCAGCGCAGTCCGGCGTGGGCGTTGAGGCCCAGCAGCGCTGTCCGGCTCGCGTTCGAGAGTCCGATGAGCGGGAACCGTTCGGCGAGACGGGCGAGCCCGGCCACGGTGTCGGGCCACGGCGGGAGCCTCCGGCCCGCCAGGGCCAGCGCCGTCACGGAGGCGGGGTCGTCGGCTCCGGCGGCCCGGGCGACGAGCCGGGCGGCTTCCAGGGCGAGGGCGTCACCGCCGACGTAGGGCCGGGCGCCGTCGACGATGCGGCGTTGCTCGCGCTCGATGTGCCGCTGCCACAGGGACAGCAGCCTCTCGATCCGGGCAGGGTCGAGCGAGGCGTCGAGTTCAAGGATGCCGGCGCGGATACCGGCGGGTTCGTCGACGAGCGTGCCGAGCACGTCGAACACGACGGCGTCGATCTCTGCTTCCGGCATGAAGGAGCTCTCCTGGACGAAGCGGGGCGCGCGGGGCGTGGCTGTTGTCCGAACGCGACGGGGAGCGGCCGGATTCCCGAACTGTGCGGCCGGAGCGGCGCGAACGGCCTGTGCAGCCTGTGTGTGGGGACCGCGCGGGTCGGCCGTATAGCGGCCGATCCCGGCTGCGCACGCCCCTGTGAGAGGAGCGGCCGGTTGTCAGTGCCTCTTCCTATGCTGACCCCCATGAAGATCACCACGGGGATACTCGCCGAGGCTTGGCGGCGGACGGCTGCCGAGCACGCCTTGTTGGACGGGGTCCGGCTGCCACCGGTGGCGTTCTCGCAGGACGGGCTGGAGGACTGCGCCGAGGAGGCGGAGGACGACGACCTGTGCCTGCTGCTGGACGAGGACGGCACCGTACGCGGCCACCACGGTCCCTACCGGGAGGTCTTCGCCACCCGCGACCTCGACCAAGTGCTGTACCTGATCGCCGAGTCCGCGGTGTGCCGGGGCTGCGGCGGCGTACGGGAGGCGGCCGAGGCGCTGGAACGGATCGATCCGGCGTGGGGCAGGCGGTTCCGCGACGGCGGCCTGGACGAGGCGGGGGCGGTACAGGCGGCGACGGTGGGGACGGAGGCGGTGCGGACTGAGTCGGTGCGGACGGAGGCGGTCCCGGCGGGAACGGTCGAGGCGGAGGATGTCCGGGCCCGCCGGTGCGACCCGCTGGAGGGCCTCGCCTGGATAGCCGGGTCCTGGCGCGACCAGGACCCGTACACGGTGCTTTCCTTCTTCCGCGCGGGGGCCGGGCAGACGGTCGACCCCGAACGGCTCGCCCTGCTGTACGGGGCCGATCCCGCACAGGTCGCGGCCGGCACGCGGCTGAGGGATCTGGAGTCCCTGGACGGCGGCCGGACCCACTGGGACCGGCAGTGGGAGAGCTGCTGTTACGGGCAGGCGGGCGGGTGGACGTTCCTGCTGCACCACGACACGCCGCCGGGTGCCTTCGCCGACAAGGAGGCGTACGCGGCGCTCGGCATCGAGGAGAGCGTGTGGCTGTCCGCCACCTCCGCGAAGGCCATCTACACCTTCGACTACCTGCGGGGCGGTCGTCGCGTCGACGACGACTGGGGCATGCTGGAACTGATTTGGTACGAGCGCGGCCGAGCTCCCTATCTGCGGGGCGGCGAGCTGGACTTCCTCAACCGTGCCCTGCGCCGTGCCGAGCTGGACCACCCCGAGGTGACCAACACCTTCGAGCTGTACTTCCACGCCCTGGAGACGTCCCTCGGTCTGCGCCTGCCGCGCCGGGACTTCGCCGAGGGGGACGTGCGGGCCGCGTACTGGGCCGAGACATAGGCCTGGTCCGACGAGTGATCACGTGCGGCCGCCCGTGCGGCGGAGGCGGCGGGAGGGTGTGCCTCCCGCCGCGCCGTCAGCTGCTCAGGGCGCCCACGGGCCGAGCATGCCCTTCATGGCGTCGGTCATCGCGAACTGGAGCAGCGGGCCGTAGGTGATCCGGCCGACGCCCAGCCGCCGGAAGCGCTCGAGGTCGTGCTTGACGGGATGGGCCGTGGAGTTCACGGGCACGGCGACGGCGCCGGTGACCGCCGTCAGGAGGTCGTCGTCGTCCTGGATGCCCACCGGGTAGACGCTGTCGGCGCCGGCCCGCTCCAGGGCCCGCAGTCGCTCGACCGCCTCGTCCAGGACGTCGGAGGGCTTCTCCGCGTGCAGGAAGAGGTCGGTGCGTCCGTTCACCCACAGGGGGATGCCCGCGTCGTCGGCCGCCGCGCGCAGGCCGCCGATGAACTCCGCGTGCTCCTGCGTGCCGCGCACCCGGCCGCCCTCGGAGTGGACGGTGTCCTCGATGTTGAGGCCGACACCGCCCGCCTCGGTGAGCCCGGCGACGAGGTCCGCGGGCTGCTGCCCGTACCCGGCCTCCAGGTCGACGGAGACGGGGACGTCGACCGCGGCGATGATCGTCCGGACGGCGGTGAGCACCTCCTCGAAGGTCTGTCCCTCGTGGTCGTCCGCCCCTCGTGAGTCGGCGAGCGGATGGCTGCCGATCGTCAGGGCGGGGAACCCGGCGTCGGCCGCGGTCCGCGCGGACCAGGCGTCCCAGACGGTGGGGAGCACGAGCGGCTTGTGTTCGGCGTGCAGTTCGTTGAGACGCTGGGCACGCGCGACAGTGGTACGAAAGTCCATGCCGAGGACGCTACCCCCGGATCACCCCGAACACCGGCTTCCGGGAAGAACCCTCTCCTCCCGTTCAACTGCTGTCGACCGCCGGTGCGTACGGCGCCGCATGAGGGGCAGACGAAGGGTGAGGCAGCTGCCGTGTTGAGCAGTTGTACCGACCCTGCGCGGAGGTGCGGCGATGAAGCATGCCCTGATCCTGGCGTCGTTCCCCGCGGGGTCGCCCCGTGGCTCCTGGCCGGCCGAGGAGTTCGCGGCGCGCGTGCGCGCCCAGGGGCAGGGGGCCGAGGTCGTCATGGACCTCGCCGCCGACGCCTTCCTGGTCGTCGACCCCGCTCCCCCCGAGCTCGTCGACGTGAGCGCGTCCGGCACGGCTCCCGTCCAGGAGCAGTACACCGCCGCCTCGTAACCGGCTCTCGTCCCGCAGGGGATCGCGGTGGTGCGGGTCGCGGTCGGCCGCCCGGCCCCGCGCGCCGACCGCGGCATGCGCCCGTGGACGCCGACCGCGGCAAGCGCCCGTGGACCCGGTCGTCGTCCGCGAACACCCGGCGGCGATACTTCGATCATGGACTGGGCACTGCGTTCCGCGACGACCGCGGACATCGAGGAGATCGCCGACCTGCGGGCGACGGTGATGCGCCCTGATCTGGAGCGGCTCGGCCGGTTCGACCCGCACCGGGTGCGCCAGCGCTTGCGGGACTCCTTCTCCGCGCACACCTCGGTGATCGAGACGGCCGGCGTCCTCACCGGATGCGTCACGCTGCGGCCCGCCGAGGACGGCTGGTGGCTGGAGCACTTCTACCTGGCCCCGCGGGCCCAGGGGCGGGGCCTCGGCTCTGCCGTGCTCGGCGCCCTGCTGGCGCGGACCGACGCCGAGGGCGTCCCCGTTCGCCTGGACGTCCTGCAGGGCAGCGCCGCGCGACGGCTGTACGAGCGCCACGGATTCACCGTGGAGTCCGAGGACCAGGTCGACGTCTTCATGGTGCGCGCACCCGGGTAGCCTCGCGATCATGTTCATTCTCGAATTGACCTACACCGCGCCGCTCTCCGCCGTGGACGAGCAGCTCGAGGCCCACGTCGCCTGGCTCGACCAGCAGTACGAGGCCGGTGTCTTCATCGCGTCGGGCCGCAAGAACCCGCGCGACGGCGGCGTGATCATCGCCGTCGCGGACGACCGCGCGCGCGTGGCCGAGATCGTCGCGGCCGACCCCTTCACGGTGGCGGGGGTGTGCGAGTACCGCGTCACCGAGTTCTACGCGACGAAGACGGCCCCGGACCTCGCCGCGTACCGCGAGCAGCTGCCCGCCTGACGCCCCCGTCCGGGCACACCCGCCCCCGCTAGCGGCGCGCCAGCCGGGCGATCCGCCCCTTCTCGCCCGCCGCCCAGCAGCCGCCGTCCGGCGTGCAGTCCACGGTGTCGTACGAGCCCGTGTCGACCGTCCGCCAACTGCGGCCGCCGTCCGTGCTGACGTCGGTGCCCGTCGGGCCGACCGCCAGGGCCGTGGTGCGGCTGTGCGGGAGCCAGGTCACGCCGGAGCGGTAGGCGGGCGGCGGGCGCCCCGCGGGGTCCCAGCGGCGGCCGCCGTCCCGGGTGACCGCGGCCGCCCGCGGCGAGGGCTGGTCGGCGCGGTAGTCGCCGCCGACCGCGAGGCCGTGCGTGCGGTCGCGGAAGGCGAGGCCGAAGACGCCCTGGGCCGGGTCGCCCGCCGGGATCGGCGCGTCGGTGGCCCGCCAGGTGAGTCCGCGGTCGGCGGAGTGCAGGACACGGGCGCGCGACGCCCCGCCGGTGGCCAGCCAGACGTCCCGGGGCCCCGAGCTCACCAGGCACTGGCCGCTCGCGGCGAAGCCCGCCTCGCCCTCCTGGGCGGCGGGCATGCCGGTGTCGGGCAGGACCTTCCAGGAGCGGCCGCCGTCGGCGGTGGAGAGGATGCGGAACCTGCCGTCGACCGGGTCGCTCATCGCCAGGCCGTGGCGGCGGTCGAAGAAGGTCATGCAGTCGTAGAACGCCTTAGCGTCGGTGTTGCGGAAGGACTCCTTCCAGGTCGCGCCGCCGTCGTCGGTGCGCAGCACCCGGGAGGCCTCGCCCTCACCGATGGCGAGCACGACGGCGCGACGGCCGTCGAAGGCCTCGATGTCGCGGAACTCCAGATCGGCCGCCCCCGGTGGGGAGACTTCGCGCCAGGTCCTGCCGCCGTCGGAGGTACGCAGCACGGTGCCCTTGGTACCGGCCACCCAGGCCGTGCCACGGCTGACGGCGGCGAGCCCGCGGAAGCGGGCGTCGGTGCCGCTCTCCCGCAGCTGCCAGCGCGGACCCGGATCCGGGTGGCGCGCGGGACCGTCCGCCAGCGCGGTGCCGGGCGCCGCGAGCAGGGTCCCGGCGAGCGCCGCCCCGCACAGTCCCGCCCACACCGGGCGCCTCATCGACTTCGTCTTCCCCATGCCCCTCATGGCGGGCGAAGCTAGCCGACGCGCGGGGCCTCGTCCAGATGGCCGGAAGGCCTCCCCCAGGGGGTGGGCACCGGGAACCGCGGGCGCCGCCACGGTGTCGCGGTGACAGAGGTCACTCGGTCTCACCCCCTCTCCGTGTGCACGGATCTCGCCGTTCCGTCGTCTAGTCAAGTGCCGAACCAAGTCGTCCAGCAGTCAGTGAGGGAGCAGGCGTTGTCCACTGTCATCGAGCAAGCCGTTGAGGCCCGCCTCGTCGCCGCCGCACCGCGGATGCCGACCATCCCCGCCCGGCTCCACTACGACCGGCGCGACCCGTTCGCCGTGCGGATGAGCTTCCCCGCGCCCGCGACCCTGGAGGGCATCGAGGTCTACTGGACCTTCGCCCGCGAGCTCCTCACCGACGGCGTCGAGCACGCGGCGGGCGACGGGGACGTGCGGGTGCGTCCGTACGGCTTCGACCGCACCGTCGTGGAGTTCCACGCGCCCGAGGGCACCGCGATCGTCCACATCCGCACCGGGGAGCTGCGCAGTTTCCTGCACCGCACCACGACGCTGGTGCCGGTCGGCCAGGAGTCCCGCCACGTCGACCTGGACGAGGACCTCGCCGAGCTGATGCGCGACGCCTGCTGAGCCCCACCCTGTGCCGATGGTCCCAGAGCGGCAGGGCTGTGCTCCCTCCTGATTCGGCTTCTTTCCGGACGTCCGACCCGGCCTGCTCCCCGGGCGACGCCCCCGCGCTCAGCCGCCGCCCCCTCCCCCGGACGAGCGCGCCGCCTCGGCCGCCGCGACCGCCGATGCCAGCGCCTTGCGCAGGCCGTGCAGCAGCACCCGCAGCTCCGGCGAGGCGCCCCCGCCGCGGTCGGTCAGCGCCTCCAGCCGGTCCTTGTACCGCCTGCGGTCCGCCCCGGTGGCGAACGGCCGCACCTTGCCGGTGGCCGCGCACACGACGAGCACCGCGTCGCTCTCCGTGACCTCCTGGACCGGCGCCGGACCGCGCAGCACGGCGAGCGCCTCCGCCCGCAGGATCTCCGCGTAGCCTTCGCGCTCCAGCTCCCAGTGGCGCGCGGGAAAGAGGCCGAGGACCCGCCTGCGCCCCTGCGTGAGGTAGCCGTGGGCGGTCAGCTGGTCACGTACCGCGGCGAGGGTGCCGCGGGAGCGGTGGGTCATCCAGCCGCGCCACTTGCGGGGCCTGGACTGCTCGACGAGCTCGGCCAGGGCGTCCAGTGCCGTGTCCCCGGTGCGCGCGCCGACGACCGGGGTGACGATGCCGTCCGACTCGGCCAGGACGCCGCGCAGGGCGAGTTCGGCGAGCGCGGCGGCGCGTACCGCGAGGTGCAGGTCGGGGCCGCCGGTGAACCTCTTCTTGTCGGGATGCCAGGCGAGCAGGTAGAGCCTCGCGGGCAGGGACAGCGTTCCGTGGTGCACGGCGCCTCCTCGGATTCGTCGTCGTGCGGTGTCGCGGGGGCTCGCGGGGGCCTCGCGATAAAACATTGACACGCCACGGGGGCCCTCCTACGGTGTACGAGGTTCTGTTGCCGTCGATAGGAGTAGGACGTTGCTCGTCTGAGGTCATGAGACACCGCGTCACGCAGCCCCGCTGCCGTGCACGCCGTTGTGCGACCTCGGCATACGAGCCGTCCCGTACCCCCGGCACAGGCCTTTTCTCTTTTCCGGCCCCCTTTTCGCCGCGGTGTCTCGAACGCGTTGCCCCCATGTCGGACCCACGCAACCGCGAGGCCTGTATGTCTCCTGTCCCCACCTCCATCAGCTGCACCTCACTCTCCTTCGCCTGGGCCGACGGCACCGCGGTCCTCGACGGCCTCCAGGCCGCCTTCGGGCCCGGCAGAACGGGGCTCATCGGCACCAACGGCTCCGGCAAGTCGACGCTCCTGAAGCTGATCGGCGGCGAGCTGACGCCCACCGAGGGCGTGGTGCGCGTCGCCGGCGAGGTCGGCCACCTGCCGCAGAACGCCACCCTCGACACCGGGCTGCGCGTCGACGAGGTGCTCGGCATCGCCGCGACCCGCGCCGCGCTGCACGCCATCGAGGGCGGCGACGCGCGCGAGGAGCACTTCACCGCGGTCGGCGACGACTGGGACGTCGAGGAGCGCGCCCGCGCCACCCTCGACCAGCTCGGGCTCGGCCACATCGGCCTCGACCGCACCACCGGCGAGGTCTCCGGCGGCGAGTCGGTGCTGCTGCGCCTGGCCGCGCTGCTGCTGCGCCGCCCGGACGTGCTGCTGCTCGACGAACCGACCAACAACCTCGACCTGTACGCCCGCCGGCGCCTGTACGACGCCGTCGAGGCGTGGTCCGGTGTGCTCGTCGTAGTCAGCCACGACCGTGAGCTCCTCGACCTGGTCGACCAGATCGCCGATCTGCGGGACGGCGAGATCAACTGGTACGGCGGGAACTTCAGCGCGTACGAGGAAGCCCTCGCCGTCGAGCAGGAGGCGGCGGAGCGCATGGTGCGCGTCGCCGAGACCGATCTGCGCAAGCAGAAGCGCGATCTGGCCGACGCCCAGGTCAAGTTGGCCCGCCGCAAACGGTACGGCCAGAAGATCCAGGACAGCAGGAGCCAGCCCAAGATCCTCATCGGCGCGCGCAAGCGGGCCGCGCAGGAGTCGGCGGGCAAGCACCGCATCCTGCACGAGGAACGGCTCACCGAGGCCAAGGAGCGCCTGGACGAGGCCGCCGACGCGGTGCGGGACGACGACGAGATCCGCGTCGACCTGCCGCACACCCTGGTCCACCCGGGCCGCACCGTGCTCACCCTGAGCCGGCTCGTGCCGGTCCACGGCGCGCGCGTGGAGGGCGAGTTCGAGCTGCGCGGGCCCGAGCGGATCGCGCTGATCGGGCGCAACGGCGCGGGCAAGTCCACGCTGCTGCGCACGATCGCCGGGGAGCTCGCACCCGTCTCCGGCGAGGCGGTGACCCACGTGCCGACGCGGTTCCTGCCGCAGCGCCTGGACGTGCTGGACGGCGGGCTGACCGTCGCCGAGAACGTGGCGGCGTACGCCCCCGGCGCGACGAACAACCGGATCAGGGCGCGGCTGGCCCGCTTCCTGTTCAAGGGCGCCAAGGCCGACCAGCGGGCGGCGACCCTGTCGGGCGGCGAGCGGTTCCGGGCGACGCTCGCGGCGCTGCTGCTCGCGGAACCCGCGCCGCAGCTGCTCATGCTCGACGAGCCGACGAACAACCTGGACATGGCGAGCGTGCGGCAGCTGTCGGCGGCCCTGGAGTCCTATGAGGGCGCGCTGATCGTGGCCAGCCACGACCTGCCGTTCCTGGAGTCCATCGGCATCACGCGGTGGCTGCTCCTGGACGGAGAACTGAAGGAGATCACCCAGGAAAAGAAGACAGAGGCTGTCGGGTATTCCGCCTAGCTTCGACAGCATGCACCAGGACACGCACCAGCACATCACCATCGACGGAGCCCGGGAGAACAACCTCCGTGCGGTGAACCTGCGCATCCCGAAGAGCAGGCTCACGGTCTTCACGGGGGTTTCCGGGTCCGGGAAGTCGTCGGTCGTCTTCGACACGATCGCGGTGGAGTCGCAGCGCCAGCTGAACGAGACGTTCACCTGGTTCGTGCGCAACCGGCTGCCCAAGTACGAGCGGCCGCAGGCGGACGCGATCGAGGACCTCTCCCCCGCGATCGTCGTCGACCAGAAGCCGGTCGGCGGCCACTCCCGCTCCACCGTGGGCACGATGACCGACATCTACTCCGTGATCCGCGTGCTCTTCTCGCGGCACGGCACGCCGAGCGCGGGCCCGGCGGCGGCGTACTCGTTCAACGACCCGTCGGGCATGTGCCCCGAGTGCGACGGCCTCGGCCACACCGTGCGCCCCGACTACGACCGCATCATCGACCCGGCCAGGTCCCTGGCGGACGGCGCGATCCTCTTCCCGCCGTTCGCCGCCGGGACCTGGCAGGGCCAGACGTACACGAACACCACCGACCTGGACACGCACAAGCCGGTCGGCGCGTTCACCGCCGCCGAGCGGCAGTTCCTGCTGCGCGGCGGCGAGCGGCCCAGCAAGGTCAGCGTCGACAACACGGGCGGTGCCCGCGCCATCGACTACGAGGGGCTCGCCGACCGCTTCGAGCGGCTCTACCTCAACCGCGACCTGTCGGCGCTCTCCCAGAAGACCCGCGACCTGGTGCAGGGCTTCCTCGACGAGGACACCTGCCCGGTCTGCGACGGCGCCCGGCTCAACGCGGCGGCGCTCGCCACCCGCGTCGACGGCCTGGGCATCGCGGACTGCACCCGCATGGAAGTCACCGATCTCATCCGGGAGTTGTCCCGCATCGACGACGCGGTGGCGGGTCCGGTCGCCGGAGCCGCGGTGGCGGCCCTCGAACGGATCGAGGCGATCGGCCTCGGCTACCTGAGTCTGGACCGCGCGACGTCCACGCTCTCCGGCGGCGAGGGCCAGCGGCTGAAGATGGTGCGCCACCTCGGCTCCAGCCTCACCGGCATGACGTACATCTTCGACGAGCCGAGCGTCGGGCTGCACCCGCGCGACGTGGGGCGCCTCGGCGACCTCCTGCTGCGCCTGCGCGACAAGGGCAACACCGTGCTCGTCGTCGAGCACGACCCGGACGTCATCGCGATCGCCGACCACGTCGTCGACATGGGCCCGGCGGCCGGCACCGACGGCGGTCTGGTCGTCTTCGAGGGCACCCCCGACGCGCTGCGCCGGGCCGACACCCTCACCGGCCGTCACCTGCGCCGCGCCACGGGCGTCAAGGAGCGACCGCGCACGGCCACCGGCGGCCACTGGATCAAGGACGCCGACCTGCACAACCTCAAGAACGTGAGCGTGCGCGTCCCCACCGGCGTGCTGACGGCGGTCACCGGGGTCGCGGGCTCCGGCAAGAGCACGCTGGTGTCGGAGGCGTTCACCGCGGCACACCCGGACACGGTGGTCGTCGACCAGTCGTCCATCGGCATCTCGGGCCGCTCCACCCCGGCGACGTACCTCGGGATCATGGACACCGTGCGCAAGCTGTTCGCCCGGGAGACCGGCGCGAAGGCGAGCCTGTTCAGCTTCAACTCCCACGGCGCGTGCGAGCGCTGCCAGGGGCGTGGGGTCATCTTCAGCGACCTCGCGTTCATGGATCCGGTGACCACGACGTGCGAGCAGTGCGCGGGGCGGCGGTTCAAGGAGGACGTGCTGCGGCTGACCGTGGACGGCCGGACCGTGGTGGACGTGCTGGAGATGACGGCCGAGGAGGCCCTCGGCTTCTTCGAGCGCTTCGACGACCCGGCGGTACGCCGCCGCCTGCACGCCCTGCGGGACGTGGGCCTGACCTACCTCACGCTCGGCCAGCCGCTGAGCACCTTGTCCGGCGGCGAGCGCCAACGCATCAAGCTGGCCACGCAGTTGCACCGCACCGGCACGACCTACGTGCTCGACGAGCCGACCACCGGGCTGCACATGGCGGACGTCGACGGACTGCTCGCGCTGCTCGACCGGCTGGTCGACGCGGGCAACACCGTGCTCGTCGTCGAGCACAACCTCGACGTCGTCAAGCACGCGGACTGGGTGATCGACCTCGGACCCGACGCCGGCAAGCACGGCGGGCGGATCGTCTTCGAGGGAACACCCGCGCAACTCCTCTCGGCCGAGGGGTCGTTCACCGCCGAGCACCTCCGAGGCGCTCTGGGCCGGGGACGGCCGCGCGCTGCATGATGAGCGGCACTGCCCCGCCCACGTGAGGAGAGCCGGCCGTGCCCAGCCAGAAGGCCCTGATCCGCCGTCCGAGCCCGCGCCTGGCCGAGGGCCTGGTGACCCACCTGGAACGCACACCGGTCGACACGGGGCTCGCGCTGCGGCAGTGGGAGGCGTACGCGGCCACGCTGAACCGGCACGGCTGGGAGACCTTCGAGGCGGCGCCGGCCGACGACTGCCCGGACTCGGTGTTCGTCGAGGACGCGGTGGTCGTCTTCCGCAACGTGGCCCTGATCGCCCGGCCGGGCGCCGAGTCCCGGCGCGGCGAGACGGCGGGCGCCGAGGAGGCGGTGGCCCGGCTCGGCTGCTCGGTCAACTGGGTGTGGGAGCCCGGCACCCTCGAAGGGGGTGACGTCCTCAAGGTCGGCGACACGCTCTACGTGGGGCGCGGCGGCCGGACGAACGCGGAGGGGGTGCGCCAGCTGCGGGCCGTCTTCGAGCCGCTGGGGGCGCGGGTCGTCGCCGTACCGGTCGCCTCGGTCCTCCATCTGAAGTCCGCGGTGACGGCGCTGCCCGACGGGACCGTCCTCGGGTACGAGCCGCTGGTCGACAGCGCGTCCCTCTTCCCCCGCTTCCTGCCCGT
The DNA here is from genome assembly GCF_042889645.1 of Streptomyces sp. NPDC002564. Classification (NCBI taxonomy): domain Bacteria; kingdom Bacillati; phylum Actinomycetota; class Actinomycetes; order Kitasatosporales; family Streptomycetaceae; genus Streptomyces; species Streptomyces sp. NPDC002564. The sequence goes on along the minus strand of NZ_JBIARE010000002.1, from coordinate 45,821 downwards.
GCCGGAGGAGACGGGGGCGCACGTGGTGCTGCTCGGCGGGTCGCGGCTGCTGATGGCGGCGAGCGCACCGAAGAGCGCGGACCTCCTCGCCGACCTCGGATTCGACCCGGTTCTGGTGGATATCAGCGAGTTCGAGAAACTCGAGGGCTGTGTGACGTGCCTCTCAGTCCGGCTCCGCGAACTGTACGCCTGACCTGCGATGAGGCCACAGTCGCCGGTCGAGACGGGTGGGACCTTGGTCCTCGGGCTCTTTACGGTGGGTTTAACCTACGGCAACGTAACCTACGACACCGTAGGTAGTGCACCGCTCGCACTGCTCGTAAGTACTCCCGTCCCCCTTCTGGAGCCCCCGTGACGATCACCTCTCCCCACCTCGGCAGCGCGGACAGCTGGACCGACGCCCGGCTGCTCTACGCGCTGGAGGAAGTGGTCGAGCAGGAACTCAATCGCCACCTCAAGGTGGCCAAGGACTGGATGCCCCACGAGTACGTCCCGTTCTCGGACGCGCGCAACTTCCCCGGCCTCTTCGAGGACGGCGAGGCGTGGGAGAAGGGCCAGTCCCCGGTCACCGACATCGGGCGGATCGCCCTCGTGGTGAACCTGCTCACCGAGGACAACCTGCCCAGCTACCACCACGAGATCGCCTCCCTCTTCGGCCGCGACGGCGCCTGGGGCACCTGGGTGCACCGCTGGACCGCCGAGGAGGGCCGCCACGGCATCGTGATGCGCGACTACCTCCTGGCCTCCCGCGCCGTCGACCCGGACGAGCTGGAGCGCTTCCGGATGGCCCACATGAGCGAGGGCTTCGAGTCGGACAACCGCCACTCGATGCTGCACTCGGTCGCGTACGTGGCCTTCCAGGAGCTCGCGACCCGGATCTCGCACCGCAACACCGGCCACCAGTCCGGCGACCCGGTCTGCGACCGGATGCTGGCGCGCATCGCCACCGACGAGAACCTCCACATGGTCTTCTACCGGAACCTCCTGAAGGCCGCCTTCGAGATCGCGCCCGACCTCACCATGCAGTCCGTGCGGGACGTCGTCGTCGACTTCCGCATGCCCGGCCACGGCATGCCCGGCTTCGAGCGGGCCGCCGCGCAGATGGCCATCGGCGAGGTCTACAACCTGCGGATCCACCACGACGACGTGCTGCAGCCCGTGCTGCGCTTCCTGAAGGTCCTGGAGATCGACGGGCTCGGCCCCGAGGGCCGCAAGGCGCAGGAGGAGCTCGGCTTCTTCATGGGCGGCCTCGACGCGGAGGCGTCCAAGTTCGACGAGCGGCTCGCCGCCCGCAAGGCGCGGATGGCGGCGCGCGGCGCCTGACCCGCGGGAACCGAAGGCGCGCCCGGGAGGGGTCCCGGGCGCGTTCTCATGTCCCGCGGCAGGCCGTCGCCACTGTCCCGCGGCAGGCCCTCGCCACCGCGCCGTCGACCAGGTCGCGGAGCTGGGCGCGGCCGGTCACGCCGCGCCCTGACAGGTCGTGGGCCCGCGCGTACGCCCGGAAGCCCGCGGGCTCCTGTCGGGCATCGTCCTAGATGCCGAGGAGCCCGCGGGCCGGGACTCAGGCTCGGGATGCGCGTCTGAGCGCGTACCGCTCCTTCTCGGAGAGGCCGCCCCAGACGCCGAATCGCTCGTCGTTGTTCAGCGCGTACTCCAGGCAAGCCGGGCGCATCTCACACATCCGGCAGATGTCCTTCGCCTCACGCACCGAGCTGCCGGGCTCGGGGAAGAAGAAGTCGGCTCCCGTCTGGGCGCACAGCGCCTGCTCCTGCCAGGCCAGTCCGGGCTCGGCTGTCATGTCGATCTGCATGCCGCCGATGCTGTCGCACCGCGCGAAACAAGCGATCAACGAACGATCAACGCCCGTATATCCGGCCGCCGGAGCTCCGCACGGCCGGCCTGCCCCGCAGAGGGCTGCCCACCGGGCGCCCGCGCGAAACCGCCGGTCACGGCGCGCCCTGCTCGCCGGGAGGCGACGGCTCAAGCAGCGCGAAGCGCGCGCCCGCCGGATCGGCGAGCTTGGCGAAGCGGCCGACACCCGCCATCGAGAGGGGCTCCATCCGCACCGTGCCGCCCCCTTCCCGGGCCCTGGCGACCGCCGCGTCGCAGTCGTCCACCTGGAAGTACGGCAGCCAGTACGCCTCCGTCTCCGAGGGGTCGCTGTCCAGGGGCACCACGCCGCCGAACATGTCGTCCGGTGTGCCGTCCGCGGGGTGCACCATCGTGTACGTGCCGCCGGGGAAGGACGTCTCGGTGGCCTGCCAGCCGAACACGGAGCCGTAGAACCCCAGGGCCGCGGAGACGTCCGGGGTGTACAGCTCGGTCCAGACCAGGCCGCCCGGTTCGTTCAGGACATCGAGGCCCTTGAGCTGCCCCTGCTGCCACACGGCGAACGGGACGCCCGCGGAGTCGGCGAGGCCCGCCATGCGGCCGAGGTCGAGGACGTCCACGGCCTCGAAGAGGCTGCTGCCGCCGGCCTGCTCCACGGCCTTCACCGTGGCGTCCGCCTCCGGCGTGCGGAAATAGAGGGTCCAGGAGGGCAGCGCCTCGTCCGCCGGGATCGCCATCGCGCCCGCCGCGGTCCTGCCGGAGATTCCGTACTGGCCGTAGCCACCCACGTCCGCGCCGCCCTGCCGGAGGTCCCAGCCGAACAGGTCGCGGTAGAAGCCGCTGACAGCGGCGAGGTCCGGGGCGCACATGTCCACCCAGACCGGTGCCCCCGTCACGAAACGAGCATTGAGCATGATCGACTCCTTTGTCGCATCTTGCTTCTCTCCTTCCGAGTCTGGCACTGGGCACTGACAACGGCGGCCCCGTCGGCCCGGGCGGCCACCTGCCGCCCTCCCGCGCCCTCCCCCGCACTCCCGGCTTCGTCCGTGACGGCCTCGTCCGGAACGGCCTCATCTCGCCATTTCGTGAAGGGAGAAGTTTTTTGAGAGCGCTCTCAGTCACAACTCTTGACGCCGCATTCGCCCGTCGGGACAGTGGTGCACCACCCCCCACCACCCCCCACAGCCTTGTGCAGGAGACCTTCCGTGATATCGCGTCGAACGTTCCTGACCTCCACCGCCGTCGCCGCGGGCGCCCTCAGCTATCCCGTCTGGGGCAGCGCGCTGAGCCCCGGCGCCCAGGCCGCGCCCACGACCTGCGAGCTGGCCCTGGTGAACAAGTCGCTTCCCGGCCAGGTGCGCGCCTACGTCACCGGGCACGAGCAGGGCACCGGCCGCTGGGTGCTGCTCAAGCCGGACGGCGGCGTCTACCGCCCCGACTCGCCCTCCGCGCCCCAGACCCCGCTGCCCGTCGACTGCGCCATCCCGCTCGGCGCCGCGGGTTCGGCCCCCAAGGTGCTGACGCTCCCCCAGATGTACGGCGCGCGCGTCTACTTCGTCCGCGACGACAAGCTGGACTTCTTCCTCAACCCGGGCCCCGCCCTGGTCGAGCCCGCCTTCGCCACTCCCGCCGACCCCAACTACGGGCGTACGTGGTCGTTCTGCGAGTTCACCTTCAACCCCCAGCAGCTCTACGCCAACATCAGCTACGTCGACCTCGTCACCGCGCTGCCCATCGGCCTGACCCTGGAGGGCGACGGCAGGCACACCGTCGCCCCGCTGCCGGACGGCGCCGTCGGCAGGATCGCCGCCGGCCTCGCGGCGCAGACCGCGAAGGACGGCCAGCCGTGGGACAAGCTGGTGATCCGCGGCAACGGCGGCGTGCTGCGGGTGATCTCGCCGCAGAACCTCATGGCCCCGTACTTCGACCGGCCCGACCAGATGCCGTTCCGCGACCTCTGGACCGGCTACATCGACCAGGTGTGGGACAAGTACCGCGGCACGGACCTCAAGATCGACCTCCAGGGCGGCCGGGGCGTCTTCACCGGTCGCGTCAGCGGTGACGTCCTGACGTTCAACGGCGGGCACTCCTTCACCAAGCCCACCTCGAAGGACGTCTTCACCTGCAACCACGGCCCGTTCGCCAACAACCCGAATGACCCGGACGACAAGAAGGGCCTGCTCGCCCGGCTCGCCGCGGGCTTCAACCGGAGCATCATGCTCACCCACCCCTCGCAGCCCAACGGCACGACCACGGCCGACTACTACAAGGGCGCGGTCACCAACCACTGGTCCCGGGTGGTGCACGCCAACTCCCCCATCGGGTACGCCTTCCCGTACGACGACGTGCGCCCCGACGGGCAGCCGGACGTGTCGGGCGCCGCACACGACGGCAACCCGCGACGGTTCACGGTGAGCGTGGGGTCCTAGGCCCTTCGGCGGGTGTCAGCAGGGCGGCGAGCCGGAGGGTGTCCGCCAGGTAGCGCTCGTAGGGGAAGCCGGCCGCCAGGAGGGCCGCGCGGAGCTCTTCCTCCAAGGGCTTCCCCTCGGCGAGGAAGGTGGCCTGCCCCATCGGCGTCAGGGACACCAGGCGCCGGCGCCGGTGGGCGGGGTCGACGCTGATCGTCACGTGTCCCTCCGCCTCCAGCGGGCGCAGCGCGCGGCTGATGGCCGGGTCGGACAGGCCCAGCGCCTCGGCGAGCTGGTGCTGGGTGGCGGGCTGGATCTCCTCAAGGGTGCCGAGCAGGCGCAACTGGCTCGGGGAGAGGCGCTGCTCGGGGCCGGAGCGGCGCCGGGCCGCCTCCCCCATCAGCATGACCACGCGGTACAGAAGCTCTGCCAGTCCTTCGTCCATGAGCTCACCCTATCGGATACTTGCGAGGTTAATATTAACCATGCAACACTCGATGCATGGACACTCTCCCGTATGCGGTTCAGACCACGTTCCCGCTCCTGTTCATGCTGGTGCCCGCCCTCGGGGCGCACCTGAGCTGCCGACGCCACCCCGACCGGCCCGCGGCGGAGATCTGGCAGCGCTGGTGGTCCGTCGGCGCCCTCGGCATCGGCAGTCTGTGGATCACGCTCTCGTTCCTGGCGTTCCCGGACGGGATGGCCGACGCCATCGGCTTCGCCCACTCGCCGTTCCAGTTCGAGATCGCCTTCGCCAACCTCGGCTTCGCCCTGCTGGGCTTCCGCGGCGCGTCCGCATCACCCCGTGAACGCCTCACGAGCGGGCTCGCTGCCGCCGCCTTCCTGTGGGGAGCGACGATCGGGCACGTCCACCAGTGGGTCGCCCACGGCGACCACGCCGCCGGAAACACGGGCGGCATCCTGGCCAACGACGTCCTCATCCCCGCCGTGATGATCGCCCTGGCGGCACGCGACCTCCGCCGCGCGCGCTCCGACCGCGGCCCCGCCGTCGCAGCGGCCGCCCCGGCTCTGCGGTGACCACCGCCACGTGAGCGGCGACGGCCCGCGCCGGCCACCGACCGGGCCGCACCGCACGCCACTTCGAGCCCCGCGCCCGCGGACAGCTCCGCTTCTGTCCTCCGGCATATCCCGCCACCGATCGCTGATACGGAACCTCGCGTCCGTGGCACACGTCCCGCAGGGTCCAGACCTGTTACGCCGACGCCCTGCGCACCAAGGACGTCGGCAGGACCACACCGGCCGGCTCCGCGGCGGGATCCGCCCCCGCCCGGTCGCGCACGAGCATCCTGGCCATCAACCGGCCCATCTCCTCGATGTCCTGACGGACCGTCGTCAGCGGCGGATCGGTCTGCTCGGCGACCGGCAGCATGTCGTCGAACCCGACCACCGCCACGTCCTCCGGCACCCTCCTGCCGTGCTCGCGCAGCACCCGGAGGGCGCCGGACGCCGTGAGGTCGTTGGCGGCGAAGACACCGTCCACCTCCGGGCAGCGACGCAGCAGCTCGCGCATCGCCCGCTCCCCGCCCGCCGGGGTGAAGTCGCCCTCGGCGACCAGCGACGGATCCACCTCGCCCAGCACGTCACGGAAGCCGTCCAGCCGGTCCACCGCGGAGGTCTGGTCGAGGGCGCCGGTGATGTGCGCGACGCGGCGGCGGCCGAGTCCCACCAGGTGGCGCACGGCCTCGCGCGCACCGCCCCGGTTGTCGCAGTCGACGTACGCCGCGCCCGGCCCGTCCGGGCCCAACTGCGGCCAGCCGGGCCGCCCGCCGAACACGGTCGGCACCCCCGCGCGCCGGATGATGCCGGGCAGCGGGTCGTCCAGGTGCAGCGAGAAGACGAGCGCGCCGTCCACATGACCGCCCGCGAGATAGCGGCCGACCCGCTCGTGGTCGTCCCGCCCCTCGGTGAGCAGCAGGACGAGCTGAATGTCGTGCGCCGTCAGTTCCTTGCTGATGCCGCGCAGTTGGAGGGCGAAGAACGGGTCGGCGAAGACCCTGTTCTCCGGCTCGGCGATCACCACGGCGACCGCGTCGTGGCGCCGGGTGACCAGGCTGCGGGCGGCGCGGTTGGGCACGTAGCCGAGCTCGTCGACCGCGATCCGCACCTTCTCCGCGAGCACTTCCCGTACCCCAGGGTCGCCGTTGACGACACGGGACACGGTGGCTCTGGAGACCCCGGCGCGGGCGGCCACGGCCTCCAGGGTGGGGCGCGGTTCCTCGGTCACCTTCGGTCACTCCTCCCTGACGGTGTCAGGAGGCATCTTCCCGTATCGGCCACGGAGCCCTCCCGGCGAGGGGCCTCGCGGGGGCGGCCGAGGGGCCCGTCGCGGGGCGTGCGGTGCCTTCCGTCGCATGCCTCGGTCGTATCCGGACCGCCCCGTCGTCCGCCCGCAGGGCGGGCCCGCCGCGACCGGCGCGCGCCCCGGGCCTGTTGGGCATCGCGGGGCGGACGGGGGTGTATGGACACGGCCTAGGCTGCCTCCATGTTCACGAAGGTCACGAACTCCATGTTCACGAAGCGGAGAGAGCGCAAGCAGGCCGAGCTGCACGAGGAGTTGGCAGCCGCCCTGCGGTCCCCCGACGCGGCGGTCCGCGCCGCGGCGGCGACGCGGGCGGCGGAGGCGGCCGGCCTGGAGTGGGCGCTGCGCGAGCTGGCGTCGGCCGTGGCGCGCGAACCGTGGACGGACGACTTCGACGAGGGCGTGGTGGACGGCTTCGCCATCGCGCTGCGCCGCGACGCAAAGGTCCGCGGGCGCGCGGAACGGCTCGTCGCGCGGCACCTGGACGACCCGGAGGGCTTCGTGCGGGCGTGGGCCGCCTTCGTGGCCGGGCTCGGCGGCCCGCCCGGCCCGCAGGAGGTCGGCGAGGACCTTCAGGACGACATGCGGGCCCGCCTGACGTCCCTGCGGGCGCACGGCTGGACCGCCGAGGGCCTCGACGGTCTCGGGCCGCCGGGGTTCTTCGCCCGCGACCTGGCGTTCGACCTCGCGGTGGTGCTGGCCTCGCTCGTACTGCTCCGGAACCGGCAGCTGCCGCCGGCGGAGGCCGAGCGGGTACGGGCGGAGACGCGCGAGGTACTGGAACGGGCGCTGGCCTTCCCGCCCGACAGCGACGACCGCCTCGACCTGATCGCGCCGCTGGCCGAGATACCCGACGTGGAGGCGTGGACGGACCGGGCCCTGCGCGGCATCCAGCTCGACGAGACACTGGCGCTCTGCACGAGCGACGACGACGCCCGGGCGGCACTGGGCGTCGAGGCACTGCACCATCAGTGCCTGTGCGACGACATCCTGCGGCGCCGAGGCATCATCGAGGCCCTCGACCATCTGGTGGCACGCGAGCGGGAGCCCATGGTCCTGCAGCAGATCCTCGACTGCTACGGCAGGCTGCACGTCCTCTCGCCCCTGGAGACGCGGCCGGTGGAGCTGTTCCGCACCGCGCTGGGCCACGCCGACGCCGACGTCCGCAAGTGCGCCGCGTCGGGCATGGGCCTGCTGGCCCGCGGCACTCCCGACGAGATCCGCGCCGTCGACACCCTCGTCGGGATCCTCGACCACGACGTGGACGAAGAGGTCCGCGGGTTCGCCGCCCAGAGACTCGCAGGGATGGCCCGCGACGAGGAGGAGCGCGGCACCCGGACCATCGCCGATGCCATGGCGCGCCACGCCGGCTCGGCCTCGCCCCTGATCCGGGCCGCGACGCTCCAGCACGCGCTGGAGGACGGCGCGCCGGACGCGTACGACCGGCTGCTCGTCGAGTTCGACTCCCCCGACGTGCCCTGGCCGTTCCTGGCGGCCTGCCAACTGGTCCTGATCGATGACGACTTCAGCATCCCCGACGACATCCGACCGCGCCTCGTGGAGCGTCTGGAGCGGCTGCGGGCGTCCGGCTGGGCGGAGCGGGACGTGGAGCCGCGCGGCTACCCCGACCCGGACGACCGTGCCGAGATGCTCGCCGAACTTTTGGAGCAGGTAGGCGCGGTACGGGGCTGAGCCGGGCGCCGCGCGGCAACTCCCCGTGCGGCCGCCGGGGGTGATCCCGGCGGCCGCACGGGTCCGCCCAGGGCGTGTTGCGACAGTGACGTCGTGCGCCCGCCGGGCAGACGGGACTTTCGCAACACGCCCTAGTGGTGGTCGTGCCCCTCGGCCGCGTCCTCATTCTCGGGCTTCTCGGGCTTCTCGGGCTTCTCGGGCGACGCACCCGCGTCGCCGTCCTTGGGGGCCGACTTCTTGGAACCGCCGCTCTTTTTCGCCGACGCGCCATGGTGCGGCTCGTAGTCCGGGATCGTGCCGTCCGCCTTCTTCACCAGGAAGAGCCCGGCCATGCCCATGTCGGAGTGGCTCTGCACATGGCAGTGGTACATCCAGGCACCGGCTCCCACGCCCTCACCCGCGATGACCTGGAAGCCGAACGAGTCGCCAGGTCCGGTGATCTTGTCGTCGAGGATCTGGCTCGGGTCGTCGGGGCCGGTCAGCAGGCCGGTGCGGTTGTCCGCCCAGCGGTGACCGTGCACGTGGAACGTGTGGTAGTACTCGCCGTGCGTGATCGACACGAACTCCACCCGGTCGCCGACGGTCGCCTCGAAGGCCGGACTGTCGTGGCCCGCCTTGTTGTTGATGGTCATGTCGTTGAAGACGACGGTGAAGGTCTTGTCCGGCAGCAGGTCGCCCTTGCGCCGCACGATGAGCGCCCCGTAGAGCCCCTTGCGCACGCCGCCGGTGCCGTGGTCGGTGCCGACCACGTGGTCGTGGTAGTGCCAGTAGCCCGCGGTGCCGGGGCGCCAGGTGCCGTCCTTGCGGCGGCCGGGGGCGTGCGTGCGCCAGGTGTAGGTGCGCTTGCCGCCCGGCTCGACGTGGCTCTTGGTGTGCCGGGTGCCGTCGCTGGAGATCTCGTAGTCCATGCCGTGGACGTGCAGACTGGCGTCCACGTCCATGGTGTTCTCGAACTCGATGTGCAGGGTGTCGCCCTCGTTGAGCTCGATGAGCGGACCCGGGATCGAGGCCTTGCCCTTCTCCAGGCCGTAGCCCATCTGCCCGTCCGGGAGCTTCTCCGCGTACATCTTGATGCGCTTGACCTCGCCGCCCGCGGGCGCGGTCCTCGGCGGCGCCTCGGCCGTGCTCGCGTCGGGCGCGCCGGCGACCGACAACGATGTCACCCCGGCGGCCGCGGCCGCGCCGCCCACGAGCATCCGCCGGTTGAAGCTGCGTCTGTCCAGATTCCGTCGGTTCGGCCGGTCCATGACGAACTCCCCACTGCGGTACGGAGACTGACGGGGCGCAGGATGCCCCGGGGACGGCCACACGGTATCGGCCGGATCTTTGTTTATCCACACGCAGGACAAAGTTGGTGCTATCGCGGTGATACCTATTGGCGAGTTGCGAAAAGAGGTCTAGCTTCGTCGGCGCCTGTTGCTGTGACCGACGAGGGGTGGGTGTACTCATGCGGCGCACACCGCATCAAAGGCCCTTGGCTGTACGAGGGTTGACCAGAACACGACGCAGACCGATCCGTTCCCGCCGGGCCTGGGCGGCCGCCCTGCTGTCCGGGGCGCTGGTCACCGGCGCGCTCTCGGCGCAGGCCGCCTCCGCGCGGCCGTACCCGGAACCGCCGTTGACAACGATGTCGCTGCCCTCGCCGCCGGGCGGGGCCAAGGTGAAGGTGCTGGTGTTCCACGGCTCGGCGGCGGGCGGCGACGAGTCGCCGGTCGTCGACGCGGGCATCGCGGCGATCGAGAAGATCGGCCAGTCGGGCCCGGCCGCCCAGCGGTTCACCATCGAGGCGACGGACGACGCGGGCGTCTTCACCGACGAGAAGAAGCTCGGCAAGTTCAACGCCGTGGCGTTCCTGACCGGCGGCGGCGACGTCCTCGACGCCGAGCAGGAGGCGGGTCTGGAGGCCTACATGGAGGCCGGCGGCGGCTTCCTGGGCATCCACGACGCGGCCCGCGCCGAGCCGTACTCGACGTGGTTCACCGGCCTGATCGGCGCCCGGCCCGCCGACGCGAGCCCGACGAACGTGCAGCGGGCGACCGTCGAGGTCGGTGACCGCGAGCATCCGGCCACCAAGGACCTGCCGCTCCAGTGGAAGCGCCCCGACCGGTGGCTGAACTGGACGAAGAACCCCTCGGGCGACGTCCACACGGTCGCCCGCGTCCGCGAGTCGACGTACCAGCCGGGCGAGGGCAAGAACGGCTGGGACCACCCGGTGTCGTGGTGCCGCGACTACGACGGCGGCCGGTCCTTCTACACCGGCATGGGCGGCACCGCGGACTCGTACGACGAAGTGGACTTCCGCAGTCATCTGCGGGGCGCCCTGCTGTGGACCACCCGCATCGCGCGGGCCGACTGCAAGGCGACGATCACCGCCAACTACAAGGCGGAGCGCCTGACCCGGCCCAACCAGCCGGGCCAGAACGACCAGATCGGCGAGCCGCACGGCATGGTCACGGCGCCCGACGGGCGGGTGTTCTACATCGGCCGCGGCGGCGCCGACTCCTCGCAGCCGGTCGTCACCGACTGGAACAACCCCGATGTCGGCAAGGGCAAGGGCGAGATCCACGTCTACGACCCCAGGACCGGGAAGACGACCCTCGCGGGCGCCCTGACGGTCTTCGGGAACAAGGGCGGCGGCGACGAACTCATCAAGGTCGAGGAGGGCCTGCTCGGCATCGAGCTGGACCCGAAGTTCGCGCAGAACGGGTGGGTGTATCTGCACTACACCCCGCACGCGAAGATCAACCGCGAGACGCACATGGCCGAGCGGTACGTCTCCCGCTTCACCCTCGACCAGGCGACCGGCAAGCTGGACCTGGGCAGCGAGAAGGTGCTCCTGAAGTGGCCGGTGCAGATCCACAGCTGCTGCCACGCGGGCGGCGGGATGGCCTGGGACTCCAAGGACAACCTGTACATCGCGACCGGTGACAACAACTCCTCGCAGTTCAGCGACGGTTACTCGGGCAACAACCCGCAGCCGAACTTCAAGGGCGTCTCCTTCGCCGACGCGCGCCGCACGGCGGGCAACACCAACAACCTCAACGGCAAGATCCTGCGCATCCACCCCGAGGCCGACGGGACGTACACGCTCCCGCAGGGCAACCTCTTCACCGGCAAGGAGCAGGACGAGGGCGGCGGCAAGACGCGCGGCGAGATCTACGTGATGGGCGTGCGCAACCCGGCGCGCATCTCGATCGACAAGAAGACCGACACCCTGTACGCCGGGTGGGTCGGACCGGACGCGGGCGCGCCCTCGACGACGTGGGGCCCGGCCAAGTACGACACGTTCGCCGCGATCACGCACGCCTCCAACCGCGGCTGGCCGTACTGCATGGGCAACAACCAGCCCTACCGCGACCGCAATCTGCCGGACCCGACGAAGCCGCTGGGCTGGTACGACTGCAAGAACCTCAAGAACGAGTCGCCCAACAACGACGGCCTGGTGAACATCCCGCCGGCCGAGCCCAACAACATCTGGTACTCGCCGCAGGGCGGCGGCGTGGACTACCCGCGCGACGCCAAGGGCGTGCCGAGCTACAAGACCGAGGAGCAGAAGACGCTCCTGCCGTGGCTGAAGGGCGGCGGCCAGGCCACCATGAACGGCCCGGTGTACCGCTTCGACGCGGCGAGCACGAGTGCCGACAAGTGGCCCGCGTACTGGGACGGCAAGTGGTTCGTCGGCGACTTCTACGACTCCGACCAGCCGCGGCACGCGGTGGTCACCGATCCGAAGACGGTGGGCAGCGGCGGACTCCCGGTGCACGCCGAGTCGTTGAAGAAGATCATCCCGATCGGGAACGACGGCATCAAGAACCTCATGGACTGGAAGTTCGCGCCGGACGGTTCGCTGTACGTCCTCGACTACGGCCGCGGCTTCTTCACCTCGGACTCCAAGTCGGCGCTGTGGCGCGTGACGTACAAGGGCGGCGCGGCGACCCCGGCCGCCGCGGACCTCGCGAGGAAGGCGGGATGATGCGCACATCCGGGACCGCGTCCGGCAGGCGGGCGCGCACCGCGTCCGGGCGGCGAAGACTGTACGCGGCGCTGTTCGTGTCGCTGCTCATGGTGCTCGGGCTGACCTCGACGGCCGCCACGGCACGCACCGACAACTCCGGTCTGGCCGCGGCGCAGACCCTGACCTGGACCGCCGACAACGACATCACCAAGTACAAGTCGGTGCCGACCACGGCGGTGGCGGGCCCGACGACGATCGTCTTCGAGAACAGCGAGGCGACCGGCAACACCACGGGCATGCCGCACACGCTGACGTTCGACACGTCGGACCCCGAGTACAACAACGACGTGCCGCTCAACATCATGGCGAACCCCAACGACGACCAGGCCGGCAAGCACACCGCCGAGGTCACGCTCACCCCGGGCCGCTACCGCTTCCACTGCACCATCCCGGGCCACGGGGCGATGCAGGGCATCCTGGTGGTGACCGAGGGCGGCGGTGAGGACACCACGGCGCCCGTGGCCTCGGCGAAGGTCGAGGGGACGACCAACGCCGACGGCGCGTACGTCGGTTCGGCCACCGTCGCGGTGACCGCGACGGACGAGGGGTCGGGCGTCGACAAGGTCGAGTACGCGGTCGGGGCGGACGGCGCGTGGCAGCCGTACACCGCGCCGGTGGTGGTCGACCAGGTCGGCACCCACAAGATCCGTTACCGGGCCACCGACAAGGCGGGCAACGTCTCCGCCGAGAAGGCCGTCGACTTCACGGTGGTCGCGCCGCCGACGGACGACAAGACGCCGCCGGAGACGTCGGCCACGGTGTCCGGCGAGAAGAACGACCAGGGGCAGTACGTCGGCATGGCGACGGTCACGGTGACGGCGTCCGACACCGGCTCCGGCGTCAACAAGATCGAGTACGCGATCGGCGACGGCGCCTGGACCGCGTACACCGCGCCGGTCATGGTGCACGAGACGGGCGCGCACAAGGTCCGCTACCGGGCGTCGGACAAGGCGGGCAACCAGGCGGCCGAGAAGTCCGTCGAGTTCACCGTGGTCGCGCCGCCGGTGCAGGACAAGACGCCGCCGGAGACCTCGGCGAAGGTCGAGGGCACCAAGGACTCGGACGGCGCCTACCTGGGGAAGGCGAAGGTGACGGTCACCGCCACGGACGCCGACTCGGGTGTCGCCAAGGTCGAGTACTCCCTGGACGGCGGCCCCTACCTGGCGTACGAGGCGCCGGTCGTCGTGGACCGGGTGGGCCGGCACAGCGTGGCGTACCGGGCGAGCGACAAGGCGGGCAACGCGTCCGCGGCGAAGACCGCGTCCTTCACGGTGGCCGAGGGCGGCGGCGTGCCCGCACCCAACTGCCCCGAGTACGACGAGCGGTCGACGGTGTTCGTCGGCACGGTCGACACGGGTATCCCGAACCGCGTCACGAACAACCGGTGCCGGGTGGGCGAGCTGATCGAGGACGAGAAGGACTGGTCCTCGCACGCTCTCTTCCTCAAGCACGTCAAGACCGTGACGGACAAGCTCCTGAAGGACGGTGAGATCGACCGGCGCGAGTACAACAAGATCAACCGCGCGGCCAAGCAGTCCGGCATCGGCAAGCCCGGCCAGACGGAGGGCTACACCAAGCTCCTCGACGGCACGAAGGAGAGCTTCGACCGCTGGGAGCAGGTGGGCGGCGGCAAGTTCGGCCTGAACGCCGACGGCACGATCACCAGCTCCACCTCGGTCGAGGGCATGGGCATGCTGTGGTTCCCCAAGCGCAAGTACGGCGACTTCTCGCTGAAGCTGCAGTGGCGGGACGACGCGCCGGGCAACGGCAACACCAACGCCGGTGTCTTCGTGCGCTTCCCGCAGGTCCACGACCACCCGGAGGAGTCCCGTCCGGAGTGGGTCGCCATCAAGTACGGCCATGAGATCCAGATCCACGACCGGCCCGACGGCGACATGTACAAGACCGCGTCGATCTACGGCTTCGACCGGGTGGGGCTCGCGGGCGCGGGCGTCACCCCCAAGGGCACGTGGAACGACTACGAGGTCCGTGTGGTGGACCAGCACTACTCGATCTACCGCAACGGCGTCCTGCTGAACGAGTTCGACAACGTCGGCGGCCAGGACTTCACGCCGCCCCGCGGCGACGACCCGGGCACGGACGGCCGCCGCTTCGCGTCCGGCTACCTCGGACTCCAGGTCCACGGCGTGACGGACGTGGTGTCGTACCGCGACATCCGTATCAAGGAGCTGTAGGGGAGGACCCGCGGCCCTTCTTCAGGCGCCCTCACCCCTGCGGGGGTGGGGGCGCCCTGTCTGTTCCGCGGGCTCCTCGTGCCTCGCCCGGCTCGGCTGGACGCGTTTGGGCTCGCCCGGCATCTTGGGGTACTCCGGGGGGTACGGGAGGTCGCCGAGGCCGTGGTCGCGTTCGTCCTTGTCGGCCAGGGCCAGGAGCGCCTCCAGGGAGTGGGCCCGGTCGTCCATGCCCGCGTGGAGGTCGCCGACCTCGGCGAAGCGGGTCGGCATGGTGGCGAGGTCGAAGTCCTCGGGCCGGGCGTCCTCGACCTCGTCCCAGCGCAGGGGCGCCGAGACCGGGGCGTGCGGCCCGGCGCGCAGCGAGTAGGCGGAGGCGATCGTGCGGTCCCTGGCCGTCTGGTTGTAGTCCACGAAGATCCGCTTGCCCCGCTCCTCCTTCCACCAGGCGATCGTGACGGCATCGGGCATCCGGCGTTCCAGCTCCCGCCCGACGGCGATGGCGGCCCTGCGCACCTGGGTGAAGGTCCAGCGCGGTTCGATCGGTACGAAGACGTGCAGTCCGCGTCCGCCCGACGTCTTGGGCCAGCCTTCCAGGCCGCCGAACTCGTCGAGCACCGAGCGGAGTTCGAGGGCGGCCCGGACGGCGTCCGCGTAGTCGGTGCCGGGCTGCGGGTCGAGGTCGATGCGGAGTTCGTCGGGGTGGTCGAGGTCGGCGCCGCGCACCGGCCAGGGGTGGAAGGTCAGGGTGTTGTACTGGACCGCCCAGATGACGGCCGCCAGCTCGGTGGGGCACATCTCGTCGGCGGTGCGGCCGCTGGGGAAGGCGATGGTGGCGGTGGGGATCCAGTCGGGGTGGTTCTTCGGGACGCGCTTCTGGTAGAAGAAGTCGGCCGCCGCCCCTTCGGGGTACCGCTGCAGGGTCGTGGGGCGGTCACGCAGCGCGCGCAGGATGCCGGGCCCCACGGCCAGGAAGTACTCCGCGACGTCACGCTTGGTGAAGCCCCGCTCGGGAAAGACGACCCGGTCCGGGCTGGAGAGCCGCACCTCGCGCTCCCCCGTGTCGATCTGCACGGCCGCGCTCTTGCCCTTGGCTGCACCCATGCCTGCCACGCTAGACGCGTGGGACATTCGCCGCACACCAGGCGGTAAGCCGCGTCGCGTCGCAGAATCGGACCATGGACCTGCCGGTGATGCCGCCCGTGAAGCCCATGCTCGCCAAGCCCGTGGCGAAGATCCCGCCGGGCATGCAGTACGAGGCGAAGTGGGACGGTTTCCGCGCGATCGTCTTCCGCGACGGCGACGAGATCGAGCTGGGCAGCCGCACCGGCAAGCCGCTGACCCGCTACTTTCCCGAGCTGGTGGCGGCCCTGCGCGAGCGCCTGCCGGAGCGGTGCGTCGTGGACGGCGAGATCGTCATCGCCACGGACGGCCACCTGGACTTCGACGCGCTCACGGAACGCATCCACCCCGCGGCCTCCCGCGTCGCGCTGCTCGCCGAGCGCACGCCCGCCTCGTTCGTGGCCTTCGACCTGCTGGCACTCGGTGACGAGGCACTGCTCACCACGGGCCTCGCCGAGCGGCGCGCCCGCCTGACGGAGGCGCTCGCGGGCGTCACGGCCCCGGTGCACCTGGCACCGGCGACCACGGACCCCGCGGAGGCGCGGGTGTGGTTCGAGCGGTTCGAGGGCGCGGGCCTGGACGGCGTCATCGCCAAGCCGCTGGACCTGCCCTACCGCCAGAACGAACGTCTCATGTTCAAGATCAAGCACGAGCGCACGGCGGACTGCGTGGTCGCGGGCTACCGCTTCCACAAGAGCGGCCCCGTCGTCGGTTCGCTGCTGCTCGGCCTCTACGACGACGAGGGGGCCCTGCAGCACGTGGGCGTGTGCGCGGCCTTCTCGATGAAGCGCCGCGCGGAACTCGTGGAGGAGCTGGAACCGCTGCGGATGGAGTCCGCGGCCGGCCACCCGTGGGCCGCCTGGACGGACGAGAGCGCCCACGAGACGGCCCGGATGCCCGGCGCCCCGAGCCGCTGGTCGGGCAAGAAGGACCTGTCCTGGCTGCCGCTGCGGCCCGAGCGGGTCTGCGAGGTGGCCTACGACCACATGGAGGGCGGGCGGCGCTTCCGCCACACGGCCGCGTTCCGCCGGTGGCGCGCGGACCGGACGCCGCAGAGCTGTACGTACGCACAGTTGGAGCAGCCGGCCCGGCACACGCTGACGGACGTCTTCGGCCCCTCCGCCCCCGCCTGACCGCCGTCGCGGGGCGCACCACGGACGGCCCACCCGGCCGACCTCCACCCGGCAGCCCCCGGCGACCCCTCGCCCAACAACCCCCTCTCACCCGTCCGGCCGCACGCACGCCCCGCCCCGCGCCCAGGGCTCCTGGCCCTTCCGGCACACCCGCCCCTCCGGCACCCCCGCCCACCGCAATCACGCCAATGTTCGACGCGGCCACCGCGTACCTTCCACCCCACCGGACGCGACCGTATGCTCCTGCGCCTGACACGTACGTTACCGGCGGTAATGGGGGCGGGACATGGGGCACAGTGGTGCCGAGGGACAGACGCGGCGGGGGTTCGTGGCGGGGGCCGCGGCGGTCGGCGGGGCGGCGGCGCTCGGCGTGGGCGCGGGGGCGCTGCCCGCGGCGGCGGCCGTACCGGGCGCGCCGGGAGCGCCGCAGTCCGTGGCCGTCCTCGGCGGTGGCGTCGCCGGCCTCACCGCCGCGCACGAGCTGGCCGAGCGCGGCTTCGCGGTGACCGTCTACGAACGCAGGGCGCTCGGCGGCAAGGCCCGCAGCATGGACGTGCCGGACAGCGCCAAGGGGAACCGCAAGCCGCTGCCCGGCGAGCACGGCTTCCGCTTCATCCCCGGCATCTACCGCAACCTGCCGGACACGATGCGCCGCATCCCCTTCCCCGGGAACGCGAACGGCGTGTGGGACAACCTGATCGCACCCCGCGAGATGATGTTCGCGCGCACCGGCCGCGAGGACATCCGGATGCCGATCCCCTGGCCGGGCAGCGAGCCGGAGAAGCTCACGCTCGACGACATCCGGCGGGCGCTGGCAGGACTGCTCGACACCGCGTTCAACCTGCCGGCCCACGAGGCCGCGTACTTCGTGAACCGCGCCCTTGTCTTCCTGACCAGCTGCGACGAACGCCGCGACGACGACTGGGAATCGACCCCCTGGTGGGAGTTCACCCGGGCGGACCGGATGTCCAAGGACTACCAGCGCATCCTCGTCATCGGCGTCACCCGCAACATCGTGGCGACGAAGGCCGAGGAGGCCAGCACCCGCACCGTCGGGACCCTCGGTGAGGCCTTCGTCCTCAATGCCCTCGGCCAGGGCGCGGACGGCCCGCCCGACCGGATCCTGAACGCGCCGACGAACGAGGCGTGGATCGACCCCTGGGTCGCCCATCTCCGCTCCCTGGGCGTGGAGTTCCGCATCGGCTGGACCGTGCGCGAGCTGGGCTTCGGCGGCGGGCGCGTCACCAAGACCGTCGTGGAGGACCCCGACGGCGTGCGCCGTGACATCGTCGCCGACCACTACGTCCAGGCCATGCCGGTGGAACACGCCCGCCGGACGTGGAGCGCGGACATGCGGGCGGCCGACCCGCAGTTGGCGCGCTGCGACAAACTGGAGACGGACTGGATGACCGGCATCCAGTTCTATCTGACGGAGCGTCCGCCCGTCGTGAAGGGCCACTTCAACCTGATCGACTCGCCCTGGTCGCTGACCGGCATCGCGCAGGCCGGGCACTGGCCCGGGCGGAACTTCCCCGCCGACTACGGCGACGGCGTCGCGGTCGACTGCCTCTCGGTGGACATCTCCGAATGGGACAAGCCGGGGATCCTGTACGGCAAGACGGCCAAGCAGTGCACCCGCGACGAGGTCGCCAAGGAGGTGTGGGCGCAGCTCAAGGCGGCCCTCAACGACACGGGAAAGACGGTCCTCAGCGACAGCAAGCTGCACTCGTGGTTCCTCGACCCCGGCGTCGACGGGCTCGGCACACCGCATCCCACCAACGAGGACCAGCTCCTCATCCACCCCGTGGGCACCTTCCACAACCGCCCCTCGGCGGCGACGAAGATCCCGAACTTCTTCCTGTCCGGCGACTACGTCTCGGTGGACATCGACCTGGCCACGATGGAGGGCGCCAACGCGTCGGCGCGGCAGGCGGTCAACGCCCTGCTCAAGCAGGCGGGTTCGGACCACGAGCCGTGCACGGTGACGCCGCTGCACCGCGTCCCGGCGATCGAGGTCCTCAAGCGCCACGACCGCACCCGCTACCGGCTCGGCCTGCGCAACGCCCTCGATCTGGGCTGACGGCGGGCGATCCGGGCGCCTCGCGGGGCAAGACCTCCGCCAGGGGGTAGGACTCCGGGCGCGTTCGGGGTAGGACATCCGCATGACACGGCGGACGCGTACACGCATACGGGCCGGGGCGGCGGTGGCAGTCGCACTCGCCGCCCTGGCGTCCGGCTGCACGATCGAGCCCGACGGCACGGCAGGGAACCGGCCCGGGTCGGACGAGGGCGGCGGCGTGCTCGCCGTGAAGATCGACAACGTCGGCCCGGCCCGCCCGCAGACCGGCCTCGACGCGGCGGACGTCGTGTACGTCGAGCAGGTGGAGGCCGGCCTCAGCCGCCTGATGGCGGTGTACGCGTCCCGGCTGCCGCCGGTGATCGGCCCCGTGCGCAGCGCGCGCGAGACGGACCTGGAGCTCCTGCGCCAGTTCGACCGGCCCGCGCTCGCGTTCTCCGGCGCACAGTCCAAGCTCCTGCCACTGATCGCCGCCGCGCCGGTGCGGGCCCTGCCGCCGGGCAAGGCGCCCGGCAGCGCCTACTACCGGGGCGGCGGCAAGGTCGCGCCGCACAACCTCTTCCTGCGCCCGAGCGCGCTGAGGACCGGCCCGAGCGCGGGCGCACTGGACAGCACCGGATTCCGGTTCGGGCCGCGCCCGGACGGCGGCACCCCGCAGACCCGGCGCACGGTCCGCTTCCCCGCGGCCCGGTTCACCTTCGACTGGGTGGAGTACGAGGGGCGTTGGCGGATCGCGATGGACGGGCGGCGGGCACGCACGTCCGCCGGCAAGGAACTGTCCGCGTCGACGGTCGTCGTGCAGTACGTGAAGGTCCGCCCCTCCCGCTTCCACGACCGCGGGGGCAACGTCTCGCCGTTCACCGAGACGGTCGGGCGGGGGTCGGCGAGCGTGCTCAGGGACGGGCGGGCGTACCCAGCGCGCTGGCAGCGCTCGTCCCCGGAGGACGGCACGGAGTTCACCACGCCGGACGGCAAGTTGCTGCCGTTCGCCAAGGGGCAGGTGTGGGTGGTGTACGCGAAGGCCTGAGCGGCGTGTCAGTCGGCGGCGGCCGCCGCTGCCCGCCGCGTCTCGCCGACGGGTGCGGCGGCTGCCCGCGCGGGCG
Source organism: Streptomyces sp. NPDC002564 (assembly GCF_042889645.1). NCBI lineage: Bacteria > Bacillati > Actinomycetota > Actinomycetes > Kitasatosporales > Streptomycetaceae > Streptomyces > Streptomyces sp. NPDC002564. The sequence continues at coordinate 25,929 of NZ_JBIARE010000002.1, read as the reverse complement.
GGACCGCCGGGTCGCGCAAGCTCTCCGCCGCGTCCGCGACCCGCTGGATGAGGTCGAGGAAGACGGACTGCTCCGCGGTCGAGAGCGGCGCGAGGAGGACCTGGTTCATCCGGGCGGTGCGCACCGTCAGCCTGCCGTGGGCGCGCCGGCCCTCGTCGGTGGGACGCAGCAGACAGCGGCGGCCGTCCCGCGCGTCGCGCACCTTGGCGAGCAGCTCCCTGCGGATCAGCCGGGCCACGACCTCGGCGATGGTGGACCGGTCGAGGCCGACCCGCTCCCCCACGGTGCGCTGGTCCAGGCCGGGTTCGGCGACCAGGGCGTTGAGGACGGCGAACTGCGGTGACGTGATCTCCTCGGACACCATCGTGGTCCACAGGAGGTGGTGCGCCTGCTGCAGGCGCCGGGCCAGATGCCCGGGGTGGGTGGCAAGGTCCACCGCGGCCATGGGGTCCTCCGCTCGTCGTGTCCCGACCGGTCCTCGTCGTCGCGTCCGGCCAACATGTCTCGTACGTGCACGGAACAATACCCGCTGCCGTCCATCAACACCCCAGGTCTTGTGCGGGAGTTCGACTGCTCCTATCCTCGCCGAAATAGTCAGTGCCCTGAGGAATCCGTCCGGCCGTCCGGGCGGGGAGGAGAGGGGACGAGCGGATGGACAAGGTGACGGCCTCCGCCGCAGAGGCGGTGGCCGACGTGTGCGACGGGGCGTCGGTCGCGGTCGGCGGCTTCGGCCTGAGCGGCGTACCGACCGTGCTGGTGAACGCGCTGCACGCTTCGGGGGTCTCGGGCCTGCGGGTGGTGTCCAACAACTGCGGCGCCATGGAGTCCGGCCTCGCGGTGCTCCTCGCGGCGGGCCGCATCGCCCGGGTGACCGGGTCCTACATCGGCGCCAACAAGGAGTTCGCGCGCCAGTACCTGGCCGGTGAGCTGGAGGTCGAGATGATCCCGCAGGGCACGCTCGCCGAGCGGCTGCGGGCGGGCGGCACGGGCATCCCCGCGTTCTTCACCCCGGCCGGGGTGGGCACACAGGTCGCCGACGGCGGGCTGCCCTGGCGCTACGACGGGCAGGGCGGGGTCGCGGTCGCGTCCCCGGCCAAGGAGGTGCGGGAGTTCGACGGCATCCCCTACGTCCTGGAGCGCGGCATCCGCACCGATTTCGCGCTGGTCCGCGCGGCCCGGGGCGACCGGCACGGCAACCTGGTCTTCCACCGCTCCGCCCGCAACTTCAACCCGCCGGCGGCGATGGCCGGGCGGGTGACCGTCGCGGAGGTGGAGGAACTGGTGGAGCCGGGCGACATCGACCCGGACGCGGTGCACCTGCCGGGCATCTTCGTGCAGCGGGTCGTGGCCCTGACGCCCGGGCAGGCCGCCGACAAGCGCATCGAGCGACGCACGGTGTCCGGGGTGTCCGGGGCGTCTGGGGTGTCTGGTGTATCCGGGGCGCCTGGGGTGTCCGGGATGTCTGAGGTATCCGGAGTGTCCGGGGTGTCCGGGGTTTCCGCTCCCGCGCGGTCCCCCGGCGCCCCGACCGCGACAGCCTCCGCGGATGCCACGGACGGGGCGGTGGGTGCCTGATGGCCTGGACCCGCGAGGAGATGGCCGCCCGCGCAGCGCGCGAACTCCGCGACGGCCAGTACGTGAACCTCGGCATCGGCCTGCCCACGCTGATCCCCGACCAGCTGCCGCCGGGCGTGGAGGTCGTCCTGGAGTCGGAGAACGGCATCCTCGGCGTGGGCCCCTACCCCACGGAGGACGAGGTCGACCCCGACCTCGTCAACGCGGGCAAGGAGACCGTGACCGTGCTGCCCGGTGCCTCCTTCTTCGACTCGGCGCTGTCCTTCGGAATGATCCGCGGCGGCCATATCGACGTCGCCGTCCTGGGCGCGATGCAGGTCTCCGCGCGCGGGGACCTCGCCAACTGGTCCGTCCCCGGCAGGATGATCACCGGCATCGGCGGGGCGATGGACCTCGTGCACGGCGCCCGCACGGTCGTCGTCGTCATGACGCACACCGCCAAGGACGGCACGGCGAAGATCCTCGACGCGTGCACGCTGCCGCTGACCGGCCGGGGCTGCGTCGACCGGATCGTCACGGACCTGTGCGTCCTGGAGGTGACCGGGCACGGCCTGGAAATGGTGGAAACGGCACCCGGGGTGACCGTCGCCGAGATCGCCGCGAAGACCTCGGCGGAGATCCATGTGCCCGACGGCTTCACACCGACGGCGGGCGTCACACCGACTACCGGCGTCACGCCAACTGCGGGCGGCGCGCAAACTGCGGGCCTCACACCGACGGCGGGCCTCACACCGACGGCGGGCGTCACGCCACGGGACGGGCACGGGTCCCGGGGCGCACCCGTCGCATGAGACCGCGCCCCTCGTACTCCCGAAGAGGCACCCCCCTCCCGGACAGGGGCACCCGGCCGTGACGCCCCCTCCTGCCGACCCCGTGCCGCAGCCCCTCCCGCCCCCTGCTCCCCTCCCGCCCCCGTCTCCTCCTCGTACGGAGCCACCAGAGATGCCTCTCACCGCCTCACCCGTGCCCCAGCCCCGACCCCGGCCCGGGCCCTTGCCCGACGGGCTCAGCCAGGACGCCCTGGACGCCGAGGTCGCCAAGGCGCAGGGCGCGTCGGGGGGCGCGCACCATCCGCCGCGCGACTACCCGCCCTACCGCAGCAGCCACTACCGGCACCCGAAGCGGCCTTCGATCCCGCTGCGCGACCCGGAGGCGGTCGAGCTCAGCGGACCCGCGTTCGGCGTCACCGACGTCACGGAGCCGGACCGCGACCTGACACGCGGCCACGCGGGCGAGCCGCTGGGCGAGCGCATCACGGTGAGCGGCCGGGTCCTGGACCGGTGGGGCCGGCCCGTGCGCGGCCAGCTCGTCGAGCTGTGGCAGGCCAACGCCTCGGGCCGGTACGCGCATCAACTGGACCGGCACCCGGCGCCCTTGGACCCCCACTTCACGGGTTTCGGCCGCTGCCTGACCGACGACGACGGCGGGTACTCGTTCACCACCATCAAGCCGGGCGCCTACCCGTGGCGCAATCACGTGAACGCCTGGCGCCCCGCGCACCTGCACTTCTCGCTCTTCGGCACGGCGTTCGCCCAGCGCCTGGTCACGCAGATGTACTTCCCCGGCGACCCGCTCCTCCCGTACGACCCGGTGCTCCGCTCGGTGACCGACGAGTCGGCGCGCCGACGGCTCGTCTGTGCCTACGACCACGGCCTGTCCGTCCCCGAGCGGTCGCTCGGGTACCGCTGGGACATCGTCCTCGACGGCCCGGCGGCCACCCTCTTCGAGGAAGGCGCCCCGCACTGATGCACGCCCCCACGCCCTCCCAGACCGTCGGCCCCTTCTACGGGTACGCGCTGCCCTTCCCGCACGGCGGCGACGTGGCGCCCACCGGACACCCCGACACGATCACCCTGCACGGGTACGTGTTCGACGGCGCGGGGAAACCCGTCCCCGACGCGCTGATCGAGACCTGGCAGCCCGCTCCGGACGGCACGCGCGCGGGGGTGCCGGGGTCGCTGCGCGGCGATCCCGTCTCGGGGCGGCCGGTGGGGCGCGACGGTGTCGCGTTCACCGGGTTCGGCCGGGTGCCGACCGACGCGGACGGCCACTGGGCGGTGCGGACGCTGCCGCCGGGCGGCGTCTCGTACGTCTCGCTCGCCGTGTTCGCGCGCGGGCTGCTCCACCACCTGTACACGCGCGCGTACCTGGTGGACGAGCCCGGTGACCCGCTGCTCGCCGGGCTGGACGCGGAGCGGCGCGCCACGCTCGTCGCCCGGAGCGAGGCGCCGCGCACCTACCGGTTCGACGTCCACCTCCAGGGGGCGGACGAGACGGTGTTCCTGGAGTTCCCGGCGGATTCGGCGTGAGCGGCCTGTTCGCGCCCGGGTGGGCGGGCTCGGCCGCCGCCGACGCGACCTCCGACCGCGCCTTCCTTGCGGCCCTGCTGGCCGTCGAGGCCGCGTTGGCCCGGGCGCAGGCGGCGGTGGGTCTCGCGCCCGGGGAGGCCGCGGCGGCGGTGACGGAAGCGGCCGCGGATGTCGACCGGTTCGACGCGCGGGACATCGCGCTCCGCGCGCGCGAGGGCGGGAATCCGGTGATCCCCCTGGTGGCGGAGCTGACGGCCGCGGTGCCCGAGGCGGCGGCGCCCTACGTCCACCGGGGCGCGACGAGCCAGGACATCCTGGACTCGGCGCTGATGCTGCTGTCCGCCCGGACACTGGACCTGGTCCTCGCGGATCTGGCCCGGGTGGAGGGGGCGTTGGCGCGCCTCGCCCGCGTCCACCGGGACACGGTGATGCCGGGGCGCACGCTCACGCAGCACGCGGTGCCGACCACCTTCGGCCTCAAGGCGGCGGGATGGCGGTCGCTGGCCCTCGACGCGCGGGACCGGGTCGCGGGCGTGCGGGCGGCCCTTCCCGTGCAACTGGGCGGCGCGGCTGGCACGTCGGCGGCCTTCGACGCGTACGCGCCCCCCGGGCCCCGCAGGGACCTCGGGGCCGGGGGGATCGCCGCGGCGCTGGTGTCGGCCTTCGCCGCGGAACTGTCCCTGGCCGCGCCGCCGTTGCCCTGGCACACCCTGCGTACGCCCGTCGCCGATCTCGGCGCCGCCCTGGCCGTCACCGCGGGCGCCCTCGGCAAGACGGCGGCCGACGTCCTCGTCCTCTCCCGCACCGAGATCGGCGAGGTCTCCGAGGGCGCGGGCGGCGGCTCGTCCGCCATGCCGCACAAGGCGAACCCGGTACGTGCCACGCTGATCGCCGCCGCCGCGCGCCGCGCGCCCGCTCTCGCGGCGATCCTCTTCGGCGCGCTGACCGCCGAGGACGAGCGGCCCGCGGGTGCCTGGCACGCCGAGTGGGAGACCGTGCGCGATCTGCTGCGGCTGGCCGGGGGCGCGGCGCGGGACGCGGCGGAGCTCGCCGAGGGGTTGCGCGCGCACCCGGAGGTGATGCGCGAACACCTCGGCCTGACGGGCGGGTCGATCGTCTCCGAGCGGCTGGCCGCCGAGCTCGCGTCCCTGCTCGGGCGGGCCCGCGCGCGGCAGCTCCTGGCCGACGCGGCCCGGCGCGCCTGTGCGCAGGGGCGGTCGCTCGCGGAGGTCCTCGCCGCGGAACCCGCCCTCAAGGACACCGTCGACTTGGACGAACTCACCGACCCCGCTCACTACACCGGTGCCGCCGGTGCCCTCACCGACCGCGCCCTGGAGCGACGTTGACGCACGAGCCGAACGAGATCCTTCCGCACCACACCACGGAGGGGGCGGCCACCGCGCCCCCGCTCCTCCTCGGCCCTTCCCTGGGCACCTCCACCGCCCTGTGGGACGCCGTCGCGCCCGAACTCGCCGCCGCCCACCGGGTCGTACGGTGGGACCTGCCCGGCCACGGGCGGTCCCCGGCCGACCTGATCGGGCCGGGGGCGACGGTCGCCGATCTCGCCGGGCTCGTCCTCGCGCTCGCCGACGCCCTCGGCATCGACCGCTTCGCGTACGCGGGGGTCTCGCTCGGCGGTGCGGTCGGACTGCACCTCGCGGCCCGGCATCCCGAGCGGGTGACACGGCTCGCGGTGATCGGCTCGTCGGCGCACTTCGGGGGCGCGGGACCGTGGCGGGAGCGGGCCGCGCTGGCGCGCCGCGAGGGCCTCGCCGGGATCGCCGCGGCAGCGCCGGGGCGGTGGTTCACGCCGGGGTTCACCGCGGAGGCGCTCGTCGCGGACCTGCGGGCGGCCGATCCCGCCGCGTACGCCGCGTGCTGCGATGCGCTGGCCGTCTGCGACCTGCGGGATTCGCTGGCCTCGATCTCGGCGCCGACACTGGTCGTCGCCGGGCGCGAGGACCCGGCGACGCCGCCCGCCCACGCGCGGGAGATCGCCGACGGCGTGCCGGGCGCCTCACTCGTGGAGCTCGCGGGTGCCTCGCACCTGGCGCCCGCTGAGCGTCCCGACGCCGTCGCCGCCCTCCTGCGCGCCCACTTCACGGGCCTGCCCGGCGCCGGGACGGCGGCGCGCCGCGCGGTGCTCGGGGACGCCCACGTGGACCGCGCGCAGGCGCGCACGACGGCGTTCACGGCCCGTTTCCAGGACTTCATCGCCCGCTACGCGTGGGGCGAGATCTGGACCGATCCGACGCTGGCACACCGCGAGCGCAGCATGATCACGATGACCGCGCTGGTCGCCCACGGGCACCTGGACGAGCTGGCCCTGCATGTCCGCGCCGCCCGTCGCATCGGGCTCACGCCCGAGGAGATCGGCGCGGTGCTGCTGCAGACCGCGGTCTACTGCGGGGTTCCCGCGGCCAACGCGGCGTTCGCCGTGGCCCAGCGGGTCCTGGCGGCGGAGGACGAGGCCTCGGAGCCGGGTTGACGGGGCCCGGAGCCCTGCCTGCGTCCCTGCGTGACGGGGCCCGGAGCCCTGCCTTGTGGGCCTGCGTGACGAGGCCCGGAGCCCTGCCTTGTGGGCCTGCGTGACGAAGGCCCGGAGTCTCGTCCGCGGTCCTCTGCCTAGAGCTCCGCGCGGGCCGTGCAGAGGGACCGCAGGTGGGCGAGGCTCCGCTCGGCGAGGGGCCGCAGGGTGGGGGCGACGGCGCGGGCGTCGGCCCGCAACCGCTCCACGGCGCCGGGTCCGTGTGCGGCTGTCGCCTCGGCGGCGAAGGACGGCTCGGCGAGCCAGTCGTCCAGCAGGCCGGGCGTGACCTCCAGATGGAACTGCAGCCCCCAGGCCGCGGGGCCCGCGCGGAAGGCCTGGCAGTCGGTGGTGGCGGTGCGGGCGAGGACGCGGGTGCCGGGCCCGGGCACGATCCGGTCGCCGTGCCAGTGCAGCACGGCGGGCGCGTCGGCGAGCGGGCCGACCACGGGGTCGTCGCGGTCGACGTCCCGCAGCGCGGCCCAGCCGACCTCGCTCCCCTGGCCGAGCTCGGCGCCCGGGCGGACGGCCAGTCCCTGGGCCCGGGCGAGGAGTTGCGCCCCCAGGCAGACACCCAGCGTCGGCAGCTCGTCGCGCAGCGCGTCGACCAGCAGATCGCGTTCCAGCTTCAGCTCCGGGTACCCCGTCACGTCGTCGGCGTTCATGGGCCCGCCCATGACGACGAGCCCCGCGAGGTCGGCCACCGGCGGCAACGCGCGCCCCGGGCGCTCGAACAGGTTCCGCACGTCGACATCGAGTCCGCTGCCGCCCAACGCGTCGAGGATCAGGCCGGGCTTCTCGACCTCGACGTGCTGGAGTATCAGGACGGTGCGCGCGGGCATGGGGGATCTCCTCGGCGGGACTCAGGGATGATCCACCCTAACGTGGCAGGTCAGCGCCCTGATCAGAGGCCCGGGGAGACCGGTGCCCGCCGCCCGTGGGCGTGCGCCGCGGTCACCTCGCCCCGTACACCGGCTGGGGCGTCCCGGCGGCGGCCAGGAGTTTCTGGGCCGTCTCCCCGGCCTCCGCCGGGGTCCAGCGCGCGCCCTTGTCCGCCGTCGGGCCGGGGCGCCAGCCCTCCATGACCGTGAGGCGGCCCGCCTCGGCCTCGAAGACCCGGCCGGTGACGCCCGCGGAGGACGGGGAGCCGAGCCAGACGACGAGCGGGGACACGTTCTCCGGGGCCATCGCGTCGAACACGCCGTCCTCGGGGGCGGCCATCGTCTCGGCGAAGGTCTGCTCGGTCATCCGGGTGCGGGCGGCGGGGGCGATGGCGTTCACGCGCACTCCGTAGGAGCCCAGTTCGGCGGCGGCGACCATGGTCAGGCCCAGGATGCCGGCCTTGGCGGCGCTGTAGTTGCCCTGACCGACGCTGCCCAGCAGGCCCGCCCCGGAGCTGGTGTTGACCACGCACGCGTGCACGGCGCGGCCCGCCTTCGCCTCGGCACGCCAGTGCGCGCCCGCGTGCTTCAGCGGCAGGAAATGCCCCTTGAGGTGGACGCGCATCACCGCGTCCCAGTCGTCCTCCTCCAGGTTGACCAGCATCCGGTCACGGAGGAAGCCCGCGTTGTTGACCAGGGTGTCCAGACGGCCGTACGTGTCGAGCGCGGCGCGCACCAGGGAGGCGGCGCCCTCGGACGTCGCGATGTCGCCGCCGTGGGCGACCGCGTCGCCGCCCGCGCCGCGGATCTCCTCGACGACGTCGTGGGCGGGGCCGCCGGAGCCGCCCGACCCGTCGGGGCCCACCCCGAGGTCGTTGACGACGACGCGGGCGCCCTCGGCGGCGTACGCGCGCGCGTGGGCCCTGCCCAGGCCCCGGCCCGCACCGGTGACGATCACGACGCGGCCCTCGCAGAGACCGGACTTGGCAGCTGACGTCATGGCAGAACTCCTCGGGTGCGTTCAGTGGTTGACGGACGCCGCGGCGAGGAACGCGGGGCGCTCGCCGCCGCCGTGCAGGTGGAGCGCGGCGCCGCTGATGTACCGGGCGCGGTCGGAGGCGAGGAACACGCAGGCGTCGCCGACGTCGGACGGGTCGGCGAGGCGGCCGAGCGGGACGGTCGCGGCGACCCGCGCGATGCCCTCCTCGTCGCCGTAGTGCAGGGCGGCGCTCTCGGTGCGGGCGAGGCCGAGGACGACGGTGTTGACCCGGACGGCCGGGGCCCATTCGACGGCCATGGTCGCGGCGAGGTTCTCCAGGCCCGCCTTCGCGGCGCCGTACGCGCCGCTGCCGGGCGAGGGCCTGCACCCGCTGACGCTGCCGATCATCGTGATGCTGCCGCCCGTCTCCTGAGTGCGCATCACCTCGTGGGCGGCGAGCGAGGCGTAGAGCGGCGCGAGGAGGTTCAGTTCGACGATCTTCGCCTGCCGGGCCGCCGTCGACTCGGCGAGCAGCCCGAAGGGGGTGCCGCCCGCGTTGTTGACGAGGGCGTCGACCGCGCCGTGGTCCGCCGCGACCCCGGCGAAGAAGGCGCGGGCCGCCTCCGCGTCCCGCAGGTCCAGGGCCCTGAACTCGGCGCTCCCGCCCGCCGCTTCGACGGGTGCGTCCGGCGGCCTGCGCGCGCAGACGACGACCCGCGCCCCCGCGGCGAGGAAGCTCCGGGCGATTCCGGCACCGACGCCCCGGGTGCCGCCGGTCACGACGACCACCTGTCGTGTGTCAGTCATCGCTGCTACCTTTCCAACTAACAAATGTTTGGTTGAAGGCGTGTGATTGAAAGGTAGCGGATCCTCTGATGCCTGTCTCCACCTCCGTCCCGGACCGGGGCGTGGCCGTCGTCACCGTCGACCACCCGCCGGTCAACGCCCTTCCTGTGCAGGGCTGGTACGACCTGGCGGACGCCCTGCTCGCCGCCGGGCGCGACCCGGAGGTCCGCTGCGTGGTGCTGACGGCCCGGGGGCGCGGATTCAACGCGGGCGTGGACATCAAGGAGATGCAGCGCGACCCCGGCCACACCGCGCTGATCGGCGCCAACCGGGGGTGCTACGCCGCCTTCTCGGCGGTGTACGAGTGCGAGGTCCCGGTCGTCGCCGCCGTGCACGGCTTCTGCCTGGGCGGCGGCATCGGCCTCGTGGGCAACGCGGACGCGATCGTGGCGAGCGACGACGCCACCTTCGGCCTGCCCGAGCTGGACCGGGGTGCGCTCGGTGCCGCCACCCACCTGGCCAGGCTCGTCCCGCAGCACCTGATGCGCGCCCTGTACTACACCTCACGGACCGCGACCGCCGCCGAGTTGCACGCGCACGGCTCGGTGTGGCGGGTCGTCCCGCGCGCGGAACTGCCGGAGGCGGCGCTGGAGCTGGCGCGGGAGATCGCCCGCAAGGACGGCACGCTGCTGCGCTTCGCGAAGGCCGCGATCAACGGAATCGATCCCGTCGACGTGCACCGCAGCTACCGCTTCGAGCAGGGCTTCACCTTCGAGGCGAACCTCAGCGGCCTGGCCGACCGCATCCGTGAGGACTTCGGGACGCAGGACGGCGCACGGCGAGAAGGGGGCAGGGCATGAGCGGCGGGACCGCCACGAGGACCGACGGCACGAGGACCGACAAGAGGATGACGCCCGACGAGATCGTGGGGCGCCTGAGAAGCGGGATGACGCTCGGCATCGGCGGCTGGGGCTCGCGCCGCAAGCCGATGGCGCTGGTGCGCGCGCTGCTGCGCTCGGACGTCACCGACCTGACCGTCGTCGCGTACGGCGGCCCGGACGTCGGGCTGCTCGCCGCCGCCGGCCGCATCCGCACGCTGGTCACGGCGTTCACGACGCTCGACTCGATCCCCCTGGAGCCGCACTTCAGGGCCGCACGCGAGCGGGCCGCCTTCGACCTCGTCGAGCTGGACGAGGCGATGTTCATGCAGGGGCTGACCGCGGGCGCGCAGCGGCTGCCCTTCCTGCCGATCCGGGCGGGGCTCGGCTCGGACGTCCTGCGGGTCAACCCCCAGCTGCGGACGGTCACCTCGCCCTACGAGGACGGGGAGGAGCTCGTCGCGGTGCCCGCCCTGCGGATGGACGCGGCGCTGGTCCACCTGAACCGCGCCGACCGCCACGGGAACGGCCAGTACCTGGGCCCCGACCCCTACTTCGACGACCTGTTCTGCGAGGCCGCCGACACCGCGTACGTCTCGTGCGAGCGCATCGTCGACCCCGCCGAGCTCACCGCCCACGCCGCGCCCCAGACGATGCTGGTCTCCCGGCACTCGGTGACGGGCGTGACCCAGACACCCAAGGGCGCGCACTTCACCTCCTGCGTGCCCGACTACGGCCGCGACGAGCCGTTCCAGAAGGAGTACGCCACGGCGGCCGCCGACCCCCGGGCCTGGGAGGCCTTCCGCGAGCGTTTCCTGACCGGGACCGAGCAGGACTACCACCTGGCCGTCCAGACCTGGCACAAGGAGCAGCGATGACCCGGCCCGACCCGGCACGGTCCACGACGGCCCGGCCGGGCACCACCCGCGCCGAATACTGCGTGATCGCCTGTGCGGAGGCCTGGCGGGACAGCGGCGAGATCCTCGCCTCCCCCATGGGCACCGTTCCGTCGATCGCCGCGCGCCTGGCCCGACTGACCTTCTCCCCCGAGCTGCTCCTCACCGACGGCGAGGCCCTGCTCATCGGTGACGTCCCCGCGGTCGGCGCCGCGTCGGCGGTCACCGAGGGCTGGCTGCCGTACCGGAGGCACCTGACGATGGTGATGGGCGGGCGGCGGCACGTGATGATGGGCGCGAGCCAGATCGACCGCTTCGGCAACCAGAACATCTCGTGCATCGGGAGCTGGGAGCGCCCCCGGCGTCAGCTCCTGGGCGTGCGCGGCGCCCCCGTGAACACTTTGAACAACCCGGTGAGTTACTGGATCCCGCGCCACTCGACCCGCGTCTTCGTCGAGAAGGTCGACATGATCAGCGGCGTCGGCTATGACAGCGCGGCCGCCGCGGGCCCCTCCGCGACCCGCTTCCACGACCTGCGCCGGGTCGTCTCCGACCTGGCCGTGCTCGACTTCGCCACGCCCGACCACGCGATGCGCCTGGTGTCCCTGCACCCGGGCGTCACCCTCGACCAGGTCCGCGAGGCCACCGGCTTCCCGCTCGTCGTGCCGGACGACGTCCCGTACACCCGCGAACCGACCGGCGAGGAGCTGCGGCTGATCCGGGAGGTGGTGGACCCCCGCGGTCTGCGGGAGCGCGAGGTGCGCGCATGAGCGGGCCGCCGGTGCCGCCCGCCGGAGTGCCCACGCTGGACACGCCGCTGACCGCGCTGGTCGGCGTCCGGCACCCGATCGTGCAGACCGGCATGGGCTGGGTGGCGGGCCCCCGCCTGGTCTCCGCGACGGCGAACGCGGGGGCGCTCGGCATCCTCGCCTCCGCGACCATGACCGTCGAGCAGTTGCGCACGGCCGTCCGCGAGGTCAAGTCCCGTACGGACGCGCCGTTCGGCGTCAATCTGCGCGCCGACGCGGGCGACGCACGGGACCGGGTCCGGATCATCGTCGAGGAGGGCGTGCGGGTCGCGTCGTTCGCGCTGGCGCCGTCCAAGGAGCTGATCGCCGAGCTCAAGGACGCGGGCGTGGTGGTCGTCCCCTCGATCGGCGCGCGACGGCACGCCGAGAAGGTCGCCGCCTGGGGCGCGGACGCGGTCCTCGTCCAGGGCGGCGAGGGCGGCGGCCACACCGGCGAGGTCGCGACGACCGTGCTGCTCCCGCAGGTCGTCGACGCGGTGGACATCCCCGTGATCGCGGCGGGCGGGTTCTACGACGGCCGCGGCCTGGTCGCCGCGCTCGCCTACGGGGCGGCGGGGATCGCGATGGGCACGCGTTTCCTGCTCACCTCCGACTCGACGGTGCCGGACGCGGTCAAGGCCCGCTATCTGGCGGCCTCCGTCAAGGACGTCACGGTCACCACGCGCGTGGACGGGCTGCCGCACCGGATGCTGCGCACCGACCTGGTGGCCGCTCTGGAGCGGTCGGGCCGGGCCGCCTCGCTGGCGCGTGCGGTGCGGCACGCGGCGGCGTTCCGCCGGATCTCCGGCCTGGGGTGGCGCGCCATGGCCAGGGACGGCCTCGCGATGCGGCACGGCAAGGACCTGACGTGGAGCCAGGTGCTCCTCGCGGCGAACACGCCGATGATGCTCAAGTCGGCGATGGTGGACGGGCGTCCGGAGGCCGGGGTGATGGCCTCGGGGCAGATAGCCGGCCTGATCGAGGACCTGCCGTCCTGCGCGGAGCTGGTGGAGCGGGTGGTGGTGGAGGCCGGGGAGGTCATGGGCCGGTTGAAGTCCCCGTGAGCGCGTGCCGGATGCCGGGTCCCCCGCCCGGTGTCCGGCACGGGTGCGCCGGCCGCGCCCTCCCCACACGCGCCGGGCGTCAGCGGCGGACGAGGGAGAGGTGGTCGAGGGCACGGTCGGCGAGGCCGTCCGCGCCGCAGGTGCGGGCCAGCGTCAGGCCGCGTTCCAGGTCCGCCGCGGAGTCGGCTGCGATGCCGTACTCGACGCGGGCGACCGCGTGTTCGTACGCGCAGGGCGACGCCTCCAGGTACGTGGCCGCCTGGCGGTACAGCGCGGCCGAGCGCGGTCCGGTCTCCAGGGCCGCCGCGCACCGCAGGGCCTCGCCGATCGCGGTGTCCGTGCCGAACCGCTCGGCCTGCCTGCGGGCGTCCGCGACCAGGTGCGCGGCCCGCGCGGGATCCTCGTGGACCAGCGCGCGGGCGAGGTCGTAGGCCCACGGCGCGAGGACGGTGTTGTACTGACCGCGTGCGGTCAGCGCCTTCGCGGTGGCCTCCAGTTCGGCGAGCCCCTCCTCGGTGCGGCCGAGGGCGAGCAGGAGCCTGCCGCGCACCGACGGCGCGTCCGGGACGTAGATCGTGGAGGCCGAGGGCGGCGCGAAACCGTACTGGTCGGCGACGGCGCCCGCCTCCGCGACGTGGCCGCGGGCCAGCAGCGTGTCGATGAGCATGCTGGCCGCCTCCCAGTGCATCGGCAGGCCCTGGCCCACCCGGTCGGCCAGGCGCAGGCTCTCCCGCAGCGAACGCTCGGCATCGGTCAGCCGGCCCCGCCTGCGGTACACGTAACCGAGGAAGGCGTGCGAGAGCGCGAGGTGTCCGCCGCTCCAGCCCGCCGTCTCGTAGGCGCGTACGGCCTCGGTGAACAGGCTTTCCGCGCGGTCCAGCCGGTCCGAGAAGGCGTACGACCCGCCGAGCATCAGGCGGAGTTCGAAGCTCCACTCCGTGTCGGTCCAGCCGAGTCCCGGCGCGAGCCGCCCGTTGACCAGCGCGCGGTCGCAGAGCTCGACGACCAGTTCGGCGCTCTCGCCGCGCGTCATGGCGTCGAAGGCGCGCAGGATCAGCAGGGCGCGCTCGGAGTTGTCGCGGCCGGTGAGCGGACCGGCAAGATCGGCGAGCCGCCGCGACCGTCCCGGCGAGTCCTCCTCGCCCGCGTGGATGCCCTCCCACATGTAGTGCACGGCCTGCAGCCGCAGCCGGTCGGGCCCGGGTTCGAGCCGGGACGCCTCTTCGGCGATGGCCCGCAGGCCCTCTTCGAGCTGGTCGTTGTGGACGAGCGCCTGCGAGAGGCGGCAGACCGCGTCGACGCGCAGTTCCTGGGCGAGGCCGCGCATGGAGAGGGCTTCGCGCAGGTGCCCGATGGTGGTAACGGGTGAGGTGAGCAGGGTGGCGCAGCCCAGTTCGTAGAGCACGCGCGCGTGGATCTCGGGCAGCGGCGGTTCCCGCAGGGCGCGCTCCAGGCACCGGCGGGCCGCGTCGGGCGCGCCGACGGCGAGGTGTTCGGCGGCGGCCTGGCGCAGTTGCTCGACCAGTTCGGGATCGTCGTCCGGGTGGACTTCGAGCAGGTGCCGGGAGGCGGCAGCGGCGCCGAGGCCGGAGTTGGTGACGACGGAGGCGGCCTGACCGTGGAAGGCGGTGCGGGTGGCCGACGGGATGGAGCGGTAGACCGTGCTGGCGATCAGGGGGTGGACGAATTCGAGGCCTTCGTCGCCGCTGAGCAGGATGCGCGCCGTGCACAGGCGTTCCGCGCAGCGCTCGGCGGTCTCGGGTGTCATCCCGGCGAGGGTGGCGGCCAGGTCGAGGGAGATCGCGCTGCCGAGGATGGCGGCGGCCCAGGCGAAGCGGGTGGCGTCGGTGCCGAGTCCTTCGAGGCGGGCGACGAGGCCGCGGCCGCGGGCCGTGCGGTTGAGGGCGCGCAGTCCGTCGGCGGAGTTCTCCACCGGTTCGAGGTCGCTGTCCTGCACCTTGGCGAGGAGCTCGACGGATTCGTACGGATTGCCGCCGGTGACGGCCCAGACCTCGCGGCAGAACGGGGCGTCGGCGTGCTCGCCGAGCGTGGCGCGGGTCAGGCCCGCGGCGGCGTCCGGGGTGAGGGCGCGCAGGGTGGTGAAGGAGCGGGCCCGGTCGGTGATCGCGGTCAGGTGGCGGGCGCTGTCCCCGGCGGCCTCGCCGGGCCTGCGGGCGACCACGACGAGGACGGGCAGTTCGTCCAGGCGCTGGGCGAAGGCCGCCAGCCAGTGCAGGGTTTCCTGGTCGGCCCAGTGGGCGTCGTCGATGAGCAGGACGAGCGGCCAGTACAGCCGGGCGAGCCGGGAGACGGCCTCGACGAGACCGTCACAGACCGCTTGCGGGTCGGCCTGGCGCCCGCCGGGCTCGGCTATGCCGAGCGCGGGCCCTGCGATGTCGTAACAGTCGCCGAAGTACTCGCGGGCCTCGTCGGGGGTGAGGTGGACGAGGGCGGGCTGCAGGAGCTGACGCACCACGTTGAAGGGGACGGAGGTGACCGTCTCGCCGCCGCGTGCGGACCAGACCGTGGCCCGGCCGGCGGCGATGCGGCGCACTTCGCCGAGGAGCGCGGTCTTCCCGATGCCGGCCTCGCCGCTGAAGGCGATCAGGCCGCCGGTGGTCGTCGAGTCCGCGCAGAGTTGCTCGACGGCCAGGGCCGCCGCGGCGAGTTCGTCGTCGCGCTCCCACAGCGGGGCCCAGGCGGATCCTCCGGGCCGTCCCTGCGTCATCGCGCTACCTCCCGGAGTCGCTCATTCGACGTACAGAAGTCGAGACTAGCCGGGTCGGGGCCCCGATGGTGCGGGGTCGGCGCAGGTACTGCCGCAAGGAGTGAGGAAGTGGGCGGGCGGGGACGGCCGCTGAGGGTCTTCGGGGCGCTCAGAGGCGTTCGACGATGGTCACGTTGGCCTGGCCGCCGCCCTCGCACATGGTCTGCAGGCCGAACCGGCCGCCGGTGCGCTCCAGTTCGTGCAGGAGCGTCGTCATCAGTTTGACGCCGGTCGCGCCGAGGGGGTGGCCGAGCGCGATCGCACCGCCGTTGACGTTGACCCGGTCCGGGTCCGTGCCGGTCTCCTTGAGCCAGGCGAGGACGACGGGGGCGAAGGCCTCGTTGATCTCGACGAGGTCGATGTCGTCCATGCGCAGGCCGGTCTTCTCGAGGGCGTACGCGGTGGCCGGGATCGGCGCGGAGAGCATGCGGATGGGGTCCTCGCCGCGCACGGAGAGGTGGTGGATGCGGGCGCGCGGCGTCAACCCGTGTTCCCGCACGGCGCGTTCGCTCGCGAGGAGCAGGGCGGCCGCGCCGTCCGACACCTGGGAGGAGCAGGCGGCGGTGATGGTGCCGCCGTCGAGGACGGGCTTCAGGCCCGCCATCTTCTCCAGGGTCGTGTCGCGGCGCGGGCCCTCGTCCGCGGTCACGTCCCCGTAAGCGATCAGTTCGCGGTCGAAGCGCCCCTCGTCGATGGCGCGGACGGCCCGCCGGTGCGAGCGGAGCGCGAACTCCTCCATGTCGCGGCGGGATATCCCCCACTTCTCGGCGATCAACTGGGCGCCGTGGAACTGGTTCACGGGCCGGTCGCCGTAGCGCGCCCGCCAGCCCTCGCTGCCCGCGTACGGGCCTTCGGTGAGGCCGAGGGGTTCGGCGGCCTGCCGGGACGCGAAGGCGATCGGGATCATCGACATGTTCTGCGTGCCGCCCGCGACGACGAGGTCCTGGGTGCCGGACAGGACGCCCTGGGCGGCGAAGTGCACGGCCTGCTGCGACGAGCCACACTGCCGGTCGATGGTGACGCCGGGCACCTCTTCGGGCAGTCCGGCCGCGAGCCAGCTGGTGCGGGCGATGTCGCCCGCCTGCGGTCCGACCGTGTCCAGGCAGCCGAAGACGACGTCCTCCACGGCGGCCGGGTCGATGCCGGTGCGCTCGACCAGCGCCTTGAGGACGTGCGCGCCCAGGTCGGCGGGGTGGACCCGGGACAGGCCCCCCTTGCGCCTGCCGACGGGGGTGCGGACCGCTTCGACGATGTAGGCCTCGGCCATGACTGCGTACTCCTCGGTCGTGGGGCGGCGTGCGACGACGCGCCCGTCAGGGACGTACGGAGATGCCGTCCAGGACCATCGACAGGTACTGGCGGGCGATCTCCTCGGGGCTGTGGCCGCCGCCGGGGCGGTACCAGGACGCGGCGACCCAGACGGTGTCGCGCACGAAGCGGTAGGCGAGCCGGATGTCCAGGTCGTCGCGGAAGACGCCTTCCGCGACGCCGCGCTCCAGCGTGGTGAGCCAGGCCTTCTCGAAGCGCTGCTGCGAGTCCGCCAGGTACTGGAAGCGCTCCTGGGCGACCAGCTGGCGGGACTCCTTCTGGTAGATCGCGACGGCGGCGCGGTGCCGGTCGATCTCCCGGAAGGACTCGGTGACGAGGGCTTCGAGGGTCGCGCGGGGGCCGAGCTGGGCGCGGAGCACGGCGTCGTACCCGTCCCAGAGCTCGGTGAGGAAGGTGCGGAGGATCTCCTCGAGCATCGACTCCTTGGAGTCGAAGTGGTAGTAGAGGCTGCCCGCGAGCATGCCCGCGGCGTCGGCGATCTTGCGGACCGTGGTGGCGTTGTACCCCTGTTCGGCGAAGACGTCGGCGGCGATGCCGAGGAGTTCACGACGCCGCTCGGGAGAGGGGCTCACCTGGGCCTTCTTCTTGCCGGTGCGCTGCTCGGGGCCACTGGTGGGCTGTTTCGGGTTCGACACACGGTCATTCTCCGCCTAGGCGTGCTGGCTGCTGACCGAGACCGTCTCCCCGGTCATGTACGAGGAGTAGCCGCTGGCCAGGAACACGATGACGTTGGCTATCTCCCAGGGCTCGGCGTACCGCCCGAACGCCTCGCGGGCGGTGAGCCGGTCGAGGAGCTCGGGCGAGGTGACCTTGGCGAGGTGGGGGTGCATGGCGAGGCTGGGCGAGACCGCGTTGACCCGGACAGCGTGTGGGGCCGCCTCCAGCGCGGCGCAGCGCGTGAGGGCCATGACGCCCGCCTTCGCCGCGGCGTAGTGCGCCTGGCCGGCCTGGGCGCGCCAGCCGAGCACCGAGGCGTTGTTCACGATCACGCCGCCGCGCCCCGCGGCACGCATCCGGCGCAGGGCGGCGCGGGTGGAGCGGAAGGTGCCGTTCAGCGTGACGTCGATGACCTTGTCCCACTGCTCGTCGGTCATCTCGGTGAGCTCGGCGGTGCCGCCCAGGCCGGCGTTGTTCACGACGATGTCCAGTCCGCCGTGCCGCCGCTCCGCCAGGTCGAACAGCGCCTCGATCTGCGCCGCGTCGGTGACGTCGCAGGCGATGCCGTCGATCCGGTCGGCGCCGAACTCCTCGGCGAGCGCGGCCACCGACTCCTTGGTGCGCCGGGCGTGGGCGTCGCCGACGACGATGCGGGCGCCCTCCTCGAGGAAGCGGCGCGCGGTGGCACCGCCGATGCCTGCCCCGGCCGCCGCCGTGATCACGGCGGTGCGCCCCGCGAGCAGGTCGTGCGCGGGCACATAGGCGGGTGCGTCCATGGGCGGCCCCCCGGTTCTGGATGGAGTCCCGCAAGCGGGCTCTCGACTGCGGACTCCCTTCAGGCTAATCTACCAAACACTTGTTAGGGAAGGGCAGGTGGGCCACCGATGGACCTCGACTTCACCGCCGGGGAAGGGGAGTTCAGGCAGCGGGCGCGCGACTGGCTGGCCGCGCACGTACCGGCCGCGCCGCTGCCGTCGCTGGAGACCGAGGAGGGCTTCGCCGCCCACCGCGCGTGGGAGCGCACGCTCGCGGCCGACCGGTGGTCGGTGGTGTCCTGGCCCGAGGAGTACGGCGGGCAGGGCGTCGACCTCGTCAAGTGGCTGGTGTTCGAGGAGGAGTACTACGCGGCGGGCGCGCCGGGCCGCGTCTCGCAGAACGGCATCAACCTCCTCGCGCCCACCCTCTTCGACTTCGGCACCGCGGAGCAGCGCGCGCGGGTGCTGCCGCCCATGGCGACCGGTGAGGTCGTCTGGGCGCAGGCGTGGTCCGAGCCCGAGTCGGGTTCCGACCTGGCGTCACTGCGGTCCACCGCGCGGCGCACGGAGGGCGGTTGGCTGCTCAGCGGGCAGAAGACGTGGTCGTCGCGGGCCGCGTTCGCCGACCGCGCGTTCGGGCTGTTCCGCAGCGGACCGTCCGGGGAGGGCGGCGAGAGCGGTGAGGGCGGAGCAGGTGACGGGAACGGCGGAAACGAAGGGAGCGGCGCACATGGCGGGAGCGGCAGGGCCAAGCCGCACCACGGCCTGACGTACCTGATGTTTCCCCTGGACGCCGAGGGAGTCACGGTCCGCCCGGTGGGGCGGCTCGACGGCAGGCCCGCCTTCGCCGAACTGTTCCTGGACGACGTGTTCGTGCCGGACGAGGACGTCATCGGCGAGCCGGGCCAGGGCTGGCGCATCGCCATGTCCACCACGGGCAACGAACGCGGTCTGACGCTGCGCTCCCCCGGCCGCTTCCTCGCCTCCGCGGACCGGCTGGCCCGGCAGTGGCGGGAGCGGGCCGACCCGGCCGACACGGCCCTGCGCGACCGGGTCGCCGACGCCGTCATCGGCGCGCGGGCCTACGCGCTGTTCACCTGGGCCAACGCCTCGCGGTTCCTGGCCGGCGAGACGATCGGCGCCGAGTCCAGCCTCAACAAGGTCTTCTGGTCGGAGTACGACATCGCGCTGCACGAGACCGCGCTCGATCTGCTCGGCCCGGACGGCGAGCTGACCGACCGGACCCCGGCGGACGGTCCGGACTGGGCCGAGGGGTACGTCTTCGCGCTCGCCGGGCCCATCTACGCGGGAACGAACGAGATCCAGCGGGACATCATCGCCGAGCGGCTGCTCGGCCTGCCGAAGGGACGCCGCTGATGAGGTTCCTCCTCGACGACGAGCAGCGGGCGTTCACCCGTTCCCTGGACGCGATGCTGACGGCGGCCGGTACGGCGGCGGCCACGCGCGCGTGGGGCGCAGGCGATCACGCGCCGGGGCGCGCGCTGTGGAGGCGGCTCGCGGACGCGGGAGTCTTCGCGCTGGCGGTCCCCGAGGAGTTCGAGGGCGTGGGTCCGCTGCCCGTGGAGACGGCGGTCGCCCTGGTCGAGTGGGGACGGCACGCGGTGCCGGGACCGGTCGTCGAGACGGTGGCCGCGGCGGCGCTCCTCGCCCGCCTCGCCGAGGACGGGGAGCGGGAACCGGCCAAACGGTTCCTGCCCTCCCTGGCCTCGGGCACGGCGAGCGCGACGCTGACGCTGCCCGCGGAGCTGCCCGGCGCGGGACCGCTGGCCCTCGACGCGGACGCGGCGGACCTGATCCTGACGGTCACGGACGGCGAGCTGCGGCTGGCGCCCGGACACGCGCGCGTGCGGACGTCGCTGGACGCGGCGCGCCGTCTCGCCGCGCCGCTGCCCGGCGGGGAGTTGCTCGCCGCGGGACCCGCGGTGACAGCGGCGGCCCGGCACGCGGCCCGGTGGGCGGCGCTCGCCACGGCCGCCCAGTCGCTCGGCGTCGGCCTCGCGCTGCTCGACAGGACGGTCGCGTATGTCCGTCGGCGCACCCAGTTCGGGGCGCCGATCGGGTCGTTCCAGGCCGTCAAGCACCGCCTGGCGGACGTGCTGATCCGTCTGGAGTTCGCCCGCCCGCTGGTGTTCGGCGCCGCGACGACCATGGCGCCCGGGGATGTCGCCGCGGCCAAGGTGACGGCGGCCGAGGCGGCGTACGGGGCGGCCCGCGCCGCACTCCAACTGCACGGGGCGATCGGCTACACCGCGGAGTTCGACCTGTCCCTGTGGCTCACCAAGGCGCGGGCGCTGCACGGCGCATGGGGCGACCCGGGGGTCTGGCGGGGGCGGGCCCTCGCCACCGGGGAGTGACCCGCGGCGCCTGACGGGAGGCACCTGACGAGAGGCACCTGACCCCGCGTGCGCGTCGCAAGGCTGACCACGCGTGCGCGTCACGAGACGCGCGGCTCACGGGCGCGCACCGGACGAGACGGCGCCACAGGCGCCCCTTCGCGGCCCGCCACCGACGGATTACGGCCGCGCGCCGCCGTCGTGGGACGGCGGGCGCCGGACGGCGCGCGGGAGTGGCGGACCGGCGTGCGGTGCGGCACCGTGCCGTCGTAAGGCGACCGCACCCCGTGCTGCTTTCCGCCAACCCGATTCGCCCGTGGGCCGCGGGATGCGATGATCAAGCAATTGGTGAGCCGACCGAGAAGGAGGCCCCACGTGCGCGTGATCGGGCTCATGTCAGGGACCTCGTACGACGCGATCGACGCGGCAGCCGCCGATCTGACCCTCGACGGAGATCGACTGACGCTGTCTCCGCTCGGGCTGATCAGCCGCGGGTACGACGAGGGCCTGCGCGCGGACCTCGCGGCCGCGCTGCCACCCGCCGCGACCACGCTCGCCGAGGTCTGCCGCCTGGACACCCGCATCGGCCGGGCCTTCGCCGCCGCCGCGGTCGAGGCGGACCGTGAGCTGTGCGACGGGCAGGCCGAGCTGGTCGCCTCGCACGGGCAGACCGTCTACCACTGGGTGGCGGACGGGCAGGTGCACGGCACCCTGCAGATCGGGCAGCCCGCCTGGATCGCCGAGGCGACGGGCCTGCCGGTGGTCGCCGACTTCCGGCCCCGCGACATCGCGGCGGGCGGCCAGGGCGCGCCCCTGGTGAGCCTGGTGGACCGGATGTGGCTGCGCGGGCGCCCCGGCACGCCCGCCGCGCTGAACCTCGGCGGCATCGCCAACATCACCGCGGCCGACGGCACCGCCTTCGACACGGGCCCGGCCAACGCCCTGGTGGACGCCGCGGTGCGCGCGGCGACGGACGGGCGCCTCGGCTACGACCTGGACGGGGAGCTCGCCGCCCGCGGCCGGGTCGACGACGGCCTGCTGGCCCGGCTTCTCGCCGAGCCCTACTACGCGCTCCCGGCCCCCAAGACGACGGGCAAGGAACTCTTCCATCTGCCCTATCTCCAGGCGGCCCTGGCGGGGCACGAGAAACTGCCCACCGAGGACCTCGTCGCCACCCTCACCCGGCTGACCGCCCGTACGGTCGCCGACGCCGTGCGCTCCGTGGGGGCCTCCGAAGTGATCGCCTCGGGGGGCGGCACCCGCAATCCCGCGCTGATGGCCGCCCTGCGGGCGGAGTTGGGCGGTGTCCCCGTGCGCACCTCCGACGAGCTCGGGCTGCCCTCCGCGGCGAAGGAGGCGTACGCCTTCGCGGTCCTCGGCTTCCTGACCCTGCACGGCCTGCCCGGCACCGTCCCGACGAGCACCGGGGCCCGGCACCCGAGCGTGCTGGGGTCGATCACCCCGGGGCGACGCGGCACGGTGTGGCCCGAGCCGCCGGAGTCAGGCGTGGGGCCTGCGCGGCTGGTGGTCAACGGCCATGGCCACGGGGGCCGGTAGCGCGGCCACCGATGCGGGCCCCTCTCATCCGGCTTTCACGCGGGGCTCATACGCTGGCGGGCATGACCCAGATGACTCCCCCCGGCTGGTACCCCGACCCCGGCCAGACCGCCGGCGGTCCTCCCACCGAACGCTGGTGGGACGGGAACGTGTGGACGGACCAGGTGCGCGCCGCCGCCGGCACCGCGGCGTATCCGACGCAGCCCGCCTTCCCCGCCCACCCCGGACAGGCACCCGCCCCGCGCCGCAGGCTGCGCGTGGCGATAGCCGCCGGCGTGGTGCTCGTCGTGCTCGCCGGGATAGGCGGCGGCGTGTACGCCCTGACCTCCGACGACGACGGGGACGGCGGCGGCACCGCGGCCAAGGAGCCGTCGGCGGGCGGCCCGAAGGAGCCGGGCACGCCCGACTCGCCCCGGGCGCCCCGGACTCCGGACAAGTCCGAGGGCCCGCAGGCGCCCGAGCAGGACCCGGGCTTCGCCCACGACCTGGTGAACGGCCTCAAGATCCCCGTGCCGGACGGCTGGAAGGGCGGCAGCACCCGGTACGGCGCCGGGGTGCAGACCGAGCCGATCCCCTGCCCCGGCAACGCCGAGGAGCAGTGCACCCGCGGCTCCGCCTACTCCCAGTCCGCGGAGCAGCTGAAGATCGACGCCAAGACGCCGGAGGCGGTCGCCAAGGCGGACATCAAGAAGAACGCCAAGGAGGGATACGGCGGCAAGACCTACGGCAAAATCACCTCGCACAAGGTGCTGGCCTCCAAGTCCATCACCGTGGCGGGGCAGAAGGGCTATTACGTCCGCTGGAAGGCCGTCACGGAGAAGAGCGACGACGGCTACGTCGAGTCGCTCGCCTTCCCCTCCCCCGCCGACAAGTCGAAGATCGTCGTCGTCCGCATGGGCATCGACGTGAACGACGAGGCACCGTCGCCCTCGTCCATGGACCGGATCGCCGCGGGCATCAAGTCCGGTCCGGTCGGCGAGCCCGGCGGCAACGGCCAGGACGTCTAGGGTCCCTGGGGCCCGGCCGGCGGACCCGGTCGTCCGCGGGTGACCCGCGCGGCGCGGTGGGCCGCCCCGGCGCGTCCGGGACGCGACGGACCGGGCGGGGTTCCTCGCCGCTCAGGAGGAACCCCGTCCGGCCCGGGGGTGCGCGCCGCCCCCGTCCCCACGGTGCGGCGCGGGCGGGCCCGGGTCACGTCATCCAACAGACCCGGGCCCACGATCAGGTGAGACCCAGCGCGGGCAGCACGCAGGTCTCCACGAAGCGGGTCAGGTACTCCTCGTCGGCGTAGACGCCCTCCAGGATCGGCCTGGCCCGCAGCACGCCGAAGAGCTGGACCGCAAGGAACTCCACCGCCGGGTGCCCCTCGGGGATCTCGCCGCGCTCGACGCCGCGGCGGATGATCGCCGCCACGGCCTGCAGCTCCGGCTCGACCAGCGTCTCGCGCAGCGCGCGCTGCAGGTCCTCGTCCTGGAGGACCGCGTGGCTGAGCGCCTGGACCAGCATGGTGTCCCGCCCCGACTGCTCGCCCGCGGCCCGCGCCGCCTCGCGCAGGTCACCGGCGAGGGTGCCGGTGTCGATGCCGGCGAACCGCACACAGCGGTTGGCGCGCAGCGCGGCGGCCACGAACTGGGGCTTGGTCTTCCACTGCCGGTAGAGCGTGGACTTGCTGCACCGGGTGCTCGCGGCCACGCCCTCCATGGTCAGGGCGTCGTACCCGCACTCGCGGAGCTGCTCGAGGACGGCGTCGTAGAACTCCTGCTCACGCTCGGGCGTGATCTTCGAGCGGCTCGACGTCGACGTCATGGCTCTTCTCCTCGGTACGGCGGTCGACAACGGCTCGATCGACACCCTTCGATACGCCAGTGTACCGGTACGCTTCCGTATCGGTACACTGGCGTATCGATGAGTGGGGCGCCTCCCCGCTCAGCACCGCACCACCCAGTCGTCACGTAAAGGGGCCGGGGGATGGAATCCCGAACCGAGCCTGCCGAACGGGAGCCGGACATAGTCCGGGAGCCGGGCGCGACCGCCGCCCGGAAGCCGGACACCTCTGCCCGACCGCCCCTCGTCCGCGAGCTCCTCCTCGTCGTAGGACTTTTCCTCGTCTACAAATTCGGCAGGCAGCTCGCCAACGGCCACACCGCCGAGGCCTTCCACAACGCGCACCGCGTGTGGGACACCGAGCGCACCCTGCGGCTGCCCGGCGAGGGCGCCGTGCAGGACGCCCTGCTCAGCAGCGACACCCTGGTGCACGTCGCGAACACCTACTACGCGACCGTGCACTTCCCGGCGACCCTGCTGTTCCTGGTCTGGCTGTACCTGCGCCGTCCCCGGCACTACGTCTGGACCCGCCGGGTGCTCGCCGCGCTGACCGCGGCGGCGCTCGTGCTGCACCTCGGCTTCCCGCTCGCTCCGCCCCGGATGCTGGACGCCGCACACCTCGTGGACACCGCGCAGGTGTACGGGCCCTCGGTGTACGCCGCGAAGCCCGCGACCGACACCATGGCGAACCAGTTCGCGGCCATGCCGTCCCTGCACTTCGGCTGGGCGCTGATGCTCGCCGTCGGCCTGATCGCCGCCACCTCGTCGCGGTGGCGCTGGCTGTGGCTGCTGCACCCGCTGCTGACCCTGCTCGTGGTCGTCGGCACCGCCAACCACTACTGGCTCGACGCGCTCGCCGCGACCGCGCTGCTCGGCATCGCGCTCGCCGTCATCCGCCTGCCGCAGCCGGGACGCTCGCTGGTCGTGCGCCGCTCGGCGCCCGCGCGGGAACTGATCCACTCGGGAGCCGGCCGATGAACGCCACCCTGCTCGCCGTCGCCCTCTCCCTCGTCTCCGCCGCCGCGTACGCCGCCGCCGCGGTCGCCCAGGAGCGGCTCGCCTCGCGGGTCACCGAGGGCCGGAGCGGTGTCCTGCCCATGCTGGCCAGCGGCACCTGGTGGTCGTCGGTCGGCCTCAACGCCGCCGCCGCTCTGCTGCACGTGGCGGCCCTGAAGTACGGGCCGCTCACCCTGGTCCAGCCGCTGGGCGCGCTGACCCTGGTCGCCGCCGTGCCGCTCGGCGCGCGGCTCGCGGGCCGCCGGGTCACGCGCCTGGAGTGGCGCGGGACGGGACTCACGCTCATCGGACTGGGGGCGCTGCTCCTGACCGCGTCGGGCCCGGCGCCCGACGACACGCTGACGGTGCCGGAGGCGCTGACGGTGGCCGCGTCGACCATGGCGGTCATCGGCCTCCTGTCCCGTCCGGGCACCCGGCCCGGTCTGCGGCACGCGACGGCCTCCGGCTTCGCCTCGGGCGTCGCCTCGGCGCTCACGCAGACCCTGACGGTCGCCGTCACGGACCGCTCGGGACCGCCGTTCAGCCCGCAGGTGGTGATCGTCGCCGTGCTGGTCGCGGCGTTCGCCGCCGGTGGCCTGCTGCTCTCGCAGACCGCCTACCGGGGCGGTCTGGGCGCGCCGCTCGCCGTGGTCACGCTGGCCAACCCGGTGGCGGCCTCGGTCATCGGCGTGGCGCTGCTCGGCGAGCGGCTCCAGGGCGGGGCGGGCGGGATCCTGCTCGCCGTGGCGGGCGCGGCGGTGGCGGCGTACGGCGTGGTGGTGCTCACGCGGTCGCCGCGGACCGTGGCGGCCGAGGCCACCGAGGCGGTGCCGGAGTTCCTGGCGTCGATCCCCGGCCAGCCGGTGGAACCGAAGGCGCTGCACCTGTCGCGCCCCTGAGAACGGCCCGGAGGGCCTAGGGGGCGTCTCTCCGATCTTCGTGGACAGGCCGCGGCGTCTGGTGCGGTGCATCGCCGTGCGGCCGGGCCGCCCTCGTACTGGTGGTAC